>CAIQWJ010000033.1 GCA_903875575.1 uncultured Acidobacteriia bacterium | reverse complement strand
TTTCAACCCCCGTTCCTAATTACTTTTTCAACCCCTTGTTTCAATTTGATTTGTAGGTTCGCGGATTTTTCCGATTCGCCCCCAAATTGAAAAACCGTTCGGCCTGGAGTCCGTCGTGTCGGAGTTTTGCAAGTAGCTCACCGCACTGGGGATTGGGCAGTCTAACTTCGCACGCAAAGCCCGCAAAGGAACGCAAAGGTCGCCAAGAGAACGTGGTGGGTTTGGCTTAATCCACGCGGCGTGAACTGCACGTTCGTTGCTTCGTGCTCGTCATTTTTCACAGGAGGAAGCGGCTGTGCGCAGTCGGGTACCGTTAGTTCGCATGATTCTCCGCCTCCTGACGCTTCTGGCTCTGGCCGTCCTTCCGGCCGTTTCGCAGGTGCGTTTTGAGGTTGCTTCCATCCGGCCCAGCAGACCTGACGCCGGACCGCAGGACGCCCGTATCCGCATCTTCGGCGACCGCTTCGACGTTGAGGCGGCCACTATCGGCGATATCCTGGATATGCTTAACGGGTGGCGGCTCTACAGTGTTACGGGCGGCCCTGCATGGATGAGGACTGATCGCTACGACATCCACGCCAAGGCTGACGCGGAGATTCCCGTTGAAGGGCGTGAGGCGGCAATCATGGCGCTGCTCGGGGAGCGCTTCCAGCTTGCGGCGCACAAGGAAACCCGTGAGATTCGCACGACGGCGCTGCTGGCTCCGAATAGACCCGCGGGACTTGCGCCCGCCGCCGACGGGGAGACCTATTCCATCCGCTTCAGCGAACGTAACGACCCAATATTTGCTGCGGTGCGAATGCCCTCAGTTGCTAATTATCTATCGCAGATGTTTCACTCGCCGGTAGTCGATAAGACCGGTCTTGAGGGTGCGTTCGATTTTGCGCTGGAACCCTCGGCGGTGGATCTCTTGCCCGGCTATGTATGGAGCGATCGGGTTCGCGAGGCGGTGCTTGCGTTCGGATTTAAGATTGAAATGAAGAACGTACCGACGGAAGTCACGGTCGTCGACCGCTGCGAGCGACCGAGCGAGAATTGACGCTATTGGTTAGTTTTCAGTCGGGACCTTTTCCATTTGGTCGATGACTATCGTATCCAGCGGAAACCCCTTCGCTCTTACCAGCTTCAGCCCGAGTTGACGTTCCACGGCCCTGAAAATATCGGGGAGGCCGCTGCCGGGATCGCTGGCGGTCGTCCGGTCCGACTGCATCTGAGGACCAACGACGACATTCGCGCCGAAGCTCCGGGGATCAAATTTGAGAGTAAAGTCGTATTTGCCGGTGAGCCCTGTCTTGTCCACGATATGGGTCCTCGGGTCGTCAGCTGTAAGGCCCTGACGGAGCCACGGCCACCGACAAGCTCGGTCATCGTAAAACTGTGGAATGACTCATGCACTCCGTCAACCATGGTAATGCCCGAACTGTGGCCCGGCGGCAGGATGAGAAAGCCATCTTTATCCCGTTCTCCTGTCGGTCCACTCGGAGGGTCCGGGGCGTCGGGGTCGGCCGTTGACTTCAGCTTTGGCCCTCCGGGCGCGACGATCAGTTCGTAGCCCGGATACGTTCTGGTTTCATGATGAACCCTGAGTTGAAACCTCTCGATCAGAAGGTTCTGAAGCATGAGGCGGAATTGTGGCTTCGTCGTTTCGGGGGGCATTGTGGCCTCAAGCGCGAACGCCCCACGCTCACGCCCCGTGAGCGTGGCGGGCCAGACGATGCGATAGAGTTCCACGTCGAACGCTTCCGTCAGGAGACTTCGCCGGTCTGCCATTTTCCAGCTCACGCGCCCTGGTTCGCTGGTTCCCGGGCCACCTTTCATTCGGGACCCGACGCCTTTCTGAAGCAGACCGAGGATGTCCTCGTCCTGGACGATCTTCAGGGATGCCGCATCGAAGGCGGGCTGGACGGGTGCGCTTTTCTGCGATTGTGCGGGAGCTTGCGGTGCGAGCGCAACGCCGATCACGGCCGCTGCGATTCCGAGACTTGTCAGTGTGGTGCGGCCCATCGTGCGCTCTCCTTTGCCATCGAGTATACGCCTGGCAGGGTGTGGAGTGTCATGACGCGGTTTCGCGTTATACTGTCTTGTCAAATGCCGAACATACTCGACATCGCCGGGTCAAACTCGAAATACAAGCTGCCCGGCGCTACTCTTGCAGGTTTCTGGGCCGGGCTTTGGCACGGCTTGATCGCGCCCATTCTTTTTTGGATCAGTCTTTTTATGCCGGGAGTCCGTGTCTATGAAACCAACAACAAAGGACGCTGGTATGACTTTGGGTTTCTCCTTGGCGTTGGCGCGTGGGCTTCACATGCGGAGATGCGACAGGCTACGAACAACGGGTCTTTTTGAAAGGTGCATTAATGCTGAAGAGCGTTACACCCTTCTTTATCGTTGACGACCTGGCGGCTACGATTGAGTTCTATCGGACACGGCTTGGGTTCGCGGTGCTATATCAGGGAGGCGGCGACGGGCAGGGGGCTGATTTCTGGGCGATGCTGGGGCGGGATCAGGTGATGCTCATGTTTAAGGCCATTGCGCCGGATGTGCATCCGCAGCCGAATTCTTCGCGTCACGAATGGGCGGCGTGGGATGCTTACGTCTATACGAGCGAGCCGGACGCGCTCTATGCGGAGCTTGTTGCGCGAGGTGCTCCCATGCGGCGGGAATTGGACGATACGAGCGACGGGTTGCGCGCATTTGAGGTGACCGATAACAGCGGTTACGTTCTGTGTTTTGGTTGCCCGATTCGGGAGTAAGCTACTTCTTACGTTTCCGTTCGTAGCGCAGGCCGACTGAGCCGTTGGAGTAGGACTTGCATTCGGTTAGATGGAAATCGCGCTGCGGGAATTTGCCCGGGAAGGCGGGGATGCCATCGCCGAGCAGGATGGGGCCGACGCCGATGTAGACCTCGTCCACCAGATCCTCCTGCAGGAAACTGCGGGCCAGTTCGCCGCCGCCTCCGAGGTAGATGTCTTTGCCCTTGCGGTGTTTTAGTTTCTTCACCAAGGCCGTCAGGGATCCGTTGACGACTTCGAAACCGTCGCGCTTGCCTGGCTTCCAGCGGCGTGAGACTACGTAGTTGACCATGCCGGGTGTGTCCGGGATCTCACCACTCTGGCGCATCTTCGCCCAGCCCACGGCGGTTTTGCGGCCCATGATGGTGGTGTCGATGCCTGCGAAGAAGTCGGCCATGGCGGATTCGCCTTCGTTGTCGATGGTGAGGAAGTCGAGGTCGCCATTGCGGCGGGCGATGTAGCCGTCGAGGCTGATGCCGAAGCCCAGGATGACTTTTCGTGACATAGGGCGAGTGTATCGGGAGGCGTTCCTCGCCGTCAAGAGACAAAGCTTTCACACAGAGTCCACAGAGGGCTCACAGAGAGCACAGAGAAGACCCTATTTGCAGGTCATGGCGGTGCTGTTCCAGTCGCACCATTTTTCGTAGTTGGCGGAATAGAACGATGCGCCCTGCCAGTTGAGCTGCGCGGCGGTGAGTTTCGTGCCGGGGCGGGATTCGAAGTTGGCTGCGTCATTCATGTCTCCGGTGCCTTTGTACGCGGCGATTGCTGGATACGGGTAGACCGGGCGGGTGCGGTCGGTCACGCCACCACCTCTGCCGCCGCGGCCTCCACCTTGTGAGTGAGCGGCTACGATTGCGTCGGGTGCCGTGTTGCCTTCCACCCAGCTCATGAGGCTGTTGAGCAGGGCGAAATCGAACGGGCCGTCGCCGCCGTTGCAGTGATAACCGCCGGGGAAAAGATAGAGGCGCGAGAACTGGTTCACTTTGGCTTCACCCATGGCCTTTTGCATCGCGGTGTAGTAGGCGATGGAGTTCAGGGGTGAGATGTGCGGGTCTGACCAGCCGTGATACATGAGCAGCTTGCCGCCGGCCGACTGGAATTTAGAGAGGTCGGGGTCGGTGGCATCGTAGATGGCGTGCATCGGCTTGATGGCGTCGAAGTTGGCCTGGGTGAACTGGAAACTGGAGAGCGGGAAATCGGCGGCGAGGGGCTTGGCGTAGGCGAGATAGCGGATGGTGCCGAGCGCGATGCCGGTACTGAATATGGTGCCGCCCGCGGCCTGCGGGACGTAGACTCCGGCCCAGGCGAGTTCGGAGCCGGGTTGCGGGCCACTGATGACGAACTGGTTTCCCTTTTCATCATGTGCGCCGCGGTAGATTTCTTTGGCGGTGTTGGCCTGGGCGGGAGTGAGGCAGGTGGCGGCGTCCTGGCCGGGCTTGCAGATGATGGTGGCGGTGTCGAACTTGCACGCGGGCGGGAAGGAGATGAGGCCGTCTTTGAGGCCGTCGAGTTCGTCGCAGGCATCGACCACGGCTTTGTGGAGGATGGGGAGTTTGTCGGCGCTGAGGATGACCGAGCCATCGGCGGCGGTGTTCATGCGCGCGTTCCAGCCGTGATAGAAGGTGTTCTGCGTGATGAAGTTCATGGCTGGCGCGCCGGCGGCGATACCGTTGAAATCTTCGGGGTAACGCTGGGCTTCCATGAGAGCTTCGCGGCCGCCATCGGAACAGCCGCTGAAGTAGGAGTAGGCGGGCTTCTGGCCGTAGTATTTGCCGATGAGCGCTTTGGCTGCGAGTGCGGTGAGGTGTTCGGCGCGATAGGCGAAGTCGATTTGCGTTTGCGGGTTGTCGGCGGCCCAGGTGGGGTCGCCATTGCCGCGTCCGGGGCCGTTGCTATGGCCCATGTCGGTGGAGGCGAGCGCGATTTCGCCGTTGGTGGCGGGGGCACAGCCGGTGGTGCCGCTGACGTTGATGTTGAGGTTGCCGCAGAGGCCGCCGCAGCCGGTTTCGAGGAAACGCTGGGTCCAACTGGAGAGGGGGAGGCGGACTTCAAACTGAATGGCGGGGTCAATGGTGCCGAGGATTCGGCAGTAGCCGGCGGGGCGCGCGTCGGGCATGGCGGTGACTTCGCGGATTTTGGTTTTCGCGCCGACGGCGGTGGAGAGGTCGAACGACTGGAGTTGCGGGCAATCGACAACCGGGGTGACGACTTTCAGGTTGGCGAGCGTGCTCTTGACGGGAGGCACGGCGATGGACGTCTGGGCTGACAGGGTGCCAGCGACGATGAAAGCGCACAGGGCCGGGGCGATACGGGGCGAAGAGAGGACCATTTGCTTATCGTAGGTGCAAACGTGCGCAGTGGCAAGGGTTTCGATCATATGTTGTTGCGATGGTTCGATAACGAAAAACTCCTGTTCAGCCGGGGCGTGGGCTGCCTATGCTGAAAGAATCCTTATGGCACGAATTATCGGTGCAATTGGCACCTCACACTCTCCGACGATTGGCTTTGCGCTGGATCATCAGAAACAGAACGACCCGGCGTGGAGCCCGATCTTTGAGGCTTATGCGCCGGTTCGGGCGTGGCTGGCGGAGAAGCGGCCCGAGGTGCTGCTGGTGATTTACAACGATCACGTGACGTCGTTCTTCTTTGACCATTACTCGGCGTTTACGTTGGGGATTGGGGATTCGTGGCAGGTGGCGGATGAGGGGGGCGGAGCGCGGGCGCTCCCGCCGGTGAAGGGTCATGCGGCGCTGTCGCATCATATTGGCGAGTGCCTGGCGGCGGATGAGTTCGATATGTCGTTCTTCCAGCAGAAGCCGCTGGATCATGGGTGCTTCTCACCGCTTTCGATGCTGTGGCCGCATGAGCCGGAGTGGCCGGGAGCGATTGTGCCGTTGCAGGTGGGGGTGCTCCAGTTTCCGATTCCGACGGCGCGGCGTTGTTACAAGCTGGGGCAGGCGCTGCGGCGGGCGATTGAGAGTTATCCGGAAGATATTTCAGTGGTGATTGCGGCGACGGGCGGGCTCTCGCATCAGGTGCATGGCGAGCGTTCGGGGTTCAATAACACGGAGTGGGATCTGGAGTTTCTGGAGCGGATTGAGAAGGATCCGGTGAGTCTGACGGAGATGACCCATGCGGATTATGCGCGGCTGGGGGGCGTGGAAGGGGCGGAGGTGATCATGTGGCTGATCATGCGGGGGGCGCTTTCGGCGAGCGTGAAGAAGATCCACCAGACTTACTATCTGCCGACGATGACCGGCCTGACGACGGTGATTTACGAGAATCAGGCTGTTGCGCCCGCGGCTGACGAGGTGGCGGAGTATCTGCGGCATGTGGGGCATCAACTGGCTGGCGCGGAGCAACTGGAGGGGACGTATCCGTTCACGCTGGCGAATAGTACGCGGGCTTATCGGCTGAACAAGTTTCTGCATGAGTTGATTGACAGGGAGCATCGGCGGCGTTTTCTGGCGGAGCCGGAGGTTTTGTTTGCGGAGTATGGGCTGACGGCGGAGGAGTGCGAACTGGTACGCACGCGGGATTGGCGGGGGATGATTCACTACGGCGTGATTTTCTTCATGCTGGAGAAGCTGGGGGCGGTGGTGGGGGTTTCGAATCTTCATATCTATGCCGCGATGCGCGGGCAGAAGCTGGAGGAGTTTCAGAAGACGCGGAATGCGCCGGGGGCGTTGTATTCGGTGGCGGGGAACGATGGGCCGAAGCTGGAGTGGGAGAAGAAATGAGATTCGCCAAACTGTTTTTGATTGCCGCGGCGGCGTTGCCGGTTTTCGCTGCCGATCCTACGGGGTCGGCGTTCTGGGGTGCCGGGGAGATGAAGGCGACGGATAAGGAGCTCGCGACCAAACTGGATGAGACGAAGAGCGCGATGGCGAAGCTGATCACGATGAGCAACTTCAATATGCTGATCTTTCATCGGGAGGGGTCGGGGCAATCTGAGGTGCATGAGAAGTTTGCCGATTTCGTGATTGTGCAGAGTGGGGAGGGGGCGATTCTGGTGGGCGGCGTTTCGAAGAACGCTAAGCCGACTACGGCGGGGGAGACACGTGGGGATGGTGTGGAGGGCGGGACGAAGTATCAGCTCACGCCGGGGGATGTTTTGTTTATTCCGGCGGGGGTGCCGCACCAGATGATTGTGGAGACGGGGAAAGAATTGAATGCGATGGTGATTAAGGTGGAGGCGAAGTAGGCGGTTTCAGGGGCTCTCGCGCGTTTTGGCTCGAGGGTGCGCGGCCCGCACCAGCCAGTTGCGCGTTGTAGAACTGCAAATACGGGTTAGCTTCCGGAACGCTCGTATTACGGGCGCTATCCGCCCTGGGCCCCCGAAAATTCAATGTGCTTCCGGTTTGATCGGGGCTGCGGGTTCTCGTTGCCAGTTGACGAGTTGTCAACGTACGCGCGCCCGTTCGATCCCGCGCAGCGCAGGCCGGATCGTTCGAACACGAGGCCGTTATACTTGCGGGAATGAGGCCACGGCTGACAGTTCTACTCACATTTTTCCTGATCTCCTCTCTTTCACCCGCGCAAACGAAGGCCACGCCCCCCGCTCATCCTCAAGGCGGTTACGTCACAGTGCACGGCGCAAGGCTTTGGTATGAAAGCGAAGGTCAGGGTCCGGCGCTCGTGCTGGTCGCGGGCGGGCCGGGTTCCTCGCACGAGTATTTTCACCCTTATTTCTCCCCGCTCGCCGCTCACTACCGCGTCGTTTACTTCGATGCCTTCGGCCGCGGAAAGAGTGACAAAGCTGCGAAGCCGACCGAATACAGCTTCGCCCGCGACGTCGACGACCTCGAGGGTTTGCGCACCGCCCTGAATCTTGGCAGGATCTCCGTGTTCGGACACTCGTACGGCGGAGCCGTGGCACAGGCCTATGCACTTAAGTATCCGACCTCCACGCGTTCGATTATCCTCGCCAATACATTTATCAGCTTCGAGGCCACACAGGAAGCCGCTGCCGTCCGAGAGCGTTTCGTTCATGCGATCGCCTCCGTAGAAATCGTAGGTGGGAGAGCCGTAGGGCAGGTAGACAAGGCCGAGCTGGGGATCGATACTGATCAGGCCCCAGACGTTGGTGCCGGAGCGGCTCTTCCAGTCATCGCCCTGCCATGTGTTGGCGCCGGTTTCGCCGGGCTGCGCGACGGAGTGGAACTGCCAGAGCAACTTGCCGGTGTGGGCATCCCAGCCGCGCGTGTCGCCAGCATAGCCGAGGCTGGGCGATTCCTGTACGCGCGCGCCGGTGATGAGAACGTTTTTGTAGACGACGGGCGGGGAGGAGAGGCTGTATTGGCCGGTAGTGAAGCCGTTGTCAATGCCCTGTTTCATGTCGACGAAGCCTTCGGTGCCGAAGCCGGGGATGGGCTTGCCAGTGACGGCGTTGAGGGCGACGAGGCGGCCGTCCGTGGTGCCGAAGAAGATGGAGGCCGGGGACAGGCCGTCGCCGGCCCAGTATTCGACGCCGCGGGTGGAGGCTGCAGTGGTTTTGAGGTCGTAAGACCAGAGCTCTTTGCCGGTTTCGGGTTGCAGGGCCACGATGCGGTTGTAGGGCGTGGGCAGGTACATGATGCCGTTGACGATGATGGGAGTGGCTTCGGAGGAGCGTCCACGGCCTCCGCCTCCACCGCCGCGACCACCGGAGCTGCCGCGTGCGCCTGCGGCTCCGCGACCGCCGCCTGCTGCTACCTCACCCTGACCCGGTGTGCCTGCCGGGGCCGCTGGTGCCGGGGCGTTCATGTGGTACGTCCAGGCTTTGGTGAGTTGGTTGACGTTGGACAGGGTGATTTGCCTGAGCGGAGAGTAGCGGGTGCTGCCGGCGTCATGGCCGTAGGTGGGCCAGTCGGTTTGGGCGAGGGTAAGGGCGGCGGTCGCGATGACGAGCAGGCAGGTCAGGAAGCATTGGGATTTCATGCAAGGGCAGTTTATCATTCTGCGACTCCGAGAGGCAGCATTTCGAAATCGAGATGGTCCCGGCCGCGATTTCCGTGCGTGCAACGCTACGGTCGAGGCGGCTGCGGAATATACCGGGCGCTTTAAGTCTTCACGCGAGACCCTGATACCATCGGCTTCCAGTTTCGCCGCCCCGTTTGACATAGGGCAATCGTCCAATCGAGGCATTGCCTCATTGCGAACCGGCACAACGAGGCGGTACGATGCGTTATCGAATTGACCCACCATCGAATTGTCCCGGTGAAAGTCGGGCTTTTCGTATGAAAGGCTGATCGTAACGAGAAGCACGACTACTGTCGTGAGACTGCAGAAAGGAAACGCTTTGCCGCAACTAACGGGAACGCCGATGCGTGCCGTGCCCTGGGCCTGGACCAGGCGGGCGGTCAGAGTGAAGTTACGAGTCTCTCGCGACGCCTAACTGGCGTTCGATCAGGGACAAAGCGTGTCGGGAATCTCTGTATGGCGCGGTACTGGAGCGGAACGATGATTGGCGGGGTTGTAGTAGATATCGTGTCCGCCGCCTGTCCGCTTCAACACGGCACCGGCCTTCTCAAGACTTCGAATCAATTCCCGTCGTTTCAAACGGGGACTTCTATCTCTTTCGTCCGGACCAATTGTGAAGCTGGTGGAGGATCCTGATCTTCCATCATCATCCGGTACGCATCAACTAGATTCGTCTCAAGTTCGTCCAGGGTCTTGCCCTGACTGAACACGCCTGGAACCTGGGGAAGGCACCCTACAAGCCACGAACCGTCTTTCCAGTATTCCATTCTGAATTGAGATGTCATAGAATTCGGCGGATGACGCAGGGACTCGTCACACCTGACCTCCGCTTCCCATTGTAGTTCCTTTCTGTACCTTGCCGATCAAGATACTACCCAATTGCGTACGTCTTGCGGCCAATCCTTAACGCATTCGCGCAGGCGCTCGGGGTTGCGGGCGTAGAGGGCTCGATAAGCCTCTTCGAAGTTGGGCAGGTTTCCGGACATCGCCGACATGAAGCGGCCTTTCGCCTCCACGTTGCGTCGCTCGGTGTCGGCCGTCGAGTCGCGCTTACGTGCATCCTCTATTAGACGGCGGAGCGTGGCTGATGCTCCCTGCGGTTGGGTTTCCAGCCAGTCCCAATGTCTCGGCAGCAGGGAAACTTCGCGCGAGACGACGCCCAGCTTCGGGCGGCCGGGGCCAGTGCGAATCGGTTTCGGAAGGGCCCGCTCCAGGACGTCGTCTATTGAACCCCGAAAATCGAAATCGACCTGCTTGCCGGTTTGGTCTTCGAAGATGAGCAGAGTGTCGTTGCCGAGACCCGTTTCCACGCGGGCTTTCGTTTCGCGCAGCATTTCCGGGAGCGTGCCGTTGGCAATCCGCTGCCAGCCGGCGAAGGCTGAGTAGGTGAGTTCGATATCCATGAGTTGATTTTACCCGGGCACAATTAGCTTGTCAATATTACCCGGCTAAAATTATGCTTTTACGGTCGCGCTACCGTAAAGATCGGGCGTAATCGGCACGTTGCGGAGTGGTGCGGGGCGATAATAATAATGCTTTGCAAGAACCATGGCGTACCTCAATCGTCCAGGCAGACGACGGAACAATTCGAATTCGCGGCTACAAGATCACCGAGCTGATGCAGCGCGCGACGTTTGCCGACACAGTTTTTCTGCTCCATCGCGAGCGATTGCCGAATAGCCACGAGCGTCGGCTGCTCGACGCGATTTTGACTTCGTGTGCCGATCACGGCTCCGGCGCGCCTTCGTGCGCGACTGCGCGGTTGGCGGCATCGGGTAACAGGGAGTCGCTTTCGGCTGCCATCGCGGCGGGCATTCTGGCAGTCGGCAATGACCATGGCGGGGCCGGCGCGGCCTGCATGGAAATGATTGCGGAAGGCGTGGCGCTGGCGCGCGAGAAGGGCATTGCGCTTGATGAAGCTGCCCGGCAAATTGTGGATGACTCGCGGGTGACCAAGCGGCGTTTGCCGGGCATGGGGCATCGGGTGCATTCGGTGGATCCGCGCACGGCTGTTCTGTTCGACATGGCTCGCGAAGAGGGTGTGGCGGGAGACGGCGTGGCGTTTATGGAAGGGCTGGATACCGCGGTGCGGGAAAAGATCAAGCCGCTGCCGATCAATATTGACGGCGCGCTGGCGGCGATCCTGCACGATCTCGGTTTTCCACCGGCGGCGGGCAAACTAATCTTCATTGTGGGGCGCGTGGCGGGACTGACGGCGGAAGTTGCCGAGGAATACCTGCGCGAGAAGCCCATGCGGATTCGGGTGCCGGTGCAGTACGACGGCGTTCCGCCGCGATCCATGGAATAGAAAAAAGGCCGGAGACAAATGGCACGTACAATCACGGAAGAAGAGAAGAGCGTTGCGTCTACGCTGCTGGCGAAGGCCCGCGCGGCGATGCAGGAGATCGAAAGCTACGATCAGGAACGCGTGGATCGGCTTTGCCGCGCGGTGGCATGGGCCACGGCCAACATTGAAACCGCTACGAAGCTCGCCAATATGAGCGTGGATGAGAGCGGCATGGGCGGGAGACAGCCCACGCGGCGCGCCAAGGTCATGGGGATTCTGCGCGACGCGCTGCGGCAGAAGAGCATGGGTGTCATCGAAGAGATTCCGGAGAAGGGGATTACCAAGTACGGGAAGCCGGCGGGTGTTGTGGCCGCGCTGATTCCGGTGACGAGTCCTTATGTGACGCCGGCGGGCATGGCGATTTATGCCATCAAGTGCAAGGACGCGGTGATTTTCTGTCCGCATCCGGCGAGTAAGAAGACGACGAACGAGACAGTGCGCGTGATGCGGGCGGCGTTGAAGAAGCTTGGTTGCCCGGAGGACATTCTGCAATGCGTGGAGGCACCGAGCATTCCGCTTTCGCAGGAGATCATGTCGATCTGCGACGTGACGATGGCGACTGGTGGGCAGGCGATGGTGCGGTCGGCTTATAGTTCCGGGAAGCCGGCGCTGGGTGTTGGCGCGGGTAACGCCACCATGGTGTTTGACGAGACTGCCGACATCGAAATCGCAGCGCGCAATACGCGGATCAGCAAGACGAACGATAACGGGTCGGGCTGTTCCGCCGACGGCAATCTGATTGTGGAAGACAGTATTTACGACGCGTTCCTCGCTCAATTGCAGAAGGAAGGCGGCTATCTGGTGAATGACGCGGAGAAGGCGCTGTTGCAGGCTGCCTATTGGGATGCTGAAGGGCATCGGACGCCGAAGACGATTGCGCGTTCGGCCGATGCTGTGGCGAAAGTCGCAGGGTTTGCGATTCCGGAAGACAAGACGTTCTTCATCGTGCCGGAAGAGCATATCGGCAAAGAGTATCTGTTCTCGACGGAGAAGCTGGGCGTGGTGCTGTCGATTATTCGTTACAAGGGTTGGCCGATGGCGCTCGATAAGGTGCGGCAGATTTTCGAGACTGGCGGCAGAGGGCACTCTTGCGGGATTTACTCCTGGAACGACGAACACATTCATGAACTGGCGTTAATGGCACCGGTGAGCCGGATGATGATTCGTCAGGTGCAGTCGAGCTCGAATGCGGGCACGTTTACGAATGGCATGCCGATGACGTCGAGCATGGGTTGCGGGTACTGGGGCGGCAACAGCACGAATGAGAATGTGTCGCTGAAGCACTATATGAATGTGACGTGGGTGAGTCGGCCGATTGCGGAAGACAGGCCTTCGGATGAAGAGTTGTTTGGGGAGTTTAACAACAGCGAGATTTTCTAAAGACACGGCAGTAACGAAAAAGAGCGGCCACCCGAAGGTGGCCGCTCTTTTTCGTTGTGGGTGATGTTTGTGTTACTTGGCAGGTGCCGTTGCTTTTGGAGCCGTGTTCGCCTTCGCGGGGGCTTTCGCCGCAGCCTTCGTTGCAGGCTTCGGTGCTGCGCCGGGCAGCGCGAAGGCGACCACTTCGTCCGCGGTTGGATCGCGCAGGAAGCCGCCGCCGGCCGCCGAAACCGCCACGTACTGCTTGCCATCGCGACCGACGTAAGTTGCCGGAATGGAATGGGCCGGTGCCGCTACTTTAACCGACCACAGCTCTTTGCCGTTTCTTGCGTCGAAGGCGCGGAACTGGCCGTCGACTGTGGCTCCGATGAAGATCAGGTTGCCTGCCGTGGCAATGCCGCCACCTGTATTGGGTGCGCCGCTCTTAATGCCTTTTGCCGTGAGTTCGTCGAACGAGCCCAGCGTTGAGCGCCAGGCGATATCGCCCGTATTGGCATTGACCGCGACCAGTTCACCCCATGGTGGAGGCGCGCAGGAATAGCGTGTATCGGGCTGCCAGAAGCGTCCGCCTTCGGGGGTTGTCTTGGAGTACTGAGGGCCGGAACCGGCTGCCGCGCCCCGACCGCCGCCGGGAGGTCCACCAGCAGGAGGTCCACCGGCCTGCGCTCCACCGCCTCTGCCGCCGCGTCCACCGGACGCACCTGCTCCGCCGGGGCCACCGCCGCGGCCACCAGGGCCGCCGGAACCGCCGCGTCCACCCGGACCGCCGGAACCGCCGCGTCCACCCGGACCGCCGCCACGTCCGCCGGTCTGGAGGTGTCCCCACTGACCGGCATTCATCACATTGGTGAAGATCAGGCCGAGGCCTGGGTTATAAGACGTTCCATTCCAGTTGCCGCCGCCGATGGCACCGGGGTATTCCACGATGTCCTGATCTACCTTCCAGGCGTTGTACGGTACCGCGTCAGTCAGCTTGTATTTATCGACCAGGCCCTGGCAGTACGACGCCAGTTCCGGGGTAATGTTTTTCGGGATTTCTGACATCTTCATCTCGATGCGGGCAATGGGTTCCGGCTTCACAGGGAAGGGCTGCGTGGGCGAGGACTTCTCGCCGGGAACAGTGCTCTGCGGGACCGGGCGCTCTTCCATGCCAAAGATCGGCTTGCCGGTGCGGCGATCGAAGATGAACATCAGGCCCATCTTGCCCATGTGAACGACGGCGGGAATCTTCACGCCTTTCTGCATGACATCCACAAGAGTGGGGGCGGAAGCGGAATCGAAATCCCAGAGATCGTGATGCACCAACTGCTGATACCACTTGAGTTTGCCGGTGTTGGCGTCAAGCGCGACGAGCGACGTGCCGTAGAGCGTATCGCCGGGGCGATTCACGCCGACATAATCGGGAGACGGCGGGGCAGTTGGAATGTAGGCCATGCCGAGCGCGGTATCGACGGTGATGTGGCCCCAGACGTTGACGCCGCCGGTCGTCTTCCACGCGTCATTCTCCCAGGTTTCGTGGCCAGGTTCGCCCGGTTGTGGGACGAGGTTGAAGCTCCAGGTTTCCTTGCCGGTGCGAATACTCCAGGCGCGGACCAGGCGATCCATACTGGGCGCAATCAGAAGTTCCTTGTAGATGGCGGGCGGAGACTGCATGCGGGTGCCGATATCGAGCATGCCATCATTGGCAAATTCCGGAACAGGTTTGCCTGTCTTCGCGTCGAGCGCAACAATGCTATTGCCGACTGCGCCAATGATGCGGGCCGGGGACTTCGCGTCGCCGGGCCAGTAGGATACGCCGCGCTCGGTGGTGCCATTGCATTCATACTTCCAGATCTGTGTGCCGGTGACGGCGTCCACTGCGAAATAGCCATTGCTGGCCGAGATGTACATGACGCTGTTGACCACGATGGGGGTCATCTCGTTCTGTGCAGTGGTGGCTCCGGTGTGGAAGGTCCAGGCCTTTTCAAGCTTCGTGACGTTGGCGGTGTTGATCTGGGTGAGCTTCGAGAAGCGAGTAGCCCCCTGATCCTGGCCGAAGGAGGCCCAGTCATTCTGAGCGCACAGCAAACCGCCGCTCATCAGCGCTGCTGTGGCGCCTGCGATCAATACTCGTTTGTTCATTGCTTTACTCCGCAGTCAATCGGGAAATAGGGAACCTGTGCACCTTACTTCGTGCCGGGGTAGGGCCGGGGAGTGGCATCGCCATCCGTCAGGCCGAGCGACCACTTGATGGCCTCAAAATACATGTGATAGACGTCCGGGTTATCCCAGTTCTTCGCATCGTGCGCGAAGGAGCCGTAGAAAACGCGGCCCTTGCCGTACATCTTCGCCCACGCGAGGGGGAAATCGCCGTCCTTGCTGTGAACGCCCTGGTTTGGAGGCAGCTTCGAAATATCGAGGCGCAGCAAAACGCGGCTCTTTTGACGCGAGAATTCCTTCACCTGGTAGAACTCGTCGGTGATGCCGAAGCTCATCGGGAACTGTTTGGTGGCAGGGAATGCTGGGTCTTCATTGATCACGGTGCCGGGGACAGAACCGTAGGGATGCTCGTCGAAACTGCCGCCGAGCATGTCGACGAAATCGGGCCACGAATTCAGCGCGGTGAGCGCAGTGTGAGCGGCGACGAAGCCTTTGCCATCCTCATGGACGAACTTGAGAAGGTCGGCGCGCTGCTTTTCATCGAGTTGGATTTCGCGATGGCCGAGGAAGAAGATGGCGTCGGCGTTGTTGAGGCTCGGGCCGCCGCTGGCGGGGGCACCGGTTGTCATCTTTGGGGTGTAGGAAACAATGTCGGAGTCGGTGCGGATATAAGTGTCCCAGAGATTGGACTCGTAGCCGAGGCGTTCAATCAGAGCAAGGGCGTGAGAAGTGAAATCGTGCTGGGCGATGCCGTTGCGGGTATCGGCCCAGGCGAGAACGACCTTACGCTGGCGAGCGCCACGACCACCACCGCCGCGACCGGAACCGCCACGTCCACCGCCACGGCCGGAGCCGCCACGTCCACCGCCCGGTCCACCGGGGCCCTGGGGCGCGGCTGGATCCTGAGCGACCGCCCAGACGGCGAAAAATGAAACGGCCAGCGCGGTGACGACGAGGTGCGTTTTTCTGAAGGTAAACATGCGATCTCCTGAACCTAATAAGGGTGTGCGACTACCCAAACCCTCAACTAAGCTATCACCGGGCCGTTGCGAAGGTGCCAATGTAACGGTTCCAACACCGTTACGGAAAACAGCGCTATTCGCTTAGTCCTTTGTTTTCAGTGCGTATGAAACGTACTGCCACCGTTACCAACTTGTTACTTCCCGGGATTCGGGATACGATCAACCCGATTGGGTCTGACTTCAGGCAGATCCGAGAATTATCGCCAGGGAGTCGTAAAATGAAATTCCTCGTTCGAACAGCATTGGCAATATGCCTGGGGGCCACAATGATGTGGGCTCAGGCAACATCGCAAATTTCCGGGGTTGTCCACGATCCCACAGGTTCCAGCATCCCAGCCGCCGCAGTCAAGGTAACGCAGACCGATACAGGGCTCACGCGATCTGCATCAACGGGGCCCGACGGCGCTTACATCCTGCCGAATCTTCCGATCGGTCCTTACAAGATGGAAGTCACGAAGCAGGGTTTCAGCACTTACGTACAATCCGGCATTGTGCTGGAGGTGAATACGAATCCTGCGATCAGCCCCACGCTTAAGATCGGCGCGATCAGCGAACAGGTAACCGTTGAGGCCGAAGCGCTCGCTGTGGAAACCCACAGTACCGGTGTTGGCCAGGTGATCAACCACGAAGAGGTTGTGGATCTGCCGCTGAATGCCCGCGAGTCCACGCAGTTGATTCTGCTGGTGGGCAATGCGACGACGCAGGGTGCTGTCGCCAACGACCTCAACAGCAACAAGAATTTCCCCACGGTGACCATCTCGGTGGCTGGCGCGGCGGCGAATCAGATCGCGTTCTCACTCGATGGCGGAACGGCGAACGAACCGTTTAACGGTTTGAATCAGCCGCTGCCGTTCCCGGATGCTCTCCAGGAGTTCAAAGTGGAAACCAGTTCGGTGGGTGCGCAAACCGGGCAGCATGCGGCGGCTTCCGTGACCGTTGCTACCCGTTCGGGCACAAACGCATTGCACGGCAACGTGTTTGAGTACGTTCGCAACTATCAGTTCAATGGCCGGAGCGCTCCCTCGCTGACGCGCGACAGTCTAAAGCAGAACCAGTTCGGCGGCACCATTGGTGGCGCGATTAAGAAGAATAAGCTGTTCTTCTTCGGCGGCGAACAATCCACCATCAAACGTTCCAATCCAGGTGGACAGACGGCCAGTATTATGACGGCCGACATGCTGGCGGGCGATTTCACGACGATCGCTTCCACCACTTGCCAGACGAAGGCCATTACGCTCTCGGACGCGGCAGGGGACTGGGTCGGGAATAAGATTGCACCTTCCCTGATGAGTCCGATCGCGATGAAGATCGCCAAGCTGTTGCCTGCGCCGGGTACCGCGATCACTTCCTGCGGTCTGGTGAACTACGCGACCGGTGCCAACCAGCGGCAGTATCAGATTCCGCTCAAAGTCGATTATGTGATCAGCCAGAAGCAGAGCATGTTTGTTCGCTATATGCTCTCGAACAATTTCACGCCGCTGTTTTACGATCCCACGAATCCGCTGTTGACGGGAACCACGACAGGCCAATCGAATAACATTCAGTCGACGGTGGTTGGTCACTCCTACACGATCAGCCCGACGCTGGTTTCGAGCTCCCACATCACGGCGAACCGCAGCTACAATCCACGGTTCATCCCCACGTTCAAGGCCCCCATTGATTTCGGAATTCCGATCACGCCGATCATTCCGGCGCAGATGAACCTCAGTGTCACGGGCGGCTTCTCGCTCGGTGGAGGCGCCGCCAACCCCGGTTACTTCAACACTCTCACCTACTCCGGTGCCGAAGATCTGACATGGATCAAGGGCAAGCATCAGGTTGCGTTCGGCGCATCGTATATCCGGGCTTACATGCACGCGCAGAACACCCGCGGCGTCAATGGAAACCTGAACTTCACGGGCCAGTATTCCAACGCGGCCGGCACCACGGGACTGGGTTATTCGGATTTCGTGACCGGACAGACGAACGGCTTCGGCCAGGGCCGTCCTTTCTATGACAACGACAGATCCGACTACTACGGACTTTACGTGCAGGATGCATGGCGCGTCAGTTCGCGCGTCAGCCTGAACCTCGGTTTGCGTTTTGAACCGTATCTGCCGCAGCGCAATACCGACAACTATGTGGAAACCTTCAGCATGGCGAATTTTCTGGCCAGCAAGATCGGCACGCCGCCCGTTTCTACTCCGGCGCTCACGCCGCCTGCCGGGCTGATTTTCAGCGGCGATCCAGGGTATCCGCCGAACCAGCAGTACAACGGCCGCGCGGAGCACTTCCTGCCGCGCATTGGCATCGTCTGGGATCCGTTTGGGGATGGCAAGACGTCCGTGCGGGCTTCGTATGGACTGCTTTATGACTCGCCGCACATGTTCTTCTACACGCGCGTCTCGAACAATCCGCCATGGGGCGCGACACTGTCGCGTACCGGAAACTTCCCGCTGTCGAATCCGTGGCAGGGTTATCCGGGGGGCGATCCCTTTGCGGCCACCACAGCGTCCGGAACGGCTAAATCGTTTGGTTTCTTCCCCTCGGCGGGCGTCTTTGCGGTGTCGGATCCGAATCTGAAGAATCCACAGGTCAACACGTGGAATCTGGCCATTCAGCATCAGTTCGGCAAGTGGCTGCTTTCCGGTTCGTACATCGGGAACAAATCGTCCCACCTTTGGGCCGGTCGCGAACTCAATCTCGAACAGTACATACCGGGCACGTGCGCCAAGGGCCAGTACGGTCTGACAGCCGCGGGTAATTGCTCCAGCACGGCCACAGCGAATCAGGCAGCACGCCGTCTTCTGACTTTAGCCAATCCGACATGGGGCCCCTCTTACAGCACGATCGCCCTGGTGGACGGTGGCAGCACCTCTAACTACAACGCCATGTTGCTTTCGGCGCAGCATCGCCTGAGCAACCATTTCAGCGTGCTCACCAACTGGACGTGGTCACACTGCATTGCCGATCCGACGACGACGGAAATCACGGGACCGAACTACGTGGACTCGAACAACCGTTCCGCGGATCGCTCCAACTGCAGTTCCGATCACCGGCAGCAGGTCAATGTTTCCGGCGTGATTCAATCGCCGAAAATGGCCGACAGGTTTGCCAATATGCTGATCAACGGCTGGCAGCTTTCGCCCATTTATCACTGGGCGACGGGCAATCTGGCGACCGCGACTTATGGCAGCGACGTTGCTCTGACGGGCGCGGGCAGCCAGAGGGCGCAGCAGACGATGGCGAGTGTCTACGACAACAACGGTCCGCTCGATTACCTCAACATCAACGCGTTTCTGCAGCCGGCGGCGGCACCCGCGGGAGTTTACGCTTCCACGCGTCCGTTTACGATTTCGAATCCGAACGTGTGGAATATCGATCTGTCGCTCTCACGGGATTTCCGGTTCCGCGAGCACGACACCATCACATTCCGCGCGGAAGCCTTCAATGCGACGAACAGCGTGGTTCTGGGCGGCGTGACGACGGGGGTCACGAGCGCAAGCTTCGGACGTCTGGTGCCGGTGGCGCAGAGCAGCGCGCCGGGCAATTCGTCCACGGCGCGCATTATGCAGTTCGCGATCAAGTTCGCGTTCTAAAACCGGGTACGGCCTGGCAGGCGGCATTTTAGTCTGCCAGGCTGATACGGCGGCGTTACCGTTTCACACTGCCTGAACCGTCTTCCGGAATGGTAGGGTAGTTCTTTATATCGACGAAAAGGAATCATAGGTTGCCGGCATGAAACATACAGAAACCCTGGATTACGCAAAAGATCCCGACGTGGCAGCCGAGACTCGTATTGCCGCCTACCAGCTGACAGACTATCTGGAACGACTGGGCGTGGAGGTTGTTTTCGGTCTTTGCGGCCACACGGTCATCGCGTTTCTGGATGCACTGGGTAAGAGCAGGATTCGTTACATTTCCACGCGTCACGAACAGATTGCCGCGCATGCGGCCGATGGCTATGCGCGGGCAACGGGCAAGCCTGGCGTGCTGATGACGCATCTGGGGCCGGGCCTCACGAATGCCACCACGGGCGTTGCCAACGCAGCGCTGGATTCGGTGCCGATGGTGGTGATTGCGGGTGACATTCCGTCGCACTATTACGGACGTCATCCGCATCAGGAGGTCAATCTCCATATGGACGCGGATCAGTACGAGATTTATCGCCCGTTCTGTAAGCGGGTTTACCGCGTGGACCGCGTGCAGGATCTGCCGCGCATTGTGGAACGGGCTTTCCATCTCTCCATGTCGGGCCGTCCTGGCCCCGTGCTGGTGGACATCCCGATGGACATTTTCTCTGCCGATCTGCCGGTGGGCTCATTTCAGAAAGTGCCTCCGCCGGTGTCGCGACCCGCACTGGATCCGGAGATGGCGGAGCGCATTGCAAAGGCATTATCCGAGGCGAAGCGTCCGATTCTGTATGCGGGCGGCGGCGTGATGTCCGCGCATGCAAACGCCGAATTGCAGGCACTGGCTGAGACGCTGGAGATTCCGGTGGCTCACACGCTGATGGGCAAGGGAGTGCTGCGGGAAGATCATCCGCTGTTGTTAGGTATGACAGGTTTCTGGGGCACTCCGGTAGCCAACGCTTTCTGTCTGGAAGCGGACCTTGTGCTGGCAATCGGCACGCGTCTGGCGGAAGCCAATTCGAGTTCGTGGGACCCGCGGTTTACGTTCTCATTCCCGCCCACGCGATTGATTCATATCGATATCGACCCGGCTGAAATCGGCCGCAACTTCCCGACGGAACTGGGCGCGGTGGCCGATGCCAAACTGGCGCTGGGCACTATCGCGGAGGCTGCGAAGGGCAAGACTCACGCCGTGCGTCCGGATCTCAGGAAAACTATCGCCGAGGGTCGTGGCGAGTTTTCGTCGCGATGGGAACAGCAGTGGAGTTCGGATCAGTATCCGCTGCGTCCGGAACGCATCCTCAGCGAACTGCATAAGGCATTACCGGAAAATGGCTTTATCGTGACGGACGTCGGCTGGAATAAGAACGGCATGGCACAGCAGTACCCAATCAACGTGCCGGGCACGTTCATCACGCCGAGCGGACTTTGCACGATGGGTTTTGGTCCGGCCGCGGCGCTTGGCGTCAAGACCGGGTGTCCGGATCGGGCGGTGGTGGCGCTGATCGGCGATGGCGCGTTCAGCAGCAACATGGGTGTGATCGCCACGGCCGTGGAAGCGAAGCTTCCGGTAGTGTGGGTGGTAATGGACAACTCCGCGTTCGGCACGATTGCAGGGCTGGAAGCGATGCACTACGGCTGGAGCTTCGGGTGCATGTTCGAATGCGACGGCAAGCCTTACACGATCGATTACGCGGCCGTGGCGCGGGCTTGCGGCGCGGACGGCGTTTTGATCAAAGCGGCTTCCGAACTGGGGCCGGCGCTGACGGCTGCTCTTGCGTCGGGTGTGCCGACAGTCATTCAGGTTCCCATGGAAAATGCGCCGACGCCTACGCCGGGGCATTGGAATATCAATGACATCTACCGCAACGGTAACTAAGAACGGCGGGCGCCAATACCCCGCAGCCACTCTTGCATGGCTGGTGTGGGGTATTGGCGCCGTGTTTTATCTGGCTGTGTTCTTCCTGCGCGCGGCACCGGCCGTGATGACGGCGGAACTGATGCGCGATTTCGGCATTGGCGCAGCGAATCTGGGGAATCTTTCGGCGTTCTATTTTTACGCCTATGTCGCGATGCAGATTCCCGTGGGCGCACTGACGAATTCCCTGGGGCCGCGGAAACTGCTGGTCATTGGCGCGATCTCGGCGGCGCTGGGACAGTTTCTTTTCGCTGCAACGAGTAACTTTGCGCTGGCGTGTCTGGGGCGCGCGATCATTGGGGGCTCCACTGCCGTGGGCTGGCTGGTGATTCTTCGGCTGGCGGCGCATTGGTTCCCCAATAAGAGATTCGCGGCACTTTCGGGCCTGGGACTATTCTTCGGGAATCTGGGGGCGTTGTTCGCGCAGGTTCCGCTCCGTATTGGCGTCGAGTATTTCGGCTGGCGCGGGACAGCGATTGCTTCGGCCACACTGATTTTTGCGATCGGCGTTCTTGCCTGGATCATTGTGCGGGACGATCCGGGCGAGAAGGGCCTCGCGAGCTACGCTCCCGATACGCTGCGAAAACGCGAACCAATCAGCTTTGCGGCCATGTTCCGTGGCCTGCGCAGTTGCTTTGCAGTGTCCAATACATGGCTGATTCTCATCGCGCAGGGTGGCATGGTGGGGCCGATCATGACTTTTACGGGCCTGTGGGGTGCGCCATTTCTCAAGGCACGCTTTGGGCTGGAGCCGAAGGCGGCGGCCACGATCTGTTCGGTCATGATCGTCTGCTGGGCCGTGGCGAGTCCGGTTTTCGGGGGACTTTCCGACAAGATCGGCAAACGCAAGCCTGCTTATCTGATGGGCTCAATGGCGTGTGCGCTGGGCTGGGCGGTGATGATTTACGCGACAGGCTTGTCGCTGGCCGCGTTTACCGTGGTCGCGGCGATCACCAGCTTTGCAACTGGCTGCGTGGTGATTGCGTTCGCTTACGGGCGTGAATCGGTGCCAGCACGCGACATGGGGACCGTGACGGCGACGACGAACATCGGCAATATGCTGGGCAACGTTCTGCTGCAGCCGGGGATAGGCATGCTGCTGGAGCGAAACTGGACGGGGCTCATGGTTAAGGGTGCGCGCGTTTACAGCGCGGAGGCCTATCAGGCGGGGTTTGTTCTGATTGTTGGGTGGGCGCTGCTTTCCTGCGTGTTGATTTCGCTGACGAAAGAAACGCACTGCAGGCAGAGCGATGCTGCGTCGGCTTGAGGCTGCCAGTCAGCGTTACCTGACTCCCTGCGGCGACGGGCACGTGGTTTGGCGCGCGTGGGGCGCGGGTTCACCGCTCGTTTTGCTGCATGGTGGTACGGGTTCCTGGCGTCACTGGGTGCTCAATATTGAAGCACTGGCGCAGCGTCATCTTGTGCTGGTCCCCGACCTTCCTGGTATGGGCGAATCGTCTCTTCTCCCATCAGGTGGCGACATTTGGACGATCGCGGCCGTCGTCGCGAACGGCATCGATGCCCTGTTGGGCGCGGGGGCTGATTACGACCTCGTGGGCTTCTCTTTCGGTGCCGTGGTGGCGGGACACGTTGCCACTGCCTCACCTGGCCGCGTTCGTTCCCTGACGTTCGTTGGCGCTGGCGGGCTGGGCCTGTCGCGCAGTCCGATTCCTTATGTGAAAGTCAGGGACAAGATGGGTGCGACGCGTCTGGAGGCTCATCGGCAGAATCTCAGTGCGCTGATGTTTGCCGATCCGGCGCGCATTGACGATCTCGCTCTGGAGATTCAGGCCTTCAACAGCGATCACGCGCGGGTGTTCAGTGGAGACGTCATGACGCCCGCGGCGCTTCGCGACATCCTGGAGAGGCGGAATATCGAATGCCCGCTCCGCGTTGTGTATGGTGAGCGCGACGCTATCGCGTGGCCTTATCTGCAGGAGCGCGAGGATTTCTTTCGCGCCGTGCGGCCCGATGTGGACTTCCGGCTGATCGAAGGTGTCGGTCACTGGGTGACTTACGAGGCTGCCGAACGGTTTAACTCTCTGCTGGAGTGCTTGCTGCAGTGAGTTGATCGATTGTGTCCTGACTGAGCGTCAGTCTTGTTGCCTCCGCGAAGTCTGTCAGATGCTCAATCTTCGTCGCACTCGTGATTGGCGCCGTCACGTTCGGGCGAGTCATCAGCCATGCCAGCGCGACGCGCGCCGGAGTCGATTGATAGTCGGCTGAAACGGCATCCAGAGCAGCCAGAACGGCACGACCGCGATCATTCAGATACTGGCCCGCGCCGCCGCCGCGCGCTTTGCCTTCGAGATCGGCCGCCTTCCGGTACTTACCCGTCAGAAAGCCACACGCCAGAGAGAAATAGGGGATGACGCCTAGGCCGTATTCCGCAACAACCGGTGCCAGGTCCGACTCGTATTTCTGCCGCTCCATCATGTTGTAATGCGGCTGAAGGGTCTGGTAGCTGGCAAGGCCGCCGTGTGCGCTCGCGTCCATGGCGGCTTTTAGCCGTGCACCGGTATAGTTTGATGCTCCGATGAAGCGAACTTTGCCCTTCTGGATGAGGACGGTGAACGCCGCCAGGGTGTCTTCGAGGGGCGTGTTGGGGTCGTCCTGGTGGGCCTGATAGAGATCGATGTGATCGGTTTGCAGGCGGCGCAGCGAGTCCTCCACCGCCTTTTCCATGTATAGCGGCGACAAGCCCTGTCGGCCTTCGCCCATATCCATACCGAGTTTGGTGGCGAGGGTGACCTGATTGCGTTTCCCGGTGCGGGCCAGCCAGTTGCCGATGATCGTTTCAGATTCGCCGCCCTTGTTGCCGGGAACCCACGTGGAGTAGATGTCTGCCGTGTCGATGAAGGTCAGGCCGGCGTCGAAAGCGGCGTCGAGGATGCGAAAGGAGTCGGCTTCATTGAGCGTCCAGCCAAAGACGTTGCCACCCAGCATGATGGGCGGAACCTGAAGTCCGGTCTTACCTAAGGGTCTCGTCGTCATGGGTCATTGCCTCGCTGGGTTGATTGTTGCGTCCGTATTGGAGGATATCAAAATCATGTCTGAGTGCGGCAGTGCTGAAAGTGCTGCCCTGAACTACTGCTGCCGAAGAATGCGCACTCCGCAGGGCTCAATTTGTTCGCGTCGCGGAGTGGCGAAGACACCGTGGAAAGTGGCATCCACAGGTTTCGGCTCCGTGTTGACAGCCAGGACCACTGGGCCATTGGCAGAGGGTTTCGCGAGCCATTCGATTTGCCCCGGACCGTGGTATTCGATGCCGGCTTTTGCGTGGAACTTCAGCGGAGGCGCGGCGAGTTCGGAATCGAGCGTGCGGAGTTCGCGGGTCAGCGCGGCCAGGTCATCCCAGAGCGGAATGCCCGCCGGAGTGTAGTGCAGACCAAACCACAGGAGGCCGTTAGCGCCGCGCACAATGCTGTGGAAGGCCATGAAGCGGAGTTCCGCGCGGGTGGGATAGAGGACCATTTTCGCATCCTGATCCTTTGACCGAAGGTTCTCCCACGCGAAGGCCTGGAGCACCATGAAGGCGCTGCGACGCGGACCGGCCACGGCACGCAGTTTGTCCATGTAGCGGCCCACCTGGCTGATGGTCGTATCGGGCAGGTCACCCTGACGGCCGGTTGGAAAGAGCCCATACATGGTGCGGATGCCGGGCGGGATGACGGGGTAGATGTCGGTGCCCAGAATGTCGCTGCCTGGGTTGTACTGGCGCAGGGAAGAGACAGAGCCAGTGGGCGCGTGATTGAGGTAGACGGCGCGCGTGGGGTCGAGTTTGCGCAGCAGCCCAGCGGCGGCGCGAATCACGTCTGGTTTGGTGCGCGGGCCCGGCTTGTTCCACTGCCAGGCTGGCTCGTCTTCCGTTTCCCAGAAGAGCAGGCCGGGATGCGTGCGGAATTGTTGAGCCAACGTGGTGATTCGCGCCGGTGTGGAACCCGCGGTCAGCCAGCGGTACATGCCGAGAGTGGCGGCCGCGTCGAGATCGGCGGCGTTTTCGCCGTGTACTACGTGGAAGCCTGCGTCGGCTGCGGCCCGCAAGGGGTCGGGGCAGTTGGGGAGTTGGTAGAGGCCGTGCAGGAAGGTGCGTTGGCCGCGGATAAGGAGCGTGCCATCTGTATCTGGCGCGCTCATCACCGGCTCGACGGCGGATAGGGTGGCCGCCGTGGCAAGCAGGAAACTGCGCCGGGAGATTGCTTCGAGCGGGGATATAAGTGACATTTTCAGTGGGGTTGGCTAGAAACTCTAGAAATGATTGCCGTAGGGCCCGAGGTCATGCCAGCCAAGATCATCCAGTAAGACGAAGAGCACGTTCCATCGGGGTTTGACGGGTGCCCCTGGAAGTGGGGGCAGCGCCGATGCGAGTGCCGTGGATGCGGCGGTCTGGATGAAGTTTCGTCTGTTCAGGATTCGCTCGCTGGTCTCAAGGTATTCTCTCACTTCCGGGGCGGTATCGACGTTCGGGTTTTGGCGGCGCGGGGCTGAAGCAACGAAGGCGAAGGCCGGAAGCAGTGCCCTGGAGATTCGCGACTGCGCGTGCCACAATCGCCTGGACCGGAGCCGGATCTGACGCAGCCCGTAAATTGAGCAAGAGATGGTGGTGTGTGGCTGGTGAGGCATCGAGCGCGCCCTCCACCGCGGGTTCCGAGCCATTGGTGCATATTGCGGCTTTGAGGGTTCCGGTCTCGGTCTGATCCAGCGCCTTCAGATGCACGATGGAAATTCCGTGCTGCGTGAGAGCGCGGTCGAGTTCGTCGAGTAGGGGCCCCAGCAGCATGGCGGGAGAGCGGGGCGGATCGCATTCGATATGGACATCGGCGTTGAGCCACGCCAGAGCGGCCTCTGCCTGGGCGTAACGTTTGTAATCGATATCGAGCGTCGCGCCGCTGAGAGGCAGACTGCCTGACATGATTTCATCGAGCCACGCGCTGATGCCCTGGCCTGTCTTTGCGCTGAGTTGACGTGTCCGGGCAAGCGGCAAGGATGACGGGTTGGGATAGAGATCAGACTTCGTGAAGCAGACGACATCGGCCTCTTCCAGTTGTTTGTGGAAGAGGAACGCCACGTCCGGGTTCTGCAGGTCCGCGGCGCGAGCGGGATCGACTAAGACGGTCAGTGCCACAAGCTGGAATGACTGCTGATATGCATCCTGAATCGGGTGCAGAATAGTGGCCGATAGATCGGTGCAACTGCCGACGGGTTCGGCGAAAATGACATGGGGCGAGTGTTCGCGGAGTTGCTCGGCGATACGGATGAGCTCTGAGAAGCGGCAGCAGAAGCAGCCGCCGGTTACTTCGCCTGCTTCGAAGCCGCCAGCGAGGGCGAGTTCGGTATCGACCAGGGTATCGCTCTGGTCATTGAGGATGATGGCGCTGCGCAGGCCGCGTTCCGCCAGAAGGCGCGCGGCCGCCAGAATCAGCGTGGTTTTTCCAGCGCCCAGAAAGCCACCCACGATCACCAGGTGCGGCCGACTGATCAAACGGAGGTCGCGAGCTTCAGTACGCTGCCCTCGGTCAGGGTGATGGGAGTATCGAAATGAAAGACGGCACGAGTGGCATCGCGAACCACCCGGTGGGCGACTGGTTTACCATCCATGGTTGCCTGGCCTTTGGTTCCGGCGGACAGAAACTCGCAGGAGCCGCAGGATAGCGTGCCGTGAAGAATTTTGATTTCGAGGCCGGCACCAATTGAGAAAGTTCCCCAACCTGTCGCGGTGGACCAGAAGCAGCTGAAGCGATCCCGTTGCATACGGGGAACGGCGGTGACTTTGCCCGTGGGGCCGTGATAACGGAAGCCGCTGAGCGCGAGAACTCCGGTCCATGCTGCCATGGCGCGCGCGTAGTGGTGGCCGCACTCGGCTTCGTCCCAGGGATTGCGCTTCTCGCCGTCATAGCGGGCGCGGATGTTGCCGATGCACTCCACGCCTTCCTTCACCATGCCGGCGAAGATCATGTGGGTGGCGGTGGAGTATTCGAAACCTGTCATGACTTCCGCGTAGTAGGGGAAGGGAATGCGCGGGCGCTGCGCCTTCCCGTAATCGCAGATCACCATGGCCGCTTCATTGTTGAGAGCAAAGGTCCGCTGCACGGTATCGTGGTTCGCCAAAGAGCGTTTGTAGTTATAGCGGTAAATCGATCGGAGAGTTTTCGCGACGTTCTCCGGCGACACCAGCGGTCCCAGGCCGGCGACTTCAGCCAGATACTGGCCGACCAGTTGATCGACCAGACAGCCTTCGCCCAATTGGTACTCCGGGTGTTCGGTGTCATCGGCCCCCATGGTGCTGCGAAGCGAACCTGCGATCTTGTCTTTCGGAAAACCCTGGATTTTCTGAATGTAGAACTCGCCGTTGAAGAGGTTGGCGTCGATCCACGCGCGTCCGGATTCGAACAGGCGCCGGTATTCCGTAGCCGACGCGGAGTCGCCAACGGCACGCGCCATTTCCTCGCCCGCGCGCAGTGCCGCAAGATAGTAAACACCGCACATCGGATTTGGACCGTAAAACTCCACATCGTAAGTGTTGTGTTGTACGCCTTCCAGCACGCCGTCTTTGTTGGCATCCCAGCCACCCGGCACCCAGGCGAACTCGATGCCCTTTTTGATGCGGGGCCACATCTGCCGCAGCCAGACGGTGTCTCCAGACAATGACCAATCGAGATAAGCGTGGACGATCTGGCCCATCTGGCCATCTGCTGCGGCAAAGCCGGAGCGCTCAAAGCCATCGGGCAACACCTGGCGGAAGTTCATGGCACCGGAATCTTCCATGGAATATCCGAAAGACGCGGCGCGTAGCGACCGGGCCAGCGACGGGAAGAGGTGCGGGGTGGCGCTTTCGTAATTCCAGACGTGGGTGCAACTGCCGAAGCAGCAGCCGCTGCGATCATTCACGCCCTCGAAGCCATGGAACTCGCCGTCTGCGGTGCGGAAGCAGACCGTGCTGGCGAGCGTGGAAAGATTGGCGCTGGCGGCCTCTTTCACGACCGCCGGCAGCGTGCTGGCGCGGAAGGCCTGTGCGAAGGCGCGCGTCTGGCCTTCCAGTCGCTTCAGATTGGCGGCGGCGTATTCCGCGGCGGCCAGTGCGGTGGGAAAGCGGGTGCAATAGTGATTGCCGATGACCGTCTTGCCCTGATCTTTTGGGGCTTTCCAGCCGCACCAATCGGGAGTGCGGTTGGGGAACCGCCACGCCAGCAGAAAAGTGAACTCCGCCGACGCAGCGGGCGCGATGCTGCGCTGCAGGCAAAGTACACCGACTGCGTTGTGGGGTTCGGGCTGTGCGGCGAGTTGGCCGTCGTCGGAAAAATCGTCCCAGAACTGCATGGGCGAATTCCACCAGCGGCCCTGGGGCCAGCCGCGCCAGACGTCGGTGCGGGTGCCGGCGGTGTTGATCGCGCAGAGGATGAACTCACCGCGCATGGGGTCCTGTTCCGCTAATTCAGTGGGGCTGTTCATCAGGACGCCGGTCAGAGTGCTGCTGGCCAGCGGCTGGTTCTGCCCCTTCATCGGGTTGTCGATGGAGAACGCGATGGAAACGGAGGCCTTGGTGGCGCCAGGGTTCGTGACGCGGTAGCGGAGAATCGCTACAGGAAGGCCGGATTCATCGGCTTCATGCGGGATGAAGGGAGAGAAGGCTTCCAGCGAGACTTTGACGGGCAGAGCGGGGTCCGCAAAGTCGATGCGAGCGAGCGGATACTCGCCGATGAAGCGGGCAGACTCCAGACGGGAGAGGCCGGGGGCGTTGTTGGCACCCAGGCCGCTCTGGCCTTCATAGGGAGGCAGAATGCGGGATTCCAGCACGCGTGCCACTGGCGTGTTGTTTCCGGCCTGCGCCCAGATGGCGGGGAATCCGTAGTTGGGCGCGAAGCCTTTGTTGGGCCTGTTGAAGATTTCCCAGTCGCGAAGCTGGCCTCGGCCGCCGAGGCTGATGCTGCCCGCGCCGACCCCGCCCAGAGGGAAAGCGATCATCTTCAGGTGATCGCCGGCGTAGACGCGGGGGTACTCAGTTGCGGCGACGGTGCGTGTCTGTGCCGCGGTGTTCGGGGTTACGCCCTGCGCCGTGGTCTGCGATGCGCCGACAGCGGCAGCAGTCTGGCGCAGGAAAGTTCGTCGGTCTGAAGCGCTGGAGGTATCCATCGGGCTTAGTTTATCCCGAAACGCAGGGTAACTGGAAAGGGGGACAGTTGGTCGGTGACTCAGGCGTCGTACTGTTCGTCGGTGACGTGCTCCAGCCAGTCGACGGTCTTGCCGTCCAGTTGTTCCTGGATGGCGAAGTGGGTCATCGCGGTCGTCGGCGCGGCTCCGTGCCAGTGTTTCTCGCCGGGCGGGAACCAGATGACGTCGCCTGGACGGATTTCTTCGATGGGGCCGCCCCAGCGCTGCGCGCGGCCGCAGCCGGCGGTTACGATTAGCGTCTGACCGAGCGGGTGGGTGTGCCACGCGGTGCGCGCACCGGGCTCAAAGGTGACACACGCACCCACCACGCGAGCGGGGTCCGGTGGTTTCATCAGCGGGTCTATCCGCACCGAGCCGGTGAAATAATCCGCCGGGCCTTTGCCTGAAGGTTGCGATCCGTTGCGTTTGATTTCCATGTTTAGAGTCCAGTCATTTTTTCGAACTGCTCGGGGTAGCGATCACCCTGCGCCTTTGCGGCGAGGCTCTCGATTTCCCTCAGGTCGTCGGTCGCGAGTTCAATAGCGGCCGCACCGATGTTTTCTTCGAGCCGATGCAGTTTCGTGGTACCGGGAATCGGGACGATCCACGGCTTTTGGGCCAGCAGCCACGCGAGCGCGATCTGCGCTGAGGTTGCTTTGTTGCGGGCGGCGATTTCTCCCAAAAGAACAACCAACGCCTGATTAGCTTTGCGGGCATCAAGCGAGAAGCGCGGCAGCACGTTGCGGAAGTCGGTACTGGCGAACTCCGTGGTCTCGTCAATCTTGCCAGTGAGGAAGCCCTTGCCGAGCGGGCTGTAAGGGACGAAGCCAATGCCGAGTTCTTCCAGTGCAGGGATGACTTCTTCCTCCGGGCGACGCCACCAGAGTGAGTACTCGCTTTGCAGCGCAGTCAGCGGTTGCACCGCATGTGCGCGGCGAATGGTTTTCACGCCCGCTTCGGACATGCCAAAGTGCTTCACTTTGCCTTCCTGGATCAGGTCCTTCACGGCACCCGCGACGTCTTCAATGGGCACGTTGGGGTCGACGCGATGCTGGTAAAAAAGATCGATGGCATCCACGCGGAGCCGTTTGAGAGAGGCCTCCGCCACTTGCTTGATCCGCTCCGGGCGGCCATTCGGGCCAATGAAACCGGGCTTGCCGTCTTCGTGAAGCTGGAAGCCGAATTTCGTGGCAATCGCCACCTTGCCCCGGAACGGTTCGAGGGCCTCGCCAACCAGATCTTCATTCGTGAAGGGACCGTATACTTCGGCGGTGTCGAAGAAGGTGACGCCGCGTTCTACCGCAGCCCGAAGTACCGATATCATCTCCTTTCGGTCCGATGGCGGGCCGTAACTAAAGCTCATGCCCATGCAGCCAAGACCGATGGCGGAGACTTCCAGATTGCTGTTGCCGAGTTTGCGTGTTTTCATTGGTGTCACTTATGAGGTTAGCGGAAAGCGGCGGAATGCCGGTATCCCGAACCTTCCGATCTATTGCCTGATCCTCTTGCCCGCCATAGTTACTTTGCGGGCAGAGTCCAGATATTGAGCACGCTGTTGGCTGCGGCCTGGCCCCTGGAGCCGCCTTCGGGCAGTGCGATCCTGCCATCCACCACAATCGGGCTGTTCCAGTGTCCGCCGCCGGCTTCGAGTTTGGCCGCCTCGGTTCCCGTCTCCGCATCGTAGATATGGAGGCCACCCCTCGGGTCATAGACGTACAGCAAGCCGCCGGCCACCACGGGACTGGTGCCGCCTGTCGCGTTCTTCCAGACCGGCGAGAGCTTGCCGTCTTTGAAGGTCCAGGCCGCGGTGCCACCGGCATCGGCGGCGAACAGCCAGGTGTCAGTGTTGTGGTGCCAGACGGCGGTGGCGGGAAGCTGCATGCCGCCCGAGGCCGTGGGGACGCTGGGCGGATCGTCATTCTCATGTGGTTCAGTACCTGCGATGGCGTTGATGTTGATCACTCGGATCAGCCGGTCTTTGCCACCCTGTGCGATATAGCCACCGCCGAGCAGCGCCGGGGAAGCGGAGCCCATGTCGAGATCGCGCGCGCGGAGAGCTTCGTTGTTGGAGGGCGTATAGTTGCCGAGCATCTTTGTGGCATCGGGATCGAGTTCGATGAGCGCGTCGGCCCAGTTGGTCTTGCCGTCCCACGGGCCATTGCCGGTGGCGACGAATATGTTACCGGTAGTGGGATCAATCACGGCACCGGCACGTCCCCAAATGGCGGATTGGGTGGCGGGGCAGTTATCGGGCTGGAGCAGAACGGCGCGGTCGCTACAAAGCGAATTCCAGACGTGCAGCAATTTGCCATCGGCAGCGTTGAGGATGGCGACGTGACCCTGATACGGAGGGCGGTCGCCGATGTAGCCGGCGGTGACGGCGATGACGTGGCTGCGAAAAACTTTGAGGGGAGAGGCCATCTTTTCGCGCGCAGGAAGAAGCGTGATTGGCGTTGACCAGACTTCGTGGCCGTCTTCGATGGCGAGCTTGCGGATGGCACCATCGGGCGCTGCGGCGTAGATGTGGAGACGGTCGGGGTCGGCAACGGGCGTGCTGTTGGTGATCTGACGGGTGCCGTCCCAGGTGGCGTACTGGGCGGGAGTGAATTCCCAGAGAACGGCGGCCTGGTCGGCGTCGATGGCGATGGTTTTGCCGAAGAGAGTGGTTACGAAGAAGACGTTGTGCTTCGCGCCTTTGACGGTCACGCCGTGGAGGTAGATGGCGGAGGCATCCACGGTGCCGTTAAGGGTGACCTGGTGGCGGACCAGGGAGGTGGCGTTGGCAGCGGTGATGCCGGTGGGGTCTGGCGAGGCGCTGGAACTGGCGACGTCGAAGCCGAACTGGGGCCAGTCATGGCCAGTGTCCGCCGCGGGGCAGAGGGTGGCGATGGCGAGGAAGGTGAGGGGCAGGTGGCGAAGCATCCATTTCATTATGGGCGAAGTTTGGGTTCGCGGTGATAGACTCGCGATTGGTATCCATCATGAAACGCACAACTATCCTTTCGCTGGCGGGCACTTTGCTGGCCTGCACCTCACTTTTTGCCCAGGCTCCGGCCGGTGCTTCCGGCGCAGCGGGTCGCGGCGGCGGGCGAGGCGGGCCTGCGATTGTCTCGCCGCAAATCGAAAGCGACGGCCGTGTGACCTTCCGGATTTTCGCACCACAGGCGAACGCCGTCAGCGTAGGGGGAGATATTTCTCAGGGGCTCGTCGCTGACCCGAATGCTGCCGCCGCTGCACCGGCATCGGGTGGAGGGCGTGGCGGTACTCCCGCGATCGTCATGGCGAAAGGGGAGAACGGTGTCTGGAGTGGCACGACGATTCGCAGTATCAAGCCCGGAGCTTGGCGCTATACGTTCAGCGTGGATGGCGTGACCACTGTGGATCCGCGCAACGTGGTGACTTCGCCGAGCCAGACGGCGGTGTCAAGCCTGCTCGTCGTGCCCGGCGATTTCTCTGAAACCCGCGATGTGCCGCATGGCGCGGTGTCGCAGGTTCGCTACGTCGCTTCCGCGCTCGGCAATGCGCGTCGCGAGATGTATATCTACACGCCGCCCGGTTACGAGAAAGATGCCGCCAAGTATCCGGTGTTGTATTTGATCCACGGCGGGGGCGATACCGCGCTGTCCTGGCCGACCGTCGGACGCGCCGGCGACATTCTGGACAACCTGCTGGCGGAGAAGAAGACCAAACCAATGCTGATCGTGATGCCGAGCGGTTGGACGCCTTCCGGCGGGCAGGTGATGACGTCCGACGCGACGAAGGATCCATTCAACACGGAAATGCTGAAGGACATCATTCCTTACGTGGAGAGTCACTACCGCGCGCTGACCACGCCCGAAAGCCGTGCGCTTTCCGGTCTCTCGATGGGCGGCATCCAGACGCTGAACACGGGACTGCACAATATCGGAACGTTTAGTTATGTCGCGGTGATGAGTTCCGGCTGGACTACGGAAGACGACCGGAAGTTCTTCTACAGGAACGAAGCTGCGAAGATTCCTACTTACAATTCGAAGCTGAAGCTTTTCTGGTGGGGCTGGGGACAGACGGATATTGCGCGTGCGAACGGTCTCGCTGTGATTGACGAGTTCAAGAAGCAGGGCGTGAAGATTGAGACGATGGAAACGCCGGGCGGGCACGAATGGGCGAACTGGCGGATTTATCTGCATGAAATCGCACCGAAGCTTTTTCAGTAACGCGAAGGTTGCGCTCTTTTTCGCTGCCGGGCTCGCCGCACAGGCGCAGTCCGGCGATATGAGCTATCTCGATAACGGGAAGATCCGGATCGGCGTTGATCTCTCGCTTGGCGGCGTTATCACTTACCTGTCGGCCGAAGCTGGCGAGAACATCATCAACAGCGCCGATCTGGGCCGTCAGATTCAGCAATCCTATTATTCCGGGCCGAGGCCGTATGGCGAAGCAGCACCGGCCTGGAAGAACTGGCCCTGGAATCCGATTGGCACTGGCGACTATTACCACAACCGCGCCAAGGTCATCGCACGATCCAATAACGGGAAGGTGCTTTACACGAAGTCGATCCCGATGCAGTGGGCGCTGAACAATGTGCCGTGCGAATGCACGTTTGAGTCATGGATTGAACTGGAAGGCAACGTCGCCAAAGTTCGTGCCCGCCTGAATAACAACCGGCCAGACCACACGCAGTACAAAGCGTATGACCAGGAACTGCCAGCCGTCTACACCAACGGAACTCACTATCATCTCGTCACGTATGACGGCGAGGAACCTTTCACCGGAGCGCCCATCAGGGAGGTGAAGACAGTTGGACCGCCTGCGTGGAATAACTGGGTGGCCACGGAAAACTGGGCTGCGCTGCTCAACGACGCCGGTCAGGGACTGGGCGTATTTCATCCCGATGTTTTCCAGCTAAAAGGCGGCTTTGCGGGAAAGCCCGGAGCGGGCGGGCCGAAAGACGGACCCACCGGCTATATTTCGCCGATCCGCCAGGAGATTCTGGACTACAACATTCAGTATGCCTACGAATACCGGCTGATTGTGGGGGACCTGACGCAGATCCGGGAATACGTTTACGCACATCGGCCAGTTGCCTTGCCGGATTACCACTTTCAGAACAATCGCCTCCACTGGATTTACGCGGATGCCTCGGATGCCGGGTACCCCATCAAGGGCATGCTACGGGTCAGGCTGGATGGCAAAGCGCCGCGCGTCATCGGGCCTCCCGGGTTCTGGAAGGCTGCCGACGTGCGGAAGCTCTATGTTCGTGCCGCGTTCCGCACTGACAGCAAGCAGGCCACACTGCGCTGGTCGGCACCGGGGAAACCATTCTCCGCGGAGCGGGCCGTCGTCTTTCCCGTGGTGAACGATGGCAAGTTGCGCACGTACGTGGTGGACCTCTCGCAAGCGTCGGAATGGAGAGGCTGGATCACCGGTTTGCGGCTGGATCCTGTGGCGGAAGGTTCGGCGCAGGCTTCCGTGGATATTCAGTTTATTTCGTACCGCGACGCGAAGAAGTAGTGTTCGTGGCGCGGGACTTGCGGGCTGGATATGATCGTCAGGTGATTGTCAATCAACTGCCCGGTTCGCGGGTCCCCTATTTCATGAAATCAGGCCACGGCCCACGCAGTCTGTTTGCCGGCCATGTGGTGACGCGTCTCGCACGCGCTGAAGATACGGGCGGCCTATTTGACGCCGCCATCTGGGCAGCCGGGCGCGGTGCGGAACTCCCCCTGCATCGCCACACCAAGTCGAACCAGGCGGTGATGGTGCTGGCCGGACAACTGGACCTGAACCTGGAAGGCCGCACTTATCGGCTGGGCCCATTCGATTTTGCGTCGATTCCCGCAGGTACTCTGCACGGGCACCGTGCGCACGGTCATCACACCCGCTTCCTGGAATGGACTACCGGCGGCGACGGCGGCAAGCTGCCGGAAGCGCTGGGAGTGATAACGGAGTTCTGCGGGATACCTGCGGAGATTGAAGCGCTCACTGCAAATCAGCAGGTTTGCGCCGCGAGTCTGGATACTGCGTTCGAAAACGGTGCAGCTTCAGATGCGCCTCACGTCAGCACGGTCCCGCCCGCAGGGGCCACGCCGTACATTCTGGAATCCGGCGAAGGTGAGCGCCTGATTGCGGGCGATCAGCAGTTCACTTTTCTTGCGCACCAGGGCAATACGGGCGGGGAGTTCATCAGCCTGACCACGCGGGGACCGAAGGGCGACCGAATTCCACGCCACTTTCACGAAAAACACACCGAGTGTTTCTTCTGTCTGGAAGGTGCGATGACGATGTGGGCGTTCGACGAAGAGATCGCACTCGGTCCTGGCGACTTCCTGCACGTGCCGGCCGGCACCATTCACGCTTACCGGCTGGACGCGCCTTCGAACAACTTCATGGGTATCCTGGCGCCCGGACTGTTCGAACCGTTCTTCCGCGCGTTGTGCGATCCTTATCCGGGTTATGACTTCCCAGCGAAGCCGTGGCCGTTCCGGTTTGATCGCGTCATTGCGAAGCTGCCGGAGCTGGATCTTCGGCTCGTGGAAGGCCCGCCGCAACGATGAGTTCCGTGCGCGTCGAGACTCACGTGTATGCGCGGCGTGGTGGGCAAGAGCTTCTGCTGGATATACACCGGCCGGACAACGTATCCGGTCCTCTGCCTGTCGTCCTGTTCATCCACGGCGGCGGCTGGTTCATGGGAAACCGCACGACCGGTCCCGATTTTTCCCGCTTCTTCGCGCGCGACGGTTTTGCGATGGTATCGATCGAATACCGCCTGAGTTCCACGGCAATCTTTCCCGCTTGTCTGGAAGACGTGCAGAGTGCGGTCCGCTGGGTTCGCGAAAACGTGGGAGATCGCATCGGGATCTGGGGTTGCTCGGCGGGCGGGCATTTGGGGGCGCTGGTGGCGCTCGCATTGCCGGCTGGCGAGATTTGCTGTGTTCTCGATGCCTACGGTCCTTCACGCTTCGACCTGATGGACCAGCAGGCGGAGCAGGAGCAAGCCACGCTGCAGGCGCCCATCCCGGAGTTTTCGGGCCCGCCTGCGATGGGTACCCATAGCGCCGCCGATTCGCCGGAATCCAGATTGTTGGGTGCGCCGGTTCCGGAAGTGCCGGAACTGGTGCGCGCCGCGAGTCCGCTGACCTGCGTTCGCGCGGACGCGCCGCCGTTCCTGCTGATGCACGGCAATGCGGATCGTTCAGTGCCGCGCGGGCAGAGCGTGATTCTGTATGAAGCACTGGCTGCCGCGGGAAACGACGTGACGCTGCGACTGGTGGACGGTCTGCCGCATTCCTTCTTCAATCGCAGCGATATCGACGACGCGGGTCCGTTCCGCATGGAAGTGCGTGAATATTCAGAGGGTGGGACAGAGGTTCGGCGCGAAGAACGTGCAGGAGTCTTTGATGTGGCGCGGGAGTTCTTGCAGCGAAACCTTATCCGCGATGTCTGATCGGGGCCGGTGAGGGGGCTACGGCGCGGTGGTGTCGCCCGCGGAAACGCCAAAACTGGTCTGGATGTCGCCGCCTTCGGGCGCGCCGATGGCAGCAGGCTCGGGGGGCGTTGATCCAGTTGTGCCAGGTCCTGGCACAACTGCCGGGGCGGCCGTGACGAGCATGGGATAAGGATCAAACGGCGTGCCGCCGGACCACTTGCGCTGGGGGCCGGTCAGGCTGACCGCGAAATGCAGGTGCGGCGCATTGCGTTTGGCGTTGCCGGTGTAGCCGACATACGCGATCACTTCGCCTTTGTGCACTTCCTGGCCCTCATGCAGACCTTCCGCGTAGTGATCGAGGTGGCCGTAGAAGAAACAAAATTCCTGGCTGGTGTCGAAGAGGTAAACCGAGATGCCGCCCGTCTTGCTGCGGTACAGCTTGTTGATGACGCCGTCGGTCACGGCCATGACCGGCGTGCCTCGCGGGCTCATCAGATCGATGGCATGATGCCGGTGACCCCGCCGGTGATCGTTAAACTCGCTGTGCAGGTCTTTGGCTCTTACTTCAGCAAGCGGGGAAGCAAAATCCGGGAGTGGCGGCAGATTGGGGGGCGTTGAGGGGAGGATCGCGGCGCTCAGCTTGCGCGGTTTCCTGGCGGCTGCTTTGCGTTTGGCGACGACTGTGATGGGGCGCTTAGCGGACGCGCCAGTGGCGGTTTTTTGGGCCACGGTGGCGGCGACAGGGCGTTTGGCTGCGGCGTGGGCGGTTCCTTTGGAAGCAGTATGCGAAGCGGGTTTTTTAGCCGCGGCGCGTTTGGCGGGGCGTTTGGCGGTACCACGCGCAGGGGTGGGTGCGGCCGCACTGAGTGCCAGCGGGAGGATCGCGATTATCAGGCCCAGGAGAATTCGCATCAAACCGCTCATGGTATCTCACTCGATTCCGTGGTGAGCGAATCGCTCACAGGGTACGGACGCGACTTTTCCTTTCCTTCCTCCTGTAATATTCATTTCGGCCGACGCGAGAGAGTTTCCAGCCGGTTTGTGGTTTTTTCAGCCGGTTTGCAACCGCAGCCGGGCACACCCTGTCCTAAGGGTGAGGATAAAGGAACTATGAGTTACACAATCGGAGATGGAATGGTTGCACTCGCGCTGGCGGGGGGCATATTGGGTTATCTTTACCTGAAGCACGAAAGCAGGCAGAAGAAGATCGAGATCGTGCATCAGGAAAGGATGGCAGCGATGGACAAGGGCATACCGTTGCCCGAATTTCCGCTGGAACTGGAGCGTCGGCCGAGCGAGAGCGAGCGACTGGTGATCCCCATACTGGGAACCGTGCTCTTCAGTATTTCAACGGGCGCGATGATCATGCTGGCCGTGAATCCTTCGGTGCCCCACGGATTCTGGATCTCTCCGCTGCCGCTGGCCTTCATGGGTGTGGGCCTTCTGGCCTTCCACCTGTTGAAGGATAAGGGTGCGCCTCGGCGCTAAGTCTGGTGGAAAGCGATTCCCAACTTGTGACCCGTGCGCAGGGCGGCGACCAGCAGGCCTTTGCGGAACTGGTACGGCGATATAGTGCGGTGGTGTTTCGGCTTGCGGTTTCCATACTGGGCCGTGAGTTTGTTCCGGAGGCGGAGGACGTGGTGCAGGAGGTTTTTCTGAAGGTTCACCACGCCATCGGGACGTTTCGCGGCGAAGCGGAATTCAGTTCCTGGCTCTACCGGATCACCTTCAATCAGGCGGTGAACCTGAAGGATCGGGTCCGCTTCCGGAGCCCTCATGCGGACGAGACAGCCCTTTATCGTTTGATGGCTCCGGAGCCGGGGCCGGACCGGCAGGCGGAGACCGGGCAGCGAGATCAGGTGCTCGCGGAGTGCATGCGAACGCTTCCAGAGGTCTACCAATCGGCGTTGCGGCTTTACTATTGGCTGGGGACTGGTATTGGCGAGGTGGCGGTGCTGCTGGACATTCCGGAGAATACGGTCAAGTCGTATCTGCACCGCGCGCGGCAGTTGCTTCAGAGTATGTTGAAGGAAAGAGGGTATTCGTGTGAGTGAAATGGAACCACGGGAAGCCGGGATGGATCAATTTCTGCGGCGGTCTATGGCTGCGCCAATTCCGGAACTGCCGCGCGATTTCGACCAGCGTGTGGTACGTGAGATTCGACATCGTTCGCAGGAATCCCGCCGATTCCGGAAGATTCTGCTGGGCGGCTACGGCCTGGTATCGGTAGTTGTTTCCGCAGTAGTGATGCGTGGCGAGGGGCTGGGCTGGGGGCCTGTCGCGCTCATGGTGCTGGGGCCCCTGGCGCTGGTGGCAGCGGTGCCGTGGGCAATGCGGACAAGGCGGAAGGCTGAAGCGCGCTGATTCCCCCGGCGGCACCCCTTCGGACACCGCAGGCGGAAGAAACTAAACATCCCGCGCATTTTCCGACATACAATAGCAAGATGCAGGTCAGGGATGCGGCCACGGAGCCGCGAGCCGAAGTTCGCAAAGAAGGCAGCGACAAGATCGTCGCGCAACTCGACCGCATCCTCTCCAGCAAAGCCTTTCGCCAGGCCGACCGGCTTAAGCGGTTCCTGAGCTTCACAGTTGGCGAAACCCTGGCGGGGCGCGGCGAACAGCTGAAAGAGTTCGTCATCGGCGTGGAAGTCTTTGGGAAGGGTCCATCGTTCGATCCGCGCAACGATCCGATCGTCCGCGTACAGGCGCGGCGGCTTCGCGCGCAACTCGCCCGTTACTATCACGAGGAAGGGCAGGCGGACGATACCCTGATCGAGCTGCCCAAAGGTGGCTACACACCCATCTTTAAGGCATTTCGTGGGATCATGCCCAAGCGGGCCATGCCTTCCGCGCTCGTCAGCCGGAACACGATCCTGCTCACGCCTTTCGCGGACCACAGCCCGACCGCGGATCAAAAGTACTTTTGCGAGGGCTTGTGTCAGGAGATTGTCCACGCGCTGACGGAAATGGATTCGATCCGGCTGATGGTGTGGAGCGGAATCGATGCGGAGGCAGATCCGGACCCCCGCGTGCAGGCGGCGCGCGACAACGCGGCCATGATTCTCACCGGCAACCTGCGCAAGGCGGGCAGCGATTTGCGGATTGCCGTGAACCTTGTGGACGCGGTGAGCGGGTGCTATCTGTGGTCGGCATCCTTTGACGGGAAGCTCGAGAATATTTTTGCGGTGCAGGAAGAGGTCGCCCGCACCGTGGCCGAGCGCCTGCGCAGCGAAATTGAGGGGACGGGGAGCGCGAAGGCGACGCGTCGCCAATCCGGCAATCTGACGGCCTGCAATTTTTACGCGCAGGGCCGTTATCATCTGAACCAGCGGACGGAAGAAGGCCTGCGCAAGGCGCTGGAGTTCTTCGAAAAAGCCATCGGGGAGGATGCCCAATACGCGCTGGCCTATTCGGGTATGGCGGACGCTTATGGATTGCTGGGACATTATGGAGTGATGCCGCCAGCCGAGGTTTGGACGAAGGCGGCGTCGAATGCCGCATGGGCCGTGCTGCAGGACGATCAATCGGCGGAGGCTCATACGTCGCTGGCGCATGTGAAATCGACGCAGGACTGGGACTGGCAGGGCGCGGAAATGGAGTTCCTGCGGGCTATCAGTCTGGACCCGCGATACCCAACCGCGCACCACTGGTATGCAGTTTCGTGTCTGGCTCCGCTGGGCCGGCTGGACGAAGCGATGGAACAGATGCTGACGGCGCAGGCGCTCGACTCAATATCCTCGATCATTGCACGTGATATGGCGGTGGTGCATTACTACCGGCACGATCTGGGAGCAGCGCTCGACCAGTGCGATCGCAATATCGAGCTCAATCCGCACTTTCCGCCGGCTTACTGGATTCTGGGGCTGGTGCAGGAGCAGCGCGGGGATTTCGACGAAGCGGCTGCGGCGTTCCAGCGTGCAATTCAGCTTTCGCCGCAGAGTCCGAAGATGCACGCCGCGCTGGCGCGGACTCTGGCACTGGCGGGGAAGAAGAGCGACGCACTGCGCATGCTGGCTGAATTGCACGACCTGGCGGAGAAGAGGTATGTTTCGCCGTCGGATCTGGCGTCGCTGTACTTTGCGTTGGATGATCAGGCGATGGGTTTCCAGTGGCTGGAAAAAGCCTTCCGGGACCGGAGTTTTGAGTTGATGTGTATTCGGGTGGATCCGCGCTTCGACGGGGTTCGGGACGATCCGCGGTTTGAGCTGTTGGTGCGCCAACTGGGTCTGGACTGAAGGGCACTGCCCTCTACGGACCGCGCCCTTCAATATCGACGCGACTACTGCAGGTAGAACGCGAACAGCGTATCACCGCCCGCCGCGACGACGAACTGTTTCCCGTCCAGCAGAAATGTCTCCGGCGAATTCGTAATGCCGCCAGTTGGTGCGTGCCACAGGATCTTGCCCGTTTTCGCGTCGTAGGCGATGAAATTCCCCGCGGGGTCTCCGCTGAACAACACGCCGCCTGAGGTGGACAAGGCACCGCCATATGTGCCGCCGATCCAGCCCATGCCAGGGAACTTGTGCTCCCACTTCACGGCGCCCGTCCGGTAATCCACGGCGAACATGGAGCTTTCATTGAACCAGGTATGGTGTTCCTGCACGCGTCCGAAGCCGGTTGGATCGTTGGCGTCGCGGGCCGCGTAAAAGATGCTCGCGTTATTCGTGGCGTTGAAATATAGCAGACCGGTCTCGGGACTGAACGACGGCGCGGGATAATTTGTCACGCCGTCGGAGGTTGGAAATACCAGGGTGCCATCGGGCGACGGCTCTTTGGCGGGATCGGGGATGAGCACGCCGTTGGCGTCCAGGCCCTTGTAGCCGTTGACGTCCGCGTAGATCGGCTTCACCACCAGGCTCTTGCCGTTCGTGCGGTCCAGAAGGTAGTAATAGCCGTTGCGGTTGGGCTGGGCCAGTAGTTTGCGCGGCTGGCCATTGATGGTGCCATCGATCAGTACTGGAACCTCCGTGGAGTCCCAATCGTGCGTATCGTGCGGCGAGAACTGATAATACCAGGCCATCTTCCCGGTATCGGGATTCAACGCGACCACGGAACACGTATAGAGATTCGAGCCGGGACGTCCGCGTCCATTGTAGGTGGGTGTCGCCTGCCCGGTGGTGACGTAGATGAGATTCAGCTCGGGATCGTAGGTGGGCGGCTGCCAGATTCCTCCGGAACCGTGCTGGGCTGCTTCGGCACTCGGCCATGTCGCGAGGGCGGCATCGCCGGCATTCGGCGTAGTGGTCCACTTCCATTGCACGTCGCCGGTCTCAGGATCGAGTGCCTGGATCCAGCCGCGTCCCTGGCCACCGTCTCCCGCGACGCCTACCAGAATGTGATTCCGGATAGCGATGGGTGCCGTAGTGGAAAAATCGCCGTCGCCGTTTTCCACCAAATCTTTGTGCCAGCGTTCCTGGCCGGTGGCGGCGTTCAGCGAGACGATGCGGTTGTCGCCGGTTTCCATGTAGAGCCAGCCGCCATACATGCCGATGCCGCGGTTGCCGATGGCACCGCGGCCACGCCAGTAATAGTGCCAGAGTTGCTGGCCCGTGCGTGCGTCCACGGCATAGGCGTGTCCCGGAGCCGAGAGATACAGGATGCCATTCACCATCAGCGGAATCGCCTTGATGGCGGGTCCGCGCGCGGCTCCTGCGGGGGCACCACCGCCTCGTCCGGCCGCGACCGGAGCTGCTGCATCACCGCCCAGGATTGCGCCGTCATTCGTTGCCGGAGTGTGGTACATCCAGGCCAGCGTCAGGCCGTGCGCATTCTCGGCGGTGATCTGCTTGAGGGTGCTGAAGTGGCGGCCCGAATAATCGCCGTGATACGACGGCCACGCATTGGTGGCGGGCTTCATCAGCAGCGCGGGGTCCAGCGGTCCCTGCGCCAGGAGGGCCGTGCACATACCTGCGGCGGCCAGCGACAGAAGGATTCTGTGTGTGTTCTTCATTTGAGTGTCACCAGATAGGCAGTGAGGTCATGCATCGTCTTGTCCGTGAGCTTCGGCATCAGATCGATGTGCGCCTGGAGGGGATCTGTCAGCACGACTTTGGGAACATCGCCATCCCGCATGAAGCTATGGCGCACGCCGTCTTTATCGGCCAGCGTGATGATGAAATCGGAAATGGCGATGACATCGCCTGAGAACTTCGTGCCATCCGAGAGCGTCACCGTGGCGACTCTGGGACGTTCCGGCTTCGCTCCCTGCGGCGTTACAACGGAGCCGTTCGGATAGCCACCATTGCCGCGTGGATAGACCATGCGTCCCTGGAGAACCGTCGGGTTCATTCTTGACCCCACACCCTGGAGGTCTCCGGTGACGGAATGACAGGTATTGCACTTGCCGCCGCCATTGAAAAAAGCCTGGCCGGCTTTCGGATCGCCTGTGATCTCGGCGATGACACCTCCGCGTCCGCCGCCGCGTCCGGACGCGCCTGCTGGTGGCGCGGCAGGGGTACCGCCGCCAGCGGGTTGCTGCGCGACGATGCGCAGGCCACTCAGAAGCAGTGCAGCCGCTATCAGATTCCTGTATCGACCCATGTAACTGACCTCCGGCGCCTTTATATATAAGCGGGTTCAGGTTTTGGGTGTTCGCGTATTTAGCTCCCGCGAGTCCCTGCTTCTGGTATAGAATTGATTCCGAAAGGAACTATCAGGATGACTCGATTCTTCGTAGTGGCCCTGCTTGCCGCTGCAACTCTCATGGCACAGCAGCCGCAGGCAATCGGCGCGTCTGGCGGAGGGCGCGGCGGCCGCGGCGGCAACGGCGCTTCCGGGCCGGCGCGGGGCGGTGGTGGTGGCAATGGCGGCGTTGGCCCCTATGACAAACAGGTGGTGGATAACGCAGCCGCCGACCGCGGCCGTTCCCTGTACGCCGCCGAGTGCGTGGACTGTCATGGTCCGTTAGCTCATGGCACTGCGACTGGTTCCAACCTGGTGCGATCCAACGTGGTCCTCAAAGATCGCTTTGGTTCCGACCTTGGCCCGTTTCTGAAGAAGGGCCATCCTTTACAGAGCAAGAAGAACAGTGCAGATCTCACGTCAACCCAGGTCGTCGAGCTTTCGCACTTCCTCAAACAGCGGGTTGACGACGCCTTGAAGCGCTCGCCCACCGGTATCAATAAGGTCACCGGCGATCCAGTTGCCGGCAAGGCCTACTTTAACGGCGAAGGCAAATGCGCCACCTGCCACTCGTTCGCAGAAGGTGTTCCGCACACGCTCTTCGGCATCAACGCCCGCTACCCAGACTCCGTCAATCTACAGCAGGCCATGCTGTTCCCGGGCGGCGGTGGCGGTCGCGGCGGTGGTCGCGGTGGGCCACCAGCGAACCCTGTCACGATTACGGTTACCCCGCCCGGCGGCCAGGCAGTTACCGGGACGATTGTTCAGCTGGATGATTTCGATGTGCAACTGCGCGACGCTGACGGCAAGGTCTGGACATGGACCCGGACCAAGGCCCTCAAAGTCGAGAAGCACGATCCACTGGCCGCTCACCACGAAATCCTCGACCGTCTGACCAATAGCAATGTTCACGACCTGGTTGTCTATCTGGAGACAGTGAAATGATTCAATCCAAGCACATTCTTACCTCAGCCCTGACGCTGATGCTGGCTGGGCCCGCGCTGTTCGCGCAGAAAGGTCCTTTGGCCGAATCGTGGCCCACTTATAACGGGGACCTCTCCGGACGCCGCTTCAGTTCGCTGACGAAGATCAACGATAAGAACGTGACTTCGCTGAACCTGGCCTGGACCTGGAAGGTCGATTCCGGCCAGGCCGGCAGTAATGCCCCGAGTGGCACGCCGCTGATGGTGGATGGCGTGATGTATCTCTCCACGCAGGACCATGCCTTCGCGGTGGACGCCCATACGGGCAAGCAGATCTGGCACTACACCTGGGAGAGCAAAGGCGCGCGCCACTTCTCGAATCGCGGCATGGGCATGTTCGGCAACTTCGTCTACTTTGAGACGCCGGACTGCAATCTGGTCGCGCTGAATAAGACGGACGGCAAGCTCCGCTGGGCGAAGGTTATCGCCGATATCGACCAGATGTATTATTGCTCCGTCGCACCGGTCGTGGTTGGCAACCATGTGATCTCCGGCGTGAGCGGCGACGATCTCGATATTGCCGGCTACATTGAAGCGCACGATCCGGAAACCGGTGAACTGCAATGGCGCTTCTATACGGTGCCGCAGAAGAAGGGCGACCCGGGTATGGAGACGTGGCCCAACGTGGATATGGCGTCGCACGGCGGCGGTATGACATGGCAGCCGATCACTTACGATCCCGATACCGGTCTGGTTTACGTCACAACGGGTAACCCGCAGCCGGTCATCGCCAACGTGAACCGCAAGGGCGACAATCTCTACACGGCTTCCGTGGTTGCCGTGCATGCCGATACCGGCAAGATGGCGTGGTGGTTCCAGACCTCGCCACACGATACGCACGACTGGGATGCCACGCAGGCTCCTGTGTTGTTTGACGGTACGATAGCGGGCCAAGCCCGCAAGTTGCTGGCTATTGCCGCCCGTAACGGTCACTTCTTCGTGCTGGACCGCGTGACAGGGAAGGCTTACGTCCACACCGAATTTGTGAAAACGAACTGGACGCTCGGCTATGACGCGAAGGGCCAGCCGATTCCCAACCCGGAAAAGTTCCCGTCCATCGCAGGCGCGCTGGTCAGCCCCAATCAGGGCGGCGCGACCAACTGGTATCCGCCCACTTTCAGCCCGCAAACCGGACTGTTTTACGTGAACGCCAATCACGCCTTCAGCGTTTACTACATCTATGACGATTCCGACAATCCACAGGGCTGGGGCGGCAATGACCGCGGCGGCTGGTCGGAAACTATGCTGGAGGCGATTGACTACAAGACCGGCAAGATCAAATGGAGCCATCCCTGGGAAGGCGGCAACGGTTCCGGTCTGCTCTCCACCGCCGGCAATCTGATCTTCACCGGCGCACCAGGATCGTTTCTGGAGGCTCTCAACGCCACTACGGGTGAGGCGCTCTGGCACACCAAACTCCAGGGGGCTGTCCGCGTTCCTCCGTCAACCTGGGAACTCGAAGGCAAACAATATGTTCTCGTGGGCTCCGGCGATACTTTGTACGCCTACACGCTGTCCAACTAAGGTGCCGGGTACCGGATGAACATGCGGTGGCCGGCGCGCGGAGTTACTCTCGGTGTGTTTGCGGCGCTCGCCGCGAGTGCCCAGGCGGGCACGCTATACGTCTCGCCTGAGGGGCGTACCGGGGCCGCAGGTACGCTTGACCGGCCGCTCCCCTCCATTGCCGCAGCACGCGATGCCATTCGTGCGGCGCGTAAGGCTGGGGCTTCGGGACCGGAAACCGTATTGCTGCGAGGGGGTACCTATTTTCTTCCCGAGACGTTTATCCTCACGCCGGAAGATTCCGACGTGACCTATGCGGCTTATGCGAACGAGCGTCCCATTCTGAGCGGTGGGCGGCAGATCAGCGGCTGGAAGAAGGGTACCGGGAACATCTGGTCGGCTCCGGTGGATCGTGAGTTCCGGCAACTGTTCGTGAACGGGCGACGGGCAACACGCGCACGTACCCCGAATGACGGCTTTTACAGAATTGACGGACCGAGTTCGCAGGATAAGCCGTTCCTGCTGAAATATCGCGGCGACGATATTCGCACCGAATGGGCGGGCAGCGGTGCCGAAGTGGTCACGCTGCTGGCCTGGGCGGAACTTCGGTCGCCAATTGTTGAGGTCAATCCCGCCACACATACCGCACGGCTGGGTGTGGACCCACGGCCTTCGAACAAAGAAGTTGACGCGCGCTACTGGATCGAGAACGCGCCCGACGCGCTCGATTCGGCCGGCGAGTGGCGTCTGGATCGCGCAGCCAAAACCGTTTTCTACTGGCCGGTGGCGGGCGAGGATATGACTCGCGACGAAGTCATCGCCCCGGCGCTCACTGAACTCGTACGCCTCGACGGCAAGCCGGAGACGGGCACGTTGGTGCGTAATGTGACCTTCCGCGGCCTCGATTTCCGACATGGCGATGCCACCATGTCGGTCAATGGCGGCACCGAAACGCAGGCAGCCATGCTGTCCCCCACGGCCTTCGAAGCGAACGGGGCGGAGGGCGTGACCATTGACCACTGCGTCTTCCGGCAGTGCGGAGGATATGCGATTACCTTCGGACGCGGCTGCCGGCGGAACCATGTGACTGCAACTGAAATTGCCGATATGGGCGCCGGAGGAATCAAAATCGGTGAAACGGTGCAGCGTGCGAATGCGGCGGAACAGACGGTTGAAAACGAGGTTGTGGACAGCGAACTGCACGATCTGGGCCTGATCTATCCTTCGGCCATCGGGGTGTGGATCGGACAGAGCAGCCGGAATACGGTGGCGCACAATGAGATTCGCGATCTGTTCTATACGGCGATTTCCGTGGGCTGGACATGGGGCTACGCAGCCAGTCTTTGCGACGAAAATCGTATCGAATACAACAATCTTCACGATATTGGCAAAGCCATGCTGAGCGATATGGGCGCGATTTACACGCTCGGGATGCAGCCGCACACCACAATTCGAAACAATCTGATTCATGACGTGTACGCCTTCACTTACGGCGGCTGGGGTATCTATCCGGACGAAGGATCATCCGGTATCGTGATCGAGAACAATATCGTGTATCGCACGAAGAGCGCGCCTTTCCACCAGCACTACGGGCGCGGGAACGTGGTTCGCAATAACATCTTCGCCTTCGGCCAGGAGTATCAGTTGATGCGAACGCGCGCCGAGCCGGATCTTTCCTTCACCTTTGAAGGCAATATCGTCTATTACGATTCGGGTGCGCTGCTGGGAAGCAACTGGACAGGCAGCCAGTTCCGGATGAACCGCAATGTCTACTGGGATGCGCGCGGTGGCACGGTGACGTTCGCCGGTTCGGATCTGACTGCGTGGCGCGCCCGTGGCCAGGATGCCGACTCGCTCGTCGCGGACCCGATGTTTGCCAATCCCTCCGGTTACGATTTCACGGTGCTGCCGGAATCGCCGGTCTGGAAGCTCGGCTGGAAGAAGATCGACATGAGCGGGGTTGGGCCTCGCGTTCGCGCCGGGTTGCCGGCGGGGACACGCTAGACCACGCCACCCACAGCCGGATTCGGGCTTATAGTACAACTGGTTGTAATGACGCCCCGACGCTTGCTTTTTGTTCTGATCTTAACGGCCGGTGCCCTTGCCGCGCAGGGACCTCCGAAGGCGGAACTGTATAACGGCGAGACCACAAAGGTTTCAGAACACGTGTGGGTCATGATGGGTAATCCGAATGTTGCCATCATTGTGGGTACGCGTGGCACGCTGGTGGTCGATACCGGACTGGGTGCTCCCAACGGCGAGGTGATCGCGCGTACTGCGCAGAGGCTTTCGCCGGCCGGGGCAAAGCTCTACCTGACCACCACGCATTTCCACCCCGAACATGCGGCCGGAGAGCCGGGTTTCCCTGCCGGCACGATCCTGATCCGCAATATCGTACAGCAAAAAGAGTTTGAGGCCAACGGGATGTCGATGGTAGAGATGTTTTCAAAGAGAGGGCCGGAACAGGCGAAATGGCTCACCAACCGCACCTTCCGCACGCCGGACATTCTGTTCGATAGTGAGGCGAAGCTGGATCTGGGCGGTGTGACGGCGCGCCTGCTCTGGTATGGCGGCGCGCACACGAAGGGCGACGAGGTGACGTTTGTGGAGCCGGATAACACCCTGGTTTCGGGTGACGTGGTGCAGAACAAAGTGGTGCCCTCCATCTACGGCGCTGGCGGCACGCCCGGGAGTTGGCTGGCCGTGGTGGAAAAGATCGCTCTGCTCACGGTGGCACACGTTGTTCCCGACCACAGCGCACCCGGCGATGGGACGATGGTTGCGGCCGAACGCACCTTCATTGCCGATCTCCGTACGCGATCGCTGGCGCTGAAGAAACAGGGTGTATCGGCGGCGGATTCGGGGACGCAATTGGGTGCCGAGTTCAAGGCAAAATACACTGACTGGCCGTCGATGAACGTCAGCGGGTTTGTGACGAGTATTTATGCTGAATAGGCGATCCTTCGCGCGGGCGGCTTTCGGGGTGGCTGCGATGACAGTCACGCGTATCGGTCGGGCGCAACGAGCCCAGAGTGCTGTGGTGTCCAACGGCCCGCTGCCGCCATCGATTACGGCCTTGCAGTCGATGACCGGGCTGGTGCGGCCGTTTACCCACGACGAGCGCGAGGCTCGCATCGAACGCGCACGCAGGCTCATGGCGAAAGAGAAGATGGCGGCGATTGTCCTGATGGGCGGTGCCTCGCCACAATACTTTGCCAACGTTTCGCTGGGCGGCGGGGAACGGCTCTGGGCGCTGGTGATTCCTGCAAAGGGAAAGCCATTTTTCGTCTGTCCGGCGTTTGAAGAAGACCGTGCGCGCGAAATCCTCGCAGCGAGTCCGTTCGCGAAGGATCCGGATATCCGCATCTGGCAGGAGGACGAGAGTCCTTACCGGCGGCTGATCCAGGGGCTGAATGATCGCGGCATTTCGAGCGGCCGGATCGGCGTGGAAGAGACCGTGAAGTTTGTGTTCGCAGACGGCATCGCTCATGCCGGTGCACCAGCGTTCAAAGTGGTGAGCGCGACGCCGGTGACGGCGGGCTGCCGGATGATCAAGGATCCGCACGAGGTTGATTGTCTGCGTTTGGCGGGACAGGCGACAGTGCGGGTGTACGAAGCGGTGTACCGCGCACTGTCGGAAGGCATGACGCAGCGGGATGTGAACGCGCTGATTCAGGCTGGCTACTCACGCGTTGGCTTCGCGGGCGAGGCGAGTCTGAATATCGGTGAATATACCGCGTCGCCGCACGGCTCGCCGGTGCCGCAGACGATTCGGGAAGGCACTATCATCATGCTGGACGATGGCTGTAAGGTAGAGGGCTATACGTCCGACATCACGCGCACCATGGTGCTGGGCAATCCGACGGACAAGATGCTGAAGGTATTTGAGATTGTGCGTCGCGCCCAGAAGGCTGCGCTCGATGCGTCAAAGCCTGGTGTTCCGAACGACGCTGTAGATGCGGCCGCACGTAAAGTGATTGTAGATGCGGGATATGGGCCGGGGTTCAAATACTTCACGCATCGGGTCGGCCACGGCCTTGGCATGGAGATGCACGAGTGGAGTTATCTGGTGAAGAGCAACATGTATGGGTGGCCGTCGCAGCCCACATTGCAGCCGGGGATGGTGTTCAGCGACGAGCCTGGCGTATACATCAAAGGGGAGTTCGGCATTCGCCTGGAAGACGATCTGCACGTGACCGAAACCGGTGCCGAACTGTTGACTCCGCCCAGCCCGTCGCTGGAACATCCTTTCGGGTAGTTCGTGTTACATCCACGCCGGCTGCGCGTACATCGCGGCACCGCGCTTCAGAATGACGGGCGCGTTCTTATCCAGCTTGCCGAACTCGACGGTTACCTGATCCTTGCTGTCGATACGAAAACGCGCATCCACGGGCCTGATCTTTCCGCCGATGACCTGAAAGGCATTTGGATGGTAATTCATTCGGGTTCCATCGGCCTTGAACACAGTGAGTGCTCCCGGCGCGTCGTTCGTGATGAGTTCTGCACCGGCGAAATGCAGTTGCGCGGTGTCGGATCCCGGCATTAACTTCACGTCCCCGCTGCCGACTCTTGCCGGGGAAATGGCTGCTGGATTCATCTCGGCGAACGCCGCCGTTGTTGCCGCCACTGTCATTATGCCTGCGGCCAGAACGGCCACGATAGAAGTCTTTTTCATCTGATCTCTCCTCTGTTGTCGCGTATGCAACTGTTCTCTGATACGTGTGATTTTCGGGTTTGTTCGCGGGCGCTATGCGCATTTGGGGCGAAACCGTTCTGTGCCGGGGCGAAATGAATCACATGCCGTTTCCCCGCAGAATGGACTCCACCGGCGCGACGGTGATATGCTCTCCGCTTTGGAGGATCTTCACCATGAATCGCCGCGAATTGCTCACTGGTACGGCTGTCGCGCTGACTGCCGCTTCCTATTCACGTGTACTGGGCGCGAATGACCGCGTGCGCCTGGGCGTCATCGGACTTGGCGACCGGGGCCAGCATGACATGGGCCTTTTTCAGGCCAACGGCAGCGTAGACGTCGTCGCGCTCTGCGACATCTATGACCTGAAGACCGATCAGGCGAAGACGAAAGCCACAACGGCGAAGATCTACAAAGACCACCGCGCGCTGCTCGACCAGAAAGACATCGATATCGTGCAGGTGACGACGCCGGATCACTGGCATGCGCCCATCGCTATTGATGCTTTGAACTCCGGTCGCGATGTGTACTGCGAAAAGCCGCTGACGCTGAAGATCGAAGAAGGCCCCGCGATCGTGAAGGCCGCGCGCCTGAATAACCGGGTCGGCCAGGTGGGCATGCAGCAGCGCTCCGGCAAGCACTATCTTCAGGCGAAGGCGGAATACATCGATTCCGGCAGGATTGGCAAAATCACGATGGCGCGCACGTGGTGGCACGGCAATACCTACCACCTTCGCAAAGCCCCGGATACGCTGAAGACGCAGCCCGCGGGTCTCGACTGGGCGCGCTTCGTCGGGCCGCTGAAGTGGCGCGATTACGATCCGCAGCAGTACTACAATTTCCGCGCGTATCTCGATTACGGCGGCGGCCAGGTGACGGACCTGTTCACGCATTGGATCGACGTGGTGCACATGTTTACGGGTCAGGAGATCCCGATTTCCGCGCAGGCGGCGGGCGGCGTCTACAACTACAAGGATGGACGCACAGCACCCGATACCATCAACGTGCTGCTGCAATATCCGAGCGAGATGACGGCGACGTTTGAGGCGACGCTGGCTCCAGGGGCAACAGGCGAGGCCGTTGAGATTCTGGGCACGCAGGGACGTTTGCTCATTGACCGCTCGCAGTTCACCTTCACTCCATCCGGGCGCGGTGCGCAGCCGATTCAGGTGAAAGCGGAACCGGGGCCGGACCCGCTGACGCAGGACCACGTGAACAACTTCCTTGATTGCGTGAAGTCGCGGAAGCGCCCGAATGGCGACGTGCTGATCGGGCATCGCTCGGCGCAGGCTTCGCACCTGGGGAACCTGTCGTACGTTCAGAAGCGGCGGCTGGATTTCGATCCGGTGCGCGAAGAGATTCTGCCGCTCTAGCGGGAAATCAAAGCGTCAGCGTCAGCGGATCTTCGAGTTCTTTCTGATGCTTTTTCAGACGCACGATCAGATCTGCCCGTATCGCGGCATAGCCGGGTTCCGCGGATACATCGTGCGTCTCCCACGGGTCCCTCTTCAGATCGAAGATCTGCACTCTCCCGACCTTCGGATAGGCGATCAGCTTGTGGTCTTTGGTGCGTACCGAACGCTGGAAATCACGATACCAGCAGAATACGCTGTCCGGGCCCGGGGCCGAAGAACCACGCAGCGCCTTCGCCAGGCCCGGAAACTCCACCGTCTTTGGAACCGGTACGCCGGCAAGTTCGCACACCGTGGGAAACATGCTGTGCTGGAATACCATCTCATCCACGCGACGGCCCCTGGCGATGCCGGGTCCGGCAACGATCAGGGGCATTCTGGTGCTGTGGTCGTAGAGGCTCTGCTTCCCCATCAGGCCGTGCTGGCCGACGGCCAGGCCATGGTCGGCGGTGAACACGACGTAAGTGTTGCCCGCCCTGCCGGACTTGTCGAGAGCATCAAGAATACGGCCCACCTGCTGGTCCAAATACGTAATGTGAGCGTAGTATTCCGAGCGATGCAGCTGAACGGCTTCGCGGGTGCGGGGAAACGGAGCGAGTAACTCGTCGCGCACTTTGCTGTCACCCTGATCGAATGGGTGCTCCGGTAGAAAGTTTGGCGGCACCGCGACCTTGTGTGCCGGATAGCGATCCAGAATGTGCTGTGGTGCCTGGCGTGGGTCGTGTGGCGAGGTGAATGCCACGTAGAGAAGAAAGGGGTCGGGTTTCGCGGACAACTCCGCAATGCGCTCGGCAGCCGTATCGGCCCAGATCTGCGCCGAATGCTGAATGGGCTCGGACGCATTGTTTCGCCAGTCCTTTGTGGGCAGCCACTGGCCTTTCAGCGACGTATCGGAAGGCGACCAGGTATTGCCCGGCCCCGGACGCCCGTAGGCGTCGGGTCCGGACTCAAACATACCGTCCATGTAGATGGTGCGGCGGTCCTGAAAGCTGCGCTCCAGAGTTGCTTTGCTGAGATGCCACTTCCCGACGATCGAGGTATTGTAGCCGGCATCGCCCATGACCTGGCCAAAAAGAGGAACCTGCTCGATTCGATTCTCCGCGTGGAAGGCGGTGAGGCCGCTGTGCAGCATGCTTCTGCTGGCAACGCAAACCGCGCCGGACCACGAGCCCTGATGGAAGCAATGCGTGAAAGCACAGCCACGCCGCATCAGTCGGTCCAGGTTCGGCGTTTCTACTTCCGCGTTTCCCATGGCGCGAATGCCGAGATACGTCAGATCGTCCGCAATCAGGAACAGGAAGTTTGGCCGTTGCGCCGGGGGGGCCGCCATTGCCGATGCGGCAGGAGCGGCAAGGGCCGTAGCGATGAAAGTGCGCCTTTTCATTGCAGCCACTTCAGATACTCCGGCAGGCTGTGGAACTGATCCACATGGTCCGGCGCGGAGTTGCCTGCGAAGCCCATCAGCCGAAACCGGCCGGCGCGAACTTCGCTGAGTTGCTGGGTCTTCATCGGTCCCCAGGCCAGTATAGGGGTCCGGCGCAGGCCCAGATGCGTCAGGAGCCAGTCCGCGGTCTCCGTGGTGCTGGCAAATGTGCCGGGGAAGATCTCGGAGTGCGTGACCAGAAACGTCTTCCTGCCGGCCACGGCATCCTGAGCGAACCGGAGGAAGATTTCCAGATGGTCGCTCTCCAGTTGCGATTCCTGCGGCCCGGGCTTGCCGTCCACATAGCCTGTATGCATCCCGTCGATTAACAGGACTTTATCGACGCGGCTGTAGTAATCCGACACGGAGAGAATCTCGCGAATGGCACCGTGCCCGGCGCTCCACGCGGTCAGCCAGATGGACGTAAATGTAACGGCGGCCTTCTGCTCCGCCTCGGCGAGCATGGAGCCGAACAGGGCCGGGTCGCTGAATTGTTTCGCGTAAGCGGTCGATCCCGACCCGCCTTCCACAGAAATCACCGCGGATCCATTTTCCGCAGCCGCCATTTCGGGAATCCATCGCGCTCCATGAAAGTGAACTATCAGCGGAACGCGCGTGGTTCCCGACAACTTCTCCGGGATGAACAGGTTGCCTGCTGCCAGTTTGATGCGAACGCCCGCGGGGCCCTCCTCTTTGAGTCTTGGATGTTCACGCGTGTGTTCGGTCATCGGCGACGGATTCTGGCTCTGCGCAGCGCACACATTTGCGGCGAGAAGAAGGCAGATTGCGCTCCGATGAAACAGCATACAATTCAGAATGCCACAAACGCCGCTGGTCACGCTCGCTACCCGGGGAGCGCCAATGCGGAAGGCCGGGCAAGAACGGCCCGGCTATCTTCACGTTTCAATGCCCAAAGCTTCCGCTCGGGAGTTTCACCGTCAGCAGTTTGAATCCATAACAGGAAAGCCCCGCGTCGCAGCGGGCCAGTAAGCCCGCGTGTCATCGAGCGCTGGGAGGGCTTGTGCCGACTGCTTCCGGAGCCAACGCCGTCGCCTCGGCTTTGGGCTTCCGTTCGGGCGCGACCCCGTTCGGACACCACACTAACACGACCTTCCCGCAACCCTCGTCAAAACCGGACATTTCTAGCTGGCAGAGAAGCGGACATTTCTATTTGGCGCCGCAAAGATCGGACTGCCGACAAAGGTGCTCCCCATTTTCGCCGGAAAGATCCGACGGGAAGAATTGCGGGCTGTTGCTGGCTCCTGAATGCTAACGCGAAGTCACTCGGCAACTTCTGGAACTTTTAACGCACGGAGGAGTTGGATTTGCAGGGAGCTGGCAGCTGCGACGGCAGACGTCCGCGTGCCGCAGCACGTAAAGTTTCTTCCTGATTTCATTATAACAATCAAAAAGTTTAAAAAACAGGCTGTTTTTTATACTCCTGAATCGGGTAGTATCGGGAAGTTCCAAACTTCAGGAGGATTCCTTTGATTCCGGAAACAAAGACCGATGCCGTTGCGCGCGCGCTGCGGGAGACATTTGGCGTGGCGAAGTATGACGATGTCCGCATGATGACGGCGGGGCTTTCGAATGCCCTTGTATTTCGCATCTCCGTTGCGGGGTGCCCTTATCTGTTGCGCGTGATCGTGAAGACTGACGCTGCCGTCGGACCCGGTTCGGGCGATCAGACACATCACTTCAGTTGCATGAGGATGGGCGCTGAGGCCGGGATCGGGCCAAAAGTCTGGTATACCAGCGTTGAGGATGGCATTTCCATCACGGACTTTGTGGAGGCGCGGCCTTTTCCGCGAGCCACAGCTCTGGCGCTGATGCCCGGCACGCTGCGGGTCCTGCACGCACTGCCGCCTTACCCGACCGCCCGCGTGGTGCCTTACATTGACGGCATGGGCAAGCTCGTCCAGCGGTTCCAGGCCGCCGGCATTGTGCCGGAAAGCGAGGCAGCGGAACTCTTCGAACTCTTCGGCCGCGCCATGGAATGTTACCCCCGCGACGATTCAGAAAGAGTCTCGTGCCACAACGATCTGCGGCCGGAAAACATCCTCTTCGATGGTCACCGTGTCTGGCTGGTGGATTGGGAGGCGGCTTTCATCAATGACCGCTACGTGGATTTGGTGGTGGTGGCGAATTTCCTGGTGGCCAGCGATGCGGAAGAGGAGGCTTTCCTGCACGTGTATTTCGGGGAAGCTCCCGGTGAATACAGACGGGCGCGATTCTATCTCATGTGCCAGTTGCTGCACCTGTTCTATGCGGCGTTCCTGATGGTGCTCGCAGCCAAAGGCAGGTCGATTGACTCGATCGCGAACGCGCCGGAATTCCGGGAATTTCACGCGCGTCTCCGGGCGGGCGAACTCGACCTTGGCGAGGAGGCCGTAAAAGTGGAGTGCGCAAAGGTGCACATCAAACAGGCCCTGCTGGAGATGCGGGCGCCGCGATTTGAGGATGCGCTGCGGGTAGTGGCGGCGCAACGAAATCTCCAGGCCCTTGCAGGGCTCGCGCTTTTGTGAACCAGCCCTGTGCCGGAACTTTGGTTACGCTGCGGCGGAGGTGAGCCGATTGCTCCGCACGTCACGCATCGGCGGCTGCCCGAACAGCCTGCTGTATTCGCGATTGAACTGGCTGGCGCTTTCGTAGCCGACCTCGAAGGCCGCGCTCGCCGCATCCAGACCATCGATCAGCATGCGTGATCGCGCAGCCTGGAGCCGAAGTTGCTTCTGATACTGCAGCGGACTCATCGCGGTCAGCGCCCGGAAGTGGTGATGAAACGTGGAGACGCCCATACCCGCGACCTGCGCAAGATCCTCCACCCGAATCTGCTTCACGTAATTCGTGCGTAACCACGCGATAGACTTCGCGGTCCGGTTGCTCTGATCTCCCAGCGTAGCGATGGCGCGAAGGCGCGCGCCCGCTCGTCCTTTCAGAACCCGGTAGATGATCTCCCGTTCCAGCAGACTGCTGAGAAAAGGCACGTCCTGGGGTTCGTCCAGCAAACCCACGAGTCGGCAACATGCGTCCAGCAGTTCCACGGTCGTCTGACCTGTCGCCATAGCGGCTTTGTCGATGGACCCGGAGTCTGGAAGTTGCATGTCTTCGCGGCTGAGGAGTTCCCTTACCAGTGGAATATCCAGCCGGAGCATCATGGCGAGGCACGGCGCTTCTTCACTCGCCTCCACAACGCAGCTCACAATGGGCAAATCCACTGAAGTCAGCAGATAGTGCGATTCGTCGTAGATGAACGTTGTCCGGCCAAGGTCCACGCGCTTTTGTCCCTGGGCCATCACGATCACGCTCGGTTCGTAAGTAACGGCGCACGGAGCGGTGGGGCCGGTGCGACGGTGCAACGAGAGTCGGGGGACGGCGGTCGCCCGCCTCTCTTCCGTGCCAACGTGTAAGGCAATCCTCCGCGCCAGTTCCGTGCGGCGTTCGCGCAACGGATCTCCTTGAATTGTTTGCTGCAGCACGACACTCAGGATACCGCCAAATGGGGGCGGTTGTATCAGGGCCGGGAGGAATAGGCAATAACGCGGCAGAATCAGGATACCCGACAAGCGGGTTTGAGCGTAAGCTTTAATATGGGGAAGTCAGCGAAGGAGAATCAGGGTCTATGGCGACGATCACGGTCAATGGTAAGAAACGGGAATATCAGGGCTCGCCTGATACGCCGCTGCTCTACGTTCTGCGGAACGAACTGGATGTAACCAGCCCGCAGTTCGGCTGCGGTCTGGCACAATGTGGCGCCTGTTCGGTCCTGCTGGATGGCAAGGAAATCCGCTCCTGCATCACGGCAGTCTCGGCGGCCGCCGGTAAGGAAGTGACCACGCTCGAAGGGCTGCCCGAACGCTGGGCGAAGCAGAAGAATCTGCCCCCTGCGGAAGCGGCGAAGACGCTGCATCCAGTACAGGAAGCGTGGATTGAAGAGCAAACGCCGCTGTGCGGCTTTTGCCAGAGCGGCATGATGATCAAGGCCACCGAGTTACTGGAAAAGACTCCGTCGCCAACCGTTCCTGAAATCAAGGCTGCCTTCACTACCTCCGGTGCCTCCGCCCATTTGTGCCGCTGCGGCAGTTACTTCGCCATTGTGGAGGCAGTCCAATATGCCTCCCGCCTCATGGCCAAAGGAGGTGCGAAGTGAAGACCTCCACCGTACAGAACACCACCATCTACGGCGCGGAATTGAGCCGCCGCGGTTTCCTGAAGACAGGCGGTGCGCTGGTCGTCGGTTTTGCCGTCCTGAAGTCCGATGCCGCCGAAGCGGCCACTACCGGCAATACGATGGATGCCGCTATGCCGGAGTCCTGGGTGGAAATCCATGCCGACAATACAGTGCTCATCCGCACCGGCAAAACCGATTTCGGCCAGAGCGCGGTCTACACTTCCTACCGGCAGATCGTTGCCGATGAATTGAATGTCCCGTTCGAATCGATCACCACCGTGGTCGTTGGCGATACAGACCGCACGCCCGATGGCGGCGGCACTTTCGATCTCCTCGGTCGCGGCGTCATCAACCTCCGCAAAGCGGCAGCCTATACACGGCAGGGGATTCTGGAACTGGCCGCGCAGAAACTCGGCGTCGCGAAGGAACAGCTTGCCACCAGCGCGGGCGTGGTTTCCGGCGGTGGCAAGCGCATCACCTATGGCGAACTGGTGAAGGGTCAGAATCTCAAGCTCACCATTCCGCTGACAGGCGAACTGACCAGCATGTTTGGCCTGGTGGTCGACGGCAATCCGCCCCTGAAACCGGCCAGCAGCTACACGGTGGTTGGCAAATCGTTTAAGAACAGCATCATTCCCTCCAAGGTGACGGCGAAGGAAACCTGGGTTACCGACGTCAAACTCCCGAACATGCTGCATGGTCGCGTGGTCCATCCTGCCACGCTGGGCTCAAAGCTGGTAGCCGCCGGCGAACTGGACAAAAAGAAGTACCCGACTGCGCAGGTTGTCGTAAAGGGCAATCTGCTGAGTGTCGTTTCGCCGAACGAGTGGGAAGCCGTGCAGGCTTCCCGGCAGGTGGCCGCGGTCACGAAATGGTCGGACTGGAAAGGTCTCCCCGGCTCCACGAATCTGTACTCCTATTTACGGCAGGATGCGGACTGGAAATCGACAACCGTGAGCCGCAGCGCGAAGAGTGCGGGCGATACCGCGAAGGCGCTCGCAGTCGCGCCGAAAAAACACACCGCAACGTACGAAATGCCGTACATGAAGCACGCGCCTATCGGGCCTACCATGGCGACGGCGGACTACAAGGCTGACGGCACTGTGACTGTCCACACACACAACCAGAATCCCTCAGCCCTGCGCGGCCAGATCGCGCTGATGCTGGGAACCCCGGAATCAAAGGTGATCGTCCGCCAGTATTCCGGTCCCGGACACTACGGTCGTTCCAACGGCGGCAACGCGGGCGCGGAAGACGAAGCCGTGATCCTGTCGAAAGAACTGGGCCGTCCCGTGCGCGTGCAGTGGATGCGCCCCGATGACATGCAGTGGTCCACGCAATCCTCCGCCGGCTATTCCGACGTGAAGATAGGCCTTGACGCCAACGGCAAAATCTCGGCCTACGAAGTGGATCACTATATGCCGGCGATGCAGGATGACCGTCCGATCGGAGCCGTGTTAGCCGGGCTTCCCACCATGGATGCGCCCAGCCCCGGAGGCGCCCGCCTGGCCAATACGGTCAACGGAAACTCCGACAACTGGGTTTACGATGGTGTGCTGAACCTGGAAGAGCGGGCGCACGGCACATATCAGGTGGGGCAGCGGGAATCTCCCATTGCGGTGGGCCTGCGCGATCACAGCATGAGAACGCCGGGTCAATACCAGCAGAATTTCCCCCGCGAAGTGGCCATCAGTGAGGCGGCGGCGCTGGCCGGTGCGGATCCGATCCAGTTCCGTCTCGACCACACGAAGGACGCCCGCGTGAAAAATATCCTGCAGCGGCTGAAAACGGAAGCCGCCTGGGACACCAGACCGTCGCCGCACCAGAAGGCTTCGGCAACAGGCACTACGCCGGTGCGCGGGCGGGGCGTTTCGGTCATGTTCCGCACCGGCAGCTACTGGGCCTGCGCATGCCAAATCGCGGTCGTATCGGCCACCGGCGCGATTACCGTGGAGAAGGTCACTATGGTGGTGGACCCCGGCATCGTCGTGAACCCCCTGCAACTCAAGCGGCAAGTGGAAGGCGGCAGCATGATGGGCATCAGTCAGGCGCTGTATGAGGAAGTGGCCTTCGATCAGAGCGGTATTACGACGAAGGACTGGCTGACGTATCCCATCCTGAAGATGTCGGAGATTCCGGAGATCAAAGTCGTGATGATTCACAATCCCGAAGTGGGCACTTACGGGCAGGGATCGGAAGCGGCGAACGCGCTGGCCGCACCTGCCATTGCGGCGGCCTTCTTCGATGCAACGGGCAAGGCGGCGCGGAAGTTGCCGTTGAAACCCGCGTATGTGAAGGATCTGCTGAAGGCGTAACACCGGGCCCGCGCAATACCGGGAACAGAAAAGGCCTGCAAACTGAAATCAGTCTGCAGGCCTTGTGTTTTTGCCGGGCGGAAGCTAAACGTCCGAAAGATGCTCGGCTCTGCCCGTAGCATCGCCAAATTTCTCGGTCTGCACACCTGCTTTATCCAACATCGTCAACAGCAGATTGTTCATGGGCGTCTCCGCGGGATACGCAATGTGCCGGCCACTCTTGACCTGCCCGCTCGCGCCACCCAGCAGCACCAGCGGCAAATCGTCATGCGAGTGCTTATTGCCGTCGTTGATGCTGCTGCCGTAAAGCAGCAACGAGTGATCCAGCAGATTGCCATCGCCATCCGGCGTCGACTTCATCTTCTCCACGTAATACGCGAAGGTCTTGACGTGGACTTCATTGATCTTAATCGTCTTCGCGATCTTCTCCGGATCGTTCTGGTGATGCGTCACCGAATGATGCCCGTCCGGCACGTCCACCTGCTTGTAGCTCCGGTTGCTGCCCTCGCGGGCGATCATCAGCGTGCCAACCCGGGTCAGGTCGGCCTGGAATGCGATCACCTGCAGATCGATCATCAGCTTCGCGTGTTCGTCGAAATCGTCCGGAATGCCGCCCGGCTTCGACATCAGCGGCATCTTGAAATTAGCGCTTTGCGCTTCCGCCAGTTGAATGCGTCGTTCGATGTCGCGAATCGCATCCAGGTACTCGGTCAGCTTGCCTTTGTCACGGGTGCCCAGGCCGGTCTTCATGCGGGAAACGTCTTCCATCATGAAGTCGAGAATACTGCTGTCTTCCTTCATGCGCGCCAGTCGCGCTTTGGGGTCCGTGCTCTGGCCATCGCCGAAGAGGCGTTCAAAAACTGCGCGCGGATTCACTTCCACCGGCAGGGGCGTCGTGGCCGAGCGCCAGGAAACTGTATTGGTATAAGCGCAACTGTAGCCGGAATCGCAACCACCGGCCAGACCGGCGGCTTCCAGGCCCAGTTCCAGCGATGCGATCTGCGTTTGCTTGCCGAGTTCTTTCGCGGCGATCTGGTCCGCCGAAATGCCGCAATGAATATCCGCGCCCTCCGTCTTTTTCGGATGCACGCCGGTCAACCAGCTGGCACCCGCGCGCGCGTGATCGCCGGCGCCATCCTGAAGGGCTCGCCCGCCGTTCTGCGTCAGACCGCTGAGTACCAGCAGTCGGTCGCGGTAGGGTTCCAGTACCTTCATGGTGGAGGCGAATTCGAAGTTGGAACCGGTTACTTTGGGCTTCCACTCACCACCAAGATTGATAATGCCGTTCGGGACATAAGCGAAGCCGAGACGGACGGGAGACTTTGACGCCGCGCTCTCCGCGCCGGTCATCATCGCCGGAATCATGGCGTCCAGCAGCGGCAGTGCCATGGTGGTGCCTGCCAGACCTCTTAAGAACGTGCGGCGGGCAATAGCTTTTTTGGTGAGTAGCATTCCTGGTTTCCCTTTTGGTGCGTTTCCGGCTTCCTTCTAATATATCCTAATTTTCAGCTGCCCTTCGCATCTGGAACGGCGCGCTGTGGACAATGCCCATGACGATGGACGACATCCGGTAGTCGTCTTTCGCCGCATCCCGCGCAATGCCGCGGACAACGGGTTCGTCGTAAGCCTCAACTCCCCGGCCCAGCGCGTAAGTCATGAGCTTGCGCGAGAACGTGGTCACGAAATCGGTTTTCTTTTCGCTGAGCAGCAACTTTGTCAGGCCGGCGGGGCCGTTGAAGGTCGCGCCTCCCGGCAGGGTACCGGAAGAGTCGATCTTTGCCCCGGTATCGTCAATAACCCGCCATTTGCCTATTCCGTTGTAGTTCTCCAGCGCAAAGCCGATCGGGTCCATACGTGAATGGCAGACCGCGCAGGTCGGATTGGCACGGTGCTGTTCCATCGCCTGGCGTAGAGTCATATTGCCTTCGGAGCCGTGGGGTTTCAACGCAGGCACGTCGGGCGGCGGCGGGGGTGGCGGCGCACCCAGCAGGTTTTCCAAAATCCATTTCCCGCGCTGCACCACCGAGGTGCGATTGGGATACGAAGTCACCGTCAGCAAACTGCCCTGGCCCAGCAGTCCATGCCTGCTTTCATCCGCCAGTTCGACTTTGCGGAACGCCGGGCCGTAAACGTCGGGCACTCCATAATGTTTCGCGAGGCGCTCGTTCAGAAAAGTGTAATTGGCGCGGAGAAGATCCAGCACGCTGCCATCGTTATTCAGCACACTGCCGAAGAACATTTCGGTCTCCGTCTTGAAGGCGTTGCGCAGGTTCTGGTCGTACTCGGGGAAGGCATCCTTGTCTTTCTTGTCCGATTCCACGTTACGCAGGAAGAGCCACTGCCCGGCGAAATTCGTCACCAGCGAACTGGCTTTGTTATCGGCCATCATGCGGCGCACCTGCTGATCCAGTGTGGCCGGATCCTTCAACCGCCCCTTCTGTGCCAGATCCAGCAATTCGTCGTCCGGCATGCTGCTCCAGAGGAAATACGAAAGACGCGAAGCCAGCTCATAATCGTTCAGCCGATAAGTGGAACCGGGTTTGGCGCCTTCCGGGTCGCGCTCCTCGCGGAACAGGAAGTTCGGCGAGACCAGCATTGCCCGAAGCGCCGCTTCAATGCCTTTATCGAAGCTGGCCGAAACGCCGCTGCCGGATTGCCGCGCCCGCTGGTAGAAACCCATGAGCGGGGAGACATCGGCGCTGGTCACCGCGCGCCGATATCCGTGGCGCGCGAGATTCGTCAGAATCTGCCGGGCGCAGGGTTCTTCCTGCGCGGGCGCGGTTGGCGTGCAGACAAAAATCCTTTTACGGCTGGGGCTGTTGCCCGGTCCAGTCGGGTTATAAGGACCAATCACGGAAATCGCGAATACGTTGCGTCCGCCGCCCGGGGGAGGGTCGAGCATCTTCACTCGCATGTCGTCCAGACGAAGGTCCAGTTTCTGCGGTGCCCCACCAGGCCCCGCCCCCGCACCACCCGCTCCTCCGCGGCCCGGGCCACCCGTCGTCTCCGGCATCGGCGATTCCTTGCCGTAGGACACGCCGATCACCTGCGGGCCCGCCTTCAGGGGCAGGCGCGTATCCACCTTTCCGCCCCGGTCGCCACCGTTATTCATGGTGATGCGAATAATGTATTCCCCATCTACGGGGAAGTTGTAGTGAACCGCATAACCGCCTCTGGAACCGAGCGGCAGGTCCTCGCTCACGCGGACATCGGTGGGAGTTCCAAACGGCACCAGAAACTCGGCCTCATCTGCCGGCGTGTCCATCACGCCAACCCCGGTTCGGGCGATCTTACGGGCGGCCGACATATATTTTTCCAGCAGGACCGGGGAGACGGACAAAACGTCGGCGATGTTATCGAAGCCATAGCCGGAATCATCGCCAGGCAGCAGCGTGTTGACGTCCACCTGGAGGCCGAGCAGATCGCGGATCGTATTGCCATACTCCAGACGGTTCAGCCGGTGAATGGCGGGCGCACCGGGATTCGGGTGCGCAATGGCGTTCGCGTTCAGCTGCTTTTCCAGATACGTGGTGAAACTGGCGGACGCCGCCGGTTCCGGCCGGGGCATGCCCGGAGGCGGCATCTGTCCGGTGCCGAACTTGCGGAGGACTTTCTCCCAAGTGGCGGTGTTCTCGCCCACGCGATCAATATGCAGATTCTCCAGCGTCACTCCGGCCGTCTTGAGCTGGTTGCTGTGGCACATGACGCAATACTGGTCAACAATGGCCTGCTGTGGGGCCGCGTCGGCGGCACTGGCGGGCTTTTGGGCGACAGGCGTGGCTGCCCGCTGCTGCGCGAAAGCCGCAAGGGCGGTGAGCAACCCGAAAACGAGAGTGATTCGAAGCAGAGATAAGTAGGGCCGCATGGACTTCATAGTATTTTAGGATATGCTGGAGCCTGCGAAATGGACACAATTACGTTATCAATAGCGGACACCAATTGCAACCGCCCTTTAGTCAAACAGAGAAGGCAACGATTTTTATGATTTCCAAATTACGCTCTGCCCGAGTCCGGCAGATTGCACTCATCGGTCTGACAGTTGCCCTGACGGTAACATTCCTGACAGCTGCCGATCTGCGCCTTGTGGATGCGGCGAAGGCCGGGGATAAAAAGGCCATCGTCGCACTTCTGAAGGAAAAAGTGGACGTGAATGCCAGCCAGCCTGGTGCCGCTACGGCATTGGCCTGGGCTGCCCAGCGCGCGGACGATGAAATTGCCCAGCTTCTGCTGGCGGCCGGCGCGAAACCCGATACAGCCAACGATTACGGCGAGACTCCGCTGACGCTGGCCTGCGCCAATGGCGATACGGTCCTGGTAAAGAAGCTCCTTGATGCGGGCGCCAACGCGAAAGCCGCCCGCTGGAATGGCGAGACAGCCCTGATGATCTGCGCGGGTAACGGCAGGACAGAGGCGGTGCAACAACTGCTGGCCCACGGTGCCGACGTGGCGGCCGCCGATCAGACCAAGGCACAAAATGCGCTGATGTGGGCTGCGGCCCAGGGCCACGCCGACGTGGTCAAGGCGCTCACGGCTCACGGCGCGAACGTGAACATGGCATCTAAAGGCAACTTCACGCCCATCATGTTTGCCGTGGAGAAGGGTGATGCGGAAACCGTTGCGGTACTCGCCGCGGCGGGTGCCGAAGTGAACAAAAGCTTGCCCGATGGCACCACGCCTCTGATGATCGCCACCAACCTGGGACAGGCCGAAGCGGCGGTCGCGCTGCTGGAAAAAGGTGCCCTGCCGAAGGTAGCGGACCGGGCTGGTACGACGCCGCTTCATTCCGCGGCACAGACGGGCAAGGTGGAACTTGTGAAAGAACTGCTCGCGAAAGGCGCGGAACCGAACGCCAGGACTGCCAACATTCCGGCTGCGGCAGGCAGAGGTGCCGCTGGCGGAGGAGGAGGACGCGGTGGCGGTCCCGCAGGTGAGCAAACGCCCCTGATGCTGGCGGCGAAGGCTGGCCGCCTGGAGGCCATGAAGGCTCTTGTGGCGGGCGGTGCCGATCCCAAACTGAAGGCACAGGATGATTCGACTCTTTTGATGGCCGCCGCCGGCAGTGGACACGTGGATGTCGTCAAATATGCCTGGGAGCTGGACCCCGCCAGCGCACAGGCGGTGAACAAGACCGGCAATAACGCCGTCCATATGTCAGTCACCGGCACCGGGTCGCTGGTACCGCAGAAGTCAATCTGCGAGGTGATTCAGTTTCTCGCGGACAAAGGCGTCGATGTCGACGTCAAGAACGCGCAGGGACGCACCGCCATCTCGATTGCCAACGGGCTGCCGATCGATACCGCGGTAGACCTGATGACTGCCCTGCTGGAAAAGGCCCACCGTACGCCCCTGATTTCGCCAAAGCGTTAAACGTCGAAAGGACCGCTCATTTCGCCGACTGGCCCTTCGCACCCAGCACGATGGGGTCAGTCTCGATCAGCTTCAGCGACTTAACCATCTTCTGAGTCAGGCTCTTGTACTTCAGGAAATGCGGAGTTTGCAGGTGCGCCTGATACGCCGCAGCATCGGCGTAAACTTCCAGGATTCGAATGTGCGCGGGATCGTCCTTCAGGGCGACGGCAGACAGACTCAGTACTCCAGGCTCAACCCGAACCGACGTCTCAATCTCCTCCTTCAACGCAGCCTTGTAGGCTTCCAACTGGGCTGGATCAATCTCAAGTTCCGCCATCCGCACAACGCGGTCCTGCAACCCAGCGGCTGGCGCGGTGCCACATGCCAGCGCAAGCGCTATTAAACAAGCGCCAATATGGAAAAACACTCCGTGACCCATAGCGCGAATTCCTTCCGCTTAACTCAGAGCCTTCAGATACTCAAATCCCACCTTGGCAGATTCGAGTGGCGTCATTCGTGTAAACGGACCTTCCTGCTCCACGAAAATATGCTCGATCCCCTTACCCTTCATGCCAGCGAAGATCTTCTTGTAATCGACAACCCCCTGGCCGATCTCCGAACCCTTCGGCGCATTTGCGGCACCCGGTTTCGCGCCTTTTTCGAATCGCAGGAAATCTTTGATGTGCAGCATCTTAATCCGATCGGGATAAGCCGCCGCAAGGTCACCCGGATGATGCCCGGCTACCTCGGCCCAGCCGCAATCCACCTCAAACTTCACGTTCTTCGGGTCGGTTTGCTCCAGCATCCGGTAGATCGCCGGCTTGCCGTCAGTCGGCTCAAACTCGAAGGTGTGATTGTGAGACGCAAAAGTGAGCCCTTGTTTCCGCGCTGCCGCGCCCACCAGATTCATCGCGTCAATCATCCTCTTCAACTCATCGGACGAGAGGGGCGTACTGAGGGCGGCCATGATCTTGCCAATCACTGCGTTCCGTTCTGCCTCCGACATAGAGCCGGTGATCGCAGGCAGGCCCATGATGAGCATGCGCGGTACCGACGCCGTCGCATAAGAACATCCGAGCGCGTGCGCGTCGTCGAAAGCCGCATTGAGATTCTTCAGATCGAACGTCAGGTGCGCACTCGGGCACTTCAACCCGTTGGCGTCCAGAATCTTCCGCAGCCCGGCGGCGGTTTTGGCGGAACCGAAACCCGCCGTTTCGACTTCTTTGTAGCCGATCTGCGCCAGAGTGTGAACAGTAGCCGACGCATCCTTATCCAGGTCGCTGCCCACCGTATAGAGCTGAATTCCGAGTGTGAGTCCCATGGGGTTGGCCGACGCCGGTTCGGGCAAAGCGGCCGCTGCTCCGATTGCGATGGCACCCGTGGCGCCCTGGATAAACTGACGGCGATTCATTCGGCATTTCTCCTTCACAAATGAGTCTATCCGCACTGCCGTGACCGCGCGGGTGAGAGCCCGATTGTCGTATCATGACGCAATGCGGTCCTTCATTTTTATTCCTGTTTGCGGCATGGTTTTGGCTTGCAGCGCGTATGCTCAGTCGATGGCGGGCATGGACCACCAGCATGGTCCTGAAGCGGGTGAGAAACTCGGCACGGTATCCTTCCCAACCACCTGCGCCGCGCGATCACAGGCGGCAATCGAACGCGGCGTCGCCCTGCTCCACTCGTTTGGGTATACGGAAGCGCAGCAGCAGTTTGAAGCGATCTCCAAAGACGATCCCGCCTGCGCCATGGCGCACTGGGGCGTCGCAATGTCGCAGTACCACGAGTTATGGGGACCGCCCGATGAGGCCGCCATCAAGCTCGGCGCTCAGCACATGGCGAAGGCGCGCGCGCTGGCTGGCGGATCGCTCAACATTACCGCGCGCGAACAGGCCTACATCGGCGCTCTCAGCGCGTTCTTCGATCCACCGGATGCAAAATATCAGCAGCGCGCCGACGCTTACACAGCCAAAATGGACGCGCTGCATTCGAAGTATCCCAACGATGTGGAAGGTGCAGCCCTTGATGCCCTCGCGATGATCGCCTCGGTGGCACCCACCGATACGTCTCTGACGCACGAGCACGCAGCGCTGAAGATCCTGATGCCGCTGTTTACAGATCACCCCGAACACCCCGGTCTGGCGCACTACATCATTCACACCTGCGATACGCCGGCGCTGGCCACCGAAGGCCTGGCGGCGGCCCGTGTCTATGCGAAGATCGCGCCGTCATCCGCGCACGCCCTGCATATGCCCGGGCATATCTTCGCCCGCCTGGGTATGTGGCAGGAAGATATCGCTTCGAACCTCGCTTCTGTCGCTGCTTCGGAGAAAGCGCACGCCTCCGGTCAACCCGGCGCGGCGCATCAGATGCATGCCGATGAATTTCTCATCTACGCCTGGCTCCAGACCGGAGAAGACGAGAAGGCGAGGGCGCTGACGGCGAAGATGAAGTCCGTCGGCGACATGATGAAGTGGATGCCCGGCATGGACGACATGAAGGATCTCGGGAACTACTTCGATAACGAGCTCCGCGCTGTCTTCGCCATGGAGATGCACCAGTGGAAGGCAATTGCAACGCTTGCGCCCGATCCAGGCTCGAAGCCGCAGGAAGCTTTTGATATCTACTGGGCTCAGGGTGTGGCGGCTGGCCATCTGCGCGATGCCAAAATGGCGGCTGCGGCACTGGCGAAGTTCGAGCAGTCGATGGAGGCTGTGAAGAAGGACGAGGAGTTCCAGTTCTTCATCCCCGGCATGGAAATCATTCGTGACGAACTGGTGGCCTGGAAGGCGTTCACCGGGAATGATCCGGCCGCCGCCGTGGCGTCCATGCGTAAAGCAGCCGACCAGCAGGACAAGCTGGGGCAGGGTGAGGTGGACATTCCGGCGCGCGAGATGCTGGGCGATCTGTTGGTGCTGGAGAACAAGCCAAAAGAAGCGCTCGCGGAGTATCAGGTCGCGCTCAAGCTGAGTCCGAACCGGCTGAATGGCTTGCTGAGTGCGGGCAAAGCTGCGGAGCAGGCGGGGATCATGACCGAAGCGCGCGGATTCTACAAGGCGGCGGCCGGGCAGACAAAAGGTGCGCCAGGCAAACGTCCGGAACTGGTGCATGCGGTGCAACTGGCGAAGGCGATGGCCTCACGTTAGAGCGAATGTTGCGTAAAATCACAGCATTTCTGGAATCCATAGGAGTCCCTGTCCGTCATGCGCAGATCACGGAGCAAACGTTCGTTCCGGGAATCACTCTCGACCGTGGCACGATTGTCATCGATGAGAGCAAATTGCTGTACCCGGGAGATCTCCTGCATGAAGCCGGACACCTGGCGGTGCTGCGGCCCGGCGAACGTGTCGACCTGCAGGGAACTGCAGGCGACAGTGGTGCCTTCGAGATGGCGGCGATCGGTTGGTCCTGGGCGGCGGCGCAGCACCTTGGACTGGATCCTGCCATTGTGTTCCATGACGCCGGTTATAAGGGCGAATCGCAGGCACTGCTTGATAATTTCGCTGCCGGTCGCTTTCTGGGTGTCCCCATGCTGGAATGGCTCGGCCTGACCACGGCGGCCACCTATCCCGCGATGACGTCATGGCTTCGGGACGAACTGGGTGTGCGGCGTTTGCGGGAATTCTGGTCGAGGCGCGAAGATGTCGACTGGGTCGCCACCAACACCCTGCTTTGCGGCCTGGGGCTTGGGTTGCGAGAGACCTACGACTTTCTGCTGCAACAGAAGCCTTCTTTCGCCGATTTCGAACAGTGGATCGTGAGGCAGAACGGCGGGACTATCGACGCCGAAAGAATAGCCCGTCTGAATCTCGCCCTCTCGGATCACGGCATAGCCGGCGAACCCGCCAACCCGGCCGCGGAACCCGCCCTCAGTCCCGAGGATCTGGCCTTCTGGGATGAAAATGGCTATGTGGTCCGGCACGAAGCGATCTCTCCGGAAGCCTGTGCCGCAACGGTGCGGGCGATCTGCGGCTTTACCGGTGCGGACCTGGAGCATCCGGACACGTGGTACGGAGGCCCGCAGGGGCACAGCATCTGGATTCCCCTGTTTCACGATCCCGCGGTAACCGCCAATCGCCATTCCGCGCGTATTCACAGGGCCTTTGCGCAGCTTTGGGACAGGGAAGATCTGTGGGCCACTGTGGACCAGGCTGGCTTCAATCCACCGGAAAGAGCGGGCTGGCGGTTTCCCGGTCCCCATTTGCACTGGGACGTAAGTCTCGCGCGTCCGATTCCGTTTGGTGTCCAGGGGATTCTGTACCTCACCGACACCGCCGCAAATCAGGGGGCGTTCAGCTGTGTGCCCGGCTTCCACAAAAAGATCGACCAGTGGCTGGGGAGCCTGCCAGACGGCGTGGACCCACGGCAGCAGGACTTTTCGAAAGAGGCGATTCCGATTACCGGACGGGCAGGCGATCTTGTGATCTGGCACCATGCCCTGCCACACGGAAGCAGCCCCAACAGCGCCACAGTTCCCCGCTTCGCGCAGTACATTTTTATGCGGCCGAGTCGCTGGGAATACCGTACAGAATGGCTATGAAGCCTACGCCGGAAGAAATCCCAGCCGGGGCTTCCCGTCCAGATCCGGCAACAGCGACTGTAACTCCACGGGGGCAAGCCCCAGCCATCCGGCCAGCGTCGCCTGATATTGCGATTCCGCTGTAGTCGGAATCAACGCGCCATCGGCCTCAAAAGGCCCCTTCAGCATGTCGGGATACTTGCCGTAAACCTGACCGCCGCGAACCGCTCCCCCCAGCACGAACTGATGATTGCCCCAGCCAGGAGCCGCAGTATGATTACCGTTCGGACGAAGCGAGCGGCCGTACTCGGAGTCCGTATAGATGGTGATCTGATCGGAAATACCCATCTCGACCGTGGCCTCATAGAGTGCGGCCATGCCGGCGCTGAGCTGACGCAGCAACGGTGCCTGCTCCATCATCTGGACCGAAGAGGGGCCAAAGCCGCCCAGCGGACAGACGATAACCTGTCCGCCACTGGCACCCGACACATTTCCGGCACGGAGAACACCCGCGACAACCCGCGCCTGCCTTCCCGCAATCGTATCGGGAAACGCGGTGCGGAATGTGGCACTCGCGACCTTTTCCATCAGGGCGGGATTCTTACGCCGTTCTCCCTGGAACTCCGTCTTGCTCAGAGGCATCAGGCTGACGCCGCGATCGAAGGTGAAAGCCAGGTTGCTGTTGGGCAGCAGGCTGACTTTTTTTGCCGCCCAGTCGGTTGTCATGTAGCCATCGCTGAGAAAGGCGATCGATCCGTAGCGTTGCGCCTCCGAAGGGCGCTCCGGCGTGCCCACATTCGCCACCAGCGCCGCTGAGCCGGCATCGAAATAAGTCTGCAGTTCCGGCAACCGAGGGTCCAGACCGTAGCTGGCTCCCGTACTCCGGTCGCGAATCGGCAACAGCGCCGAAGATCTGAGCCCCAATTCGCCTCGGGCCCTGGAATACGCGGCATACTGAGTGGGCTCCAGCGGAGCAACCAGACTGTTGCCATCGCTGCCGCCGATCAAATAAAAGCACACCAGCGTCCGCGGCGTCTTGCCGGCCACCCCGGTCGGGGCCTTCGATTGAGCTGTACCTGCAGCAACTTCTGGAGCCTGGGCAGCTTCAAGCGCCGTACCCGCCGCAGCCGCCAGGGCCGTAGCCATCAACGACCGGCGCGTCAGGATGTTTCGTTCACTGGACATGCATTGCCTCCGATAGAAAGAAGCCTGGGCGTTAGACTGCCCCCCCGCTATTGACCGGGGACGTACTTCCTTATCTCCAGATTATAACCGGATCTGGGGTACGAAACCGCGCCAATTCAAACTATTTTGGCGACAAAACGCACAGTTGCCGGCCCAGGTCCCGTAATTCGTCGATGGCCGGTTCTGCCGTGAGCTGTTCGGCTTCCTGCTGCTTCTTCGCGGTATCCGGTGAAAACTCCGACGCCGGATTCTTGGCGTCCCGCATGCCTGCACGCCGCATCAGTTCCAATTCTTCCGGACTCGCTCCCAGACCAAAGTGCTCTGCAAGCCGGCCGATCGCCGCCTCCGGTAACTGGCGGTAATCGATAAACATGCCTTTGGGCTCGTCCCGAACGCTAAGCCCACGCCGACAGAAACTTCCAATCACGCTGGCGCACCATCCGGCCCTGGTCAGCTGCGTGATGTTGTTGGGGTTCAGGCCCATCATGCCAGGGTCGATCACTCCCGGAACCGTCTGCATCCCCGGCATTCGCAGATGGGAAACCAGCACTTCCACAGGATCGCGCCACACGAAAATCCATGGGGTTTCCGGGAAGGCGGCACGAATCAGGAGGAACTGATGAATATGCCATGCATCCAGCTTGATCACGTCCCCCAATGCGTAGGCGATTCGGCGGAGACCGTCGATCTTCAGATCGTCACTAAGCTCAGAACGCAGGACTTCGTCAAACGAAGCCGGCTCCGAAGCAACTCGCAGCCGCGGCACTGCCGCCAACATCTGCGAAACCAGGGTAGATCCACAGCGCGAGATGTGAAAGATCAGGCCTTTGGGCGGGACTGCGTTGCCGATAGGAGGCAGCGGGGCGGTGACACGAAACAGAGCTGCGAACGGCTTCATCTGAGCGCGACGGACTGAGTCTTCATAGAAAGGCGCTGTGAACGGGTTTCCGCCCGTATAGAGCCAGTCGGCTTCCGGATAACGCGCCTTCACGGGCATCCACGTTGCTCCGGGACCGATCATGGACGGAACCTCCTTTAGACGCAGTGGATCGGCACGGAAGCCCGCATCCACATCGCCCTCGTGAAGGTTGAAACCCCGCTCGTTACCGAGAGCGACTACCCGCGCCACCAGCGCCCGGCGGTCCTCCATGCCGACCAGTTCGCTCCGAACCGCTTCGTCACCCATGACAAATCGGCGGAACTCTTCAAGGTTGCCCGGCGGCAGGGCGGAGCGTTCAATGGGACGCGACCGCTCTGCGAAAAGGACCCGGACCCAATCGTCCACAGCCGCATCAATCACCAGATGTACACGGGGCAACACCCCCCGGTTGTTCACCCGATGCGGCAGGTCCACGTTCACGTAGTAGCAGCCGCCGGCATCAAGCCGCAACCGCTCGCCGCAAACGTAGAACTCCACCGAATCGCCGGTCTGGATGGGAACATGGATGCGGACCTCGCCGTGTTCGAAACCCAGTTCGTGGTCCGTATGCTCCCGTATCCAGGAGCCCGGGGCCAGACTCAGCAGCCGGACCGCTTTCAAAGTACAGGGAAACGCGGCCAGCACTTCCCGAAGGTACGGGCACCTCGCCAGAACGTCCGTATCGCCAAAGCCGGCACCGGCATTCGCTGGCTTTGCGATGAGGTCCGAAGAGCGGCCGGAGGACGAGCGAAGCGCTACGCCCGTCCATTCGCCGCCATAATCTCTCTCGTTGTAATGCGGAACCCATTCTTCAGGGAGGACCCGCGCCAGGTCCGTTAACAGAAGCTGCGGGTCGAATTTAAAGGGCAGACGCAGGCCGAGGGTCACGTTACGAGTCCATCATTGTTGTATCGCATTGGGCTGTGTCCCCCGCGCTAGCGGCACAACATCGTGTGTTGCACTTCGTTCGTTTCCAGCACCGCAAATCCCAGCCGCTCGTAAAGCGCAATGGCCCGCGTGTTCGTGCGGTTGACGTTCAGCACTACAGGCAAACCCATCGAACGGGCGCGGTCCACTACCTGAAGAATGGCAGCTGAGCCAATGCCTTTTCCGCGTTCGCCCGGGGCTACCATGATTTCCACCAGCTTCAGGAGGTTCGGCAGAACGACGATCAGCCGCCAGCCCACCGGTGCGTCCTTCCACATCAGAATTTCGCTTCCCATTGGTTCTGTAATCCCCGCCGCCTGCCGACGCAACTGAACCTGCATGCCGAGCAACTGACTCCGCAACTGTTCCGGCCAGGCCGCCGCGCCCAGTTCCTCCGCCACCGTGGCAGCGATGAGACTTGCGAGGAAGGGCTCATCCTGGGCCGTCGCCACCCGAGCCTCGGGCGTCACGCGGGGAAGCTCGCCAGCCATCGCGTGAACAGGTCCCAAAGAAGCTGGCGGAATTCCGCCGGGGAAGAAAATTCCGCATTCGGCACAGGCATGTCGGGAGATACGGGCTCCACCGGGATGTATTTGACCGGCGCGCGATAAAGCGTTACCACTTCTGCCATCGGCAGCGATGGATTGGCCAGGCAATCCATCGCGTAATGATAATCGTACTGAAAATTTCGTTCGTTCGGCCCCCAGCGGCCCGTGTGGACCAGGAGATAGTAACGGCAGTCGCGAATGTTCTCATCAATGAGCGCCTGCATCGGTCGCTTATCCGTCATATTCGCCAGCGACACCGGGACCAGCAGAATGCCCCTCGGCATGGAAGCAGCCTCGTTGAATTCTGACAGCGTGTCATGGAATACACGCCACTCAGCGTCGAGTTCAAAGGGAGTGGCGCAGAATATGCGGTGAAAACTGTACATAAGTCAGCGAGAGTGACAGCTCTGTTCGGGAGAAGCCGTTTGGGCCGGTAACCGTAACGTCAGTTTTGGCTGGGAAAAATCCCAAACGCACAAATGATATAAGTCACTGCGAGACAAGGGTTCCTGATACTGAAACCTGCCGGGCTGGCTTGCCCTGTTGTCGCGACCACGCCCGCATTCATAAGGGAACCTCCCGTGGGGGAATAGTAAGCCGCGGCGGGAGCCGCCCCGGCGTTGCCGAAGTAGTTGCCACTCGGATTGGGTGATGAGGCACCGGTCGCATCGCAGGCCACCGTATGCGTGTGGGGGGGCATTGTGCTGGAGTTCAGTGTAGCGCTTTCAGCGCCTGACATCTGGCCGAGCACAATGGTGCTCAGGCTCGGGCCGGTGCCCGCTCCCACTGGCGACCGCCCTTGAAGATTGGGCACGGCGAAAGTCTGAACCCCGTCCCCACCGAATGTAGTCCCGATTATGGTGTACAACACCTGGTAGTCGGCGATACTCAGCAGCCGTCCGTCGCAGGCAATATAGTTGACTGGAATGAAGCTGCCCGCAAACGCGGAAATTGTAGCGATGATTGGCTGGCTCGACATGATCAGTATTCTCTCCGAAGGTTATTCTTCATCGCAGGCTTCCTGGTACCCCAAAAGACTAATTACGACTGGGGAAGACGCCCGCAGTGCAAATGATATAGTTAATGCCGACCAGGGGATTCTGTACGTTCAGGGGTGTTCCGCCGCCACTGCTTAAAAGCATCGCGCCGCTCATCGTGTTACCTGCCGAACCCGAGTAATAAGCGTCCGCCGGAGCCAGTCCTGCATTGCCCGGAAAATGGCCGGTCGGGTCGGGCGACGAAGCGCCTGAGATGTTGCATCTCAGGGAATGGGTATGTGTGGGCAGATGGCTGCTGTTCAGAGTAACGGTTTGTGTACCGAAACTCTGCCCGATTACCACAGGGTTCAGGCCGGGCCCCTGACCCACACCGGTCGGCACACGACCCCGAAGGTCTGGAAGCGCGAAAGTCTCGACTCCATTACCGCCGTAGAACGTCCCAAGAAGCGAAAACAAGGCCTGGTTCTGTTGGATCGACAGCAATTGGCCGGCACACAGCAGATAGCCTTTGGGGGCGAAATTGCCGGCGAACATGAAAATAGCGCCAAGATACGGACTAGAGGCCATTGATTTAAGACTCCTTTATTAGATTGTGATACTCGCCAGAGGAAGCGCTCCCCGATTCCACTGTGTTTCGCAGATACGTGCGCCGGACTGCCAATAAATCGCCATATGCGGGATGGGTTCCCCGGCCAGGGGCGTCTTCAATACTTTCTTGTCTGTTCGTTTTCATTGCTGATGGCCTGGTGCGGGAAAGATCAGTTACGGGCCGGGAAAACTCCCTGCGTCGCGATGACATAGTAGATGCCCAGCACCGGGTTCTGAACACTCAGCGGCGCGGAATTGCCTGTAGGCACTACGGCGGCGGCATTCATTGCGCCGTTCGCGGTGGTCTCGTAATAGGCCTCCGCGGGAGCCAGGTTAGTATTATGGCCCGGAAAGGTTCCAACCGGATTACCCGTTGTGGCACCGGCGTTATCGCATGTCGCAGTGTGAGAATGAGCGGGCAGGTTGGCGGTCAAGAGCGTCGCTGCCGTCGCGCCAGTCGCTTCTCCGATCACCAACTGGCTCAATCCAGCACCTGTGCCTGCACCCACCGGGACTCGGCTCCGCAGGTCAGGCAGCGCAAAGTTGGACGTTCCATTGCCGCCGTAAAAAGTGCCAATGATGGAAAACAACGCCGTATTCTGGCTGATCGGAATCAACGAGCCGTCGCACACATGGAAACCTCTGGGGGCAAAACTACCCGCAAACATGCAAATACAGCCCAAATATACGTCAGTGTCCATTTATTTGAGACTCCTTTCAGCTCTCATATTTACCTGCGAAGGGACCTGGTTACTTTTGCAAACTGATCCGCGCCTTCGCTTATCCTACTGGCAGTAAATCGCTGCATGAGGAATGATCTGGTTCGTGGCTGCGCTGTTGGTGACCAGATAGCCAACCGAGTCCCCCGCGACCACAGGCACAGTATGCGTTATGTCGGTACAGCTGGCAACTGAGTTCGCAGTTGCCGTCGTGCTGCCGGAACATGTGACACCAGTGGCGCTGCCATTCTTCGACAAAGTTATGACGAAATTAGTTGCCACGCCGCCCGTCACTTTGACGTAGAGTTTTTGCAGAGTACATGCGGCAGCCACCGGAGTTTCGAGGGCGATCTGGGTAACCGGGGAAACCCCTGCACCGCCGCCGAGGATCGAAGTCCCGTAACTGGCAGCACTAACGACAGGAAGCTGCGCGCTGAACATCTGGGCAACGCTGCCTGCCGCGACAGAACCGCCAGAACCCGTCGGACCCGTAGGCCCGGTGAGACCTACGCCCGTGGCGCCAGTCGCGCCTGTGGCACCCGTGCTGCCCGTAGCGCCGGTCGCTCCCGTAGTCCCTGCTCCGGTAGCGCCTGTGGCACCCGTAGCGCCGGTTGCGCCGGCTGTGCCGTTATTACCTGTCGCGCCCGTGGCACCTGTCGTACCCGCTCCAGTGGCTCCGGTTGCACCTGTCGCGCCCGGAGCACCTGTTGCCCCGGTAGCACCTGTAGCCGACGCCGAACCTGCCGCGCCCGTGGCACCAGTAACGCCTGTAGCACCAGTAACGCCTGTGGCTCCCGTTGCGCCAGTTGCACCCGTAGCCGATGCTGAACCCGCGGCCCCGGTGGCGCCCGTCGCCCCGGTCGGACCCGTCACGCCGGGCGTTCCCGAGTTTGACATCGTGATCAGCAGTTCCGCCGGATGGCTCGTCGTGGAACTTTCCTTGGTATCGAGCGAAATGTTGACTCCCGCGCTGAGGGGAGTAATGATGAAGCCGTTATTCGTGCCCGGTGAAGCCAGCCAGCCCTGCACGGCCGTCGTCGCATCAAAAGTCAGATACGTTCCCGCGGAGGAAACACTCACTCCGCTGGCAATCGCGGCAAGAACAGTCGGGGAATTCCCATAGTTGACGCCGGTTTCTGTCCATGCGCCATTGGCGGTCGAAACATTGATAGTGCCCGCCGCAGTCACCTTATTGACGAACACGACAAGCGTCGCCTTGCTGAGCGTTCCTGACGGCACTGCGGAGAGGTCGAACTGTACCAGGGCATTTCCAGTCGACGCTCCACCCACTACGTTCATCGAGACCGTGCCCCCAAAATTTGAGGCCGGGGCACCAGAGGATACCCATGCATCCTGCATGACGGGAAGAGACTGCGCGAACGTCAGTCCCGGAAGTACAAAAAGAACAAAACCCGCCAGCTGGGCGAATCGCGTCCGCCCATGCACACCACCAGAAAGGAACTTCATGATAGGACTCCTCCGTAAGTGCGGTTTCTGTGCCAGCGCAACCTTGCACTATTTGAAGATAATAACAGTTTCCGGGGTAAAAGAAAAATCAATTCGGTGCCCGTGGCGGCAGTGTCCGTACTCAGACGCACCCTCAGGCCCTGCCCTGATTCGGCTTACCGCGACAGCGCCCGTAACATCTCCGACTGCCCCAGTTTCTCCCGATCTGCCCCCAGCACCACAATGTGCCACGGTCCGGTCCACGGCGTTTGCGTCTGGAATGCTGCCTTCTCCTCCGGCACTCCACCTGGCAAATGACTCACCATCGTGCGCTCATCGAATCGCACCAGTCCTGCCTTCGGATAACCAGTCACATCCTGGCTGTAGATCCCCAGCCAGCCCGCGCCAGACATCTCCCTTATATAGGGGAGCGCAGCGCTCTCCGGCAACTTCCCCGTCGCCGCCGGAAACCGAAACTGCGAAATATCGTCCAGAATCAGCAGGTCGAACAACAACGCCGACCTCGGCACGATGTATCGGAACGCCACCCCGTCATTCCACACCCGCACCTCAAACTGAATCCGCCGCCCCGTCGTACTGGTCTGCAGATAATCCGCCCACAACCCGTTGTAATTTGCTTCGTGGATCGGCTTATCCGCGCTCAGCCCCAGATTGTCCGCAAGCATCGGCTCCTGATAGAGGAGGTGCAACCCCAGATACGACGTATCCAGAACAGGCTTCCCTTTCCACAACACCTGATACGCCAGGCAGTTGAGAATAGCGCCTTCCGGCAACGCAGTGAACAGGCGAAACTCCACCTGTCCGTCCGGAGACTTCACACTCCGGTCATCCTGCGCGCCCACTGCCTGGCCGCACAGGCATAGAGCACCAAGCGAGAGATAGAGGGCAGGCAGCCACTGCCTGCCCCGCACGCGAAACACTATGCCCAGCTATAGCCGTGATCGGCAAAAGGCATGGAGCGGAGGCGCTCGCCCGTTGCCGCGAAAATGGCATTCGCCAGCGCCGGTACAATCGGCGGCAGCGACGGCTCGCCCAGACCAGTCGGACGGTTGTTGCTTGTCAGGAAGTGGATCTCAATCACCGGCGGTGCCTGCGACATCCGCATCATCCCATGCTGGTGGAAATTCGTCTGTTCCACGCGGCCCTTCTCGATGGTGATCTTCTGCGACATCGCTTCGCTCAGCCCATCGATAATGCCGCCCTGGCAGATGTTCTCCGCCGCGCCCGGATTGATGATCTGGCTGCCGACGTCCGCCGCCACCCAAACCTTCTGCACTGTGACTTTCTTCGCCGCATCCACCTTCGCCTGCACCACTTCGGCGAAGTAACCCTGATGGCTGAAATGGAACGCTACGCCCATACCGGTACCCTTCGGCAGCGTCGTCTTGCCCCAGCCCGATTTCTCGGCCACCATTTGCAGCACACCCTTCGCGCGGTCGGCATTGAACCCGCCGCCGAAACCGCCACCACCGCGACCACCAGCCGGAGCCGGTGCGGCCGGCTGCTCGGAGGCCAGCAGATCCAGACGGAACTGGACCGGATCCTTCCCGGCTGCATGCGCCAGTTCATCCAGGAACGAGTGAATCACGAACGCGATGGCATTGCTGCCAGGCGCGCGCAACGCACCAGTCCGCAGCCCCAGCGGAATCGTGGAAACGTGCAACTCGTAATTCGGAACAAACTTCTGCGGGAACTCGGTCGCGCCAATCGTACCGGTGACCGGCGTAGCGCCTTCTGCGTAACCCACAAAGTGATTGCGCCATGCCACGATCTTGCCCGAAGCATCCACGCCCGCCTTCAGATACTGGAAGCCGGCCGGACGGTAGTAATCATGCTGCATGTCGTCTTCGCGCGACCACAACAGCTTCACCGGAATGCCCGGCACCTGTTTCGCGATCCACGCCGCTTCCACCATGTAGTCGTTCGTCAGCCGCCGCCCGAAGCCGCCGCCGCCGCGTGTCATATGCAGCGTGATGTCGTCCGGTTGCAGTCCCAGCGTCTGCGCAACGCCGCTCTTACCGCCGGCGGGCTGCTGGCTGTCAGACCAGATTTCGATCTTGCCATCCTTAAAGCTGGCCGTCGCCGTCTGCGGCTCCAGCGGCGCGTGTGAAATGAACGGATAGTCGTACGCCGCTTCCACTACCTTCGCCGCGCCCTTGATCGCCGTGTCGTAATCGCCGTCCTTACGGCTGGTCGACATTGGTGCCTGCTTGCTCAGTTCCAGCGCCTTCTGCGCAAAAGCCGTGCTGCTGCCGGTCGCGTTGGGACCTTCGTTCCAGGTCACCTTCAACGCCTGCCGCGCCTTCTGCGCATGCCACCAGGTTTCACCCAGGATCACGACGCCGCTGACCAGATCGCCAGGCCTGCCGCTCACTGCTGTCAGATCGGGGCGGTCCACCACGAAAGCATTCTTAATGCCCGGCATCTTCTTAATCTCGTCCAGATTGGCGCTGCCCACCTTGCCACCCAAAACAGGGCAGCGCTGGAACACCGCGTACTGCATGCCCGGCAGTTTCACGTCGATCGTGAAAACCGGCTTGCCCGTGAGGATATCGGCCACGTCGACGCCCTTTTGCGTCTTGCCGATGATTTTGTAGTTGGCCGGATCCTTCATCTTCAGATCGGCAAACGCGGGAGCCGGCAGACTAGCCACCTTAGCCGCCAGTTCGCCATAGCCGAGAGACTTGCCGTTGCACATCACGCGACCCGAAGCTGTGGTGCAATCCTTTTCTGCAACGCCCCACGTCTGTGCTGCGGCGGTCACGAACATCGCACGCGCGGCCGCGCCCACCTGGCGCATGGGGTCCCAGTTGGTCGGAGTCCCCGTGCTGCCACCGGCGCTCTGGCCGCTGTACTTCGCCGAGTTGAAATCGGCCTGTTCAATCTTGACGTGCTTCCAGTCCACATCGAGTTCCTCGGCAATCAGCATGGGCAGCATCGTCTTGATGCCCTGGCCGACTTCCGGATTCTTCGCGATGATGGTGACGGTTCCGTCCGCGGCCACGCGGATGAAGTCCTTCGGCGAGGGCGGAGCCTGAGGCGCGCCACCGCGACCCTGAGCTTCGGCCGCCTGTTCCGTGGCGAGGCCGAACATCACGCCACCACCGGCCAGCAGACTGACTTTCAGAAAAGAACGGCGTTCGAGTGTCATTTGATTCTCCGTGCGTTTCATCATGGGTCTCCTTTACTTCTGGGCCTTCGCGGGTGTCGCTTTTGCCATCTCGGCGGCTTTGTGAATGGCCGCGCGAATCCTGATATAGGTGCCACAGCGGCAAAGGTTGCCACTCATGGCGTCGTCAATATTCTTATCGGTGGGGCTCGGAGTCTTCGCCAGCAGCGCCGCGGCGGACATCATCTGCCCCGCCTGACAATAACCGCACTGCGGCACGTCGAGTTCTTCCCACGCCTTTTGGACAGGGTGCGAGCCATCGGCCGAGAGCCCTTCCACCGTGGTGATGGGCTGCTCTTTGACCATGGAAAGCGTCGTCTGGCAGGAGCGCACAGGCTGACCGCCCAGGTGGACGGTGCAGGCGCCGCACTGGGCGATCCCGCAACCATATTTAGTGCCGCGCAGGTCGAGCATGTCGCGCAGGACCCACAGCAGCGGCATATCCGCGGGTGCGTCAACCGTGTTGACATGTCCGTTCACAGTGATTTTAAAGGCCATAATGATCTCCAGAAGGTCCAGCTGGGGTCGTGCCCCTCGTGTGGCGACGTCGCATTGCCGCAACTGCCAGACTACATGAGATTATCACAAAGATCGGACGGAGATTTACATCCGGCCGTTTCGCGGTTTCTCAGGCACGCGCGGGTGTGTAGCAGAGCGCCCGCGCCGCCGCGAAAACGTTTCTAATCCAACTCAGTTTCCCGGATACGGCTACGGGTTTTGAGCAATTCGCGCTGTATGGGGCACCGGGAGACCGGAGACTTCCCTTACACTTTAGACTGGAGACTTAAAATCAATGACCAGGGTCATATCACTCATAATCCTGCTGCTCGTGGCCAGTCCCGGGCTCGTTGCACTTGATCCTGTGATCAGCAAGGTGACAGCTGGAGAGTTGGTTCGGGATGCTCTGGCCAGTCTTGGTGAGGACAGCGGAGGTAGCAAAATTCCCGTGGATCCGTGGGATTACTATTGGGCCCCCGATTTCATCACCCTCCAGGCGGAAGTGCTCGTCCCGTCGAAGGGGATAGTTTCAATGCGGTATTTCGCCGTAAATCCGTGGACCGGCGACGTGTGGGACGCAATGGCATGCGCCCTGATAACATCGCCGACAATCAAACGGATACAAGATGAGATTTGGAAGTCATCCAAGCTTCCGGACGAGGCGCGTCATTTCCTCGAGGCACGGGCTCCTGCATGCACACCTGCGAAACCCGAGCGTAACCCAGCGCAGAAATGAAAGAGCGTGTACCTCACAGCCTTTTCTGCAAACCCTATCGCCGGGGCTCGGCCTGGCTCCATGGGGAACTGCTCTACTCCGCCTCGCTCTCCCGCAAAGCCCATTCCACCAGCCGCTTCTCCCGCTCCGTCGGTGCCTTATCCCGCGCCACCTGCAATTTCGCCTGCGCCGGATACCCAGCCGGGCCCATATAACCCAACAGCACCGTCGCGTGCTCACGAGTTGCCAGATCATCCGAAGCGATCGCCTTTGTCAGTTGCGCCACCGACTCCGCCGGAGCGCAAGCCAGCAACTTGTAACCCCAATCCGGCGTGCTCTTGTCCGTGCCATCCTGAATCTGCTTCAACAGCATCATCGCCACGGGCCGCAGCCGTTCCCCCAACTCCCGGAAGTAAGCGACATACATGGTGGAAACCAGATCCAGACCCATGCCTCCGCCACCGCCGCCAAACCCGCCGCCGAATCCGCCACGCCCTCCGGCTCCCGCCGTCTGCCAGGGAAGCCCTTCCGCCTTGATCGCCCACAGCGTCGCACTCGGCAACACAGGGTGAGTGAGCTTGGTGCTCTGCGAAGCCTGGATGGCATCGGTCGCCACCGGCCCCAGCATGGAGAGAAAAATCTCCGCATTGTACTCGCCAATCTCATCCATCGAGGGCAGTGCCTTAATCAGGAACTCCACGGCCGGATGCGCTTCCGGTCCTCCAATCTGCGCCATCGCTCGCACTGCGGCCAAATGCACGGCCATCGGCTGATCGGCGGCCAGCATCGCAACCAGACCAGCCGGAACCGGCCGCGCCGCAGGCCCGATCCGCCCCAGCGCGTCCGCCGCTTCAATCATGAGTGCCGGATCTTTCAGCAGCGGCACCAGTGCACTCGCTGCACCCGAAGCCACAGGCCCCAGCGTAGCGACTGCCCGAACCGCCGCGCGGCGCGTCTGCACATTTTGATCCTTGAGCGCGGTCGCAAGGTTCGCCACCAGCGCAGCCCCGCCCGTGCCTGCTCTGCCCACAGCATCGGCAGCTGCGCGACGTACCGCCGCATCTGTACTCGTCAAACCGCCCGAGAGTACTTTGACCGCCTCGCTGTTACTGCCAGCCACGCGCAGCAGCGTGGAAGCCGCTGCAATGCGCACGCGCTCTGCGGGATCGCTCAACAGCTTCACCAACGCACCCTCTGCGGAACGCGCCTTGCGACCAAGATGCTGAATATCCTCCGCTGCTTCCGTGCGAACCGCTGCATCCGGTGATGCCAGCCGCTGCACCAGTGCCGACAGTTCGTCTTCGCCCACCAAACCCAGTCCAACCACGTAAGCCGGATTCACCGACACCGCCATCACCGTTCCCGGCATCGCCATATTCGCGCGGATGCGCTGAATGCGAATCACGTTCGGAAGATTCATCCGGTTGAAAGCGAGATCGAAGCTCGCCGCCGTGTCATCCGCGCCATGCTGCACGGTCGTAATAATCGCGTCGCCGCCCTTCAGCATGGTCGCGATTCCATCCGCCAGCCGTGTGACTGAACCGTAATAAGCCAGTGGAAGATCGGAGCGATCCACGCCCAGCTTCCATTCCCCGCCGGACGACTTGGCCTGATACCAGCCATCGCCGAAACAAAGCAGCGCGGTCGTGCGCGACGCAAACAGCACGCCCCGCGCGCCAACGTCGGCCCACTGCACAATAGCCGGCGGAATGAGATTGCCTTCCGGCGACGCGACGCTGTGCAAAATCGGATCCGGCGTGGCCGCGCCCTTCAGCGTCTTGACTTCCTTCAGCGTCAGGACATGCGTGGTCTCATTCAAACTGACCACCTCCACCAGGGAGATCTTCTGCGAATCGCCGATAATCTTGCTGATGGTCGGTGCCAGATCGATGTAGGCCTGCATCTGGCTGACCAGTCCCAGGCACAGGCAGATGAGAGCAAGGCGGGAAAACCGGCCTCTGGAATTGCGATGTCTTGCGTGCGTCATATTCTGGTTTCTCCGGTTCGTCCGCTCTTCGATTAATCGATATAACCCAGGCTCACCAGCAGAGCCTCCTGATCGGCCGTCAGCAGCGGCAGCAACGCCTTCTGCGCCGTGGCAAGATAGGACACTGCCTTCTGGCGTGCCGTCCGCACAGCTCCCACTTTCGTTTTGATTTGCTCCGGGGTGCTGGTCGTGTCCGCGATCGCCGTCGTGAGTTCCGCGAGCGCGGTGCTCACCGCATTGTTACCGCCGCCGCCAGGTCCACCCGGCCCGCCGCCACGTCCGCCACCACCCCCGCCGCGGCCACCGCCGCCCTGATTGCCCGGGCCTCCCGGTCCGCCTGGACCGCCGAAACCACCGCCCGGTCCACCCGGCCCACCAAAGCCACCGCCACGACCGCCACCGCCACCGCCGCGGCCTCCACCCATTCCATTCCCTGGCCCTTCAAAGCTGTCCGTGCCAAAGCCAGGCCCTCCGCCAAACCCGCCACGGCCACCAGCGCTCGCCGTATACGAGATCGCAGCCTGCCGCGCCGTCGTCACCGCCTGCAGTTTCGGGCCGATGATCTTCCACTCCTCATCGGTCGCCTTCATCAGGGACTGTACGCTTGGTGCCGTGGCACTCGCCGCCGGAGCGCTGCCGCCGGTTGCGGCCTGCGGTGCCGGTTGTGCAGTCAGGGCAAGTGCCCCAAAAAAGACCGAGGAAATTCCTGAAATCAAATATCTTCTTGAGTGCATCCGGTTGCCGTTCCTTTTTACGATCGTGAAAATCGCTCTAGTCTATCGCGGTTTCGCGTAGTGCCCATTCGATCAGACGCTTCTCCGGTTCCGTGGAGGCCTTGTCGAGCGCCGCCTGAAGCGTCGCTCGCGCCGGAGCGGCTGCCGCACCCATGTAACCGAACGCGACCGCCGCGCGCTCCCGCGTTGCCAGATCGCTCGAAGCAAGTGCGGCCGAGAGCTGGGCGTTGGTGTCGGCGGGGGCACACGTGAGCAACTTGTAGCCCCATGCCGGCGCGCTGGTGTCGGTGCCATCCTGAATCTGCTTGAGGAGCATCAATGCCACAGGGCGCAGACGTTCCCCCAACTCCCGGAAGTAGGCGACATACATGGTGGAAAACAGATCGAAGCCCATGTCTCCGCCCCCAAATCCACCCGGGCCACCGGGTCCGCCAGGTCCACCAAATCCGGGGCCGCCAGGTCCACCAGGTCCACCGGCGGCGGCCGCCCCACCAGTCACAGCGGGTGCCCCCGGCCCACCCGGGCCGCCCGGTCCGCCAAATCCACCAAACCCGCCGAAGCCACCCACACCCCCGCCCGTCGCCTGCCACGGAAGACTGTCGGCCTTGATTGCCCACAACGTCGCCGCCGGCAAAACCGGGTTCATGAGTTTCGAACTCTCCAGTGTCGGAATGGCGTCTTTGGCAGTCGGCCCCAGCAGAGACAGGTAAATATACATGTTGTAAGAGTCGATCTCAGCCGCGTCCGGCATCGCCTTGATAATGAAATCGACCGCAGGCCTGGCCTCCGGTCCGCCAATTTGCGACATCGCGCGCACCGCCGCCATCCGCACCGCCATCGGCTGCTCCGTGCCAAGCATGGCGATCAGCCGCGCGGGAACCGGTCGCGCCGCCGTCCCGATTCTCCCCAGCGCATCCGCTGCTTCCACCATCAGCCCCGCATCGTTCAGCAGCGGGACCACCGCACCGGCCGCCGCCGACGCCAGCGGGCCGAGTGTGGCCACTGCCCGAATGGCGGCGCGTCGCACCTGAACATTCTGATCCTTGAGCACCGCGGCAAGGTTGCTCACCAGCGGACCCGCGCCTGCGCCTGCCAGGCCAACCGCTTCAGCCGAAGCGCGTCGAACCGACGCATCGCCATCCGTCAGGCCCAGGCCGAGCGCCTTCACCGCCGCGTCATTCTTGCCGGTGATACGAAGCAGCGCGGCCGCGGCCGAAATACGCACGCGCACAGCGGGATCGCTCAGTAGTTTCACTAACGGGCCTTCGGCGGACGCCGCCTTGCGCCCGAGTTGCAGCAGATCACCTGCGGTTTCCGCCCGCACACTGGCATCCGTTGAGGACAGGCGCTGCAAAAGCCCGGGCAATTCCTCTTCTCCCACACGGCCGGGTCCGATCACATACACGGGATTGGCCGATACTGCCATGACCGTGGCGGGCATGGTCATATTCGCGCGAATACGCTGCACCCGGATGACGCCCGGAAGATTCATGCGGTTCAGCGCCAGATCGAAACTCGCGCTGTCGTCGGCACCGTGCTGAATCATCGTCAGAATCGCATCGCCACCGCTCAGCATCGTCGCAACCCCGTCCGCCAGTCGCGAAATGGAGCCGTAATAGGCCAGCGAGAGATCGGAACGATCCACTCCCAGCTTCCACTCACCATTGGAAGACTTCACCTGATACCAGCCGTCGCCAAAACAAAGCAGCCCGGTCGTGCGCGATGAGAACAGCACTCCCCTCGCGCCCGCTTCCGCCCACTGGACGATCGCGGGTGGCACGACATTGCCGTCCGACGATCCCACATCGTGACGAATCGCCGTCTGGCCCGCCGCGCCCTTCAGGCTCCGGACTTCCTTCAGCGTGAGGGCATGGGTAGCTTCGTCGAACCCAGTCACCTCCACTACGGCAATCTTCTGCGCATCGCCAATGATCTTGCTCAGCGTCGGAGCAAGGTCGATGTAGGCCTGCATCTGGCTCGCCAGAACCAGGCAAAGACCGGTAAGCGCAACACCCGAAAACAGGCGTCGAAATTTCAGATTCTTGAAGTGGACCATTGTTAAAAGTTCCCCGTTTCCAATCAATACCTAAAGAGCCGCGCCCGCAAGGGAGCGACTAATCGAGATAACCCAAACTCACCAGCGTGGCTTCCTGACTTGCGGTCAGCAGCGGCAGCAGGCTTTTTTGCGCCACAGCCAGATCGTTGATCGCCTTCTGCCGCGCGCTGCGAACCGCAGCCAGTTTCGCTTTGACCTGTTCCGGCGAAGTGGAGGCATCAGCCAGCGCCGTCTTGAGTTCCGCCAGTGCCGTACCTACGGCATTGTTGTTGGTGCCGAAATCCATGGGCATGCCACCTCCAAATCCACCGCGTCCGCTCGCACCGCCAGGACCGCCAAAACCTCCGCGGCCACCGGGAAAATTGGCCGGATCGAAGCCGCCGCGTCCGCCCGAACCTCCTCGGCCACCAAAGAAAGCGGCAGGGTCGAATCCACCGCGCCCGCCCGAACCGCCCCGGCCGCCAAACCCCTGCGTGTCCGCCACCGGCCCGGCAAAACTATCAGCGCCGTCGAAGCCGGGAAATCCCCCGCCGCCGAATCCGCCTCTGCCCCCGGCTGCCGTGTAAGTCACGGCAGCCTGCCGCGCCGTGACCACCGCCTGCAGCTTCGGTCCGATGACGTGCCATTCGGCATCCGTCGCCTTGATCAGCGGTTTGATTGCCTCAATCGCGGCATTCGCCCCCCCGGCGTTACCCGCGAGCCCGGGCGGTTGTCCTGAGGCGCGCTGCGATGCCAGCCCTATCGAAAGTGCCGCCACCGCGGCAAGTCCTGCCAGTAGTTGTTTGTTTTTTGTGTTCATAACGTCACGCCACCTTCAGGAGAATCTGCAGACCAAACAGCACCGGCATATAAACGATCAGATACAGCCACAGCCAGCCGATATCCATACTCGCCAGCCACCGCACCAGCGCCACCTCGCTATCCGTGCCCAACGCAGCCAGCGGTTGCCAGAAAACCGGCTTCGTTGCAGAACCTGGATACACAACCCGCACTTCTTTCAGCGGCGATCCCGCGCCGCCCGCCGCGGCGAGCGGCGCTGGCGGATACTGGTTCCCCAGCACCACGTTGATGCCAACCGGCGGATGCCCATCCGTCACCACACTCACCGGAAATCGCCCGGCGGTGCCCGCGGCTGGCCGAAGCGTCCACGTCATGCCCTGCGGCGGCAGTCCTGCATCCAGGTAGCTCTTGAGGTTACTGGCCGTCTGCATTCTTGCCACATCCGGAGCCACCTGTAACTCCCACGGCCCACCCGGATTACTCTGTGGCTCACGATACAGCGTCAGCAAATGCTCCAGGGTTCTGCGAATCGGCGGCAGCGAGCGAACGGCGGCAGTTGTCTCATCGAGCGCCATTCCGGCCGGAAGCTCGATGCGAACCGGCTGCCCCCATTCGCCATCTACCGTCGCCACAATCTGCACTGGCGACCCGGCAACCGCACCTGGCACTGTTGGATCGATGCGGTCTTTGAACCACACAAACGGCATCATCAGCGGCCCCAGCAGCAGGCAGATCGGCACCAGACGCGCCATCAGCAGTCGACTGTTCACCGAAGCCGCCAGTTCCGTCATGGCCCTGCGCCGCGGAGATTCCGCTGGCAAAGTTTTGGCCTCCTCTGTCAACGCCGCAGCCCGTCGTTTCGCTTCCACCAGTTGACGGTTGTCCGTCGTGAACTTCTGCACCAGCAGCGTCACTGTGGCAACGGCCAATGCCACGAATGCCACCGTCGCAGGCTTGCCAAACGCCACCACCAGCGGCCAGAAAAGGAAATCCATGATCGCCAGCGAAGGCTCCTGCAGCCCGCCCTTCGGCAGCAGGAAGAAACCCAGCAAATAGACCAGCCAGATTCCGAGCGCAGCGTTACGCCAGGAAGCGGCCCGCCGATCCTTCGCTCCGGAGGGCGGCGGAATCAGCGCTCGCGGAATTCGTGTATCCGAAGGATCTGCCACCTCTGCTTCGGCCGCGTGGCCGCCGGAATCCGGCCGCGCGCGTCCCACCCAACCGTTGTTGCCATCAATCTCGATCTGTTCGCCATTCCGAAAAATCCGCGTGGCATCGGAAAGCACCACGGCTGGCAGACCCATCTCGCGCGCCACCACGGCACCATGCGAAAGCGCTCCGCCGCACTCCAGCACCAGTCCCACCGCATTGACGAACAACGGCGTCCACGCGGGGTCTGTGCTCGGGCATACCAGAATGTAGCCCGTGCCAAAATCTCCCGCCTCGGTTGCCTCATGCAGCACTCTCGCCGGCCCCGACGCGCGCCCTGCGGAAATTGACAGCGCTCCGTACGCCCCGGCCTTCATCTCAACTTCAGCCGGTTCGCCCAGTCGCTCAATCGCAGCGGCGTCGATCACCCGCGGCAACGAGAGCCGAATCTCCGCCCGATACGTGAACTGCCGCTGCTCAATCAAATGATGCGGTGCAAATCCCACCCGCAGCGCGTCGAAAATCTCGTCCCGCGTCAGGTGAAAAACGCCATCGCCCACATCCAGCCGCCGTCCCAGCTCCAGAGCCAGCTCGCGCACCTGGTCGTAAGCCAGCATCAGGTAATCTTTCCCTTCCTCGCGGAAAGGCATGAAGCGATGCACCAGTTCCAGCAACCGGTCGAATTCCGCCGCCGCCGCACCCGAAAGCTGACTTCGCAGTTTCGCGGCCTGCGTCGCCGCGGCATCCGTGCCGTGCTGGAAACGTTCCATCGGAGGCTCGCCCGTGGCAAGCCGTGCCGCCATATCCCGAAGCTGGTCGGGTTGCTCGCGCCACCTCGGAGACCCCAGATCGAATTCCCCCGGCCCCCGATGCCCGTGCGCTGTCAGCCACGCCTCCAGGCTCCTCTTGCCGTGCGCTACCTCATATAATTCTGCGTTCGCTACAACCGTGGGGTCCGCATTCCCGCCCGCTGCGATGAGACGCAACAAACTGTCGGCGTGCTCGTCCCAGAAATTCTCGTGCAGAAATGTCTCCAGGTCCGCCCACACCATGCCGCAAATCAGACTCGGCATCAGGGTTTCCGGACCAAATACGTCCAGCACCTGCTTCTCGCGCTCCACCCAGAGCGCGATTACTTCTTCCGTCGAAAGCGCGCTAAGGTCCTGCGCGCTCGACCGGGCAACCCATGCCTTGATCTCCGGAACAATCTTGCCGCGAAAATCCGAATCGGCGCTTTCTGAAAGCTTTCGAATCGTGCCCGCCGCCCTCCCCAGCAGTCCCGCGGCCTTCATCCGCGTCGAAAACGACCCGCATGGCACCGAAGGCGGCTTCTGCGATGCCTCCGGATCGCTCACCAGTTGCTGCAAATCGTAAGCGAACGGGAAATTCTCGCAAAACATTTGCGGTGACCGCGTCACATCCATGTAGACCCGGCCAGCAATCAGCTCCAGGAAACCTTCCCGGTCAATCGCTGCCGAAGGCTCAAATCCGGCCTTCCGGTACATCCCGCCGAACCCGCCGGAACCCGACATGAACGGCTGAATGACGCTCCACGTCAGCGTCGTCGGATGCGGCAGCGTCTCCGCCAGATTGTGCAGCGCCCACGGCCCGCGCTCCGCCGCAATCTCTTTTCGCAAGTGCTCGCGCGTGAGGCTCATCACTTCCTGCCGCGCTTCAATTTCCCGCTGCGTCGTGATCGGCCGCGCCTGCAGCAAATGCAGCTTGCCGTCGTAGATCGCCCACTCGATATCCTGCGGCGTCGTGAAGTATTCCTCTACCTGCTTGCCGAGTTGCCAGAGGCTGTGAACATCCCGGCTGTTCAGGCAGGCCTGCCGTCTCCGCGCTTCTTCAACCGGCCTCTCTCCAGCGCTTCCCGCCGAAATATAAACCGTCTTATCCGCAATCGACGCCGTGAGCACGCGACCCGTCGCCGCATCCAGCCGCAACACATCGGGCTGCACATGGCCGCCCACCACCGTCTCGCCCAGGCCCCAATTGGCGTCGATCAGCATCTCCTTCCGGCCGCCGCCGCTCGGGTCCGCAGTAAACAGAACCCCGGCTACATCCGCCGGCACCAGACGCTGCACCACCACTGCCATTGCGACCACAGTCTGGTCGATTCCATGCTCGCCCAAATAAGCGTGTATCCGCTCCGTATGTAGACTGGCCCAGCACTTCTTTACCGCTTCGATCAGCGCCTCGTCGCCACTGATATCCAGAAACGTTTCGCACTGCCCGGCCATCGATGCCGCCGCCAAATCTTCCGCCGTGGCTGAAGATCGCACCGCCACCGGACCCCGCCCCATCTCCTCATAGCGGTAGCGAATCTCTTCTGCCACCTCCGCCGGAACTTCCGCCGTATTTCCCGGCTCCGGATGCGGCGTGTAGGCCAAACGATACGCATGAGTGTTGACAACAAACCCGCCGGGCACCTGAAACCCCGCGCGGATCAGCTTCCCCAGGCTGGCACCCTTGCCGCCCACCAGCGCGGTGTCACGGCAATCGATCAGCGCCCGCGTGTATCTTCTGGACGCCATCATTTCGCACCCTCCGTGCCCACCAGCGCCCGCAACCCGCCGGTCTCGCTGCCCACGATGATCCGGTTGCCGGAAACCTGCGGCGATGAAAGCGACAGGCCCGTGCCCGCTTTCTTCTGATCGTTCAGATAAACCTTCTCAAGCAGCTTCCCGGTAGCCGTCGCGAACGCCGCCAGGTAGCCGTCATTGCTCACCACATAAGCGCGATCCTTCGTGAGCGCGCCGCCCACCAGCAGCGGTGCTGTTCCGCTCACGCGGGACCGCCACAGCAAATGACCGTCTGCCACCGCCAGCGCCGCCACTTCTCCCGTGCGCAGCGGGCAGATCATCATGTTGTCGCGCACCGCAATGCGCCCCAGAACGGAATCTTCAAACTTCGTCTGCCACACAATCTGTCCCGTCTTGCGATTCAGCGCCACCACCAACCCCTGCGGGTTCTTATCGGAATGGACCATATCGCCATTCCCGCCGCCTACAATCACCAATTCGCCGGCCAGAGTCACGGGCGCGGTAATCGGATACGCCAGCGGCGTCCGCCACACAATCCTGCTCAGCTTCTGCGCCGCCAATTCTTCATCGGTGCCACTCCGCAGCGCCACCACAGCCTGACCGTTGAAGCCGCTGCCAATGTAGACAATCCCCCCCGAATCAATCGCCGGAGAACTTTCCGGATCGTTCACCGCCTGCTTCCAGAGTTGTTTCCCATCTGAAATTCGCACCGCGAACACGAAGCCGGGATCGCCTACGGCCTTACCGTCATTGCCCTCAATCGCACCCGCCCCCACCACAGCCATATCGCCCTGAATGACAGGCGACGATTCAATATGCAGTGTCGTCTTCACAGCCCAATGCAGCTTCCCGGTCGCGGTTTCAAAACAAAGCAGCGAACTGTTGCGGTCCTGGTGCAGGCCCTGCCCAATCACCAGATACTTGCCATCCGCCGTCACCGCCGGTGAACTGAAAAACGGCGGTAATGGACTGCCGTTCATTTCCGTCACCTGCCAGATTGGTTTGCCGGTGTCGTAATCAAGACTCGCCAGCAGCCCGGTATAACCGCCCAGATCCGTCTGATTGGCCGAGACGTAGATTCGCTTCCCCACAATCGCCGGCGACCCCAGAAAAAGTCCGTCCTCCGGCTGAAAGCTCCAAAGCGGCGTCAGCCCGGCGGGTGACGCTCCCCCACCGCTGGAAGCTTGCGGAGAGTTCGGCGCCGCAGCGACCGGGGTATTCACCAGCGCCGTATTGGTCGGCGTGCTGGCCGGACTGGCTGGTGAGGCGTCGCTGGGCGGGGCCGCAACAACCTCGCCGGGTGCGCTCGCAGCCGCCATCAAGACCGGCGCGTCCCCGGTTCGATGCAGTTTCTCCTGCGCAATCAAATCCGTGGCAACTTTCGCCCAATCGATCTGTGCCGGCGCCGTTGCCCCCTTCGCCCCGTTTCGTGACAGAGGTGCCGGTCGCAACAAAGGCACCCCAACAAAAAACACCACTGCCAGCGACGCCGTCACCGCGGAAACCAAACGCCAGCGAGTCCGCAGAAACTGACTCAATGCACGGGGATTGAAAGCCACCGCCGCAATGTTCGCCAGAAACGCCATAATCGTGGGAAACAGCGCTGCGCCGGTGTTGATGATGATCGGAACTACTGCAAAGTGGGGCGTTCCCAACTCCCGGGCAAACGCGCCCGAGACGTGGCTGGCAGGAGCGCCATTCGCCGCCAGTGCCAATTCCACGCACGCTGCCGCCATGCTTGCGTAAGCAAGCTTTACAATTGTTTTTCGCATTTCCCCGCTCCTGTTACAGTCTCGTTACAGCATACGTGCTAAGGGGCACAAAACAGCGTTAATATTTGTAAAGGCATGGCCGGACCCTTCCGGCGGGGCTTTTCGTGCTAACATCTCCTGAGCCGTACAACTCGTCCGGGGAGGCCCGTTATGAAGTTCACACAGGTTTTTATCGTCGCTCTCGTAGTCGTCTGCGCGGGTTGCACCACCGCTGCCCCTGATACCCGGGCCGCAGATGAAGCAGCCATCAAAGCCCTCGAAGCACGTTTCACCGCTGCTTTCAAGGCCAGGGACATCACCGCCATCATGGCGAATTACGTGCCCGATCAAAGCCTCCTCGTATTCGACGTCGCCCCGCCCCGCCAGATAATCGGGGCCGATGGCTACAAAAAGGATTGGGAAGGTTATCTGACTGCCTTCCCAGGTCCCTGGGATTTGACCCTCAGTGATCTCGAAATCACCGTCGGCGGCGACGTCGCTTACGGGCACAACGTGCAACGCACTGCGTTCACCGACCAGGCAGGCAAAAAGACAGAAGTGACCGTGCGTGTCACGGACGGCTACAAAAAAATCAACGGCCAGTGGCTTATCAGCCATGAACACGTTTCCGTACCTGTCGATCTGGCCACCATGAAACCGGACCTCGATTCAAAGTAGCCCGTCGCCGAAACGCCGCACCAACTGGGTTACTCTGCCGCAGCGATCGCCCGCAGCTCCCGCCGCAGAATCTTGCCGGTAATCGTCATGGGCAACCGCGCCGCAAAGACGATGCGCCGCGGATACTGATGTGCGCCCAATCGCTCGCGCACCCGGCCCTGGAGTTCGGCCACCAGGCCGTCCCCCGCTTCGAAACCCGCGCGCAGCACCACAAATGCCGTAACCACCTCGGTCCGCAACGCATCCGGCACCCCCACCACGCCGGCCAACGCGACCGCTGGATGCTTCAGCAAACAGTCCTCAATCTCCCCCGGCCCAATCCGATACCCGGCGCTCGTAATCACGTCGTCCAGCCGGCCCACGAAATGAACGTAACCCTCTTCGTCCATCGTTCCCCGGTCCCCTGTGACAAGCCATCCCTGACAGTACTTCCCCGCCGTCGCCTCCGCGTTGTTCCAGTAACCAAGAAACATCACCGGGTCCGGCTCGCGGATGGCAATGTCCCCCTCTACGTCGGGCGGCAGCACTCGCCCCCCTTCATCCACAATCGCAACCTCATGCCCCGGCACTGCCTTCCCGATCGCGCCCGGCTTCGACGGAAACCAGGCATCGCATGACGACAGCACCATATTGCACTCCGTCTGCCCATAAAACTCATTGATCTCCACGCCCAATTCCTCGCGCCCCCATCCGAGCAGTTCCTCGCCCAGCGCTTCACCACCGCTCGCAATGGAACGCAGCGTCAGCTTCCACCGTTCCCTCGGTCGCTCTTCGTGCCGCAGCATCTTCAGCGCGGTCGGCGGCAGAAAAGCATTCCGCACGCCGCATCGCTCCATCAGCTCAATTGCCGCCGCGGCCTCAAACTTCGCAAACCGATGTGCCACCACCGGCACACCATGATGCAGGGCAGGGAACACGACATCGAGCAGTCCTCCGATCCACGACCAGTCCGCGGGCGTCCAGATGCAGTCACCCTCCAGCGGAAAGCCGCCGTGTGACATCTCCACGCCCGGTAAATGCCCCAGCAGCACCCGATGGGCATGCAGCGCCCCTTTCGAAGCGCCCGTTGTGCCGGACGTATAGATGATGAGCGCGGGATCGTCCGCCCGGGTGTCAACTGCTTCATGCCACTCGTCGAAACCTGCAATGAGGTCCCGCGTGACCGTATCGTCGAACGAGAACACACCCTCCAGTTGAGGTAGCTGTTCGCGAATGCCCGTGAGCCTGTCGAGCCCCGCGGCATCGGTCAGCGCGATACGGCAGCCGCTGTCGTTCAGTCGATGCAACAGCGCGTCCGGCCCGAAAAGACAGAAAAGCGGCACCGCAATGGCCCCTGCCTTGTACGATGCAACATGGGCGATCACCGTCTCCACGCGTTGCGAAGTCAGTATCGCAACCCGGTCGCCACGCCCGACCCCCGTCGCACTCAGGAAATTTGCCAGCCGGTTCGACCGCCGCATCAGTTCGCCGTAGCTCGTCTTTTCCACCCGATCGCCGGTGGCTTCGATGATCGCTGTACGGTCCGGTTCGCGCAACGCCCAGCGATCGCAGATGTCCACGCCGATATTGAAACGCTCGGGAATCTTCCATTCAAAGGATTCGCGGACGTGCTCATATAGGTGGTTCATGGCTTGCTCCAGGCTGGTGCTTCTTGAAAGTATCCCCCAAAGCCACTTTCGGTAAACGCTGCGCCCTCGCGAGCCAGTTCGCCTGGCCCCCAGGGGCCGCTCTATGCCAATCGCGTTTCCTGCCGCTCGCTGGGCCAGTTCGCCTTCAACCGGTCGACAACGCTTGCTGACGTGTTCCTGTAATACCGGTAAGTGGGCTCATGCAGTCGCAGCACGTTGAAGCGGCTTCGGGCAGTACGAAAAAAATCATAGTCGTGGCAGTATGCCCGATCTTCTGCGAACCGGACGGTCTCAAAAACCCGGCGACGCACAAACATCGTTCCCTGTGTGACGCACTCGTGAATCGAGATGAAGCCGAAACCTTCCTCGATATTGGGGACGAGAACATCGTCGGGCGAATCGGCCACCACTTCCAGTCCGCCCCAAAGAATATCCACATCAGGGTTTCTCGCCATAACGCTGAGGTGGGAACTTAGGTGGTCAGGCAGATGCTCGTCATCCGCGTCCAGAAATGCCACGAAATCGCCACTGGCCAGATCGAGCGCGGTATTCAGTGCCGCGCCAATTCCGCGGTTCGTGGTGCGAATGGCCACGACCCTCGGATCTCGCGCGATGTCTTCCATGACACGCGGAGTCTCGTCCGTGCTGCCGTCGTCGACCACGATGTACTCCCAGCGGCCGTTCTGTGCCTGAACTGAATCAAATGCCCGCTGTAGCGTCCGGGCCATATTGAAAACCGGAGTGATGACGGAGACCAGCGGTTGCACGGCCTCGGTGGACGCTACGCCGGCAGCGGCCTGAAAACCAGTGGTGCCGGGTAAATCGGGGGCTCGTGCCACTCCCACCTCCGCGGACGGTTGCTCGTTGCGCAGTTTTCCATCCATTGCCTTCATCGGGAATCTTCCGTTAGTGAAACTCACGCTGGATGTCCGGATCGTGGCATCAGGGTCCGGCCACGCATACGGTGTTCAGAACTCTCCGGCCATTCATGAGGCCGGACGGGTTTCGGTCCTTTTAGATTTACTTCGGATTCCGGGCAGCTTAAAGCCGAATTTGTACGCACTGGTCAGGACGGATTTTCATCCTACCGGAGTATAGCGCGCGCGTGACGGGTGGCCGTGAAAAAGCTGAACCTCGGAAGTGTGCCGGCAAAACGGGAATCATCCAGGAAACGTTTTATCCTGTATTGTGCAGCCCGGCTGCGAGGCCGCTCATGGTTGAAGCGAGGGCGCGGTTAATCTTTTCATCGACGTTTCCGGCACGCTTCCGGCGGAGCAGTTCCACCTGAATCAGGCTGAGCGGATCCACGTACGGGTTGCGCAGCTGAATGGACCGAGCCAGAACGGGATTGCGCTCGACGAGTGCCGAGGTGCCCTTCAGCAAAAATATGACACCCCTGGTGCGTTCGAATTCTTCCAGCAGCATCGCGTACACGCGATCTCGGACCCGCTCATCGCTGACGAGTGACGCATGCAGTTTGGCAATCGACATGTCTGCTTTGGCCATGGCCAATTCCACGTTGCTGACCAACTCCGCAAATAGGGGAAACTGCTTCAGCATTCGCTGCAGCAACTCCAGCTCCGCGTTGCCGCGATTCATGAAGCGCTCGATTGCATGGCCAACCCCGAACCACGCCGGAACCGCGTGGCGGCTTTGCATCCACCCAAAAACCCACGGGATCGCCCTCATATCTTCCACTCTGCGGCTGCCGCCACGTCGGCTCGGCCGTGATCCGATGTGGGCGTGTTCCAACTCGTTGACGGGAGTCGCTTCCTCAAAATAACGCAGCACTTCAGGATCTTCGGCGATGCTGCGCCGGTAGTAAAGAAAAGCGTCGGCGGACATAACCTCCATGCACTGAATGATGATGTCTTCCTCCGGAGGCGATTCGGAATAGGGGCGCAGATATGCCTCCAGACTGGCCGCGATCATCACTTCGAGGTTCCACTCGGCGAGTACCGGGTCGGAGTATTTCCAGTTGAGCACCTCACCTTGCTCGGTAATCCTGATACTGCCGGAGAAATCGCCCGAAGGCTGCGCCAGGATCGCGCGGTGCGTGGGGCCACCACCCCTCCCCACTGTCCCGCCGCGCCCGTGGAACAGGCGCAGTTTGACGCCGTATTCGCGGGCGACGTCGTGCAAAGCGCGATGGGCTTTATACAACTCCCAGGTGCTGGTCAGCATGCCCCCGTCTTTATTGGAGTCGGAATAGCCCAGCATGATCTCTTGCCAACCGTTCCAGGACTTGACCAGTTCCGCATATTGTGGATCCGACCAGACCCTCCGCATGATTGCGGGCGCGCGCTTGAGCGCATCAATCGATTCAAACAGAGGCACCGGCATCAGGCCCGGATCCTCGCCGGAACCTGCGATACGGACTCCCGCCAGAGTGGCGATGCGGATGACGTCGAAAATGTCCTCCCCGGTTTCCGTTCCGCTGATGATGTGAGCTCGAATCACGTTGCCGCCACGCAGAGCCTTCTGCTCCGCGATGGAGCGCATTGTATCCAGCAATTCATGCGACGCGCCCGCTAATTCCTCAGCCAGGGTCGCGGTGGTCCCCGAACTCTTCTCGCGGATTTCAGCCAGTGCGCCGGCATGCACGTTCCGGTGCTGCCGGACGTCCAGCGTATGTAGCTGGAAACCGAAATGCCGCACGTTCAACAGAAGCGGTTCCACCATCGCAGCTGCCAGTCTCGCGCCGCCGTTCTGAATGAGACTCTCGCGAATCAGCTTCAAATCGTGCTCCAGTTCGGCCGGCGACTGGTACGCGGTGGAGGCCCCTGAGTCGTCGCGTATGGACTGCACGCGCGCCGATAGGAACAGAAGAAAGCGCCGGTAGCATTCCGTGCTGGATGTCCGCTGGAGTCCGTCTGGCCGTCCGGCCATGGAGCGCTCGTAGTCGTCGAGACGTTCTTTGAGACTGGCCGAAGCGGGAACCTGGCGAACCGACACGCGCAAGCGTCGAATCAGGGTGCGGATAGTCGCCAGATAGTGATCGAGCACGGTCTGTCGCGCCAGCGTGAGCGCCTCACGCGTACGTGCGGCGGTTGCAAACGGATTGCCGTCGCGATCGCCGCCGATCCACGAGCCAAATCGCAGGCAGACCGGCAGGCGTGACAGTTCCGGTTCAATTCCGTACACGCCGCGAAAAGAGTGGGCGATCTCCTCGTATACGTTGGGCAGTGTCTCAAAAAGGGATAGCGGATAATACTCCAGGCCGAAGCGGATCTCATCGGACACCGTCGGGCGCTCGTTTCGAATTTCGTCGGTTTGCCAAAGACCCGTTATTTCCGCGAGAATAGCTTCCTGGCAGCGAGCGGCGGTGGCGTCGGATAGCGGCAGCTCATCGAGCGCCTCCAAATGCCGGGCAATCAATGCACGCTTTGCAAGTACCGCACGGCGCGCGAATTCCGTGGGATGTGCCGTGAATACAGGCTCCACCGAAATATGGCCGAGGGCCTCGAACGCCGTCTCCGCGGAGACGCCCAGGGTTTTGAGCCGCAACAGAGTTCCGTGAAACGTGCCCGGAAGCGGTTTACGTTCGGCGTGCAGCTGAGCCGCCCGCCGCCGGCGCTTTCGATGATTCGTCTCAGCAAGATTGCTGAGCTCAAAGTAAATGGAGAACGCCTTGGTGACACGGTTTGCGGTTTCGGTATCAAGCGACGCAACAATGGCTTTCGCTTCCTCGATCAGCCCACCGCCACTTTCGCGATGTTCGATGAGTTGCCTTCGCAATGTCTCCACAGTTTCAAAGAGCGGCAGGCCGCCTTGCTCAACCAGCACCTTGCCCAGCAAAATTCCCAGGGAACGTATATCACGTTTTAGAGGCAGCTCCTTGCGGCTGTCGTCGGTGCCGGCGGTTAACTCGGCAAGGCGTTCCTGTTGACTTGGCGCGGACCAAAGTGGCTTTGAGGACGCTTCCGCCCCGCTCTGCGTAGCCTGAGTCATTTTGCTGTTTCCTTTCGCCGCGCGGGAGACGTGGCGCAGGTTTTGCACAACCGGTCCTTACTGATCATTCGTTTTCTCCACAGAAATATTCACCGGAGCTCGTCGCTGCCGCCGGATCGGGCAAGACAATCCCGCGGGCATTGTCGAACTGACACCGGATGCTCTGCGGACTGCCCGCAGCCTGGCTCAGCCTGGGTCCTTCCGTCCAGCAAAGCGCCCAGATCCCCCCGAGTGAAGCGGATGCCCAAACACAAAACCCGGGCCCATCATATCCGTCGCAGTTCGCAGGCCACCATGTCTGGCCCGCGCTAAACTCGCTCCCGAAGCAAATCGCCCGCACCTCGTCAACCTCACACGGCACGCCATGGCGGCGACGGATTTCCAGAAGAGTATTGACCTCCGTGACTGCGGAAAGCAGATCGCTCCGCTTACGAATCAGGAGCACGGCCGGCATGCGTTCTATCCCTTCTCCGGTCGACCCAGGACCAGCATGGCATCGGTGACCGCTTTCAGTGCGGAATCCGCATCGCCGCCCAGCGCCGTCATATGTCCCATCTTGCGGCCGGGTCTTGCTTCCCGTTTCCCGTACAAATGCAGCTTCACCTCATGCCGGCCGCATGCCGCGCCCCAGTCAGGTTCCCCGCGCGCCCAAAGGTCGCCCAGCAGATTTGTCATCGCCGCGGCCTGAAACTGCCTGGTCGAACCCAGCGGGAGACCGCACACCGCGCGAAGCTGTTGTTCGAACTGGCTGGTGACGCAGGCGTCCAGAGTGAAGTGACCCGAGTTATGCGGGCGAGGGGCAATCTCGTTGATCAGCAGTCTGCCGCCCCGTGTCAGGAAAAATTCCACGCAAATGACTCCGATCGCGCCGAGTCCTTCCAGTACGGCTCTCGTGACCTCCACAGCTTCCACCGCGATCTGGTCCGGCACCCGCGCCGGCGCTGTGGTTGTCTGCAGTATATGGTTCTTGTGGTGGTTCTCAAGCAGTCCATAGTGAGCGAATGATCCATCCTCCCCGCGTGCCGCAACCACAGATAACTCGCACTCAAAGTCGATAAATGCTTCCAGCACCGCGTCTCGCCCACCTATCGCGTTCCACGCCGCTTCCGCCTGCAAAGCGGAGTGAATTGCGATCTGCCCTTTGCCGTCGTAACCTGATTCCGCCGTCTTCAGAATCGCGGGATAACCGATCTCCTGAAGTGCTGTCCGCAATTCCTCCAGCCTGCGGACCGCTTTGTGCGGAACAACCGGTAACCCGGCCTGCGCCAGAAAAGCTTTCTCGCGAATGCGGTTTTGCGCGATGTGGAGCACGGTACCCGAAGGCCGTACCGGAAGCAGCGCCTCCAGGGCGGTGGTCACCCCAAAGGGCACGTTCTCAAATTCGAAGGTAACCGCCGCTACGTCACTGGCAAACGCTTTCAGCGCCTTAGTGTCCTCCCAGGAAGCGTTCACCTCAAGATCAGAGACAAGACCCGCCGGAGTGTCAGAGTCCGGCGAAAAGGTGTGAACCCGGTATCCCATCTGACGCGCCGCGATCGCAAACATGCGGCCCAGTTGACCGCTGCCTAAAACGCCGATTGCAGCACCCGGCAGAATCGGTTTCACAGCGTTTCCTCCATCACCTTCTCAGCCTGCTCTGCGCGAAACCGAAGCAAAGCTTCCCGGAGTTCCGGACGGCAGTTACCCAGAATGGCGATCGCCAGATATGCCGCGTTCTTCGCTCCCGGGTTGCCGATGGAAACCGTACCAACGGGTACTCCGCCCGGCATCTGCACAATGGAGAGCAGCGAATCCATGCCGCGCAGACTCTGGCTTTCCACAGGCACTCCGATCACCGGAATAACGGTATTGGCCGCCACCATGCCGGGCAAATGAGCAGCTCCTCCCGCCCCGGCGATGATCACTTCCAGCCCGCGTGCGGCCGCGGTACCCGCGTACTCCACCATCCACGACGGTGTACGATGCGCGGAGACAACGCGGCATTCGTGCGGTATGCCGAAACTTTGCAGAATCTCGGCGGTATGTCGCATCGTACTCCAGTCCGACTTGCTGCCCATGATCACACCCACAAGCGGCCTCACATCTGTCCGATCCATCGACATCAGAAGTACCCCTCTCGCTTGCGATCTTCCATCGCCGCGGCCGACACCCTGTCGTCAGCTCGTCCCCCGCGCTCACTGATTCTGCTGGGCTCCAGTTCCGCAACAATCGCGTCTATACTCGACGCTTCCGAAACCACGGCGCCTGTGCAGGTCATATCGCCAATCGTGCGGAAACGAATGCGGCGCTTGTCGTAGCGCTCCCCCTGCTTCAGGCTGATGTACTCGGACCTCGCGAGCAAGGTTCCGTCACGTTCGACGCACTCCCGTTCATGCGTGAAGTAGAGGTTCGGCAGTTCCAGCCTTTCCTGTCTCATGTACTGCCACACATCCAGTTCAGTCCAGTTGCTGATCGGGAAAACGCGAAAATGCTCACCGGGATTCCTGCGCCCGTTGTAGAGTGACCACAATTCGGGACGCTGATTTCTTGGGTCCCATTGGCCCAGCGCATCGCGCAGGGAGAAAAAGCGCTCTTTGGCCCGCGCCTTCTCTTCATCGCGGCGGGCACCACCAATCGCGCAGTCAAATTGGAACTCACGGATGGCATCCAGCAAAGTCACGCTCTGGAGTGCGTTGCGGCTGGCGTCAGGGCCGGTCTGTTCAGTTACCCTGCCCTGCCGAATCGAGTCCTCAACGCTTCGCACGATCAATTTGGCACCGATCTTTTCCACCCAACGGTCGCGATATTCCAGAGTTTCCGGAAAATTGTGCCCTGTATCGATGTGCATCAGGGGGAACGGAATCGATCCCGGCCAGAAGGCCTTCCGTGCCAGATGACTGATGACGATAGAGTCTTTTCCGCCGGAGAACAGCAGAGCCGGCCGCTCGAACTCCGCCGCGACTTCGCGCAGAACGAAGATGCTCTCGGCTTCAAGCGTTGCAAGGTGTGTCGTCATGCCGGCAGCCTCCGCCAGCGCCCCTCTCGCTTGCGTTCGTAAAACGCTCCCTCTTCCATCGAAATCAGATTGATCCACTCGTTCTCCACCAGTTCCCTTACTTGCGGGTGTGCCTCCAGCACCTGGTCGATTCGCGCCCCCGGTGCCTCCACAAAGACCTGTAGACGTAGAGGCTCGTGCACCCATTTCCCGCCGTCATGCAGAGATTGCATCGGTAGTCCGGTCCTCAGATCGCCGGCATTCCCCTCCCATATTCCAAACGTCCCCACCACGTTATGCAGTACCTTATTGCCGCTGCCGAACAATTCGTTGTTGACCGTGGACCCGTAGTACTGCAGGTTGATCCAGCTGGCCACCACTACGGGAGCGGTCAGAATCAGACTCAGTACAGAGTTGTCAGCGTCCGCTGCGGCGTCATAGTCATGCAGAAACGCGCGACCCCCAAGGTCCAATGACCGTGTTCTGGACCGCCGGGCCGCAACAAATGCCGCATTACCTGCCAGCCCCCATTCCGGCCGCACTTCCGACCAGTCCCTGCTGCGTCTTACACCCTCGTCCCCGAGCATCTCCGTCGCTCCGCGCAGCCAGCCCTGCAATTCTTCGCACTGCCCGGACGTCAGCAGGTCGGTGTCATAGAGCGCCACCTCGTTCGTCGTTGTCACATGAAGCCCGGCGACGAAGACGGTGTCGTTGGGAATGACGATGTCCCTGAGCATCAGCTCTTCTCGAACCTCCGGGTCATTCATCAGCGCCGCCGCGAACCGGGCGTTCACGTCGCCCTTGTGGCCGCCGCACGCGCCACAATCCAGGCTCGATCCGTACGGGTTGTTTAACGAACTGCTGCCGTGTCCGCAAATCAGAACGATGGGCGCCAGCGTCCTCGGGTCCACGCTCATGTTCCGCAGAGCATCGGCCACCAGTTGTACCCGCGACTCCAGCGGAATCTGCCATTGCAGCGCTGAGTTGGCGACCACTTTGTCCGGCCAGCCCAGCGCGCGCTTTGCCATCGCAAGCCCATACCAGAGTCCACCAGCTTCCACGGAAGAAAAACAGCCTGAGGCTGAGCCGCGCATGTTGCTCCATGCCTCGGAGAGCGTGTTCAGTTCTGAGTTTTCCTTCTCGCTCGTCACCGGGTAGCGTGGCGGGATCAGCACCGGGCAACGCGCCGAGTCCTGATATTCCAGGGCCATGCCGAAGAAGCCGGCGAATCCAATGGTTTCGATTCCCTCGGCCTGCGCCTCGAGCGCTCTCCGGTATCCCTCTGAACGGACATCAATGCAGAACACGGCCTGCAGTTGCTTTCTGTGGGCGCTCTGTTCCCCGGCTGTGACCGCGGCAAGTCTGGCCGCCAGAGTCAAACGATAAGTCCCCTCGGCCGCCAGTTGAGCGATATACTTCGCCGCGGTGAAAGAGGAAGGTGCGAAACTTTTCCGGCTGGCGTCGTATCCGTCGCCCATTGCAGGCAGCGCGGCATCATAGGCCAATCGAATCGCCAGCAATTGGCGCGTCAGGTTCTCTCCTGCCGTCTGGCGTTCCCGGTAGACGCACCACGCACTCCAGCCGAAGATGCTCATCAACTGTCGGTGCAGGAAGTCCTCCGCCTCGTCACCGGGTACGTTCAGCAGAAACAACAGCTGTGTGATCGCATCCTCCTCGCCGTCCGGAAGGGCGCGCACCAGCGACCGGAAACCGCGCAGGCCATACACTTCCGGGTTCAGATCGATTGAAGCTGCATGCTTCCACGCCCGATAGAGCGATTCGTCCCGCCGGGGCATTGTCCACCGGCTTTGTGCACGATCGAAGTAAGAGGAACACCACTTCGAAATCTCGTCAGTCACGAACCCTGCCCAATTCGTCCCCCGTGCGCGGTCGATCCGGTCCGCGACCGTTAGGATCCTCGCGGACTCCTCAGTCTGATCCAGTTCCGCCTCCAGCCACGATACGGCGTTCTCTGGCGCCGGAAGGCCCGTGCACTCCCTGTACGCGACCGCCACCTGCTCTTCGCTGATCAACCCCGCCCGGCATTTGTTCCTGTAATAATCGGCCGCCATCAGCATCGGACCGTGCCCAACCGCGTCGATCAGGCGAGCCGCCTCGGCGAATGTCCGGTCCGTCAATCCGAGAAACGGATTGACAGCAACAAAGTTCTGTAACGGCCACAGTGGTGGAATCCGTTTGCAGGCGTTTTCAATTGAACTGGTCAGCATTGGGGTGGAAAGCCGGGGCAAAGACCGGACAGGCATCAGAGACTCCTCTCGGTGTGCTGCACCGGCCATAGCGCCATCGTCAGGCGGTTCGCCAGCGTATTGAGGTAAAAGCCATTTCGGGCATGAATGTAGAAGCTGCGGGCAGCACCTGTCTGCTGAATGCGGGGCAACTGGCTCTGTAGTAATGCGGTCAGCAAAAAGAGCATCAGTATGGCGGCTGAGAGCATTCGGTTATGGGGTATGTAAACCGGTGTCACCACGGCCGAAGCGGCGGTTTCCAGCCCGAAGGAAATCGCTGTAAGCCCGGCACCGGCCAGCACTCCATGAACCGCGTGCCATCTTCGTGTCGATCCCCAAAGCATTTGTGCCAGAGCGAGAAAGAAGATGCCGCTGAGGACCGGCTGATCGAATTGTCTGAAGCTCATTAGCCAGGCCAGCAGTGCAGGCACCAATCCGGCAATCAGAGCAATCACTCCGGGTGCCCGCCGTGCGCACGGTACCTCTGTTGCCACCACGCTGCCGGAAGACAGGAAAGAGTAAGCCTTGTAAAGCGAGTGTGCAACCAGATGGAGGAGCGCCAGATGAAATGCGCCCAGTCCGCATTCCAGCATCATGAACCCCATCTGGGCCACCGTTGAGAAGGCCAGGCATCGCTTCACGCTTGCTTGGGTGAGTGCCACCACAGATCCCAAAAGTGCGGTGATGGTTCCAATCACCGCCAGTGATGTAAGCGCCAGAGGAGAAAGCGAAACAATGGGACTCAGGCGGATCACCAGAATCCCACCCGCGTTAATAATGCCCGCGTGCATCAGGGCCGAAACCGGAGTTGGGGTCTCCATAGTGTCCGGCAGCCAGCTGTGGAAGGGGAATTGGGCGGATTTCAGCATCGCGGCAAAAACAAGCAGACAGGCAACCAGGCTCACTGTTGAAGGGATCTCTTCCCCGGCGCGGATCGATTCGGCGGCCGCGAACAGATTCCGGAAGTCCCATGTGCCAAATACCCGATACGTCAAAACCAGTGCGCCCGCCAGTGCGCAGTCGCCCAGTCTGCTGATCAGAAACTTCTTCCGCGCCGCGAGTAGTGCTCCGGGTCGCTCCGGATAAAACTGCAGGAGTTGATGAAGGCTGAGGCTCGTGGCCAGCCATGCAAAGGCGAAGAACAGAAGATTTTGCGCCAGAATCAGGGAGAATACGCAACTGCCTGTGCAGCACAGCCACAGGGTGAATCGGGCCTGTCCCGGGTCGCCTGCGAGGTACCGCCGCGAGTACCGGCAGATTACGACGAACACAAGGGTGCTCAGAATAAGCAGCACGTTGGTCAGCCCGTCCAGGAAGGGAGTCGCGGCCAGCGCGGCCGCCAGGCAAAAAAGCGAAAAGATCTCTCCTGCCGCAGCGGCCCGCTCGTTGTTCCTGACTGTCTTATCCATCCTGCACTCAGACTAGCAACGGTTGCAGGCATTCTTCAAATAGAAGATATATATGCTAAGGTTCTATTAAATAGATGAATCCCGTAAGCGCTGTTCTCAACTATCACCACTTACGCTATTTCCGGGCCATCGCCCACGAAGGCGGCTTGACAAAGGCCGCCGCTCGCCTGAATGTTGCCCAGTCAGCTTTGAGTATTCAGCTCCGCCACCTGGAAGAGAATCTCGGCCATCCCCTTTTTACCCGCAGGAATCGAAAACTCCAGTTGACCGAAGCCGGAAAGCTGGCGCTTCAGTACGCGGATTCTATCTTCAGCGCCGGCGATGAACTGGTTGATACCCTTCGGCACCAGTCTCCGCGTGCGCGTCAGGTTCTGCGCATAGGAACCGTCGCAACCCTCTCCCGCAACTTTCAGTGGGAGTTTCTCAAGCCGCTCCGCAGCAGTCGCGACGTTCAGCTCGTTCTGCGGTCCGGCGCGGTTCGCGATCTTATCGCGCAACTCCGCAACCACGAGGTGGATGTTGTCCTCTCCAATCAGGCCATGCGACGCGATTCCGATACGGGACATCACAGTCATCTACTGGCCGAGCAGGAGATTAGTCTGGTCGGTCGCCCCGTCGCTGGCCAGACCCGGTTCCGCTTCCCGGAAGATCTGCGAAAGACTCCGGTTCTGCTCCCCAGTCTCGAGAGCGAAGTGCGCGCGTCCTTTGATCTGATTCTGGACCAGGCGGGGATTCGCCCCGTCATAGCCGCGGAGGTCGATGACATGGCAATGTTGCGTGTCCTCGCCCTGCGTCTCCGGGCAGTAGCTCTGGTGCCTAAGGTCGTGGTTCAGGATGAACTGCGTTCCGGCGTGCTGGTTGAGCGGTACCGCTTTCCGTCTGTCAAGGAGCGCTTTTACGCCATCACACCCAGCCGCACCTTCCCCAACCTGCTGGTGAAAACACTGATCGCCCACGCGACCAGGAGACGCTGACGAATGTGCCTGTTCTGCAGCCGGACTTTGGCGGCTTTACGCAGCCGCCGCGCGCCCGCCTACATCTTCTTCGGCGGCGGAGCCTGCACATACGACGACTCCTTCGGCTGCTCATTCGCAAACTGATCGTCGTCCTTCATCTGCATCTTCAGTGCCAGCAGTTGCTGTTTCAGCGCCGCTACAACTTTCTGTTGTGACGGATCGTTGTAGATATTGTGCATCTCCAGCGGATCTTTCTTCAGGTCGTAGCACTCCCACTGATCTTTCTTCCAGAAGTAGATCAGCTTGCGCGACTCCGTCCGGATCCCGTAATGCGCCCTCGTATTGTGATCGCCCGGATCGTGATAGTAGCGGTAATACATGGCATGACGCCAGTCCGCCGGCACATGCCCCTTCCACACCGGCACGAAACTCCGCCCCTGCATGTCCGGGGGCGTAGGCAGCCCCGCCGCATCCAGAAACGTCGGCGCGAAATCGCAGTTGATCCCGATCGCCCGAGCCGTGGTTCCCGCCCGGATCACGTTCGGCCATCTTGCCACAAACGGCATCCGCAGCGACTCTTCATACATAAAACGCTTGTCGAATAACCCGTGCTCGCCCAGAAAAAACCCCTGATCGCTTGTGTAAATGACGATCGTGTTGTCTCTCAGTCCGTTCGCATCCAGCCAGTCCAGCACCCGCCCCACGTTATCGTCTACGCTCTGGACGCAGGCCAGATAATCCTGCATGTAGCGCTGGTACTTCCAGTCCTCCAGTTCCTTCCCGGTGAGCACCTTCCGCTGGCCGTTCACCTCGATCTCCACCTCGGTCGGCTTCACGGCCAGCCATTTGTTACGGTCCGCGGCGGAAAGCCCCGGTGGCGGAGTCAGCTTGAGATCCATCCGTGTCAGATCCCGGAAGACCGACTGCTGTTGTTCATGCAGCGCATCTGTCCTCCCCGCGTAATCATCCCGCAGTGTCACAGGTTCCGGAATATGTTTCCCCTCGAACTGCTTCCGGTGCTTCTCATCGGGCGTCCACTCCCGGTGCGGTGCCTTGTGGTGCGACATCATGAAGAACGGCTTATCTTTCGGACGGTTCTTCAGCGTCTCGATCGTGATGTCTCCGATGATGTCCGTGACATAGCCCTTGTACACCTGAGATCCGGCTTTGTCATAGAACGTCGGATCGATGTAAACGCCCTGTCCGGGCAGAATGTTCCAGTAATCAAAACCGGTGGGATCGCTCCCCAGATGCCACTTGCCAACCATCGCCGTGTAATAACCAGCGCTCTGCAGCATCTTCGCTACCGTCGGCTGTGAGCCATCGAACCTGTTAAACACCGGCACCCCATTCAGATGGCTGTACTTGCCCGTCAGAATCGTCGCCCGGCTTGGCGTGCAGATCGAATTCGTACAGAACACCCGGTCCATCCGGACCCCCTCGTGCGCGATGCGGTCCAGATTCGGAGTCTGATTGATCCGGCTGCCATAGCAACTCATCGCCTGAGTCGTGTGGTCGTCAGTCATGATAAACAGAATGTTCGGCCTCGGTTTCGCGGTCGTCGCACCCGACGCCAGTTGGACCAGCGTCTCTGCAAAAATCGGAAGCCCCAGCATGCCTCGGCGGGATATCGGTTCCATAGCTCTCATTACAATACACCAAACTGCCCAAAAGGCGAACCAGTCAGTTCTGAGCCACGGCGGCAAGGAAGAGTGCGTTACATCGCTCCGGCGGAGTGAGTTTCCGCCTGGTCGTCTTTTTCTGTGGGCGCAGGTGGAAAGGGCGCAGGTGGACATCCTCGATTCCATCGTGTGAGGTGTGCAATCGACGCACACGGCGAATTGACAGCAACTCTCACGCGGACCCATGCGGGTGCGCGACATAAAAGTGGAGCGCAGGAAGTTCAGGCCAGAGCGTTCGTGGTGAGATGGAAGCCGCGACCGCGATGGAGCAAACCTTGAGACCTAAGGATGGTCATCCTTTCGCGCTCCACCGGGACCGAATCATCGCCGTGCAGTTCTGGCGCAGGGCTTACGCTCGGATTTCGTTGCTTGGCCTGCATTTCCAGCAATCTGTCGTTTTCATGTCGCACACCCGACCCTTGCCCAGGGCCTGCATGACCTCGTTGCCCGTGCCGTTATCGTCGAATCCCGCCGCTGATGAAGGTCGAATATTTACAGCGCGTCAGGCGCGCCCCATACCATCCCCGCAGTTCGGTGTCGCGGGTAACGGCCCCGGACGAAATATACTGGCCGACGGAACAACTATTGAGATGAGCCCAATAACCCACTGAGAGGAATCAGCATGTTTTACACCAGAAGAGAAGTCGGAAAACTGGCGCTCGCCTCCGCAACTTTATCCGCGGCGTTTGGCGCAAAGCTTAATTCGAAGTTTGGCGGCGTGCAACTCGGTGCCATCAGTTACAGCTTTAACCCGATCAGCAAACCCGAACCGGCAATCGTCATCCAGTCCATGCTCGACCTGGGCCTCGGTGAGCTGGAACTCACGTTAGATCACTGCGAAGCTCTCGCCGGCATACCTGACATTTCCGCGCGCTTCGGCGGCGCGACATTGGCGCGGGGTGCCGTTCCCGCGGGCGCTTCCGGCGCGACAGTCGGAGCCGTCCGTGCGCCGATGTCACCCGAACAGCAAGCCGCGAGGGCTGAGGCGCAGGCCCGAATTGCAGCCTGGCGCGCCTCCACTACTCCGGCCACATGGGCACCCGTCCGCAGGAAGTTGAATGACGCCGGTATCAAAGTCACCGTACTCTCCGGCGAGATGAACGACGCGATGACAGACAGAGATATCGAGTACCAGATCTCGATGGCCACGGGGATGGGTGTCAAAGCCCTCAACACCAGCACCACTCTCACCATGGCCAGGCGGATCGCCACCCTCGCGGAGAAGCACAGAATGAAGATCGGCTATCACGGCCACGACCAGACCAGCGACCCGAATCAAACGGCGACGCTCGAAAGCTACGACACCCTGATGGCTGCCGGAAATTACAACTGCATCAATCTCGACGTGGGCCACTTCACCGCCGCCAACTACGACGCTGTGGCATTCATCGAAAAGCATCACGACAGGATCACCAGCCTGCACCTGAAAGACCGCAAAAAGAACCACGGTGGCACCGTGCCCTGGGGGACGGGCGATACCCCTCTCCAGGAAATCCTGCTGCTGATGAAAAAGAACCGGTACTCCTTCCCCGCCAACATCGAATGGGAAGGTGTGACGACCCCCGCAGGCTCAACCCTCGTCGGTGAGATGAAGAAGTGCGTCGAACTCTGCAGGAAGTGGCTGGCGTAGTAGTGCGTCGCAATTCACCCCGGAGCGTCCATCGGTGAGACTGCAATACTTCCGGTTCGACGAGGTCCCCGGTCTCGCGTTCCGTGCAATACTGACACGAAGGCATGGAAGACTTCGCCGAGAGCCGCCCCATTCCGCCCGATTTCGTCATCGGGATGGGTACCCTGACGTTCGGCTTCGTTGTGGGCTTCAGTATGACCGCGATGCCGTTCCTTCTCAGCAAGGCCGGCGTCAGTGTCGATCAGATCGCTGCCGTCAGCGCGACCGCCATGTCGCCAACCTTCTTTAGTTTCCTTCTCACGCCGATTGTGGACGTTGGCTTCACCCGCCGCTTCTATGCGTTCGCGCTGGCGATCGCTACAGCGGTTAGTCTTGGCGCGGCCCTCTATCTGCTGTCTCCCGCCCGGCTGCCTCTCTTCACTGCCCTCTTGTTTTTTGCGACGCTTTGTGTCGTGCTGCAGAACAACGCGGTCGGCGGATGGTCGACCGAATTCGTGCCCGACGAAAGACGCGGAAAAGTGGGTGGCTGGCAGACCGCCGCGAATCTCGGAGGCGGCGCCGCAGGCTCAATGCTCGTGATGTCGCTCGTCCGGTCCATGGCAATTCAGACCGTGGCTATTCTGATGGCCGTGCTCGTCCTGGTTTCATCTCTGGTCCTGCTTTGGTTTCCGCGCCCTCAGATGCCCACGCTGAAACTGACGGAGATCTTCGGCGGCACCTTCCGCAGCGTTGTCCGGACTTCCCGGCAACCGAATGTTCTGACCGGGTTTCTGCTTTTCCTGCTGCCCGCTGCCAGCGTTGCAGCTACCAATCTGTTTGCCGGCCTGGGAAAGGATTTCGCAGCGCACCCGGACCGCGTGATCTGGGCCACCGGAGCGGGCGCTGCGCTGTCCAGTGCCATCGGTGCCTTGCTGGGAGGGTATCTTGCGGACCGCGTCGACAGGAAGATCCTCTACCTGAGTGGCGGAGCCCTGGCGGGACTCTGTTCGATCTGTCTGGCGTGGCTGCCGCATACGGAAACGGTATTCATCGCCGGCGTTATGACGTACAACGGAATCGCCGGAATCTGCTATGCGGCCTTTTCGGCTCTCATCCTTGAACTGGCAGGCATCGGGAATCCCACCGCCGCAACGCAACTGGGACTTTTCGCGGCCGCGACCAACGGGGCTATCGTCTACATGACCTGGGCCGACGGGCAGGGCTACCGGCTCTTCGGCATACGCGGCCTGTTCCTGGTGGACGGGTTCGCCGGCCTGCTGGCCTCCGCCGGCTTGCTGATTTTCCTGCGTCGCCGGGCGCTAAAGAAAGCGATTGAACCCGATGTCCCGGCCGAACTCATTGAAATTAAGCCGGCCTGAATCCTGCCGTACCCGGTGCGGAATAACCTTCCGGCCCTAATTTCCCGTCGGAATCCGATTCGCCTTCCCCACAACGAGTGATTTCACCGCGCCCTTGCGGTTCTCGAACTGAAGGCCGAGCTGCTGAATGGCAATTCGGATACGGCCGGTTTTGATATCCGCCATCGAGATGTACAACGTGATGTCATAGCTTCCGCTGACGCCCGTTTCGTCGACGACGGTTTGACCCATGGCAGTCGAGAGGAACGCCGCAAACGCGGGCATCGTGTAGCTCCGCAGTTGGATATTCTCGCTGTTCAGATCCAGCGTGGCGCTGATCTCGGGCTTCGCAACGTCCTTCATTTTCACGCCTCCCTTAGCCGGAACTAGCGCCGAAAATGCCGTGATCTTGTTCTCCTCACGGACGCTCATCCCGAACCGGTCGGCGAGAAGATGCTGCAACAGGACCGGGATCTGCTGCGAAGTTGCTCCCGCCGGCAGCGTGGCCACAATGTCGAATCGTTCTTCGCCGAGCCATTTGGGGCCCGTGATCTGCTGCGGAGTCACACCGTACGCCAGCGCAAGCACCGGTTTCAGACTGACGCCAGTGTAGTGGATCCGCGTCGGATCCTGCTGGGGTGGCAGCGCGTCAGTTCCCGCGGCCTGGGACGAGCGCTGGATAGACGCCGTTTCGAAGCTCTGTGCCGCCAGTCCGGCAACAGACAGTATCAGCGCACCGAAAAACCGAAGGGTAAACATCTACCCCAGCGTAACCCCCACCGGTGGTTGTGGGGCAGGTTTCCAACTGTCTCTCACCGGCCTTCGCCGTCCCACTGGCTGCCGCCCGCCCCCCGCTCTAAACTTCGCCGGCTTTCATCAACTCCGCCAGATGCTCGCTGGCGCGCATGGAGAGCGCGCTGATCGTCATCGTCGGATTCTGCCAGCCGCAGGTTACGAAGCAAGCGCCATCCACAACAAAAAGATTTTTGATGTCGTGGCTTTGATTAAACCTGTTCAACACACTCGTCTTCGGGTTATTGCCCATTCGGCACGTGCCCACCTCGTGAATGCTGTACCCGGGCGGATAGTATTTATCCGTCTTGGTAATGATGTCCCAGCCGGCGGCTTTGAATAACTCTTCCGCGGTATCGGCCGCGTCCTTTGCCTGCCTCCGTTCGTTCTCCGTATCGTGAACGGAAACGTGGAGCGTCGGGATGCCCCAGTCGTCCTTCACCAGGTGATTGATCCGGACATGGTTCTCAAAACGCGGAACCCGCTCTCCATAAATGCTGGCGGAAACGCACGAGCCCTGGTAGTGATCGAGCTTCTTCTGTAACTCCTCGCCATACTCCGGGAAATCGTTGGGCGCGGGGCTGCCGCTGCCGTTGATCATCATGCAGTAGCCCTTGATCCAGCCGCGCTTGTCTTCCTTTGTGAGGTTGCGGAAACGCGGGATGAACACGCTGCCGCCCATGAGGCCTTGCGGAGCTTTGCCATCGCGTGCTTCGGGCACCGAGGCCAGCACACGGACCCCGTAAATCTGATCATGCAGGTAGTGCCCCATCACCCCACTCGAATTCGCGATATCGGAATTGAGCAGCAGTCGCGTACTTTCCAGCGTGCCCGCCGCCACCACAACCACTCGGGCTTTGACATGCATCTCGCGCCGGGAATGCCGGTCCACGAAGTGTGCGCCGTTGGCCAGGCCCGTCTTCTTATCGGTGGTGATTTCGCGGACAATCGCATTCGATACGATCTGCAGCTTGCCCGTCGCCATCGCATCCGGCAACAGCAGATTGATCGAACTGGCCAGCCCGTTCTGGCCCAGCGACGATCTCATTGTGGACAGCGGAATACCCCGCGGCCTGGCCAATGCCGTAATCTTCTGCATGACCCCGCTGGAGGCATTCATGTTGGCCTCCACAACGAAATCGCCATCAGGGAACTGCGGCAGACCTTCCTTGCGTCCGCTAACGCGGAAAATCTGCTCCACCTGCGAGTAGTAGGGTGCCAGATCCGCCAGTCGGATGGGCCAGCTTTCTCCCCCGCCATCGATTTCGGCCGAATTAAATTCAAAATCGCTCAGCCGGAAGGACTGGCGCGCCCAGAACAGACTCCTGCCGCCCAGCAACCGCACGCGCACCCAGTTGTAAGGCGAATCGGGATCGTGCGAGTAGGGCACTTCCTTCTCATCCACCCATTGCTCGGCATTCGCTTCCGTAGCCTGGACAACATGGGAAAGACGGCCGGGCTTGCCGAAGCCGCGATACGGCATTTCATGGGTGGGCCTCGTGACGCGGTCGTGCACGAAGTCGGCTTCAGGGCCGGCGTTGAGCATCAGGCAGGAAATACCCTTCTGCGTCAGTACCCTTGCCGCCATACCCCCGGAGTGGCCGGAACCTACGATCAGTACATCGAACTCTTTGATGGCCATTGTTTACCCTGTTCTCGGTCGGTGATCGCGATCAGCTCTTATAGACCGGATCGATCGGGAGCCAGACAAGTTGTCCGGCCGCTCCCCCCGCGCCAGCGCCGCCGCGCCCGCCCCGGCCACCACCGCCACTCGCCGCCCACTCGGGAGAGTTGCGTGTGGCCGTTCGGATATCTTCGTGCACTGCGGCAAGGAAATGCTTGCCCGGATCCTTCGGCGGATCGTGAGTCCACGGTACCGCCGTCAGCAGGGGCCGGATGATGGCGTCCGCTTGTTTGGCGTCCAGCTTGTCGAAAGATTTTGCGTATAGAGCGGTCGCATGCGCGTTCAGCAAGTCGAGGCCGTTGCGATACAGCAGCTTCCGCTCGGCAGGCGACTCGCTCAGCAGAAAATCCAGAAACTCGGGCGTGCGGCAATCGAGGGCACCCGGGTTACCGCGCATTGGCGGCATGAGAGTCTCGGCCAGCTTTGTGAGCGTCGCAAACTGCGCCGCGGTGAAGAATTTTGCGCGCGTCTCGGCCACCTGATCGGGCGGGGTTACGTCGATCAGCGCGGGGCCGCCTGCGCCGCCGCCTCCGCGCCCGCCACGCCCCGCACCGGATGCGCCGCCTGCCCATCCGGTGCCAGTCCCGACCGGTGCGGTTTGCGCAGCGGGTTGCTGCGCAATGAGGGCGGGAACTGCCGGGGCGGTGGCCAGCGCCTGCATAAAGCGACGACGTTTCATGACGGAGATACTATCAAAGGCACTCCGGCACGGGCAAACTAGCCCTGGCCTCCGCTGGTTGACAACAATCCGCCAGGTGCCTGAGTTTTCTGGAAAACCATTCCTGGCTCAGGCGGCGGGCAAACCGCAAAATTTCGAAATGTGTCCACGATCGGGAGGTACCTCAGAAACCTATGGCATCGATGGTGATTCATTCCAGCCATAAGTTGCCGTCGTATCAAACCGGGATCGGTTAGTGTTCTTGTATTAGCATCCCCAATTGTGAAGCGAATCAACGCTGACGCCGCCCGCGGCAGGATCCCGCAGAAATACTGCTGAAGCCGGATATTCATTCCCGTGACACACGAGCCTCCTAAACTGGTGCTTCATGCTGGATCGAAAACAATTCTTTCGCATCGCCGGGGCAGGTGCGGCATCGCTCGCCATCCGCCCCTTTGCCCTCGCAGCTCCCGATCCGTCGAAGTTCTACTTCGCCATCATCGCCGATACACACATCATCGATAAGTTCTATGTCGGCCCGGAAGGCAGCCCGGAAGATACCGAATCGATCTTCAAAACCACGGAGCGCCTCACTGCGGCCCGTGACCTGATCAACTCGCTCCAGCCCCGCATGGAAAAGGTGTTTCTGGTTGGCGACTACTTCCACAACTATCCTTCCGCCGATATCGACTTCTACTTCACGAACGAGACGCGCGTCGACCAGGCCAAAGCCCTCACCGACGGCTTCCACATGCCGTTCCACCCCGGCTTTGGCAATCACGACTACGACATCAAACGGGTTTCGCGCGAAAACTCGCACGAACTCTTCCGCCGCAAGTTTGGTCTCCAGCCGTATTATTCCGTCGAACACCGCGGCTGGAAATTCATCCACCTGAATAACTTCCTCGGCAACACCTGGACCCCGGGCCATGCCAGATTCGACGCCTCAGTCGGCTCGCTCGGCGAAGAACAGCTGAATTGGTTTGAAGCCGAACTCCAGCAGGCCAAACCCTCTTTCGTCTTCATTCACTACCCCCTGACTATCGTTGCGCCGGCTGAAGTGAAGGATTACGGAGTGCATACGCTGATTAAGAAACATCGCAACACCATCCAGCGTGTCGTCTCCGGCCACTGGCACCGCTGGTTTGAGTTTGGCCGTTCCTTCGGTCCGCAGCACCTCGTCATGGGGGCGACCCGTTATGACCCAAATGCTTATCTCATTGTGGAAGCCGATGCAAAAACCGTCAGCCACGACCTGCTGAACCTGAACCTTGTCGACTGGAACACCCATTTCAGTCAACCGTACCGGGCCGCATAAGGGACAAATCTTAACCTCGTAAGCTCAATCTCCGTCGATTGTGATAGGTCCGCCGTCCGGGACACTTCAAACACTCAGTTGCTGTCTTGTCTTGGTTCTGGCATCACCCTGAAACTTAAACCTGGGATTCTGAATAAACATCGCTACTTACAAAACTATGCTTCTAACCAATCAAGCCCGACGTGTCTTCACGCTCGCCATACTGTTTGCCGCATCCGCTCTCGTGGCCCCTGCGCAGTTCGAATCGGCCACCGTTCTCGGCACTGTGACCGATCCTTCCAGTCTGCCTGTTCCCGGGGCCACGGTTACTCTCATCAACGTCCGTACCGGTGTCGACATCAAAGGCACAACAGATTCTGCCGGTAACTACCTGTTTGTCAATCAGCGCCTCGCTGCCTACAAAGTTCATGTGGACATGAACGGTTTCAAAACTGCGGACACCGCGCCTTTCGATCTGGCAGTCGATTCCCGTCAGCGCGTCAATATCAGGCTGGAGATCGGTGCCACTTCCGAATCGGTCACCGTCAGCGATGCCGCCGGCATTCTCGAAACCGACAACAGCTCCCGCGGCCAGGTCGTCAATGCCCGCGAAATTGCTGAACTTCCGCTCAACGGCCGCGCCTACGCCGATCTCACGCTTCTTGTCCCGGGCACGGCAAAGTCGCTTCTCGAAAACGGCTCGGATTCCAGCCGCGACGCCTCTTACAACGTCAACGGCCAGCGCAGTGAACTGAATAACTTCATGCTCGATGGCGTTGACAACAATGCCTACGGAACCAGCAATCAGGGCTTTTCGAATCAGGTCATGCAGCCGAGCCCTGACGCCATCCAGCAGTTCAAAGTCGAAACCAACAACTACAGCGCTGAGTACGACCATGCGGCCGGCGCGGTGATTAATGTCACCATTAAGAGCGGCACCAACCAGCTGCGGGGCTCACTCTGGGAATACAACCGCAACACCGTGATAAACGCGGTGGGCTTCTTCAAGCCCCTCAACGGCACGCTCCCCTTCAATCAGAATCAATTCGGTGCCGCGGCGGGCGGGCCAATACGCAAAAACAAACTATTCGTCTTTGGTGACTACGAAGGCTTCCGCCGCGTCTATCATCCGCTTCAGTTTGCTTCTGTCCCCACTGTTGCGATGGATCATGGCGATTTCAGCGCCTATGGCCTGCCCATCGTCAATCCTTTCACCGGTAACCCGGCTCCCAACGGCATCATCCCGGCTTCTGAGGTCGGTCCGCTCTCGAACTCGCTGACTTACCTGCCCACGCCGAATCTCGCGGGTCTCTCCAATAACTACCAGTCCTCCCCTTCCGACACAATCTATAACGACAAGGGCGATATCCGCTCCGACTATTACGTCAATTCGAAGATCACTGCCTTTGCGCGCTATAGCCAGCTGAACACCCGGATCTTCAGCCCGCCCGCCATCCCCGGCCCGTCAGGCGGCAACGCCAACGGCAATGTCTACATCCAGACCTATGAAGGCGTCGGCGGCTTCACCTGGACTATCGATCCCGCCTCCGTCCTCGAATTCCGCTTCGGCGGCAACTACAGCCACAACGGCAAGCTGCCTGCTACCGTAGGCGCTCCGACCGCTGGCTTCACGATTCCCAATCAGCCATTGGATCCATCCTTCGCCGGCGGCCTGATCAGCTCATCCGTTGGCAGCTTCTCGCAACTGGGCCGCCAGGGCAGTAATCCGCAATACCAGTACCCGCTCGTCTTTGATCCCAAACTGAACTACACCCGGATCTTCGGCCATCACACTTTGAAAGCGGGCGTGGAATTCCAGAACATCCAGACCGACGTGAGCGACTTCAATCCCAAGTACGGTCAGCTCTCCTTCACCGGCTACTTCAGCAACCCGTGCTATGCGACCTCGCCTTCCTGCGTGAACAGCCTCAGCAGCACGGCGAAAGACGTTTACGGCCTCGCCGACTTCCTCTACGGCGCGCCCAGCAACTACACGCTCAACAACAACCCGGTGGCTCACTACCGGCAGCAGATGTACTTCGGCTACGTTCAGGACGATTTCAAAGTCAACTCCAGACTCTCCCTCAACCTGGGTCTGCGTTATGAATTCGCCACCCCGCAATACACCGCCGATAACAAACTCGCCAATTTCGATCCGGCCACCAAAAAACTGATCTTCGCCTCAGACGGCAGTCTCTATAACCGCGCTCTGGTTCATCCGGATCATAACGATTGGGCCCCGCGTATCGGCCTGGCATATCAACTGGCACCCAAAACGGTAATCCGTTCTGCCTACGGCATCAGCTACGTGCTCTTCAACCGCGCCGGCGGCGAAAACCTGCTCGCCTACAACGGTCCGAATATCATCAACTCCTCCATCAACCAGGCTCCGACCCTGGGGTTGTGCGCCAGCGCCGCCGCCGCCGCCGGAACCTGTTTCCGCTCTCTCGCGCAGGGCTTCCCGAGTGGCATTATCGATCCTTCGAATTTCTCCACCCTGATCTCACAGGTCCGTTACATACCCAGTGATAACCGAAACGGTTACGTCCAGAGCTGGCACCTGACCATCCAGCAGGAACTCGCGAAGGATCTGCTGCTGGACGTCGCCTATGTGGGCAACCACAGCGCCGCGCTGAACATTCTTTCCGATGCCAACCAGGCCACTCCTAATCTTCAGGGCCAGAACCTCAGTCTCCTGGCGCGTCGTCCGATTCAGGGCTTCACCGATATTGAAGTTGCCTTCGCCGGCGGCTTCGGCAGTTATGAAGGCCTTCAGGCCAAAGTGGAAAAGAGAAATTCCCACGGCTTGTATCTCCTCAACTCCTTCACCTGGTCGAAGGCGATCGACAACGCCCCCGGCCACCTCGAAAACTACAACGGCGATAACTCGCGCATTAACTACTACAATCGAGGCCTCGAACGCGGTCTGTCAAGCTATAACCAGCCGCTCAACGATACTTTCTCTGCGCTCTACGACCTGCCCGTTGGTCACGGCAAAACCTTCAATATTGATAACAAGGCGCTCGACTTCGTCGCTGGCGGCTGGTCGCTTAACATGATCAACACCATGACCTCCGGGCTGCCGATCGATGTGGGCTACTCCGCCAGTTCCCAGCAGCAGGTCAGCGGCCTGGTTTCGGCCAGACCGGATCTCGTCGCCGGCCAGTCTCTCTACCTCACCGGCGGCAATCCGATCAACTATCTCAATCCTGCCGCTTTCGCCGTGCCCAACTATACTCAGCCTTTTGGCAACACGCCGCGAAACAACGTCAGGACTCCCGCGCTCTTCAGCACCGACTTCGGCCTCCACAAGAATTTCACGATCACCGAAGGCCGTTACCTCCAGTTGCGTGCCGAAGCGTTCAATCTGCTGAACAAGACCAACTTCGCCACAGTCAGCAGTACCAACGCCAACGGCAGCGGTTTCGGCGTCTTCAACGCAACGTTCCCCGCTCGCCAGCTCCAGATTGCACTCAAGCTGGTGTTCTGATCCCGCAATAGCGGTCTTTGTTCCCGGGGCGTTCGTTCCATCTGCATCAGTTTGCAGCTGAAACGAACGCCTTTTTTCTTTTGACCCAACCGTGACTCTCCTGGTGACATTTTAAGGAAAAAGAAGTAGTTCAGCAGGGGTCCGGTTCAGCGGCTCGCAAGCCCCACTTTTTCCTGAAGTCCCGAACTTCATCTGCGCTCATGATGCACCAACCCTTGCTTAGGGGGACCGGTTTGCCGTCCACAAGGCGTGGGCGGGACAAGTGGTTGAGCATCCGGTTCAGCTTCTCCTCTTCGGAAATGCCATAAAGGTGAAAAAAGAACGGGTTGGCTGGTTGCCCCTGCGGTCCCCTGATCCCGAGGTTGCCGCAGACATCGATGGCTGTTGTGTGACGAAGGCCATAACGGGCTATGTTCCTCGAGAGTGTGTAATCGTCCACGAAATGTTCCTCGCCAAACATTCCGCATTTTCGCTCGAACATTGTCGGGGCTATGTTCCCAAGGGCTTCCTGCAAGGTCATGTCTTCCAGCGGGTGCCACAGATCCAGACACCAATCGGAAGCACACGCGAACCAACCACACGTTCCAATGTGCCTCGCGTCGCGACGGAAGTATTGATCGTACTTCCATCTGATCCCGGCCATGTCTTTTGCCGCAAAGCAGACGGTGGACTTATCCAGGTGGCAGGTAATGTCGAACATCTCGGGGGAAATCAACGCATCGGCATCGAAGAAGATGTTCCAGTCGGGGGCCGGCAGACCTTCGCTGCCACGTCCCAACTGGTAAATCTGGAGCTTTTCGTAGACGATGGGCCATCCCGGAAACTTACGCTCCGTGATGGGAAAAAAATCGGCACCAATCTTTTGCGCATAGGCCTGCATCAGGGGGAAAGTCAACGCCTTGATTGCAGGTTGATAGTTGTCGATGTCCAGCGTGTAGAGAGTTTTTCGAATCCGCTTCTCCCAGACCATGAGTCAGCAATTTCTCCTTAGGCTCATGGCGCGCGCGGGGACCACGAGGGTTCCCCGCGCAGGTTCGCCGGGCTTAAAGGTCAGCGCGGGTTTTAGCCACCACCCCAGTTATGGCCAGCCCCGGAGATCTCGTCCAGTTCTGTCGCGCTGAGGGTGCCATCTTCAACCGACGTCTCGGTCTCGTCCGCCAGCTCAATGTCTTTTTCGATCTTGTTTGGATCCGGCATGATTGTTCTCCTCTGGTATTGGTCTGCTGCCCACGCTGTCAGGATTTTCCCTGGGAAGTATGGTGCCTGACGGTATAACAACTAAACCACCAGCCACCAAAAGCGAGCAACACTGCGGGACCCAACATAGTTCAAACGCTTCCAGTCTACCCCTCGCACTCAGCATTCCGAATGCAGGCCGCAGCCAGAACCGCGGTCACGCCGCTGGCCGCACCCGCACCCGCCGTGCAATCTCTTCCCCGTCCCGCTGCCGCGTCCGCCGAATGTCGTATTCCACCTGTAGCCCCAGCCAGGTTTCCGGTGAAACCCCAAAGTAGGTTCCCAGTCGAAGCGCCGTATCCGCCGTGATCGAACGGGCCCCGTTTACGATCATGCTGACGCGATTCGGCGGAACATCAAGGTCGCGTGCCAGTTGGTTGATGCTGATCCCCAGTGGTTTCATAAAGTCCTCCAGGAGAATCTCTCCCGGATGGATTGGATCGAGCAATGCTTGCGAACTCATAGTCGTTCTCCCTTTAGTGATAATCGACAATCTCGACATCGTGTGCGTCGCCTTCACTCCAGACAAAGCACACCCGCCATTGTTCGTTCACCCGAATACTGTGCGTTCCTGCGCGATCACCTCTGGGTGCTTCCAGTTGGTTGCCCGGCGGAACGCGGAGATCCTCCAATCGCCTGGCCTGATGGAGATAATGCAGCTTTCGACGGGCTCTTCGCTCGATGGAGCCAAATCGACGCACCGGATGATCCTGAAAGAGTGCCGAAGTATCCTTGCACTTAAATGATCGGATCGAACCTCAGTCTATGACGCGTGCCGTGTTATGTCAAGCGTAGTGCCTGCGACGCAGTGCCTGCGACGCAGTGCCTGCATGGCCGTGCAAAAACACGCGCCGATTCGTGTTGATCATCTACCGGCTTAAGGTTCTTCCGTTCACAAGTCGCGCAACTCATCTCAGTCCCAGTTCCGTCGCGGCCTTCCCAAGCCGCACGTCCAGCGTCCAAAAACCGCAGTTCGAAAGAAGCGCTGACGCGAGTACGTGGGCATCAATCCACCCCAATCCCCGACCCCACAATCGGCGGTCCTCCAGCAAACGAAGAACTTCTGCGTTCGTCGCCAGCTTCGACTGAGGCATGTCGTTCAGATCGGCAAGGATCGCTGCCCGGTTCTTCAGGTTGCCGCACGCCAGTTCACCCGCAACGAAAGGGTGCATCACAACGAGGCTTTTCGACAAATGGCTCGCCAGTCTTGGTTCGCCGTGACGCAAGTGCTCAATCCAGATCGACGTGTCGGCGAGCACCATCAGGCAGGTCGTCGCCGCGGAATCTCATTGAGCTCCGGCTCTGAGCCACCCAGCGCCGCAAGACGTTTGCCGGCCTCACGCGCAATCAGTGCCTGCAGCCCGGCCCGGACCAGAGCCGTCTTCTCATGGATACCCGTCAGTTCCTCGGCACGCTCCAGCAGACTTTCGTCCAGAATCATCGTAGTCCGCATATGCATGAGTATGCATCAACGCGTGCATCTCGTCAAACGACCAGCGCCTCCACCCGAAACCAATGAAATATGAGGCCTTACCAGCCGATCCGTGTTCATCTGTGGCAAAAGGTTTTCCGGTCACAACGATTTTCACCTTTATCCCCAATAGAATCAACACCCACTCTCCCCGTCCCGGTTTTCCTCCCTGATAATAAAACCGAGTCATGAAAAGCACACTCCATCCCGCCGCCGTTCCCCCACCCGCCAGACACCCCCAACTGCCTTTTTCCCCAAAAAACATGTTTTTGCAACTAGATCCCGAGCCGATATTGAAAATAAAGCACTTAACGAAATTTGACAACCCGGGGACAACCCGCCAAAACCCGGGAAAACCCGAGAAATACCCGGGCCGCAGGTCCAAAACCACCCGGAACCCGGGGATTCCCTTTTCCCACAGCACCACAACATCTTGTGGAGATCCTGTCAATATCCCTGTATGCTGTGTCCTTGCTACTTTACTTTTGTCCGAAACCCGGTTAGTATGGATTCGCTCCCCCGAGCGTCTGTTGTATAGGAGAGGTATCACGTGCTGAAGCTGAAAAAGGTCGAACTCCAGGGCTTTAAGTCCTTTTGCGACCGTACGGAACTCAAATTTAACGGGGGCGGAATTGCGGCCGTAGTCGGCCCCAACGGCTGCGGCAAATCGAATCTGAGCGACGCCATCAGTTGGGTCCTCGGCGAACAATCCGCGAAGTCACTTCGCGGAGCCCGCATGGAAGATGTCATCTTCGCTGGCACCAAATCCCGCAAGCCCCTCGGCATGGCCTCCGTCACCATGGTCCTCGTCAACCCGGAAGCCAAACAGCTCCCCCTGATTGACCAGGCTAACCAGCCGAAAACCGAACAGCCCGTCCCGGTCACCGAAGGTGCCGGAATGGCAGCCGAAGGCGCAGCCGTTGCAGCCGAAACCGTCACCGCCGAAGGCGAAGCGGCTCCGGAATCCGGCATGCCAGCCGATGACGCCAAAGTCCAGGAAATCAACGCCGCCCACGTCATCCAGCATCCCGGCCCCAACGCCAAACAGGGCGAAATCACCATCACCCGCCGCCTCTTCCGCTCCGGCGAAAGCGAATACCTGATCGATGGCCGCCTCGCGCGCCTTCGCGACATTCAGGACATCTTCATGGGCAGTGGCCTTGGACCGGAAAGCTACGCCATCATCGAACAGGGTCGCATCGGCCAGATCCTCTCCTCCCGCCCGTATGATCGCCGCGCCGTCATCGAAGAAGCAGCCGGCATCACCAAGTACAAATCGCGCCGTCGACTCGCGGAAGCCAAGCTCGAAAGCGCCCGCCAGAATCTCGCCCGCGTTTTCGATATCCTCGAAGAAGTCACCCGCCAGGCCAATTCCCTCAAGCGCCAGGCCGGCAAGACCAAGCGCTATCAGGAACTCAAGGGTGAACTCGAAGGCCAGCTCCGCACCGTTCTCGCCGGCCGCTACGTCACCTTGAAAGTCGAGGCCGAACGCGCCGCCGCAGCTCTCGAAGCCGCCTCCTCCGAACTCCGTGACGCCACCGCCGAGGCGGCCGATCAGGACACCGGTCGCCAGAAGACGCAGGAAGTCTTCTACGCTCTCGAAGCCCAGCTCACCGAATTCCGCCGCCAGCTTGCGGCCATGAATGTCGATTCCGCCAAAACCCGCGGTCGTCTCGAATCGCAGGTCCGCGAAGCCGCTTCCATCGAACAGCGCATGGGTGGTGCCGAGCAGGAAACCACCAATCTCGAAGCCCACATCGCGCAGAACGCCGAAGAGCGCACCGCTCTCGTCACCGTCGTCGCCGGTCTTGAAGAGGAAATCCACACTCTTCGCGCCAGCCTGATGGATAAAAACCGCTCCCGCGACGAACTCCAGGCCCGCATCCGCGCCGCCCAGCAGAATATCGATGCGGCGCGCAACCAGATCCTCCGCCTCCTCGGTGAAGCCTCCGGCATTCGCAATCAGGTCGCCCAGGCCGATACTTACCTCGCCGGCATGGAGCGCGAACGCACCCGTCTCCAGAAGGACGAAGAAGCTGCCGCCGCTGAAATCCAGCGTCTCGACGCCATCAAGCTCCAGCTTTCCGAAAACGTCGCCCAGCGCCAGATGGAGATCCAGACCGTCACCACCGATCGCAAGGGTGCCGAACAGGAACTCGCCGAACGCCGCGCCGAAGCCGCGGAACTCCGTGTCCAGCTCGATGTTCTGCGCACCGAATGCTCGCGCCTCCGCGCCCAGCGCGAGTCGCTCGAAAACGTTCTCTCGCACCACACCTACACCACCGAATCCACCAAAACACTGCTCGCCGCTCTCGAAAAAGGGCAGGCCGGCAACTTCAAGCCGGAAGGTGTTCTGGCCGATTTCATTGAGGTCGATCCCGCCTGGGAACGCGCCGCCGAAGAATTCCTCCATGACGAACTCGAATACGTCGTCGTCCGCGATTGGAATGAAGCCGAACGCAGCATGGGCCTCCTCCGCAGCGAACTCAAGGGCCGCGCCACCTTCATGGTGGAGCAGGCTGTCGATGCCGTAGGCGCGCAGCGTACCGCTGTCGTCGAACTGCCCCGGCTCGCCAACTTTGTCAACTTCACCAATGGCCTCACCGGCCAGACGCAGAACCTCCCGCGCCTCGCCCAGTGCTACCTTGCCAATGATCGCGATCAGGCCCGCACCATGGCGGACGCCCATCCCGACGCTTACTTCCTCCTCGAAAACGGCGAGTCCTATCACGGCCGCACCCTCACCGGTGGCCGCAAGCAGTCCAGCGGTCCTCTCGTCCTCAAGCGCGAACTGCGCGACTACGCCGAGAAGTTCGCGGCCCGCGAAAAGGCACTCATCGCCCGCACCGCCGAGCTCGAAAATCTCGAGCGCGAGATGGCCGCCCTCTCCGCCGAACTCGAACGCCTTCGTCAGTTGCAACAGGCGCGTGAAAAGGAAGCAGTCTCTCTCGATCACGATCTCCGCCGCACCGCCGAAGAGATTCATCGCTCCAACTCCCGCGTCTCCGTGGCGCGTCTGGAACTGGACCGTCTGAAGCGCGAAGAAGAGCGCGCCGTCGAATCGCGCACCCGCAATCTCACGCTGGCCGAACAGAAAGAGGCAGAGCGCGCCGAACGCGAACTCGCCATGGAAGCCCTCCGTGAGCAACTTGACGCTGCCCAGCTCGAAGCCCAGAAAGCCAGCGAAGAGCATGCCGTCCAGCGCGCCAATCTCGCTGGTGTGGAAGAACGTCACCGTGGCGAACGCGCCGCGCTGGCCCGTCTCGAACAGCAGTTCCAGCAGATGTCAGGCCGCCGCAAGACGCTGGGCGAAGATGTCCAGCGCTGGGGCGAAAACCGCTCCCGCATCCTTGCCGAAAACATCGAACTCGATCAGAAGCTCACCGCTCTGACCGAGCAGATCGCCATCGGCGAACGCACCGTGATGGAACTGGCCGAGCAGGAAGTCCAGCATCGTGCCAGCCTCGCCTCGGTCGATGAGTCGCTCCGCGTGTTGCGCGCCCGCATCGAAACCGCCCACACCAACCGCGGCGAGATCGAAGTGGAGCTCACCCGCAAGCAGTCCGAGCTCCAGTTCCTCGATGAAACCAGCCAGAAGGAACTGAACGTTCCCGTCGCCGAACTCGAAGCCCCGGAAGATTGCACTCCGGAAGTCCTTCAGGCCACTGAAGCCCTCTATCAGGAAACCCGCCGCAAGATCGAAAGTCTGGGCGCGGTCAATCCGACGGCTTACGAAGAGTTCCAGGAAGCCTCCCTGCGTCAGGAATTCCTCACCTCGCAGCGGCAGGACCTGCTCGATTCCATCCGCGATACCGAAACGGCGATCAAGGAAATCGACGAAATCTCGAAGGCGAAATTCACCGAGGCCTTCAAGGTCATCAACGAGAATTTCCGCCAGTGCTTCCAGACGCTGTTTGGCGGTGGTGCCGGCGAAATGCGCCTGACCGACGAAGAGAACATCAACGAAAGCGGCATCGACATGATTGCTTCGCCTCCCGGCAAGAAGCTTCAGAACGTGCTCCTGCTTTCGGGCGGCGAGAAGGCCCTGACGGCCCTCGCGCTGCTGATGGCCATCTTCAAGTACCAGCCGAGCCCCTTCTGCGTGCTGGACGAAGTCGACGCCCCGCTCGACGAAGCAAACATCGGCCGCCTGATGCGCCTCCTCGTCGAGATGTCGGTGGACACGCAGTTCGTGATCATCACCCACTCCAAGAAAACGATGGAATCCGCCCAGGCGATGTACGGCGTCACAATGCAGGAAGCCGGCGTCTCGAAGTTAGTCAGCGTGAAATTCCAGCACCGCGGAGCCGAAGGAGCCGCCGCATAAACGACGCGCCGAAGGAGCAGCCTAAGCGCAACGCCAACTCAGTTCCACCAACAGAAAAAGGCAGGCCACTCGGCCTGCCTTTTTCATTGCTCTTTGCCTTTTGGCCGTCCCTGCGAAGGGCTCCGGCCACCTGTTCTTTGAAAACCGAACATCTACTTCGCGCCCGCCACGTGCAGCAGCCGATACTCCCGGGCCACACCCGGCACACTCACCGGCTCCAGCAGTCCGCCCCGCTCCATAGCGGCCACGGCCTTGTGAAACGACGCCGCCTCCGGCAGATCCCGATCCGGCGTCAGAGCCACCCAGCCCACGTGCTCGCGCGCAATCGTGTCGCGCAACTGATTCGTCGTCACCAGCGCGCTGGGTGGCGCGTAAACGCTCCGGTAGTTGTCTGGCACAAACCCGCGGACCGTCGTGCGCCCGGTGTTGAGCCGGAACACGGGATCCAGATCAGCCAGCAGCACCGCGTCCGGGGGCGTGTTGCCCTGAATGAACGCAAACAGCTTCTCCATCTCATGCCAGTCATTGGGCAACGGTGCCGGCAGAATCATCGAGTCCCGTGTCACAGCACCCAGCGTGCGCACCGTCGTCAACCGCGCCACCCCAAACCACAACGCCGGCAGTAGCAACAACGCCGCCGTGACCTTCGTGACCGTCGCGAACCGGCCCGAACGCGCCACCCGCCACAGTAGCCAGAGAAACGTCGGCAGGATGGGCGCAAACGCATGCATCGGCTGTTCCGTCCGCCACACCAGTGCAAAACAGTAGAGCCCGATAAACAGATCCGGCACAAACTGCCGCCGTCGCACGATGACGATCAACAACGCCACCGCCGTCAGCAGTCCAGGGTACAGGCTGGGGTATCCGGAGAGCAACATGAACGGACTCGCAGCCAGCATCATCACGTTTTGGGCGAACACCGCCCCAAGGTCGCTGAGATGGAGATGCGCAGCGGGCACGCCGCCATTCGCCATGCACCAGCCCAGCCATGGCGCGGCAAACGCCATCGAAACACCCGTAAACACCGCCGCGCCCCGCAGCCGACGGTTCGCCACCAGCGTCACCAGTCCGGCCAGAATGAGCGTCATCCCGGCCGTCACCGTAATCGTAGCGAGCCCCGCAAACAAGCCGGCCAACAGTGCCTTTTCGTCGATCAGCGCCAGCAGCGAGGCCGTCACCAGTACCGCAAACAGAGGTTCCGGATACAGTCCAGTAGCCAGATAAAGAACGGTCGGCGATGCGGCGGTCATCACGATGAGAACCATCGCGCACTTGGACGACGCCCCCATTCTCGACAGCAGTCGCTTGGTGAGCAGCAGCCAAAGCACGGTGCAGCCGAGCGGCAGCAGTTTGAGCCACTGCGACTGCCGGGAGATCATCGCGAACGGTGCCAACAGGGCAGGGAATAGCGGCGGAATCAGGTCGCCGGTGTGGTAAACGGCGGTCGCCAGTGCCGCTCCTTCGCTGTAGGTCAGGCCGATCGCGGGCGCAAACCACGCGAACCCGTAAAGCACGGCAATCACCCCCAAAAGGCACGGCAGCAGTCTTCGGATCAGGGCGGTTCGGCTTGGACTCACTTGTTCCAGCATAGTGGGGGCAGGCGAATGAGCGCGCCGTGCTATGTTTCCCCTAGCCCATGCATATAGCATCTAAAGCGCCCTGCCGCGTGGACCTCGCCGGCGCAACGCTCGATATCTGGCCCCTCTACCTTTTTCACGAGTCTCCGGTTACGGTCAACTTCGCTGTGAATCGTTACACTTACTGCGATATCGAGACCCATGCGGACCCCTCAATCATCCTGCGTTCGAAGGATCTCGGCCTCGCAGAAAAGTTCGCCTCCCTCGCGGAACTGACCGCCGCCAAACGGTACAAGTTGCCGGTTTTGGCGCTCCTGACGCGCTACTTCGCGCCGGAAACCGGCTTCACCATGGAGTCTCTTTCGGAAGCCCCCGCGGGAGCAGGCATCTCCGGTTCCTCGGCGCTGATGATCGCCACCTCCACGGCGCTCAACCGCCTCACCGGACGCGGCTTCAGCCTGGAGAAGATTCGCGAGGTCGCTCAAAACGTGGAGGCCCAGGTCATCCGCGTGCCCACCGGCGCTCAGGATTACTATCCGGCCATGTACGGCGGCATCTCGGCGATCGAACTGACCCCGGCGGGCATCGTCCGCAAAGCTCTCCCTGTCTCGGCGAACGAATTGAATGAACGCTTCGTACTCGTATATACCGGCGCGCCGCGCAATTCCGGCATCAACAACTGGGAAGTAATGAAGGGCCATATCGACGGCAACACCGCCATCCATCGCAACTTCGACAAGATCGCTGCTATCGCCAACCTGATGCGGCACGCGCTGGAGAAACACGACTGGGACACCGTCGGCAGTTTGATGCGCGAGGAGTGGAGCTACCGTCGGAAGAACATCCCGGGCATCACCACCACCCAAATCGATGACCTGGTCGCCGTCGCGCGGCGCGCGGGCAGTACGGGCGCGAAAGTGTGCGGTGCGGGCGGCGGCGGTTGCGTGGTGTTCCTGGTGCCGCCTGGCAAGAAGGCGAAAGTCACTGCGGCGTTGCAGGCCGCCGGAACCGGTGTTCAGATTCTGGATGCCGAAGTGGCCCCGGTCGGTGTCCGGGTGAAAGTCACGGGAGCGCGTTAAGAGTGCCGCGGGAAGCCAGTCGCGATCCGCTGCGACCGTTGATCGGTGCGGCGACCTGTTTCCTCTTCTATCGCGCGCTGCTGTGGGTGCTGGTACCGGTGGGTCAGGTGATGGGCGGCCAGATGATCGCTTTGACGGTGGCGAAGCTTGTTGCGGCAGCTGTTGCGTCGGCTTTGGCAATAGCTATTTTCGAGTCGCACAAGCTCGCGGACATCGGCCTCCTGTGGAATGACGGTGCGAAGCGTAATCTGCTGACCGGAGTGGTTCTGGGCGCTGTCGCGGCCCTTCTGTCAGTCGGCCCGGCCATCGCGTTTGGGTTCGCTCACTTCCAAAACGTCGCGAACGCCGACGTCTCCTGGCGAGGGGCTTTGTTCACGCCGGTGCTGCTGTTCTGCGGTGCGTTGGCCGAAGAAATCGTCTTTCGCGGCTTCACCTTGCAATATCTGATGAAGGGGTATGGCCGGTGGGCGGCGATTCTGGGCGTGGGCGCACTGTTCGGTATCATGCACGCAGGCAATCCTGGGTCTACGACCATCAGCACAATCAATACGGCCGGTTTTGGTATCGTGTTCGGTGCGGCGGTGTTGCGGTCGCGCGATCTGTGGCTACCCGCCGGGATTCACTTCGCCTGGAACACGGTTTTGCCGTTCCTCGGGGTGGGTCTGAGTGGTCTTACAATAAGAGTGACCGGGTATGAACTGGTCTGGAGCGCCGGAGACTTATGGAGTGGCGGAAAATACGGACCCGAGGCGAGCGTTGTCACGTCGTTGGTGATCGTCCTGCTTCTTGCCGCCATATGGAAAGTGCCGGTGGCCAAAGGCACGGCTTATCTGGTGCCGGACCCGGTGGAACCTGTCTCGCCATCCTGACTCTGCTGGCCTGCACCGCCGTGCAGGCAGGCGTCCTCGGGCCGAGCGACAAGCTCACCGAAGACGAGCGAATCGAACTGTTGCGCGGCCTCGATTCCGAGTTTGCCGTGATGAAAGTACCGCTGGCGCGCTCGAAGAAGCCGCTCGAATTCTTCGTGGATGGCACGTTTAACCGCAAGTATTGGGAAGAGGCGTTCCGAGCCTACGGGCCGGCGGCGCGGGCGGGCGAACAGATCCGCATCACCAAGGTCACCTTTGAGGGCGACCGGATGCTCTTCGATATCAACGGCGGGATCACCAGCGGTGTCCACTGGTACGATCGCATCCAGACCGGGATGGGCGGCGCTTCCACGACACAGACCCAGCAGCAGACCCAGATCGATAACGGCGGCGTGGTGGGTTCGTCTTCACCGACGCTCGGCACCTACATCGTGGTCGTATTCCGCAAGCCCATGGAGGGCCTGAATTCAGCCGCCGTCAAGAAGATGCTGGAGCCGATCATGACTTTCGATCAGCACTCGGCGGCCACCATCTATACCGAGACACTGTCGCCCGAGATGCAGCAGGCGCTCGCCGACAAACGCCCCATCGTGGGGATGACCCGCGATCAGGTTCGGCTCGTTATGGGCGGTGCGCCGGATCAGCATGGCCGCGAGACGACGAAGGATGGCCTCGAAACCGAATACTGGATCTACGGCAAGCCACCCGGTAAGATCAGCTTCGTGACGTTCGCCAACAGCAAGGTCATCAAGGTGAAGGACGAATACGCCGGGCTCGGCGGCGACGTCGTCCAGCGCTAACTATGTCACGCCAGTTGGTTTTCATGGTCACCGCCACGGCGACCGTATTCGTGTGGTCGGCCATCGGTAGCTACGGCCTCGGCAACTGGCTGCTGGAGGTCTTTCCCGCGATCCTTGGAGCGATCTATCTTGCCCTCACGTGGCGGCGCTTCCGGTTCACGGACTTTGTTCTGACTCTCATCGCGATCCACATGATGATTCTGATGGTGGGTGGCCACTACTCTTATGCGCGGGTGCCGCTGTTTAACTGGGTCCGCGATTCCTGGCATCTTTCGCGTAATTATTACGATCGCGTAGGTCACTTTGCACAGGGTTTTGTGCCCGCCATGATTGCTCGGGAGGTGCTGCTGCGCAGATCACCATTGAAGCGGGGCTCGCTGCTCTTCTTCATTTGTCTCTGCATCTGCATGGCAATCAGCGCGTGGTATGAACTGCTGGAATTCGCGGTGGCGAAATTCTCCGGCACGGGCGCGGACGATTTTCTCGGTTCGCAGGGCGATGTCTGGGACACGCAGTGGGACATGACGTGGTGCTTTATCGGCTCCACTATCTCCCTCACCTTCATGTCCCGCTGGCAGGACAAGTGGTTACGCGTAGATGCCGCGTAGTTTCATGGCTGCCGCGACCCGATCCAGTGCGAGCATGTAGGCCGCTGTACGATTGTCCACGTTGTGTTTCTCGCCGTATGCGGTCACGGCGTTGAAGCTGCCGACCATGATTTCTTCGAGGCGCGTGTTCACGAGTTCCTCATTCCAGAAGAAGCCCTGGCGATCCTGCACCCACTCGAAGTACGATACCGTCACGCCGCCGGCGTTGGCCAGGATGTCCGGGATGACAAATACCTTGTTCTTTGCGAGGATCTCATCGGCGAGCGGCGTGGTGGGTCCGTTGGCTCCTTCGCACAGGATGCGGCAGCGCAACTTATCGGCATTCGCGGAGGTGATGACGTTCTCCGTAGCCGCGGGGAGCAGAACGTCGCACTCGCGGTAGAGTTCTTGTGTCTTATCCACGTTTTCGCCACCCGGGAAGTTGACGATGGAGCCAGTCTCTTTGCGGTGAGCCAGCAAGGCCGGGATATCGAGGCCGGCGGGGTTGTGGACAGCCCCGTTGTATTCCACGATGCTGATGATGCGGAAACCGCGGGCGGCCATCAGGCGCGCTGCCATGCCGCCGACGTTGCCGAAACCCTGGATGATCACGCGGGTATCTTCGGGACGCAGGCCGAACTTCTTCAGCGCTTCCAGCGTCACGATCATGCAGCCGCGGCCGGTGGCTTCGGTGCGTCCACGCGAACCACCCAGTTCCATCGGCTTGCCCGTGACCACCGCGGTGGTGGCGTGTCGGACGTGCATGGAATACGTGTCCATGATCCAGGCCATCACGCGGTCATTGGTGTTGACGTCCGGCGCGGGCACGTCGCGATCCGGGCCGATGATGTCCATGATCTCCGCCGTGTAGCGGCGGGTGATGCGTTCGAGTTCGCCATCGGAGAGCATGGCGGGATTGCAGATGACTCCGCCCTTGGCACCGCCAAAGGGGATGTTCACAACCGCGCATTTCCACGTCATCCACGAGGCGAGCGCGCGGACTTCATCGAGGTTCACGTCCGGCGCGTAGCGGATGCCGCCCTTGCCCGGGCCACGCGCCACTGAATGCTGGACACGGTAGCCGGTAAAGAGTTCGATGCGGCCGTCATCAAGCATCACCGGGATGTTGACGGTCAATTCCCGGTTGGGATTGCCGAGTACCTTGCGAATGCCTTCATCGAGGCCGAGCTTATCGGCGGCGATATTGAAACGGGCTTCAGCTGCGAGCCACGGGTTAGTTTCCTGAGCGGGGGTCACGTTGGTGGGCATCCTGATTGGTATTATCGCCGACACCCGCGTTCGAGTGCCTGCGGTTCGTTTCGGGGAAGTCCGGGGTTTGACGATGGATTTCAGTTCCTGAGGGGAGCCGTGGGGGGCGGGTTGTTGGTGGGTGCGGTGCCTGGGCGTCGGCTGTCCGGCGCGGAGTCAGCCGCCAGGGGGGACGGTGGACGCGCTTTATGGCGCTACTTCAGGAAAGCCGGGGGGATGACGACGGACTTCAGGGCCTGCTGGAGTTGTGGGTCGCGCTGCGCCTGAATTTCATCGCCCTTCGCCACGCCGAGCGCGAGATTGTAGACATCCTCTTTCAGCCGCAGCTTTATGTAATCACGATCGGCCAGCCATTCCTTCAGGCCCGGTTGGATGCGCCGCTCGCCGAGCCAGAGCTGGAATTGATCGAGCATGGCTTGCGGGACTTCCCAGTCGTCTGTGATCTTGTGGTCGCGGATGTACTCGGCGGCGAAGGTGGTGTAGGAGGCGGAGGCTTCGAGGGCGGCGCGGAAGGGGCCGAACGCTTCGGTGTGCACGATGAAGTCCGGGGTGATGCCGCCGCCTCCGAGGATGGGACGGCCGCTATCGGTTTTGAACTCTGTCTGCTCGTTGGGGTGCGCGGCGGTGGCACCCAATTCGAACCCATCCTCGCGGAACGGCTTCTGGATGGAGCGTCCGCTGGCGGTGTAATAGAGCGCCGTGGTGAGCGCGAGGCCGGTCTTCTCCGCCAGCGGGTAAACGCTCTGTACCAGACCCTTGCCGAAACTGGGTTCGCCAACGACCGTGGCGCGGTCGTGATCCTGTAACGCGCCGGTGACGATTTCCGAAGCGCTGGCGGTCTTCGCGTTGACCAGGATGGAGACCGGAAACGTGTAGGGTACATTGCCGGCGGGCACGCGCTCCGTGGTTTCGGCGACATTGCGGCCCTTTACGGAGAGGATGGCCTGGCCGGGCTTCAAAAAGAGCGAGGCCGTTTCGAGCGCCGCTGTCACCAGCCCTCCGGGGTTGTTGCGCAAGTCGAGCACGAGGCCTTTCAGGTTTTGGCCACCGAGTTTCTCGATGTTGTTGCGGATGTCGCGACCGGTACTCTCTTCAAACGCGCCGACGCGGATGTAGCCGATGCCTGGCTGCAGCAGGAAGGCGCGTTCCACGCTCGGGGCCTGCATCTGCTCCGGCACCAGGCGGAGTTCGTCGAGTCGCAGCGCGCCGGGATGGCGTACCACCAGGAGCGCGGGCTTCTGGCGCGACTCAGTGAGGAGTTCGATGATCTGATCGGGATCGAGCTGATCGAGCCGGTAGTTGTTGACGCCGCGAATCTCGTCGCCCGGCATCATGCCTGCTTTCGATGACGGCGTGTTCGGCAGGGTCTGGAGCACCATGACGCGGCCGGGAAGAATGGAAACCACTGTGCCGAAGCCTTTGCTCGTGGAGCGCTGCATCTGATTCAGCTGCTCATACTGGCCCGGGTCGAAGAAAGAAGAGTGGGGGTCGAGGTGGCGGAGCAGGCCGGGGATGGCACCGCCGTAGAAGGCCTGATCGATATCGATGGGGTCCGCCGCGTTGTCCTGTGCGATGACCAGGGCGTCGACGAAGCGTTTGATGGTTGCGGCAGAGTCGGCTGTCGTGTCTGCGGGGAAAGCGAGCACGGGGACGAGCAGAGCGAGGAGGAGACGGGGAAGTCGCATGGGTGCCGGTACCTTCATTATCGGTCAGACGTGTTTGGGGCGGATATGGCCCGATATACTCACTTGGATGGCTGCGCTGGCAGGTTTCATGGGGCACAACGCCGGGCACAACTCCCGCCAGGGCGAGATCGTGGACCTTCGCAAGGTCAGTGTTCGCGACCTGGAGCCGCTGCTGTTGGATGAAATTGCCGAGTGGCGTCGCGAACTGGCCTGGGATTTCGAGCCATCCGCGCAACTGGTGCGGAAGTTCGCGACGACGAATACTCTGGGCGGGGCCGCACTGATCATCGACGGCGAAGTGGCTGGATACGGCTATGCCGTGCTCGAAGAACCACGCGGCATCATCGGAGATCTCTATGTGCGTCCGCACAGGCGGGAACCGCGACATGAAGCGGAGCTGTTTCGTTCTCTGCTGGATGCGCTGACCGAGACGCGAAACGTCAGGCGGATGGAGAGCCAGTTGATGATCCCCGGTCCGGCGGCGGCGGCTTTGATTCGCGAAGACAATGCCGCGCGCGGACGCACCGTGCGGCTGTTTGAGCGGCGGCTTCTGTCGCGACCTGCGGGGGAGCCGCTGCCGGCGGGGGATCTTCGTTTCGGGAGTCGTTTTCGTCTGGCGGCCTGGGAAGACAGGTTTCTGCACGCGGCGAGTGCGGTGATTGCGGGCTCCTATCAGGGTGAAACGGACAGCCTGATTAACGACCAGTACCGGTCGCCCGGGGGTGCGAGGAAGTTTCTGGGGAACATTGTGGAGTTTCCGGGGTGCGGGACGTTCCACAGAGAGTCATCATTCCTGGCATTCGATCACGAGAGCGGTGAGCCGGCCGGGATGGTGCTTTCGAGTTTTGTGGCACGCGAGTCGGGGCATATTTCGCAGCTTTGCGTGATGCCGGCGGCGCGTGGTGCGGGCCTGGGGTCCGAATTGCTGGGAGTTGCTACGCGGGCGCTGGAGGCGAGGGGGGCGCGGACGGTGGGTTTGACCGTGACGGCTACGAATCGGAAGGCGATATCGGTTTACTCCAGGTTCGGGTTCCGGGATGTGCGGACGTTTTACGCGTATATCTGGGAAGGGTGAGGCTGCTTTTAGGCAAAGTACGCAAAGGCACGCAAAGTACGCCAAGAAGACACTTCCTATAATGTAATGACCGATGAAGGGTACACGCATTCCGCGCGAGGATCTGCTGATCTATGCAGGTCTTTTTCTGGCCACACTGGCGGCTTACGCAGGGGTCCTTTCCTGCGGGTTCGTCAATCTGGACGATGGCGTTTACATCCGGCACAATCCGTTTCTGCATTCGGGCTTCACGCTGCACAGTCTGAAGTGGGTGCTGCTGTCGTTCCAGCCCGATAACTGGTTTCCCGTCACACGGCTTTCCCACCTGATCGACTATACGCTTTTTGGCGAAGACGCCGCTTTTCACCATGCGGTGAGTCTTCTGATTCACGCCGGAGCGTCGTTGTTGCTTTACGGTTTTTTGCGCAGCGCACAAATGGGCGGGCGGTGGGGCGCGGCCTTTGTGGCTTTCCTGTTCGCTCTGCATCCGCTGCATGTGGAGTCGGTCGCGTGGGCCTCTGAGCGCAAGGACGTGCTTTGCGCGTTTTTCTGGTTTGCCGCGATGTGGGCATGGGTTGAGTGGGTGAAGCGTCCTACGGAAAAGGGTTATTATCTGTCCCTTGGGCTTTTCGCGCTTGGCATTATGTCGAAGCCGATGATTGTCACGTTTCCGGTGCTGCTGCTGCTGCTGGACGTGTGGCCCCTGCGCAGAACACCCATCCGGCTGGCAGAGAAGCTGCCGTTCTTCGGACTGTCGCTCTGCGCGGCGTTTCTCACGTGGCACGCGCAGGCTGCGATGGGCGGAATTCAGGCGCTTGGGACTTACGGGCTGGGGCTGCGGGTTGAGAACGCTCTGGTGACGCCCTGGATATACATTGGAAAGACGCTTTGGCCGCTGAGTCTGCGGGCCATTTACTCCTGGCCCGATTCCTTTCCTCTCTGGCAGCCTTTGGCGGGAGGACTGGGGCTGGCCGCGATCTCCGGACTGGTGCTGTGGCATTTGCGGCGACGCCCGTCTCTGGCGGTTGGCTGGTTTTGGTTTCTGATTACCCTCGCGCCGGTCATCGGTCTGGTGCAGGTGGGGAATCAGGCGAGGGCGGACCGATACATGTATGTGCCCATGGTGGGGCTGGGGGTGATGCTGGCGTCGCTGGGGAGCGAACTGCCGGCGACGGCACCAGGGCTCCGACGGCCGTTAGCAGCGCTGGTTTGCGCGGGACTGGCAGGCTGTGCGGCGCTGACGTGGGTCCAGGTTCGTTACTGGGAGAACGGCGAGACCCTGTTCACGCACGCCGTGCAGGAGGATCCGGCGGATTATTCGGCGTGGTATTTTCTGGGGTCAGCGCTTTCACAGGAACCTGACCGGGAGGCGGACATGGTGAACGCTTACGAATCCGCCGTTCGCGCCAAATCCGATTTCTTTGAGGCGCGGGAACACCTGGCCGCGGCGCACTGCGCGATAGGGAAGAATGACCTGGGGCTGATGGAATTCGCAGGATTGGCTGTACTTCGGCCGCACGATCTGTGGATGAATGCGGATTACGGGACCGCGCTGGCAAATCTGAATCGGGTTCCGGAGGCTATCCCTTATTTCCGGGAAGCGCTGCGAACAAATCCGCAGTATCGTCCGGCGCTGTTGGGGCTTGGTAATGCGCTTGTGAAGAGTCCGGAAACGCTGGCGGAGGGGATGGCGAAGCTGGAAGAGGCGCAGCAACAGGAACCGAGTCCCGAACTGGAGGCCCAACTGGAGCAGTTGAAGCGAAACGGGGGCGGAATTGGACGTTAACGACGGCGGACAGCCAACGATTGCTGGTGACACTTCGCTTCACCAGGGGGTGTGGCGTGAACACGTGATTCCCTTTGCGCTGCTGGCGCTGGTGCTGGCCGTGAGCATCGTGGTGCGGATACGGCTACTGGATGCCCCGCTGGAGCGCGACGAAGGTGAGCACGGTTATCTGGCGCAGATGTTGCTGGCCGGGCAAGCCCCCTGGCAAACGGATTACAATCTAAAACTGCCGGGCACGGATTTCCTGTATGCCGGGGTGATGGCGATGCTGGGGCAAACGCCCGTCGCGATCCGTATCGGCCTGCTGGTGGCGAACCTGATCAGCGTATTGCTGGTTGGGCTGCTGGGCAGGCGGCTGTTTGGGATTACGGGCGGAGCTGTTTCGGCGGCGGCCTTCGCGTTGCTCTCCTGTAGCCAGAGTGTGCTGGGGACTATCGCGCATTCCACGCATTTTGTCGTGTTGTTCGCTTTGGCCGGACTGTTGGTGTTGTTGCGCGCCAGAGATCGAATCGCGTGGCTGTTTTGCAGCGGTCTGGCGTTTGGGCTGGCATTCCTGATGAAGCAGCCGGGAATCGCATTTGCGGGGTTCGGCGGAGTGTATGTTTTGTGGCGGTGGAGGGCGGATGGCGTATCCGCGGGGCGGGGAATCCAGCGGCTGGCGGCGTTTGGCCTCGGCGTGGCGCTGCCGTATGCGTTTCTGTGTCTTGCGCTGTGGCGGGCGGGTACGTTTCCGCGATTCTGGTTCTGGACGGTTACGCTGGCGCGGGCTTACGCTGCTAAGGTCTCGCTCTCCGATGCTGTCCAGCTTTTTTCAATGGGCATTGCCAGCGCTGTGGACGTCAGCGTCTTCCTGTGGGCCCTCGCGGCGCTCGGAATTGTTGTGGCGTGCCGGAACCTGGAAACCCGGCGCGCCGCATTGTTTGTCCTTGCGCTGAACGTGTTTTCCTTTGCCGCAGTTTCGGCTGGCGGCGTATTCCGGTCGCATTACTTCGTTCTCATGCTTCCAGCCGTGGCGCTGGCCTGCGGGGCGTGGGTTTCGGCCGGGGCGGGCGTTGGGCAGATGCTGCGGCGCAGCGCGCCGGGGGCGGGCGCGGTGGCGTTGTTCTGCTTTGCGGGGGCCAGTCTGTATGCGGTGGCGATGCAGCGCGAGTATTTGTTTCGGATGAATACGTATGAGTTCGCGCGCAGTTCGTGGGGGCTGAATCCTTTTCCGGAGGCGTTACAGGTGGCGGATTACCTGCGGGTACATACTGAGCCGGGGGCGAAAATCGCGGTGCTGGGGTCTGAGGCGGAAATCTACTTTTATGCGCACCGTCGCGCGGCGACCGGGTACCTGTTTACTTACGGGTTGATGGAGAATCACGAATACGCGCTGCCGGGCCAACTGGAGATGATCAGCGAGATTGAAGAGGCGCGGCCCGAATACCTTGTTTTCAGCAGGGTGAGTACTTCGTGGCTTGCGACGGTAAGTTCGCCGAAGGATATTTTTCAGTGGATCGAGACCTATACAAAACGCGACTACGAAGTGGCGGGTGTGATCGATATATTGCCCGGAGAGCCGGCGCTGTATGTGTGGGGAGAGTTTGCTCCGAACTACCATCCGAAGTCCGGGGCGTATCTGGTGATCTACCGCCGGCGCTCCGCTGCGGCGGACGGTAAAATCTAAAGATGGACAGGCAAGAGCTTGAGGTAGAGCGGCGGGCGCTCGAAGCGGCCGGGCAGTCAGGCGGTGTAATTCCTTCTCTTTCGACCCGCCGAATCTCTCTGACCGGTTTTTTTACGTGTCTCGGGCTTGCGCTGGCAACCAGTGCCACTTATCTGCGCGTTCGGGAGTACGGTTTTTTCAGCCTTGACGACGGTTCCTATGTCGTCAACAACATCCATCTGCGGGAAGGTTTTACGGCACGGGGCATCAACTGGGCCTTCACTTCCTTCGATCCGGATAACTGGTTTCCGCTGACGCGCCTCTCGCACATGCTGGATTACGCTTTGTTCGGCCTGACTCCAGGGCCGCACCATGTGGTGAATATTGTCATTCACACGCTGGCCACGGTTTTGCTGTACGCGTTCCTGCGGCGCGCAACGGGCCAGCGCTGGCCGAGCGCCTTTGTGGCGGCGGTATTTGGTGTGCATCCCATGCACGTGGAATCGGTAGCCTGGGTATCCGAGCGAAAAGACGTGTTGTGCGCGTTTTTCTGGTTCGCGGCGTTGTGGGCGTGGGTGAGATACACACAGAGTCCATCGGTGTGGCGATATGTGGCAGCGCTGGTGCTGGCCGCGGCGGGGTTGATGTCAAAACCCATGATTGTTACGCTGCCGCTACTGCTGCCGGTACTCGACATCTGGCCCCTGCGGCGAACGTTTTCCCGGAAATCGCTGGTGCTGCAATTGCCTTTCTGGGCTTTGTCGGTAGCGGCTTCGGCGCTCACTGTGATGGCGCAGAAAAATGCCGGGTACGTGCGCTCGCTCGACGCCTTTCCGCTGAGCGTCCGGCTGGAAAACGCGGCGCTGACCGTTTTTGCCTATATTGGCAAGACATTCTGGCCAGTCAGCCTGATCAATCCGTACCCGTGGCCGCGGGAGGAACCGCATGGCCTTGCGATGCTGGCCGGGGTGGGGATAGCGGCAATTTCAGTGTGGCTGTTCGGCATGAGACGCGCGCGGCCATATCTTGTTGCGGGCTGGCTCTGGTTTCTGGTCACGCTGATTCCCGTGATCGGGATTGTTCAGGTGGGTCCGCAGGCCGGCGCCGACCGGTACATGTACGTGCCGATGGTGGGTCTTCTGGCGATGGTGGCGTGGGGCGGCGATGAGGTGCTGCGGCGACTGCGCGAAGGCTGGGCGAGGCCGGGATCGGTGCAATGGCTGGCACCAGGGGCAGCCGCGGCGGCAGGCGGACTCTGTCTTCTCCTGGCCAGCCAGGCGTGGTCGCAGGAACAATACTGGGGGGACGCCCAGACGCTGTTTCGCCACGCGATTGCGGAGGACGAACAAAATTATCTGGCCTGGGAGTATCTGGGCACGGTTTCCGATCGGGATACGCAGCTCGATGGCAGAATCGAGTGCTACCGGACAGCGGCACAGCTACGGCCGGATCTGCCGGAAATGCATTCCGAGCTGGGGAAGGCCTTACTTTACGGCGATCACGTGCCGGAGGCGGTGGCGGCGTTTGAAGCCGCGCTGCGGCTCAGTCCCGGCGATACAAAGGCCCGCTGTCTTCTGGGTGGTGCGCTGCTGCGGGGTGGCAGGATTGCCGCGGCAACGGAGCAGTTTCAAAAGGCGGTCAGCGGTCAGCCGGATTCCCCGATGGCGCACAACGATCTGGCGATCGCTTTATTGCGCGGACCGAATCCCGATCAAAAGGCGTCCGTGGCCGAATTTCGGCGGGCCATCGCATTGCGACCCGAGGATGCGCTCTTTCATGCCAACCTTGGGCTGGTATTGCTGGGTTCGCCCGATTCAGCGCAGGATGCGGTGCCGGAGTTTATTCAGGCGCTGAGCCTGGATCCCGAAGACGTGCCAGCCCATCTGGGTCTCGCGAAGGCCTTCTCCATGCCGATACTGCAAAACCCGGCGGGTGCCGCCGAGCATCTGGCAACGGCGCAAAGGCTGGAGCCAAACCCGGAGAGAATCCGGAAACTGGAAGGCCTGCGGCTTGACTATGGTCGGGCGCACTGACGCGCCTGAACGCGGTTGGCCTTCCTTTGGGCAAGAGTCGCTGACGGTAACTCACGGCGGAAGTCCATGCCAACCGCTGACCTGCGTGCGCGCCTCAGGAGAGTGGATCGACCCCGGCTCTTTCTCGCTCTCATGGTCCCAGCTCTCCTGGTCCCAGCTCTCCTGGTCCCAGCTCGCCTGGCCCCAGGTCGTCCTCCCACCTATTGCGATAAGCTAACTTCGGTTGGAAGCGCCGTTTTGAAGGGCATCAGGGAACCTTCATCCACGTGAACGTTGAGTCCATGCGTCTTGGCCTCCATCGAGCCATCTTTTGCCCCTGTATAGGTGGCGACTGCTCCCGGCTCTTTTTCGCCTTTTACCGAGCGCATGATGTAGTGCCGGCCGCCGAAATCCAGAGCGCCGAGTTCGAAGCGCACGGTGGTGCGGCCCTCCGAGGTGCTCACGTCCATCAACATGACCGTGACATTGGCACCGCGGGGGATCACAACCCGTCCCTCGGACTGAACATCGGCATCGAGCTTCCCTGGGGCAAAAGAGCCTCTTTCCACGCAGCAGGAATCGAAGAAGCCGCTGGATACCACGGGAAGCTCGGTGCCGGGGGGCAGGATAAATCCCGTGCTTGTGACCTTTGCCGATGAACCTGAACTGTGAGTGGCAGGCGCGGACGAAGCACCCGCCGGGATATTGGTTGAGGTGGTCGTCTGGCCGGAGGCACCAGTGGCGGGCGATTCCGTCAAGCCATTTTTGATATCCAGGATCTCGGTATAGAGAAAGGTGCGAACGCTGCCATAGGAATCCGTGAGAGTGATGGAGTTCGCTTCACGGCGAACTACCGTGCCGCTGAAACGACTGCCATCCTTCTTGACTGTTACGGTCACACTTTCCGCCGGTTTACTGCTCCCGCAGCCCTCCAGCAGCAAGCCGCCCAGCAAGATCGCTATCCATAAACCACGCGAATGAAGACGCATCGTATTCAATATATACCCTGAAACCGCCTCTCAGGCTAGCAGGTTGGTGTGAAAAGCGCCATGGGCTGGTGATATAGGCATCCGCAGCTCATGGGAGGGCTCGCATGGCTTCCATGGAGGGGATCCGGCCTGTAGCTCGGCCATGAAGCAGGGCAATCCCCCGGAATCCCGCCCGAAATCAGCCTGCATCCGGCAGGCAAACCCCCTTGCAGCAACGGCAGAATATAACAGATCCGAGGCGAATCGTTGGTGGAGGCAATCCCTGTAACACGCGCTAATGCAATACTTACAGGGGATGGGGCCGGTTTTGGCGTACCAGTACCTCAGACTGAACGGATTTTGGTGGTATCTCTCAAAAACCTGTTGCCTACGGGGATGGCTTTCTGTTAGCATTCTAACTGAAGCAGCTTTGTCCTGGTCGCGGAGGAGGAATCGTCTCGACCGGGTAAAATTTTAGGAGGCATTGATCAACATGAAGAACATCCGGAGAGCATTACTCACTTCGGCGCTCGCAATCGCAGCATGCGGTATGGCCAGCGCTGGCACCATCACCCAGACTTTCAGCGTTCCGACCGGCGGCGGTTCCCAGGCCACGAACTTCGGCATCAACTTTAATGCCCAGTCGTATGCATATCTGCAGAGCCTCAGCCCCGCTCTGCTTGGCACCCTGAACAGCGTTTCGATCAACTACAGCTGGGCAGCCACCGGCAACGGTTCGGGCACGGACGGTAACACTGGTTCCACCGGCACCGACAACTACACGTTCCAGTCCGACATTATCACTTCAATCACAACCGCTGCGGGTGGTACGCTCGGTCTGAGAGAAAACACCGGCAACGGACTCGGCGTTGGCGACACCGTGCTCGGCAACAGCGGCACGGGTTGCGTTGCGACCGGTACTCCGGGTCTCACCAACAAGTCGTTCGGCGCGTCTATCAGTGCTCCGGCTTGCCTGGACAGCGACGCTATTGAAGCTGGCAGCGGCAACGAGGACGCCGCAACGCTTTCCAACTCGTGGGTCTCTGGTACGCAGTTCAACTTCTTCCTCGGCACGGCAGTGATCAACAACGTCGCCCTGAAGGGCAACGCGTCCTCCACTGGTGTGTTTGCTGGTTCGCCCTCCACCGGCACGTTCAGTGCTCTGGTTAGCGAAGCGGTCACGATCACCTACAACTACAGCGCCCCGGTTACCGGTACTCCGGAACCCGCGACGATGTTCCTGATGGGTTCGGCGCTGATTGGCGTCGGTCTCCTCCGCAAGCGCATCAAGGCGTAGTTGGTTGTAGAACCGAGTAGTTCCTAATGTTGGGGGACGGACCTTACGGTCCGTCCCCTCTCCTTCGTTAGGTGTTCCAGAACTGATGATCGTCCTCGGTGGGGGCAGCGGTGCTCTACCGAGTCGGGGTTGCGGGGGGGAGATGATGCCCGTCCGCACAACGAACTTTCGCAGTACCCCTCCTTTTTCCCTCTTCGTTCCCTTCTCAATCAAAAAAATCTGTACTTTCCGGTATCGGTTTCATATACAATACCCTTGATATGAAACGCTTCACTATCGCCTTCCTCACTGCGGTTATCACCCCGCTTCTGTCTCTTGCCGCAACCAGTCCGCTTGTCGGCCGCTGGGATTTTACTGTGCCGAACAGTCCCACGTCGAATAGCTCGTATTGGCTGGGAGTGAAGGACACGGGCACCGCAGTGGAGGTCTGGTTTCAGCCTTCCGGCGGTAACGTCATTCAAATCAAGAACTTTAAGGCCGACGGGACGCATTTGAGCATGACAACGTCGGCCGCGACAGCGACCAGCCCGGCGACTGTATGGGAACTGGACTTAGCGGGTGGAAAGCTGACGGGGAATATTCAGAACGGCGCGAAATCAACTCCAGTGACTGGTTTACCGGCACCGGAGCTCAAGCGGCCAGAACCCAAAGCGTGGTCTGCGCCGGTCGCGCTGTTCAATGGCAAGGATCTGACGGGCTGGGAGCCGCTGGGCAATCCGGCAAATAGCCACTGGGTGGTGCAGGACGGCCTGCTGGTGAATACGGCGAAGGGCGCGAATTTGAAATCGACTGCTGCGTTTGCCGATTTCAAGCTGCATTTTGAAGTGAATTGCCCGGATCTGGCGAACAGCGGGTTTTATCTGCGGGGCCGGTATGAGATCCAACTGGAGTATGAGGCCGTTGGGACGGATCCGCCAGAGCGGAGCATGGGGTCTATTTATGGCCGGCTGACGCCAACGCCGACTTTGCCGCGGACGCCGGGGCAGTGGGAGACATTTGACGTGACACTGGTGGGCCGGACGGTGACGATTACGCGGAATGGCGTGATGACGACGGATCACAAGGAAATTGAAGGGATCACGGGCGGGGCGCTGGATGCGAATGAGGGCGAGCCTGGGTCGTTTTATATCCAGGGCGATCACACGGGCGGGCTGAAGTTCCGGAATATTACGGTTTCCGTACCGAAATAGGCGCGGGGGTCTGATAGAGTGTGGGGTGTCGGGTCGGTTGCGTGATCGCGAGCGGCCCGAACAAAGGCTTTCATGCCGGACAGGCAGACCATGCCCCATCGGACGACGAAGGACGCGGAAGCGGACAAGCAGACGTACACGTTCTGTAATAAGTGCGAGGGCGAGTTGTTTCGGTCGAAGTTTCGGCATCTGGGTGAGATGCTGATTTCGCCCTTGCTGTTGCCGTTTCGGTGCTCGCGCTGCGGGTGGCGGCAGTTTCGGTCGGTATTTTCACGGGTGCGGGACCGGAGCAACTTCGATCATAAGGGGCGGTGAACGGGGTTCGGCCGCGAAGGGCGTGCCGGCTTCGGGGCACTGTCCGGTTGAACGCCACGCGTTTGGTGGAGGACAATAGGGGAAGAGGTGTTGGCGATTCGGGCGTATGTCTGCACGAAGGCCACTGCTCCGGGCGCGTCGCGACGGACGGCCCGTTCTCTGACTGGGAATCGACACTGAACACCGCACATCCACAGTCCCGCTCTCTCTCCGACGTTCACCAAAGCGTCGCCACCGATCACGTCTCTGTTTTTCGCCGGATGATGGCCTTCGGCGGCCCTGCCTACCTCATCAGTGTTGGATACATGGATCCCGGCAATTGGGCGACGGATCTGGAGGGTGGCGCGAAGTTCGGGTATCGGCTGCTTTGGGTGCTGGCGATGAGCAACCTGATGGCGATCCTGCTGCAGACGCTGAGCGCGCGGCTTGGGATTGTCACGGGGCGGGATCTGGCGCAGGCCTGCCGGGAGACCTATCCGCGGCCGGTCAATCTGGCGTTGTGGTTTCTGTGCGAGATCGCTATTGTGGCGTGCGATCTGGCCGAGGTGCTGGGCGCGGCGATTGCGTTGAATCTGCTGTTCCACATGCCGCTGCTGGCGGCGGTGGCGGTGACGTCTTTCGATACGTTGCTGGTGCTGTGGTTCCAGAAGGCCGGCATTCGGTATCTGGAGGCGTTTATTCTGGCGCTGATCATCACGATTGCGGGCTGCTTCACCGTGGAAATCATCATGGCGAAGCCGGACTACATGGGTGTGGCGGCGGGGCTGATTCCCACGATTGATTCGCGCACGCTCTACATTGCGATTGCGATGCTGGGCGCGACGGTGATGCCGCACAATCTGTATCTGCATTCCGCGCTGGTACAGACCCGGCGTATTGGCAGAAGCGTGAAAGAGAAGAAGATCGCCTGCCATTACAACCTGATTGACTGCGTGCTGGCGCTGAACGGGGCGATGTTCGTGAATGGCGCGATTCTCATTCTGGCGGGCACGGTGTTCTTCCGCGCACATGAGGCGGTGGATGAGATCCAGAAAGCCTATATGCTGCTGGCGCCGCTGATGGGGACGGTGCTTGCGGCGAAGCTGTTTGGGATAGCGCTGCTGGCATCGGGCCAATCGTCCACGCTGACGGGGACTATGGCGGGGCAGATTGTGATGGAGGGCTTCCTCAACATTCGCGTGCGGCCATGGCTGCGGCGGCTGGTGACAAGGGCTCTGGCGATTGTACCGGCGTTCCTGGTGATCTGGCTGGCGGGGAGCGGGGGGACGCTGAAGCTGCTGCTGTTGAGCCAGGTGGTGCTGAGTCTGCAGTTACCGTTCGCGATTATTCCGCTGCTGCAGTTCACGAACGATCCAGGGCGCATGGGCGAGTTTGCCAGCGGCTGGAAGATTCGCACGGCGGGCTGGGCGACTGCGGTGGTGGTGCTGGGGCTGAACATCTGGCTGGCCGAGCAATCGATTGCGGAGTGGGCGGACGGTGCGGGAAGCTATGCGCCTGTGATCTGGGTGGCGGCGAGCGTGTTGGGATGCGCGCTGTTGGGGCTACTGGGGTGGATAACCCTGCAGCCGTATCGTCATGCGGAATCGAAGCCCGCGACGCTCGGGGTGGAAGAGCAGACGCGGGATCTGGTGACTCTGCAGCGATACCGGCGGATTTTGGTGCCGCTGGACCATTCGCGGCTGGACAGGCTGACGCTGAGCCATGCCGCGGGACTAGCCCTGCGCGATGATGCGCGGCTGTACCTGCTGCACGTGGAGGAAGGGGTCACAAGCCAGTTGTATGGCTCGGAAGCGTCCACGGCGGAGGTAGAGGCGGGGCGGGAGTATCTGGACCGCCTGGTGGATTCGCTGGGCGAGATGAAGATTCAGGTGGAGACGGCGATCCGTCATGGGGTGCATCCGACCACGGAGATTGTGGCGTATGCGCGGGAGATTGAGGCGGACCTGCTGGTGATGGGGGCACACGGGCACCGGCGGATTAAGGACCTGATCTTCGGGACGACTATCGACCCGGTGCGCCACGAACTGAACGTTCCCATTCTGGTGGTGCGGGAACCTTCTTTGCGCGAAGGCACGCCCGGCACGGCGCGGTAGAGAATTCCCCACATTCGGGGAAACCGCGCCGAACCGCCACCGTCCAATAAATAGAGATGGGACAACTTGTCCCATCAGCGTGTCCCTCAGGCACCCTCCGCTACCCGGTTGGTTGGCTAACTCTTTGGGAATCAACAGGGCAAGGCTGGGCAGTGGGGACCGCCACGTGCTGTGTATCCAGTGGACCAGTATGTTCCGAACGCTCCGCCTCATTGCCGTGCTGCTTGCCGCCGTCGCCTCTTACGGCGCGACGCTGCAGCAGCTTTCGATGGACCAGATGGCCCAGAGTGCCACCTCCATTGTGCGGGCGCGCGTGGTTTCCAGCACAGTTACGCAGGATAGCGCGGCTGGTGGCAGCCTTTACACGCATTACAAACTGGATGTGAGCGAGGTCTGGAAGGGGAGCGCCGCGGCGGAAGTGATGCTGCCCGGGGGCGATCTCAATGGCCGGAGGCAGAGCTTTCCAGGCGTGCCGGAGCTGCGCGTGGGCGGAGATTACGTGTTGTTTCTGTGGAAATCGCCCACCACGGGCGTGGTGCATGCGCTGGGTCTGACGCAGGGGATTTTTGAGGTGACGACGCAGGCGGACGGATCTGTCACGGCGAACCGGCGGCAGACCGGCGAGTTGATGCTGGATGCGGCGGGGCGTCGCGTGGCGGATCAGGCGATCACGATGAAGCTGGCCGATATGAAGGCGAGGGCGCGCCAGTGATGCCGCGGCGTGCGATACCGGCTGGTCTGGCGCTGCTGATGGGTCTTTCGGCCCTTCCGGCTGCGGCTTACTATCACTTCGTCTATTATCTGAATTCCGGCGCGGCACGGGCGAAGTTCGATCTTTCGGCTTTGCCGAATAAAACGGTTTGGTTCTTCGTGTCGGAAGCGGGGCCGACGACCTTTGCAAAGAACGACAGTTTCGCTTCCGTGATGGGGCAGTTACGCCAGGCGGTGCAGGTGTGGAATGGCGTGAGTTCTTCTGACCTCCGAGTGGCGTTTGGCGGCTTTGAGGGTGCCGCGACGCAGCAGAATACGCCGGCGGCCGATGTGGTGTTTGAGGATCTGCCTCCCGGATTGCTGGGTTACGGCGGGCCAACGATGACGGGTTCGGCGGTACTTCCCGCCGCAGGCAGCACGGCGTCGCCGTGGGTTCCGATCACGCGTTCAGCGATTCATCTGAATGTGAACCAGACGATTGCGCCTGGCCCGAGCTATAACGAATCGTTCTACCTGACGGTGGTGCATGAGATGGGCCACGCGCTGGGGTTGCAGCATACGTTCACTTCGTCGGCTATGTCGACGGCGACCACGCGGGCGACTTCGCTTGCCAATCCGATTGACGTTGATGATGTGGCTGGTATCTCGGCGCTTTATCCCAATGCGGCGTTTGCAGGTACGGGGAGTATTTCGGGGCGTATTACGAGTGGGGGCAATGGGCTTCATCTGGAATCGGTGGTGGCCATTGCCGCGGGGCGCGGCGCTGTGAGCGCGATGACGAATTCGGATGGAACGTTCCGGATAGACGGCGTGCCGCCGGGTCAGTATTACGTTTATGCGCACGCACTACCGCCGGATGCGGATATTAAGGGACCGTGGAATCCGGATGGAAGCGTTGCGGCGGCGTCGGGACCGACCAATTCATTGTTTTATGTGAGCGGTGGGGCGGGCGTCACGAATCTGCAGCAGGCAACGCCTGTGAACGTGAAGGCCGCCAGCGTTGTGCAGGGCGTGAATATCGATCTGGCGGCGCTGCCGTCGCTGCCGATTTACGACGTGGCAGTCTATAGCTATTTCAACAACAACACTGTTGCGGTGAAACCCGCTTATCTGAACATGGCAGCCGATGGAGCGACGGTGGCGGTTTCCGGCGTTGGGCTGGGGAATAACGGCCAGGCACCGGGGCTTTCGGCAACGTTCGCCGGCAATGCGGTGGTGGTGACTACGGGCGGCGTGCGACCGTATGCATCGGGCGGCTACACATATCTGGCGCTCGATCTGGCTTACTTTCCCTTTAATCAACCGGGACCGCAGCACCTGATTATTACAACGCCGGGGTACATGCATGTGCTGCCTTCGGCGGTGCGTCTGACCCTGCATGATCCGCCGACGATTCAGTCGGCAACATCCAATGCAGATGGGACGCTGACCGTCACGGGGAAGAACTGGAACGCGGGCAGCGCGGTGTATTTCGATGGTTTGCCGGGCGCAGTCGTATCGTTTGGTGCGGTGAAGGGTACTCCAGGGCTGTCTCAAATGGTGGTAGCGCCTCCTCCGGGCGGCAGCGGACAGACGGCGATTCTGGCCGTTTATAACCCGGATGGGGAAAACTCGCAGTTTGTGCAGTCCGCGAATCCGGCGACTTTTGTTTATCCAGCGTCTCCTGTGAAAACAATTGTTTCCGTCAGTCCTTCGTCGCTGCCCGCCGGTGCGGAGGCGATGGTGGATATTACCGGAAGCGGCTTCAGCTTCGTATCCGGGCAGACGGCTCTTGGTTTTGGCACAAGCGACGTGGTGGTGCGGCAGGTATTTGTTTTGGGGCCGAATCACTTGCAGGCGGATGTTTCGGTGGCCCCGGGGGCGGCGCTCTCAAACCCCGATGTCAGCGTGTTCAGCGGCTTCCAGATGGCAACGGCTCCGGCCGGGTTCCACATTGTATCCGCGGTAAGCGGATTGCCGCGGCCGGTGCCGGCGCTGACAAATGCCGCACCTGGGCTGAATGGTGTGTACGCCGGGGCGACGGTGGCCCTCTATGGCACGAATCTGGCGGTTGCGAACGCCGCGCCATCGGTGACGTTCAATGGTGAGCCCGCCACGGTTTTATACAGTTCGCCAACGCAGATGAATCTGCAGATCCCGGGCGATCTCCCGCAGGGCCCTGCAATTCTGAAGCTGTTCAACGGCGCGCTGAATGCATTTCCGCTCGCGATCAATATCGATGCGCAGCCGGCCAGCATAACGGCGATTCAGAATTTAAGTGGCGACACCCTTGACGCATCGCACCCGGTATCTCCTGGCGATATGGTGACAGTGAATCTCACTGGCTTCGCGCCGGACGGACAGACGATTGCGGCTTCGCGCGTTCAGGTGTCGGTTGGCGGCGTGATGCACCCCGCGCTGTCAGTGGGGCAGGCGACAAACGGCTTGTATCAGGTGAACGTTGTGCTGGCGCAGAACGAAACGCCCGGAACGGCCCAGTCGCTGATCGTGTATCTGGACGGGCGCAGCAGCTATCCGACGGCAATTTCCGTGGCGGGGAACTCGACTACCATTGCTTCTTCTTCCACCGGGAACTGACTGAACACGTTGTCGGCGTGATCGGCGGACATGCCTGCGGGGCGCGCCCACATGGATGCGCTGGCAGTCATCAGAAGATAACGGGCACCCTCAAACTCGGAAGCATCGAGCGCACGGGCGGCGTGACTCAGAAACATTCCCAGGCTGCTGTGGCGCGCGCTGAAGCGAACCCGTTCGACGGAGTCGGCAGTGCGGCCAATTGATTTCGCGACGCGCGCGGCGGTGCGTTTGCCGGGCGCGGCGCCGTTGAGGCCATTCAGCGCGGCAAGCCACTCGCCGATATCGTCTCCGTAGCGTTCGAACACGGGGAACTCAATGACACGTCCCATCCGGCCTTTGGGTAACTGACGCACCTTTGTCTGAGACAACTTTGAAGTCACCATCAGACTTTCGCATGCTGCCGGGTTATAAACCAGACTGATTTTGGATAGCAGAACCTTGGTTAATTTCTTCAGCTAACCAAAGCAATCCTGTTCACGAATCTGAGCAGGACAGCGGAAGTCAGGATGAGACTAACAGACTAACGAACCTGTTCGCCATCCCATTGAACTTCGTAGAACAGAAAGTCTTTGGTCGGTCCGAGGGCCGAAGCTGCCAGGCTCAGGCGCGCGCCGTCATCCCGCAGCTTGCGGACCAGCCAGTCTTCCAGATATGCGGGCCTCGTGATCACCCAGAAATGTCTATGGGATGCGACAAATGTGCTATAAGGGCTGACATTGCTGTGAATCGGAAATACCTGCTTTACAAGAGGCATATTTTCAAATATGGTGGCGTGAGCGTAACGGATCGCCGCGTTGCGGTCCGTCAGATAGTAAAGTCGCGATTGCAGTTGCAGTTCGTTGTAGCGATCCATTTCCATAAACGTCAGGCCGCTTGCGGCGACCAGAGGCAATTGCTGCCCAGCCATGCTCAGTTCGGCGGCGTCGGGCGGCGCATCGTCCGCCAGGTAGGGCTGCCGCAAGGCAAAGAAGGCAAAAGTCAGCGCCGCTGCCAGGGCGGAACTACGCCGGAAGCCGGCGACGCGGGCCATAATCGCAACCACCAATACGTAAAAACAGAGAGCTGTCGTCAGGCAGTACCTGTCCCCGAACGCGCCACCGGTACGCATGAGCAACATCATCAATATTCCGGGCACGGCCATGAAGGCGGCCGCCCATACCAGGCCTGGACAGCCTGTGCGTATACCGACTGCGCGCTTTGCTGAAAACGGCAAAGCCACCAGCGCGAGTACAGACCCTATGGCAAGAGGACGGTGCATTTCAAAAACGACGAGACGAAGAATGAAGACGAGCAGACTAAACCCGGAAGCCTGATAGGCAGGGGGATAGTAGTTGTGTTGATACATCCGAATGGCGGGCAAATAGGCCAGACTTATTGTCACGGGCAGCAAAAGCGCGGCCCAGACGGGCCAGTCCACCCGGCGCCTGACTATGCACCTGGTGGCTTCCGCAACACAAAATGGGAGAATCGAAAGCGGCGCAAAAACGTGGCTCAGCATCATGCCAACGTTGCCCGCAGCAATTCCGAAAACAGACCTGCGCGTCCGGCCAACCCTGCCGGCATGGTCAAACGAAATCAGGGTGAGCGCGAAGAATGCAAGTAACAGTCCGTATGGTCTTGCCTGAGAGGCATTCCGAATATAGGGGCTTGACCAGAAAAGAAGGATTGCCGCGGCGGACCAGCAGGCTCCGATTCTGCGTCTGAGACTGAAGAATACTCCCAGACTCCCCGCCCAAAAACCAACGGCAAAGGGAAGCCGGGTCACAATCTCGGAGCGTCCGAACAGATCCTGAATCCAGCGAACGACAAAGTAGCTTAAAGGCGGGTTCATGTCGACCCGGATGATCGCGTCCATCAGGCGTGCGACACCTGGTTCCCCCGCGATATAGTACGTAAACAATTCATCGAACCACAGGTGCCGACCCATATGTGGCGCGACGAGGATGACATAAAAGACGGTCAGGCCAAGGGCGATGAAGCCTGCCTCCCTGTCGATCTTTGCGCGCCCCCGAACGAAGCTCGCAACACGCGTACACCGGGAACGTATCGGGGACAAGTCAGAGGTCACTGCGTTCTACCGGGCACAGGACGAACCGCAATGGGTCGGTTTCCCGCAGTTCCACACGGGCGAATGTCTCTGATCACTCTCAGACTCCCGCATGAATCCGGAACTGGCGTACAGGTGGTTTTTAGATAACAGATCCTCCGTTAGCGTCTTCTGTTGGCTAAAGCGATTGTTCTTGTCCGTTCACCCCAACCGGGTTGGCGTCCCGCCGTTGCCGCGGGCGAATGAAACTCCGGCGAATTAACGAAGGATAACAACGGTCCGTATTGCTCAGTTAATTTCCGCAGATACACCATTCGTCCTCTTTTGAAATCTTCGTCAATGTTAACCAACGACGTATTGAATCGTATGATAACCGGCACATACAATGACCCATATAACGCTGGCCCCCGGGCTCAAATACGTGGTGAATAACTAATGAATCTGATGAATGAAAGGTTTTTCGTTACCGGCAGCACGGGCTTTGTGGGCGCCTGCCTGACCCGGAAGTTAGTGGAAATCGGATGCGAAGTTCACGTGCTTGTGCGCGAGGCCGCGAAGATGTGGCGTCTGCGCGGGATTGAAGACAAGCTGCACATCCATCGCGGAGATCTGAACGACGCGGAGCAACTGCGCAATCTGATCAGCGATATTGAGCCGACCGTCATTTATCACCTCGCTGTTCACGGCGCTTATCCGACTCAGAACGATGCGGATCAGATTATTCTCACCGACGTGTTCGGGACGTGGAATCTTCTGAAGGCCTGCGCGGAAGTGGATTACAAGGTCTTTATCAATACGGGCAGTTCCTCTGAATACGGTTCGAAGCAGAGTGCGATGCGGGAATCGGATCTGCTGGAGCCGAATAGTTACTACGCGGTGGCGAAGGCGGCCCAGTCGCTTGTCTGCCAGCACATGGCGACGGCGGACCGGCGTCCGATTAATACTTTCCGTTTGTTCTCGGTGTACGGCCCCTACGAAGAGCCGAGCCGGCTGGTGCCCACGGTCATTCGCCGCTGCATGGCAGGGCAGTCGCTGGATATGGTGTCGCCGGATACCGCGCGGGATTTCATTCATGTGGACGATGTGGTGGCGGCTTACTTACAGGTGGGTCAGCTGAATCTGCAGTGCGGTCAGGTATTCAATATCGGCACTGGTATTCAATCGACCATGCGCGAAGTCGTCCGGGCCGCGATGCAATCCACGCATTCCACCGTGAAGGTCAGCTGGGGCAGCATGCCCGCGCGCAACTGGGATACGGAGACCTGGTTCGCCGACATCAGTAAGGTTCGAAGAGTTCTGAAGTGGACGCCAAAGATCAGCCTCGCGGCCGGAATCGAAAAGACCACGGCCTGGCACAGGGAGATGGAGAGCATGGAACAGAACAACGCGGTTGTGATGAATCCCCGTCAGGCGGCCTGCGCATGATCGCCACCAACTGTGCGGTTTGCGAAACAGACAGTACCGACCAGGAGGTCTACCGGGACACGCTGATCGCCGATGCGGCGACCAGCGAACGCTTCTCCGCGCGCCGAACGCCGGACCGCGTTCACTACCGGATGGTTCGCTGCGGCAACTGCGGGCTGCTGCGATCGAATCCCATTCTGTCCGACGAAGAATTGGCGCGGTTGTATCGCGACAGCTCCCTGACCTACGAAGATGAAGTGGAGTTCGCGAAGAAGACGTATGGGAGATATCTGCTGCAGTGTCTGAAGACCTATGCTCCGGACATCGAGCCCGCCAATGCGCGGCTGCTCGAAATCGGCAGCGGCAACGGCTTCTTTCTGGAGCAGGCGCTGGAGTGCGGTTTCCGCGACGTGACTGGCGTGGAGCCCAGTCTGGAGGCGGTGGAGATGGCTTCGCCGGCGGTGCGTAATCGGCTGGTGAATGACATTTTCCGCGACGGACTGTTCCCGTCCGGCCAGTTTGACGTAATCTGCGCGTTCCAGGTGTTCGATCATCTGGCGCATCCGAACGAAGTGCTGAAGACATGCCGTGACGCGCTGCGGCCCGGCGGCGTGGTGCTGTTTATCAATCACGACGTGGGCGCGTGGACCAATCGCGTGCTCGGATCCCGCAGCCCTGTGATCGACATTGAACACATCTATCTATTCGATACCGAAACCATGCCGCGTATCTTCCAAAAGAACGGTTTTGACGTTCTGGATGTGTTTCCAGTGGAGAATACCTATCCGCTGCACTACTGGATGAAGATGGCCCCGCTGCCGGCCAGCTGGAAGACAAAAGTGGTACCGGCGTTCAAAGAGACGAGTCTCGGCCAGATGGAATTCTCCTGGAAGGCGGGGAATCTGGGATTGATTGCCCGTAACGGCACTGCACCGAAGGTGACGCAATGATCTCGGATCTGCTGGCGCTGTCATCGGGTCTGGCGGAATCGGGCGTTCGACCGGCGGAGGGGCTGGATTCATCGGCGCTGACGGCGATCGCGAAGGAAGTCCGCGCGAAGGTCGTGCGGATGGCGCATACGGGTAAGACGCCCCATGTTGGTTCGGCGCTTTCGTGCGTGGATGTTCTTGTGTCGCTCTATTTTGACCGCATGAATGTGGACCCGGCGAATCCCGGCGACCCTGATCGCGACCGATTCATCCTCAGCAAGGGACATGGGTGCATGGCGCTTTATGGCGTGCTGGCGCAGCGTGGCTTCTTTCCGGCTGCGGACCTTGCTGGTTATGCGCTCGATGGCGGGCATTTGCCGGAGCATCCCGGGCCGCGTGCGGTGCCGGGCATCGAACTGGCGACGGGCTCGCTTGGGCATGGATTGTCAGTGGGAGCGGGGCTCGCGCTGGCCGCGAAAATTCATGGGCGGAACTACAGGACTTACGTGCTGCTGAGCGACGGGGAGTGTGAGGAAGGCAGCATCTGGGAAGCGGCTTTATTTGCTCCCGCACGAGGTCTGGATAATCTCACCGTGATTGTGGATTACAACAAGTGGTCGGCCATGGGGCCTACCGCACATCGCGTCGGGCCGCTGGCGAAGAAGTGGGAAGCATTTGGCTGGCACACGGTGGAAGTGGATGGCCACGATCCGCAGGCGATCACCGGAGGTCTGCGGCTCAGCAATACAGGGCGGCCTCTGGCTATCGTTGCGCATACGGTGAAGGGTAAGGGCGTGTCGTTCATGGAAGACAACCTCGAGTGGCACTACCGCCCGCCCACAGCCGCCGATCTGGATCGCGCCCTGGCAGAGCTGGCCGCGGGTGCAGCAGTGAAGACAGAGGAAACGGTGAAGGTATGAGAAACGCATTCATTCGCAGCCTCACGACGCTGGCCGAGAAGGATGAGTCGGTGGTCTTTCTGACGGCCGATCTTGGCTATAAGATTTTCGACGATTTTGCCGCGCGGTTTCCGGGTCGCTTCATGAACGTCGGGGTCGCGGAATCGAACATGATCGGAGTGGCGGCCGGCCTGGCGCTGGCGGGTTTCCGTCCGTTTGTTTATTCCATCGTTCCTTTTGCCACTCTGCGATGTCTGGAACAGATCCGGAATGACGTCTGTTATAACCACGTGCCGGTGACGATTGTCGGGGTGGGTGGTGGCTACAGCTACGGACCGAACGGGCCGACTCACCATGCGCTCGAAGATATTGCGGCGATGCGCAGCCTGCCCAATATGACGGTGGTTTGTCCGGGCGATCCGGTAGAGACCGAACTGGCAGTGCACGCGATCGGGGCGCTTGGCGAACCTGCCTATCTCCGGCTGGGCCGGGCGGGAGATCCGGTGGTGCACCAGGCGCCTCCGTATTTTGAGATCGGCAAGGCGATAACTGTACGGCGGGGCAGTGACTGCACGCTCATGACGACGGGCGGCATGCTGCCTGTGGCGCTGGAAGCGGCGGCGATGCTGAGCAAAGAAATCTCCTGCCGTGTAGTGAACATGCACACGGTGAAGCCGCTCGATGAGGTGACGCTCAGCGAATGCTGCCGTGAGACGGAAGCCATCTTCACGCTGGAAGAACACAGCCGAATCGGCGGCCTCGGTTCGGCGGTGGGCGAGTGGCTTGCCGATAACAATCTGCAGTTTCCCCTGCACTCTTTTGGCACGCGCGACAGCTTCACGCATGTCAGCGGCAGCCAGGAATACCTGCGGGACGATCAACACCTTTCCGCAGCGCACGTGGCGCGGCGGATTTCCACTCAATTGACATTACCGGTTGCCTGCTGAGACGCCTATGCTGACCCAGAAAATGATCTCCGTTGTTGTCGCCTGCTACAAAGACGCGGGCAGCGTGAATGAAATGTACAAACGGCTCACGGCCGTGCTCGAACGGATTACTCCGCGGTTCGAAATCATTTACGTCAACGACAACAGTCCGGATAACGCGGAAGAAGTGCTGACGGAATTGGCGGGGCGCGATTCCCGGGTCATGGTGATCTCACACAGCCGGAACTTTGGCTCGCAGATGGCCTTTACGAGCGGGATGAAGCGGGCGAGTGGTGACGCTGTGATCCTGATGGATGGCGACCTCCAGGATCCGCCCGAGGTGATTCCGGATCTGGTTCGCAAGCTGGAAACGGGCTACGACGTTGTTTACGGAGTTCGGGAACGGCGCAAAGAGAGCTGGCCGATGGAGGCCGCCCGCAAGCTGTTCTATCGAATTTACCGCAAAATGTCGTACATCGAGATGCCGCTCGACGCGGGCGACTTTTCCGTCATGAACCGGTGCGTGGTGGACGCTCTGCTGCTGCTGCCGGAACGCGACCGCTTTCTGCGCGGGCTGCGAGCCTGGGTTGGATACCGCCAGACGGGCGTACCGTACGTACGGCCAGAAAGGTTTTCCGGCGAATCGACAAATTCGTTTGGCGATAACATTCGCTGGGCGAAGCGCGGGATACTTTCGTTTTCGTACAAACCGCTGGAGATGGTATCCGTGCTGGCGTTCCTTGTAACCGGGTTTGCCGCTTTGGCCGTATTGGGCTATGTGGCGGCCTACTTCCTGATTCCGAACGCGCCACGAGGCTTCATGACGCTGCTGGTTGCCGTGCTGTTCATCGGCGCGGTGCAGTTGCTGAGCCTGAGCGTGATTGCGGAGTATCTGGGGAAGATCTTTGAGGAAGTAAAACAGCGGCCGCCGTTCATTGTGAAGAATGTCCTGAACGGCAATACGGATTCGCGGGAATCGGAAAGCGTGACCTCCGGGAGTGCGCGGGTTGAGCTTCGTCTTCTGGACATTGTTTCACGGTACTGACGCGAATGACTGAAAGCCCGAGCTATGCGGTGCCTGACGAAGCGACTGCTGAAGATCTCTCTCCGGCCACGACGGGACCCGCTGAAGGTGCGGGGCAAGCCAAGCCCGGCACTACGTTCGTCCTGAATTCCGGCACAGCAGCAGAGTCCGTTCTGCGCTCTCTGGTGAGAGCGCTGAATCGCCTTGAAGAAAGACCCCGGCCGGTGCTGGCGGCATTGACCCTCGTTTACATCATTCTCACCGCCGGGCTCATGACCAGGAAACTCTGGTTCGACGAGCTCTTCACTTACTACATCGCGCAGTCTCCCACTTTGGGGCAACTGATGGACGCGTTGCTTCATGTGGATCTCAATCCGCCGTCCTGTTACCTGCTTGTGCGCCTGTTTCACGCACTCTTCGGCACGTCCGAACTGGTGACGCGTTTGCCTTTCACGCTGGCATTCTATCTGGGCAGCGTCGGGATGTTCTTTTTTGCGAAGCGGAGGTTTGGCGTATTCTGGAGTGCGGCGTCCATCCTGCTGTTCTGGTCGACGCCGTTTTTTACCTATGCAACGCAGGCGCGGCCATATGGCTTGTTGCTGGCTTTCTTTTCGCTGACTCTCGTCTCCTACGATCATTCAGGCGGAAGCGACAGGCCGCGCTGGGCAGTTCCCGGTTTGCTTGCGGGTAATGTCGGGATGATGCTGAGCCACGTGTTCGCGCCTCTGTCGATATTCCCCTTCTGCGCGGCCGAGGCTGCGCGATCTGTGGTGAAGCGGCGTATCGACTGGAAGATCTGGGCCAGCCTGCTGGCACCGGTCACCATCAGTCTGGCCTACTTGCCGGCCATGCACATGTTCGAGCGGATCTACTTCCCGGCCGCATATCAGGCGACCAACGAGCATTTGGCTTACTTTTTTGTTCGCCTCGCAATCATCTATACGATTCCCGGCGTACTTGCCGCTGTGATTCTCGCTTTCGTGGCCCGGCCTTTTTCGAAGGCCCCGGTGCATGCCATTCCTGCCGGCTGGCCCGCGATCTGCTGGGCTGCGGGCGTGATGCTGGCACCGGCGATTCTGAACTTCATGCTGATGCGGACGGGCGGGGCGTTCTGGGACAGATACTGCCTCACTACGGGTATTAGCTTCTATATGTTGCTCGTCATGGCGCTGGCCTGGGCAACCGGCTTCAGGAGAAGTTCATCCATCGCGGCCGCGCTTGTGTTTTTGTGTATGGCTCTGATGCAGACCCGCGTTTCGGATAGTCAGACGCCAAGTCCTGGCGGCATCGAGTCGATCCGGACGGATTTGCCTTTGGTCACAGGCAGCGGTCTTACTTTTCTTGAACTGGATCGTTATGGGGAGCGTGGCCTCCAGTCCCGGCTCTACAGTTTGGTGGACCGCAACGCAGCCATTGAGTTCGCACACTCGACGATCTTCGAAAACATGCCCCAACTGGTCAAATATTTTCACCTCCGTTCCCATGTCAGCGCCTACGGGGATTTTGTTGCGGCACATCCGCACTTTCTGGTGATCAGTCGGCCCGACTATCGCGAGGAGTGGGTGCTCAAGAAGTTGCGCCGCGACGGCGCAAAGGTTCAACTGGTGCGTATGCTGCACGGGCCATTCAAAGACTTCCAGCTCTTCGAGGTGCAGCTTTAAGGGTGGTACGGCTCCCGCGATATGGCAGGAGCGCCGTTCCGCCGCGGTAAGCTGATCCAATGATCCGCCGGTCATTCGCGTTTCATCCCGCAAATCTGGCGCTTGTCGCGCTGGCGCTGCTTTGCCTGCTGTTGTTCCGGAACTCGGATTTCCTGTGGCTGGAAGGCGTGCTGCTTGTGCTGACGCTGGGTTTCGTGGCCATTGCCGGCCGGCGACTGAATCTGTCGGCACGTCCTCCGGCGTGGTGTGCTGCGCTGCGAAGCATCAGTCGTCGACCGTCGCTGGCTTGTCTGCTGCCAGCCCTTGCGTCCGTCGTGCTGCGTTTGAGCCTGCTTCCGTGGCTGCCGATTCCGAATCCCGTTGTGCCTGACGAATACAGCCATATTCTGCTGGCGAAGACTTTTCTGCTGGGCCGGATGGCGAACCCGGCGCACCCTCTTTGGCAGCACTTCGAATCGATACACATTCTTTCTCAGCCCACTTACAGTTCTATGTATATGGCTGGCCAGGCCTGCTTTCTTGCGCTGGGGCAGCTTGTCTTCGGCAATCTGTTTTGGGGAGTGGTCCTCTCCACGGCTTTGTTCTGCGGTGCACTCACCTGGTTTCTTCGTGCTTACGTTCCGCCAGGCTGGGCGCTGTTTGGTGGTCTGCTTGCGGCGGTAAGGATCGGCGGGGCCAGTTACTGGAACGATAGTTACTGGGGCGGCAGTGCGGGAGCTCTGGGAGGGGCGATGGTGCTTGGTGCCTATCCGCGACTTGTGCGAACCTGGAAGCCTGGCCCGGCAATTGTCTTTGCTGCGGGACTGGTGGTGCTGGCGAACACGCGGCCGTGGGAGGGCGCGTGGCTCGGAGTCGTGCTGGTGCTGGGGTTGCTTCGCAGCCTTTGGGCGTCCAGGGTTCGTGTGGCCTCCAGTCGGCTGGTGCTGAGCGTTGGACTGGCGGTGTTATTTCTCGCCGTCTCGGGATGGGCGATGACACGCCATTGGAAAGCCGTTACCGGAAGCGCCCTGACTTTGCCGTATCAGATCAACCAACGCACTTACGGCTGGCCGCTGACGCTTCCCTGGACGAAAGTCACGCCAGTTGAGTATCGACATCCTGAACTTGCTCTCTATCGCGATTTTGAGATCGGTGAACACCGGCAGATCACTGTTCCGTCGGCGATTCCAATTGGCCTGTTGCTTAAGTACGCTGTGAACCTGCGCTTCTTCTTTGGTGTGGCGTTGTGCGCGACCTTTCTTTTTACAGTGCGCATTCTGAGGGACCGGCGCACTCGCTCCGTATGGCTGGCCGGCACCATAGTCGGGCTTGCGGTGATCACGGAGCAGACCGGGTATCCGCACTACTTGTCGCCGGCGGCTCCTGTCGTCATTCTTTTTATCGTGCAGGGGTTGCGACATCTGGCGCTATGCGGGAAGGGTCGGGTCGGATTCGGGCCAGCCGTTGTGCGCGTGGCGCTGCCTTTTTACGTGGTGCTCCTGCTTGCGCGGGTTGTCGCCCCGGCTTCAGGCGCGGCAGCGGTACCCAACTTCGCCTCGTGGTGTTGTGTCGACATGGGCGCCCGGGATCGCGCCCCGATAGTGGACCGACTGCGGGCGCTGCCGGGCGACCACCTGGTGATTGTGACTTACGATTTCGCAAAGTACGATACGGTGGAATGGGTCTACAACGAGCCGGATATCGATCACGCGAAGATTGTATTTGCGCGGGATATGGGCGAGAGGGAGAACCAGAAGCTGATGCAATACTACCCGAATCGGCGTGTGTGGCGCGTGCGCGTGGGCAAGGACCACGTTGCGCAATTGCAGTCGCCGCCTGGAAGTATGTGATAAGCGCGCGAATCGGATAGAAACCCTGACGGCCCATTCGAGAGGCGCATTCATCTGCCTGAAGTGATCCGGATTCCGCCGGGTTGAATCACCACGAATGACCCAGCGAGTCTGGCACCGTTATCACGTACCAGCCGCAGGACAGCATCTGGAAGCGATCCCCGCGCCGAGGCAGGGAACCGGATCAGAACAACGCCGGGTGAGTCAGGCCTGGAGGCGTAGACAAGCCAGCCGAAGTCTTTGTCCTCGGTCAGCATCACCCGGTGCTCACTCAGAGAGCGAGTTCGAGCAACGCCTGATCCACGGAGCGCTGCTGGAATTCGTTAACGGCGAGTACGCGTGCCCCGCCGCCCGAAGAGACCGAATTACTGCGAAGTCACAACATTCATCGGCAAGAAAACGCATAAGATCAGCGCTGGCTTATACCAACACTGTTTCGTGCGCGATTGTGTCGGCCGCATAGCTCAAAGCGGCCACAACGTCTTCGGGTGCCAGGCGCGGATATGCGTCCAGGAGATCTGCCGCTGTTGCACCTTCTGCGAGTTTTCTCAGCAGAAGTTCAACGGGTATGCGGGTCCCGCGAATCACAGGCTTGCCCTGCATGACGCCTGAATTGATCTCGATTCGATTGTTCACGCCAAGCTCCTGTTCTGATTCGTAACAGCTTGTGTGGCGACCTGGGACCCGAAGCCTAGCTAGCCGGCGTGGATTTCCTGCAGGCTCCAGACGCGAATCGGATCGCGCTGTCTGGACGCGATGGCTTCCACGGACGCACGTGCTCCGCTCATCGTGGTGATGCAGGGTACGCGATACTGCACGGCCGCGCGGCGGATGGATTTCTCGTCTTCGAAGGAAAGCGCGCCGGTCGTTGTATAGACGATCAGCTGGATGGAGCCGGCTTTCAGAAGATCCACCGCGTTGGGGCGGCCTTCATTCACCTTGAACACGGTCTTGCAGGTGAGGCCAGCCGTCTGCAGCACCGCCGCAGTGCCGCGAGTGGCCACCAGATCGAAGCCCAGTTCCGCGAAGCGACGAGCCACGGGGACCACTTCATCCCGGTAGCGGCTGTTCACGCTGATGAACACCGTGCCCTTTTCGGGCAACGGCATGCCGGCACTCAACTGCGCCTTGGCAAAAGCTTCGCCGAAGTTTTCACCCACGCCCATCACTTCGCCGGTGGAGCGCATTTCCGGGCCGAGCGCCGGGTCTACACCAGGGAACTTGTTGAACGGGAACACGGGCGATTTGACGAAATTCAGCGGCACCGGGAGGCGACCGCGATGTTCCGTCACTTCATGCAACTTCTTACCGAGCATCAGCTGGACGGCCAGTTTGGGGAGCGGCACGCCCGTCGCCTTGCTGACGTAGGGGACGGTACGTGAGGCCCTGGGATTCACTTCCAGCACGTAAACAACGCCGCTCTTGATCGCATACTGCACGTTCATGAGGCCGATGACATTCAGGCCGCGCGCCAGAGCCACCGTGTATTTCTCGATGGTCGCGATCACTTCGTCGCTGAGCGAAACAGGCGGCAACACGCAGGAGCTATCGCCCGAGTGAATGCCCGCTTCCTCAATGTGTTCCATGATGCCGGCGATCAGCACGTCGGTGCCATCGCAAAGCGCGTCCACGTCGACTTCCACGGCGTCTTCGAGGAACCGATCTACCAGCACGGGGCGGTCCTGCGAGAAACTGACGGCTTCGCGCATGTAGCGGCGAACGCTGTCTTCGTCGTATACGATCACCATGGCGCGGCCACCCAGCACGTAGCTGGGGCGCAGCAGCACAGGGAAGCCGATACGGCGGGCTATTGTCACCGCTTCGTCCACGCTTGTTGCCGTGCCGTTATCCGGCGCGGGGATCTTCAGTTCGTCCAGCAGCTTGCCGAAGAGCTTGCGGTCTTCCGCGAGATCGATGCTTTCGGGATCCGTGCCGATGATCGGCACGCCAAGCCGCTTCAGAGGCAGGGCCAGCGTCAGCGGGGTTTGCCCTCCGAATTGCACGATGACGCCATCCGGCCTTTCGGTGTCCACGATGTTGAGAACGTTCTCAAGCGTCAGCGGTTCAAAGTACAGGCGGTCACTGGTGTCATAGTCAGTGGAAACCGTTTCCGGATTGCAGTTGACCATGATCGATTCCACGCCTTCGCCCTGGAGTGCGAAAGACGCATGGCAGCAGCAGTAGTCGAATTCAATGCCCTGGCCGATGCGATTGGGACCGCTGCCCAGAATCATGACCTTCTTACGGCTGGTCGGCTCGGCTTCGCACGAAGTTTCGTAGGTGGAGTAGAGATAAGGCGTAAAGCTCTCAAATTCGGCCGAGCAGGTATCCACGCGATTGAAGACGGCCTTGACGCCCAGACTCTTGCGCTTCTCGCGCACGGCGATTTCGGTTGATTTCCAGGAGTTCGCCAGTTGCGCGTCGGAAACGCCGAGGCGCTTGGCTTCGAGGAGCAGCGCCTTATCGGCCGCTTCCAGTGTGCCGCCGCTGAGGCACTGTTCGAAGGCGACGATCTGACGAAGTTGTTCGAGGAACCACGGATCGATCGCGGTCATCTCGTGAATCTGCTCCGCGGTGTAGCCCTGCGCGAAGGCGTAGCGGAGATAGCTGAGGCGATCCGGGGTGGGCGTGATCAGTTTCTGCGGAATCAGTTCTGGATCGAAGGTGTCTGTGCCGAATTTCTTCCCGGTTTCGAGACTGCGGATGCCCTTGCCAAGCGCTTCTTTGAAAGTGCGCCCGATGGCCATCGCTTCGCCCACCGACTTCATCTGCGTGCCGAGCGTAGTATCGGCACCGGGGAATTTCTCGAAGGCCCACTTGGGGATCTTCACCACCACGTAGTCGATAGTCGGTTCGAACGAGGCCGGGGTGACTTTGGTGATGTCGTTGCGGAGTTCGTCCAGCCGATAGCCCACGGCCAGCTTCGCGGCGATTTTCGCGATGGGGAAGCCCGTGGCCTTCGACGCCAGTGCGGAACTGCGCGAGACGCGCGGATTCATTTCGATGACGACCATGCGGCCGTCCTTCGGATTGATGGCGAACTGAACGTTGGAGCCGCCGGTATCCACACCAATTTCGCGCAGGCAGCGGATGGCTCCATCGCGCATCATCTGGTATTCGCGGTCGGTCAGGGTCTGCGCGGGGGCCACGGTGATGGAATCGCCCGTGTGTACGCCCATCGGGTCAAAGTTTTCGATGGAGCAGACGATGATCACATTGTCCGCAAGATCGCGAATGACTTCGAGCTCGAATTCTTTCCAGCCGAGGGCGCTGACTTCGATGAGCACTTCGTGAACGGGCGAGAGCGAGAGGCCGCGTTCCAGAATGGTGATCAGTTCTTCGCGGTTGTAAGCGATGCCGCCGCCGGAGCCGCCCATGGTGAAACTGGGGCGCAGGATCGTCGGATAGCCGTGCTTCGCGACGAAGGCCAGGCCTCCATCCACATCTGTGACGAGTTGCGAATACGGCGTGTCGAGGCCGATCTTCCGCATGGCGTCCTTGAACAGGAGCCGGTCTTCCGCCTTCTTGATGGCGTCGATCTTCGCGCCGATCAGTTCCACGCCGTACTTTTCCAGAATGCCGGCTTCGGCGAGTTCCACGGAGAGATTGAGCGCGGTCTGTCCGCCCACGGTGGAAAGCAGGGCATCCGGCCGTTCCTTCGCGATGATCTCTTCCAGGTAGCGAAGGCTCAACGGCTCCACGTAGGTGCGCGTGGCAAGTTCCGGGTCCGTCATGATGGTGGCGGGATTGGAATTGACCAGTATGACTTCAAAGCCATCGGCCATCAGGGCCTTGGTGGCCTGTGTGCCGGAGTAATCGAACTCGCAGGCCTGGCCGATGATGATGGGGCCGGAGCCGATGATGAGAATGCGGTGGAGGTCGTTTCTGCGCGGCATCTGTCTATTTATCCGCCATGAGTTTGACGAAATCGTCAAACAGGTAGTGAGAATCGTGCGGGCCGGGCGCGGCCTCGGGGTGATATTGCACGCAGAAGGCGCGTTCGCGGCGGTGGCGGAAGCCTTCGAGCGTGTGATCGTTCAGGTTAATGTGCGTGATCTCGATGTCGTTGGCGTTGAGGGAATCGGGGTCCACCGAGAAGCCGTGGTTGTGCGAGGTGATTTCCACGCGGCCGGTGAGCTGATTCAGCACCGGATGGTTCGCGCCGCGATGGCCGAACTTGAGCTTATAAGTCTTGCCACCCAAGGCGAGGCCGAGGATCTGATTACCGAGGCAGATGCCGAAAATCGGTGTCTTGCCGATCAGTTTGCGGACGTTGTCGATCTGGGTGTGCAGCGGCTCGGGATCGCCGGGTCCGTTGGAAAGAAACACCCCATCCGGCTTCAGCGAGAGCACGTCTTCCGCTGACGTCAGCGCCGGGACTACGGTGACGCGGCAACCCGAATGCACCAGACGGCGGAGGATGTTTTGTTTGATGCCGAAATCGTAGGCGACCACGTGATAGCGCGGTTCGGCATTGAGTCCGACGAGATCCGAAGGCGAGCACTTCGACACGCCCTCCGACCATTCATAGCGGTTCGCGGTGGAGACACGCGAGGCGAGATCGAGTCCGGCCATGGAAGGTATAGAGCGTGCCTTCTCAACCAGCTTCGCGGGATCCTTTTCGATGGCAGAAAGCACGCCACGCATCGTTCCACGGCTGCGCAGGTGACGGACGAGCGCGCGGGTGTCGAGATCGGAAACGATCGGAATATTGGCCTGCGAAAGGAAAGTGCGGGCTTCGGTATCGGAACGCCAGTTGCTGGTGATGCCGGAGAACTCGCGGACGACCAGACCTTCAATCCAGGGTTTTGCCGCTTCGTTATCGGAAACGGTGGTACCGTAATTGCCGATTTGCGGGTTGGTGAGAATGACGATTTGACCGGTGTACGAGGGGTCCGTGAAGACCTCCTGATAACCGGTGAGAGCGGTATTAAAGACAACTTCGCCGGAACGTTCGGCGGGCGCACCAAAACTCCTGCCCTCGAAGACTGTGCCGTCTTCCAGAGCGAGGATTGCAGAATCCAACAATTTCCTCCAGGGGATTGGTTTTTAGAACCGGACTAAGAACTATTGTACGCTACCAGGGGTGCCGCGCAGCCGCTGCGAGGGCATGACCGGGCGGGCAAAACAAAAACGGCACCGGGTGCGAAACCCGGTGCCGTTTTTCGATTACATTTGCAACGGATTTAACTACTTCCAGGGGCCGAAGGTGGCCGTCAAGCCGAGGGTTGCAGTGGTCTGTCCGACCGTTCCGAGAGGATAGTTGCGAGCCTCGAAGAATTTGGTGGACGATTGATCGCGACGAATCTCCGCACGCGCCATCAGGATACTGCCGAATTTGTATTCTCCGGTGACGGTGAATTCGCCGAGATTCTGCTTGACACCGGTGGAGTAGCCACTGGCATCCTTGAAGTACTCCGCGCGACCTGCAATGGCGAACGGCTTGGTGATCTGACGGCGAGCAGCGAAAGCAATACCGCCCCAGCTGCTGTAGCCGCTGCCCACGTCGTTGTTGTCACGGGCCCAATCGCCGTTGATATAGAAGTTAGTCTTATCGTTCGGCGCAATGACCAGCGTCGTGTCGACCAGGTTGCGCTTGCCGCCGTTGGGCAGCGTACCGACCTTCGGATGGTTCGCGCCGCCGTAGTAGTTGGTGTTCCACGTGAAGATGCCTTTGGTCACGCCCAGGGTGACCCCATAGTTGGTGAAGGTGTGGCCATTGCCGGCTACGGTGTTCCACGGATTCACGAGCTGGAAGCCGATGGTCACTACTTTGTTGATCGGCGTGGTGGTCTTCAGGCCGAAGTGGTAGTAGGGAATCGCCCAGGCGAAGAGCAGGGAGCGCGAATAGTTCCAGTTGGACGGGCTTTCGATCACTTCGGCGCCGGCCGAGGTCACGAAGGTGCCGAAGTCGATTTCAGTGCCGTGCATGCCCTTGGGTTTTGCAATGAGATACGCCTGTTCGAAGTAACGAAGCGCCTTGTGGTCAATGGCGGCAGGGTCAAACGCATGAATCAGGCGCATGGTTTCGCCCAGGCCGACGTCGACGTGAGCGCCGAAGACGCTGTCCGATTTGTCGATAGTGAACTTGGCCATGCTCATTTCCGGCTGGCCGTTAATAATGTCGAAATTCTGAAGGCCATCCAGGCCGGAACGTGGGTGGTTCCTGTTGTCCGTGATGTAGCCGTCAAGGAGGCCGCTGAAAACGAAACCGCCGTACTTGGGGGGAGCTGCCGGGGGTGTTGCGGGCGCAGCGGCTGCCGGGGTTGCGGCTGGTGCCTGATCGTCGGGGCCTTCGGCATACATCAGACTGGTTAACGACACCAGTGCCAGCAAGCAAATCGGTACTCTCATGTGATTCTCCTTTTTGGTTGACATGAGACGGACACGCCGGTGATGGCGCCGCGTCCTAGCCTCAAGTAGCCAGTTTACGGTTGTGTGAACCCACAAGCGAAATCGATTTTTTGTATGGGCCAGATATGGAACTGGCATGTCCGCAAGGTGTTAAAAACAAAAGCCCACATGAGGTGATCTTCACGTGGGCTTAATGTTGCATTGCGGTCCGGCAGGGGCCGCTCGGATGGCCTAAATGTCGTAATACAGGGAGAACTCGTAAGGATGCGGACGCAGACGAACGGCGTCGGCCTCGTTACGGCGTTTGTAGTCGATAAAGGTCTCGATGAGTTCTTCCGTGAACACGTCGCCCTTGAGCAGAAACTGATGATCGTCTTCGAGGCAACCGAGGGCTTCTTCCAGCGATCCTGGCATGGACGGCACCGACTTCATTTCTTCCGGAGTGAGATCGTAGATGTCTTTATCGAGCGGTTCGCCCGGTTCGATCTTGTTGAGTACGCCATCGAGACCCGCCATAAGCAGTGCGGCGAAGGCGAGATAAGGATTCGCCGAAGGATCCGGTGGGCGGAATTCGACTCGTTTGGCTTTCGGACTGACCGAGTACATGGGAATGCGGCAGGCGGCGGAGCGGTTGCGGCGCGAGTAAGCGAGATTCACGGGTGCCTCATAACCCGGCACCAGACGCTTGTAGCTGTTGGTGGTGGGGGCGATGATGGCGGAGAGAGCGCGTGCATGCTTCAGCAGGCCCCCGATGTAGTGCAGGGCCATGGTGCTGAGACCCGCGTATTCGTCGCCGGCGAACAGCGGTTTGCCGGCTCTCCAGATGGACTGGTGCACATGCATGCCGCTTCCGTTATCGCCATAGAGCGGCTTCGGCATGAAGGTCACGGTCTTACCGTACTGATTGGCCACGTTGCGCACGATGTACTTGTAGGTCATCATGTTGTCGGCCGATTTCACCAGCGTGTCGAAGCGCTGATCGATTTCGGCCTGACCGGCGGTGGCGACTTCATGGTGGTGGCACTCGATCACCAGGCCGCAGCGCTCCATGGTGGCGACCATTTCCGAGCGCAGATCCTGGTAGTGATCGGTTGGCGGTACGGGGAAGTAGCCGTCCTTGTAGAGGGGACGGTAGCCGAGATTGTGCTTGCCGCCGACTTTCTCGGCACCGGAGTTCCAGCGGCCTTCGTCGGCATCGATGAAGTAGAAGCCGGAATGGGCGTTCTGATCGAAGCGAACGTTGTCGAAGATGAAGAATTCGGCTTCCGCGCCGAAGAAGGCGGTATCGCCCGCGCCACTGTTCTGGAGATAGAGTTCGGCTTTCTTGGCGATCCAGCGCGGGTCGCGTTCGTAGTTCTGGCGGGTTAGCGGATCGCGCACGTCGCCGATCATCACGAGCGTGGGAGTTTCCATGAATGGATCCATGAACGCGGTGGTGGCGTCCGGGATCAGCAGCATGTCGCTTTCGTTGATGGCGGCCCAGCCGCGGATGCTGGAGCCGTCGATGCCGTAGCCATCGGTGAAGGAACTTTCGGTCAGTTCGCCGATCGGGTAAGAGATGTGGTGCTGCAGGCCGGGGATATCGGCGAAACGGATGTCTACCTGGCGGGCGCCATTGTCCTTCGCCATCTGCAGAACTTCAGTCGGTGTCATGTTCGGTCTCCATTGGAATTCTACCGAATCGAGGTCGGGCGTGGGGGGAGGCTGTGTTGAAATTCATAATTTTGCTGCCGCTTGCTCACGCGGGCGGCTCGGTAGTTTGGCCGGCGACTGGTGGGAGCGGGGTGCGCAAAGGAAGATTTGAGTGCCGCTCCTTCCAGTCGCGGTTCGGTAACCCCGTTTGCGAATCAATCGGGGAGTCTTTCTATCAGATGACCAGGCCACCGCTGATGTTGATGCTCTGGCCGGTGATGAATTTGGCGCCGTCGGAGCAGAGGAAGACGACCACGTCGGCGACTTCTTCCGGCGTGCCGAGTTTGCCCATGGGTTGGCGGTTGAGGACTTTTTCCAGCGTAGCGGGATCGGAGAAGAAGTCGTCTGTCATGTCTGTGGTGATGTAGCCGGGGGCGACGGCGTTGACCAGGATTCGGCGCGGCGCGAGTTCCAGCGCCCAGTTCCGGGTGAGGGAATCGAGCGCGGCTTTGGTGGCTCCGTAGAGGCTGCGGCCGCCGGCCACGCCGATGCGTCCCGCGACGGAGGAGACGTTCACGATGCGGCCGCCGTCTTTGATGAGGTGCAGGGCGCAGTGCGTGACCCAGAAGGGGCCGCGCAGGTTGGTGTCGAGCATTTCGTTGACGACGGCAGAGTGGGTGGAGCCCATAGGGGTGGGCCGCCAGATGCCCGCGTTGTTGATGAGGAAATCGAGCGGCGTGTCGGCGAGGTCGTCGAACATGCTTTCGGTTTCGGGGATGGAACTGAGGTCGGCCTGGATGATGCGAACGTCGGTTTTGATGGTGGATGCCGTTTCCTCGGCGGCGGCTCGGTTCTGATTGTAGTGCAGGATGATGTTGGCACCCTGTTCTGCGAGGCCCTGGCAGATGGCGCGTCCGATGCCTCGTGAGCCGCCGGTGACGAGGGCGGTGGTTCCGGTGAGTGATCCCATGAAGACTATTGTCTGGTATTCATGGTGATTTTGGTGGCGTGTTCCTGGTAGGAAACGTAATAGGTGCCATCGGGGCGCGGATCTTCCAGGATCAGTTTTAGTCCCGCGCAATCGAGGTCCGGAGCCACCCATTGCGTTTCTCTTGTTCCTCCCTTGCCACCGCCACCGGTTCGCACGATCGTGGTGAGATGCCCTAGAATCGTCTCCTGTCCAATCACGTTCCAGCCCCCACCAACACAGCCATTCTTGAGCAAGATGCTGTGTCGCGCAAGATCGGAGTCGATGTGGTGATAAATGAGGGAGGGTGCAACCTGAACCAGCGTTGTGTGAATCAAATTAAACATGCCCCCGGTCAGATTCACCAGGGGGTTGTCTGAATCGGTTCGTTCCAGCGGCAGGGCGTGGATGCCAATGCGTGCAAACGACGTACGGCGAGTGGACTGGATGGCACCATTCTCCGCGTACCCCGTTGTTTCGCCTTCAACGACGAACCGTACCCCGGGCGAGAATAGCCCTGAGACCTGGGGAAACGCGGCGGTGGCGATCAGGAGGCACACTCCGGCGGAGGTGACTGCGATGAGACCTTTGCCAAAGCCCGGCCAAAGCCCGGCGGCCCACTGTCCGAACGTGCGTCGCACGGGTTTGCGCAGCAGTCCAGAACGCACTTCCGTGCTCCATGCCGTCCGCACTTGCGGATCCTTCCACTGGTTGAGAATTTCGTCGAGTTCGGTATCGTTCATCGTCTTCTCTCCGGGCTCAGCGCATAGGCGGCGAGCGATTCCTTTAATGCGGCGCGTGCGCGCTGGAGGCGCGATTTCACCGCCGTAACTTCAATCTCCATCACCCCCGCGATTTCCGCGAGCGACAGCTGTTCGTAATGGGCCAGAATGAGCACCTCACGCTGGCCTTCCGGGAGTTCCGTTATCGCGCGTGACACTACCTGTGACAGTTCCGTCTGGAGCAACTCCTGTTCGGGCGACTTGCCGTGTCCGGGTCCGTCGTCTGGTTCGGGTAGTGACGGCCTGCGCTTGAGCGACTGGTTCCTTACTACGCCGAAGAGATAGGTTCTGATAGGCGTGCGGTCTGGATCGTAAGTGCAGCCAGGCCGCAGTAGCTGCAGGAAACACTCCTGGACAATGTCCTCCGCGTCAGCGACGGAGCCGGTCATCCGGTAGGCAAAGCGGAACAGCGGCGCGTGATGCTCGTCAAAAAGCTGCGGCAGATTCATGTCGTCTCACACAGTATTACCCGGAAACGGAAAAAGGAATCGGATAATGTTGGGTGGTGAGATATTTCGTTCTGATTGTCGGTCTGATCGCTGCGGTTGGGTGTAACGCGCAGCCTGCGAAACGCGAAGTGACGGTCGCCGCCGCAGCCAATCTGAGCGAGGTTTTTCAGACGCTGGGGCCGAAGTTTGAGGCGGCTACGGGGATTCATCCGGTGTTCAGTTTCGCCTCTACCGCGCAGTTGGCATTGCAGATCGAGAATGGTGCGCCGTTCGACGTTTACGCGGCGGCGGACGTCTCGCATGTGGATGGGCTGGAGAAGAAAGGTCTGCTGGTGGCGCATTCGCGGGCTCTCTATGCCACCGGAATCCTTGCCTTGTGGCTACCGCCGGGCAGCCCGGCCTTGGGCAAGGTGACGAAGCCGGAGGATTTGGTGGATTCCGGTGTGAAGGTGATTGCGCTGGCGAAGCCGGAACTGGCACCCTACGGGCTGGCGGCTCGGGAAACGCTGCAAAAGACGGGGGTCTGGGCGAAAGTTGAGCCGAAGGTGGTTTACGCCGACAACATCAATATGACGAAACAGTACGGGGCTTCGGGTAACGCCGATGTTGTGTTTACCGCCTATTCGCTGGTGTTGAAGGAAGCCGGCAAGGTGATTCAGGTGAGCGCGCCGTCCCATGCGCCAATCGACCAGGAACTGGGGATTGTTGCGGCGTCGAAACATCAGGACACCGCGCGGGCTTTCGCGGATTATTTGTTGAAGGGTGCCGGGCGGGAGATTTTGCGCGATGCCGGCTATCTGGTGCCGGGGCGGTAGGCCGGGGCTCAGCCCTTCTTCGTGCGCGGCAGGATCGCCGTCCTGATCACGGGGACCAATGAATTCATGTCGGCGGCGCGCGGCATAGGTGGACGATTTGCCAGTTCGAAGTTCAGCGACTGCACGAACTCCTCAATCTGACTCTGCATCGTCTCCATCTTGTTCCGCATGTTGAGAATGATCTCGACACCGGCCAGATTCACTCCCAGATCGCGCGTGAGATGCAGAATCACTTCCAGACGCTCGAGATCCTCTTCGGTGTAGAGTCGAGTGTTGCCGTCGCTGCGGCTGGGCTTCAGCAGCCCCTCGCGCTCATACAGTCGCAACGTCTGCGGGTGGACCGAATACTGCTCGGCCACCGACGAAATCATGTACGCGGCTTTGGATTTCGCACGCATAATTTATTCCTCAGTCCACAGGTCCTTACGCGGGTCTTCGGGATGCAACTCAGCCAGAGATCTCAACAGTTCTTTCGTGCGTTCGTCACGAATCTCAGGAGCCTTCAGGACCACCTGAACAATCTGATCGCCCTTCGTGCCCTTGCGGGGGTTCGGCACGCCGCGGTCGCGCAGACGGAACTTCTGATTGTTCTGCGTGCCCGGCGGAATCTTGAGCAGCGTCTTACCATCAATGGTGGGAACTTCGATCTTGGTGCCAAGGCCCGCTTCCCATACCGTGACGGGAACTTCCATGTGGATATTATCGCCCTCCCGCCGGAAGACGGGATGCGGCTCCACGTTGGTGGTGATGTAAAGATCTCCGGAAGGCGCGCCCATAGTGCCTGCATTGCCTTTACCGGGTACGCGCAGCCGCGAGCCATGCTGAGCGCCCGCCGGGATCCGCACTTCCACAAATTCTTTGTGGGAGATGCGGCCATCGCCGTGGCAGGCGGGGCAGGCGTTCTTGATCCGTCCCTTGCCATTGCAGCGCGGGCACGTGAGATTGAACTTCATGTTGCCCGCCATCTGCGAAACATTGCCGGTTCCGCCGCACTGCGGGCAACTGGCCGAACCGGCGTCATTCCCGCCGGTGCCGTAACAAACGGCGCACTGCTCGTAACGCGTAATTTCGATCTTCGTCTGGGTGCCGCGGATGGCCTGCCAGAAGGAAATGTTGAGGCCGTACTCCAGGTCCGCGCCCTTTTCAGGAGCGGCATCGGGCTGATGGCCACCGGAATCGCCGGCACGGAAGAACTGGCTGAAGATGTCCTTGAAAGCACCGCCGCCGGGAGCGGTACCCGCACCGCCGCCGGCACCGCGTCTGCCACGCGCTGCTTCCGCCTGCGCATCGCGCATGAGATCGGAAAAATCGAAACCGCCGAAATCCATGTTCGGTCCGCCACGCGGACCACCGCCCGAACCCGGAGGCGGACCACCGGCGGCGAAGCCCTGATCGGAATAAAAACCGACCTGATCGTACATGCTGCGCTTCTTCGCGTCGCTGAGGACGTCGTACGCTTCCTGCACGTTCTTAAAGCGGTCTTCGGCGGACTTGTCGCCAGGGTTGAGGTCGGGGTGGTACTTGCGGGCGAGTTTCCGGTATGCCTTGCGGATATCGTCTTCCACCGCGCCGCGTTCCACGCCGAGGGTCTGGTAGTAATCGTGTTTTGGCGTGCTGGCCATTTTTGAGTTTGATTGAAACGAAGCGGGCGGCGATATTTCCGCCGCCCGCGCTTCACTACTAGCTTCTCAGGCCGAAGCCTGTGCCGCGGGAATTACTTCTTGTCGTCGACGTCGACAAACTCGGCGTCCACAACATTTTCCTTCGGCTTCTCGGGCTCGGGCGTAGCCGCACCCTGGGGTGCGTCAGCCGGCGGCGTGGAGGAAGCCTTGTACATCGCTTCCGCCAGCTTGTGGCTGGCCTGGGTCAGCTTGTCGGTGGCCGCATTCAGCTTGTCGGCGTCATTCTCGTTGATCGCCTTCTTGACGTCTTCGATGGCCGTTTCGATGTTTTTCGCATCGGCCTCGCCGACCTTATCGCGGTGCTCTTTCAGCGTCTTTTCGACGTTGTAGACCATCGCATCGGCACGGTTGCGGGCTTCGATCTGATCCTTCGACTTGCGGTCGTCGGCGGCATGAGACTCTGCATCGCGCGCCATCTTGTCGACTTCGTCCTTGGAGAGGCCCGACGAAGACGTAATCGTGATCTTCTGCTCGTTGTTGGTGGCCTTGTCCTTCGCCACCACGTTCAGAATGCCATTGGCATCGATATCAAACGTGACTTCGATCTGCGGCACGCCGCGCGGTGCCGGCGGAATGCCGACCAGCGAGAAGACGCCCAGCAGACGATTGTCCTTGGCCATGGCGCGCTCGCCCTGGAAGGCCTTGATTTCCACAGAGGTCTGGCTATCGGCCGCCGTGGAGAACGTCTCGCTTTTGCGGGTCGGGATCGTCGTGTTGCGGTCGATCAGCTTGGTGAACACGCCACCCAGCGTTTCGATGCCGAGCGAGAGCGGGGTGACGTCGAGAAGGAGAACGTCCTTCACTTCGCCGCCGAGCACGCCACCCTGAACCGCCGCGCCCACCGCGACCACTTCGTCGGGATTTACGCTCTTGTTGGGCTCTCTGTTGAAGAGTTCCTTCACAATGGTCTGGATACGCGGAATGCGCGTGGAGCCGCCGACCAGAACTACTTCGTCGATCTTGTCCGGCGTCAGGCCGGCGTCTTCCATGGCCTTCTTGCAGGGGCCGACCGAACGCTGGAAGATGTCTTCGCACATCTGTTCATAGCGCGAACGGGTGAGCTTCATCAGCAGGTGCTTCGGACCGGTGGCATCGGCCGTGACGAACGGCAGATTGATGTCGGTTTCGAGCAGCGTGGAGAGCTCCATCTTGGCCTTTTCGGAGGCTTCTTTGAGGCGCTGGAGGGCCATCTGGTCCTTGGAAAGATCGATGCCGGATTCCTTCTTGAATTCGGAGATGATCCAGTCCATGATGCGCTGGTCGATGTTGTCGCCGCCCAGGTGCGTGTCGCCATTGGTCGATTTGACTTCGACCACGCCGTCGCCCACTTCGAGGATGGAAACGTCGAACGTGCCGCCACCGAAATCGTACACGGCGATGGTTTCATTGGTCTTCTTGTCGAGACCATAGGCCAGCGCAGCCGCTGTCGGCTCATTGATGATGCGCTTGACGTCCAGACCAGCGATGCGACCGGCGTCTTTCGTCGCCTGGCGCTGTGCGTCGTTGAAGTAGGCGGGCACCGTAATGACCGCTTCGGTCACTTTCTGGCCCAGATAGGCTTCCGCCGCTTCCTTCAGCTTGGTCAGGATCATGGCCGAGATTTCGGGCGGCGATTGCAGCTTGCCGTTGATCTCGACGCGGGCGTCGTCATTCTCGCCCTTCACGATCTTGTACGGCACCATCTTCATTTCTTCACTGACTTCGCCGTAATGGCGACCCATGAAGCGCTTGATGGAGAAAATGGTCTGCTCGGGATTCGTGATGGCCTGACGTTTGGCCACCTGACCGACAAGGCGGTCTCCGGCTTTCGTGAAGGCGACAACCGACGGCGTGGTGCGGGTGCCTTCCTGATTTGCGATAACGGTCGGCTGACCGGCTTCCATGACGGACACGACGGAGTTCGTCGTCCCGAGGTCGATACCAATAATTTTGCCCATGTCCTTTTCCAGGACCTCCTAGTTAGAGAAAAATGCGTGGAGCCGTGGCAGTCTTGCCGTATTTAGCTCTACTTGATTATGAAATATGAGTGCATCTTTGTCAAGTGGCGTGAGTGCGGGAAGTTTGTGACGGTGACATAGATTATGGCCTAGAGTTGGCTGAACGGTCGGGAAGATTCCCCTATATCATTGATTTCAAGGTGGTAATACCTCTCTTGTTTTAAAAGGAGGTATTTACAAGACTTGCGTTAAAGGCCTACGATACAGGTTCTACTTCGGTTTGCAGAAGCGCAGTTTGCTGGAGATTCCGGACTCCAAATGCAAAACCCCGCGTATGAGCGCGGGGTCTGCAAATCTACGGGGTAGAAAGGAGGTGCTGTTGTCTATGGACCTTCTGATGTTGTTCGCTTTTCTGGTGCTTGTACTGATCAGGAAACGACGGACCAAACTCAAGATCGAAATCGATCTGTAGTCTGACCGATGGAGGCTGGCGGTGCGCACCGCTGGCCTCCACAACATCGATTCTAACATGAATCCGGCGCATCGGAAATCACAAAGTCGTTCAGGGTGTCCGCGCACACAGTGCACGCTTTGACATAAAAGGCCGTCATGATATCGTGATCCCGAAGGAGGGCCGAATGATAAAGCGTCTACTCTTCTCATTGAGTATCTTCCTGCTGGTAACTGGGGCGGGGCTATGCCAGCCGGCCTTTGATATTGCCGATGTCCATTTCAGTCCGCGCAGCGACTGGAGCAAAACCGTTGACCACTGGATGGACGGCGGGGTTTTGGGCGGCGACAGGTATCGGTTGCGGCGTGCCACGATGATCGATTTGATCAGTACGGCCTATGGGGTCGACGCCAATAAGGTTTTTGGCGGGCCCGCCTGGATTGACTACGACCGCTACGAAGTGGTTGCGAAGACGAAACCGGGGACTCGCCCCGCAACGTTGCGGCTGATGCTCCAGGCGCTGCTCGCCGAGCGTTTTCATCTGGTCGTGAAGACGGAGACACAGCAGGTGCCTGGTATCCTGCTGACCCGGGGCAAGAGTAGCCTGAAGCTGGAGACGGCAGCCGACGCCGCAGGGGCCAGTGGGTGCAAGACCACGCCGCTCATAAATAATGGCGTCATGAACTACGTGGTGCAGTGCCGCAACGTCACCATGGAAGCATTTGCCGCCAGTTTCAGTGGGCCATCGCGCCGTATTGCCGATGCCACCGGCCTGGAGGGCAGCTGGGATATCGACATGCAATACGCCTTGGGAAATCTGGCGGGTGGCGGGAGCGGCCTGGACGCGGCAATCGAGAAGCTCGGGCTAAAGATGGAGCAGGGAAACGTGCCACAGCCGGTTCTGACTGTGGTGAGCGTGAATGAACAACCATCGGCGAATTCGCCGGCCGTGTCGACGGTGCTGGCTGCACTGCCCGCGCCCGAGTTCGAAGTGGCGTCTATTAAACTCGGTGGCGAGGGGATGACCAGCATGCCGCGGTATGAACCTGGCGGACGTGTGGTGATGACCGGTGTGTCCCCGCTGGGACTGGTGTCGCAGGCGTGGAATGTGCCTTCACTCGAGCAACTGGTGGGGGTTCCCAAGTGGGCGATGGGAAACAACTCCCATAACGTCACAATCATGGCAAAGGCCCCCACCGGCGTTGCCACGGATCGGGAGAATCTCAACCTGATGCTACGAGCCCTGCTCACGGAGCGCTACAAGCTGGCGGTCCATTTTGAAGACCGGCCCATGGATGCCTACACGCTGGTGGCGGTGAAGCCGAAACTGACCAAGGCCGATCCCTCCCATCGAACCGAATGCACGCGGCAGACGGAAATACATCCGGGGCAGGGTGCGGTAATCCAGCTGGATTGTAAGAACACGACGATGGCGCAGTTCGCGGAGCAGATTCCGGCGTATTGGGTCACGATCCGTTATGCGGTGCTCGATGGCACGGGAATCGAGGGTGCATGGGATTTCAGCGTCCATTTCGACACGTTCAGCATGAGGCCGGGCGGGGGTGCGACGGCTGCTGCGGATGGCGCGGCGTCGGATCCGACGGGGTCAATTTCCTTTGTGGATGCGATTCAGCGGGAGCTGGGGTTGAAGCTGGAGATGCACAAACGGCCTGAGCCGGTGCTGGTGATCGATCACATGGAGGAGTACCCGACGGAGAATTGAGCCTTATCGCAGCCAGCGCTCAGAAAACTGTGCCTGTTCCGCCGCCTGGGCAACCAGCGCCATCTCCGGAACAGATCCGAAGCGTCGCTCCCGATGGTGATACTCGGTGACGGCGGCGCGGAGGTCCGCAGGCGTGAAATCGGGCCACATGCGTTTGGTGAAAATGAGCTCGGCGTAGGCGGATTCCCAGAGAAGAAAGTCGCTCAGACGCTGTTCGCCTCCGGTGCGGATCAGCAGGTCGACCGGGATCGTCTCGGCGAAGAAACGCTCGCGGTGCTGCTCGTCGGTAGCGGCTTCCAGGATGGCGGCGCGAGCAGAGTAGTCGATAGCGAGCCGGAAATGGAGGCGGTTGCAGTGCTCGGTGCGGGATTCGGCGAGATGGATGGCGTTGAGCAGCGGGGCAGGGAGGCGGTCGCGACGGCCGATGATGGTGGTGCGGACCCCAGCGTCCCGCAGTCGCACGGACTCTTTCTCCAGGTAGCAGGCGAGGAGGAACATCAGAGCGTCCACTTCCTCCGACGGGCGTTTCCAGTTGTCGGCAGAGAACGCGTAGACCGTCAGTACGCCGATGTTGAGCCGGGGCGCGGCCTCCACAATATGGCGGAGCGACTCTGCGCCGGCGCGATGGCCCTCCAGGCGAAGCATCCCGCGCTGGGCGGCCCAGCGCCCGTTGCCATCCATGATGATGGCGGCGTGCAGGGAGCCGAGAGGAGTGTTGACATCCTGAATCGGCAGCGAATCATCGACAGCTTGCAGAGTACTTTGTTCCATAGAGTTATCGGCTAAATTTTTTTGGCTACAGGGTTTTGCGCGCGGCGCGGATCAGGGCTTCCATGTGGGTCAGGTAGCGTTCGAGGGCAGTGCGTCCGCTGGCGGTGAGACGGTATTCCGAGCGGGGCATCCGGCCTTCGAACTTCTTTTCCACCGCCACGTAGCCGGCGTCTTCGAGCTTGCGGGAATGAACGCTGAGATTGCCGTCGGTGGTGGCGAGTAGTTTCTTGAGTTCGGCGAACGTCAGGATCGGATTCACAGCAAGAGCGCTCACAATGGCCAGGCGCAGCCGTTCATGAATGACGCGGTCCAGCGCGACCGCGCCGGCGGCGGAATTCACGGGACCCGCGACCACAGCGGGCCCGGGAACAATTTTTTGGGAAGCTCTAGCCGCCATAATTCCTCGCAATCCTCCAGCCAAAAATGATATGCAGCCCGCCGAAGCCGAGGGCGAGCAGGGGGTCCAGCCAGTTACCGGGGGCCAGCGCAGCCACGGCACCGAGCGTCAGAAACGCCATGCCCATGACAGGGACTACACGCACGGAAAAAGCACCGCCGCAGGCCACGCCCGCACCGTACAGTAACAACCAGACGGCCGGCAGGTAGTGGGTGAGACCCGCATTGTTGAGCATCAGGGTAATAATTACGCCCGCCAGCATTGGCGGTGCCATGGCGAAAATAAAGCGACGGAAAGACCGGGAAAGCAGCGACGTTCCGGACAGACGGGCCTTACGGGCGGAGAAACCCAGGCCAATCGCGAGCGCCAGCAGTGCTTCGCCAATCCAGACTGCGAGCCAGGCGCGCGGGCCCGCGCTCAAATGAGCCGCGAACGCCGCGAAGAACGCGGTAGCACCCACCACCATGCCGCCAACGCCTGGAACCGCCGTGAACGAACCGGCATTCTCCATCGTGTCGCGGATGAAGCGCAGGTTGTCCATGGCCTGATCGTGCAGCCCTACCGGGGCGGCGGGAGTGGAGCGAATCTGGTGAACGGCACCCATGAAGTCAGTATAAGGAATCACGGAGCACTTTGCAATACAAAGTTCTCCATCTCTGTTCAGAATCCGGCTCACATTGTTGTCCGGGTCGCCGTGGCCTGCTGTTCGGAGCCAGCCAGTTCAGCCGCGCGCATCCGCTCGCACTCCGCATTAAACTCGCAGCCAAACAAAGCGATGATCGCCAGCAAATACATCCAGATGAGCAGTGCGATCCCCGTTCCAATGCTGCCGTAGAGCAGATTGTAGTTCGTGATGTGCCGGACGTACCAACTGAAAGCCAGCGTGGCCAGCAACCAAAGAACCGTCGCCAGGAACGCGCCGCCCCAGACGCTCTTCCAGCGTTGTTTCCGGTATGGCCCGAAGTAGTAAAGAATTGCCGTGAGACTCCAGGCGGCGCTGAAAGCCACAACATAGCGCATCACTCTGGAAAAGATCCGGATCGAGTCAGTGAGCGGATTCAGCACCGGGTCCACCTTAAGGATTTTCATAATGCCCTGTTCCACGGTGCCGCCGAACAGAATCAGCGAGGACGCACCAAACATTGGAATCACGATCAGGAAGACCAGCATTATGCCCACGCCAATGTGCGCCCCCATGGAGCGCGTGCGGGGTACCCTATAAGCGGCGTTGAAGCCATCCATCAGGCTCTTGATCACGCTCGATGCGGCCCACAGGGAGAGCAATGCCGCCACCACAATCAGCGACACCGGTCGCTGGCCCTGATAACGGAACTGCTGGAGGACCGCATCTTCCGTCCCTGGCGGCAGAATGCGCGACAGGAACACTGCTAGTTTTTGCCGCACGTAATCGGCCTTGATCTGTACGCTGATGGCGGCCGCTGAGGTCAGTACAGGGAACAGGGAAAGCAGGGCGGAATAGGCGGCGCCCTTTGCGACAGCGAAAAGGCCGTCATCGATGGAAGCGACGAGCGTCCTTCGAAGGAGCCACGGAAGTTGTCGGAGTGTCTGCGGCACGAATGACTTATGGTGGCACAATACACCTGCGGCACGCGTCAAACAGGAACGCCACGCCCAGGAACACTCACTATCGTTGACTGTCCATCGGCCACGAAAGTTCGGGAAAGTACTGGCAACCGCACTACCTTCGGTAACTTGTTGCTAACTCCAATTCCGGAGAAGATTGACATAGAGAGAAACAAAACCATGAAGACGGTCATCGCACTCACCGCCATTCTCGCCACGTTCGCCACCGCAGGCTTTGCGTCCACGATCTTTTCCGTCACCGGACAAACGGATGCCAACGGAAACTCCGTCACCGCAAGCGCGACCTTGTCCCTTAGCCTGGTTGGTTCCACCGAGGTTCTGACGGTCATTCTGGAAAACGATACGGCCAATCAGACCTCCGACGGAGAAAATATTACCGGTCTCAAGCTCAATCTCGATTCCAGCGTCACGGGTGCATCGTATGCAAGCGGCACCGGCACACTGATCCAGATCGGTTCGGGCGGCACGGTGACGAGTTCCGCAGCCGGTTCGGCACTGAGCCACTGGACGGCAGCGACTTCTCTCTCGCAATTGACCCTTACGACCATCGGTGGGGGCGCACCCGTGGATGCCGTCATCGGTACGCCGAATGGCTCCGGCATCTACACGAATGCGAACGGCTCACTCACCGGAGGCACCAAGCAACCCTACTCCCAGAAGACCGCAACATTCACAATCAATCTGACCGGGACCAACATCACCCTGAGCAGCTTCACCGGTGCCTCAATCGGCTTCGGCACGGCGGGGACAAATTACATTACGACGGGACCGCCCACCACGTCCACGAGCGCCACCCCGGAACCCGGCAGCTTCTGGCTGTTGGGAACGGGCGCGGCCATGATCTCCCTGGCCTCTCAGCGCAAGCGGTTTATCAACAAAGACACAAAGGAAAAATAGACTCAGACCGGTAATCGAAGCCGGAAACGGGCACCGCCGCCAGCGTTGTTTTCCGCCCACAGATCGCCGCCATGATCGAGCAGGGTCTGGCGCGAAAGAGCAAGGCCAAGCCCAAGGCCATTCTTGCCGGACGTCACGAACGGTTGAAACAGACGGTTCTTGACCGCGTCAGGGATTCCCGGGCCGTTGTCGTTGACCTCCACCAGAATCCCGTCGCCATTCTGAAACGCGGCAATCGAAATCCGCCCGCCTGCGGACATCGCTTCGATGGCGTTTGAAATCAGATTCAGGAAGACGCGCTCTACACGGGCCCGCTCCAGGGGCAGTTCAATAGCCGGATCCACCGAGGTTTCGATCGTCACGCCATGCTCAGAGGCCACGGGCGAAAGAATCTCGATTGCCGCATCCACAATCTCTCCCAGGCGGCAGATCTCCGGGGCCTGAATGCGACCGCGCGAAACGTCAACCAATTCCTGGAGCATCTCATTGATGACTCGCGACGAACGGTAGATATTGCCAGCCAGCCGTTGGAGTTGCTCCGGACTGAGGTCGCCATCCATCATCATTTCCGCGCCACCATAGATGGACGCCAGCGGATTGCGCAGATCGTGCACGATGGAGCTGGAGAGCTGGCCGATGGTGAACATGCGCTCGCGCCGGATCAGTTCCGTCCGGGCGCTTTGAATGGAACCTGACATGGCGTTAAACGTCCGCGCGAGTCTGGCCAGTTCGTCGTCGCCATGCACAGGTACCTGAGCGCCGTAACTCTCGCGGGCGATCAGGGCGGCGGCCTGGTCCAGTTCGCGAATCGGACTCAGGATGCGGCGTGCCAGCACCAGGCTGACCGCCACGCCGGCCAGCACCGCAGTCAGCCAGATCAGGAAAAGCCTTGTTTCCAGGGCCGTGAGATCGCGGGCAATGGCGTCGAAATTGTGAAGAATGAGCAGATCGCCCACGGGCGCGCCGGAGAGATCGCGCAGTGTGGTGCCCAGCACGGCGAATTCCCGATTTGGCAGTTCGATATTCTGCACCGTGGAACTGCGCCGGTATTGATTGGTGAGCGAGCGGGTTTCCGCATCGCCCAGCGTGGAAGCAACAGGCAGGCCCCCGGCAAGGAAAATAAAATCGCTGCCGCCGGTGCGCTCTTTGAGATCCCGAGCCACGCCCTGATCCACTGGAAAGCCCGCCAGCAGAACGTTGAGCAGGCCGGAGCCAATCTGGCTCTGCACGTAGACGGGTGTCACCACGAGTTCGTAGAGACGCCCACCTTCCAGCGAAAAGCCATCGGATTGCTCCGGAAAGCGGGCCGAGGCGTCATGCACCACGGCGTAGCGGCCTTTGTCCGGCAGTCCTCCGCCGAGCGACGCCATCACCTGACCCTGCGGATCGGTGACCAGAAAGACAGTGCCGGCACCGGAGAGCGAAGCGCCCCCTGTGCCCTGGCCGGAACCGTTCCCAATATGCGTCCAGAACTCCGCCGCGGTGTCCTGAATCGTGGCTCGATCATTGGTCTGAAACGCGCGCCGAACGTCAGACATGTTGCTGAGCGCGCGGCTCACGGAGCGCAGCATTTCGGCGCGTGCCTGCCACAGCGATTCATAGGCGCGGAGGCTGCCCTGTATTTCGGTCCGAAGATTGTCTGAAAGGACTCTTCGGGTCACATCCTGAACGAACCAGCCAGCTGCGGCCAGAAGCAATGTGATGGCAACCGAAGTGGATACGACGATCTTTCCCAGCAGGGAATTACGTGCCGGCAGATTCATGGGCGAGCGCCGGGGTACAGGGTCTTATCGTCCGACGGCGGTTCGTAGTCCTTGCCGTATTTGTTCTTGTGCGGAGCCATGAGGTAGCCGGCCTCAGAGATCGAAATCGGGGCCAGGTGCAGGCCATCGGCGTCCACCACGACGCGCCGTGTCATACCTTCCAGGGCTTGCTCTGTGGCGCGTTCATGAAAGATGTGGAGATCGTAAGTCCCCGGAGGAACGTCTGTGTGAAACGATCCGTCATGAGCGGTAACGGCAAAGTACGGGGTGGGGAGTACCAGAATGATGGCGCTCATCGAGGGATGGATATTGCAAAAAACGCGTACAATGCCGGGGCGTCTGAATTGGACGGAGCGCGAACTGCCCGGCGGGTAGAGGCCAACGTCAAATACCTGTCCGCTGTAGCTGGAGAACGCGTTGTGAAAAATGGGGTCGCCGTTCGGGAAGTCGATGGTGGAGCCAGCCTGCACGGGAAGAATGTGCGGCGTGAACATTTTGTCCTTCTGCAGCATGGTCACGTGTTTGCCGGTCACGGCGGGAGCGGGCTGACCGACCGCCTGCAGAGAAAGCACCACGCCGGAATAATCTTTGCCCCGCGCGACTGACGCCACGCGCGATTCGCGCAGTTCCACGTTGCCGGAAACCGTTGCCGCGGGCATATAGAAAGCGCAGGCCAGGGTGACGGTGATGCGAAGCCCCATCCACGGCACCGCCGGCCGCAGGGTGCGAAGAAGCCTAGAACAGATAAGCAAGAGCCAGGTCATAGTGGTTGTTCAGGCGCGTACCCGCGGCGACGTAGCCCGTTCTTGTCTGCGAGAATTCCATTGCCGCAATCACGTTGGATGCGAATTTGTACATGATATTACCGGTGTATACCAGATTGCGGCGGACACTGTTCGTGGCGAGGTCCGCAGCGCGGTCGGACTCCTGGCCGCCAAAGATATTCAGCGTCACCCTGCTGGTGGCAAAAACAGACAGCTGACTCCAGATTCCCGTGGCATGCACGGCAACAACACTGCCGTTGGGCAGTATGGTGAAGCCCTGCCGCAGGCTGCCAAGGCCGGCCGCGTTTATGCCCCGGAACATGGCTCCGGAAACCATCATACGGCTGTTGGGCTTGACCAGCCAGTCGAGCGTGCCCAGTTGAGAAGCGACCGATTGGCCGGCGATGTGGGTGGTGGAGAGATGGAAGCCCGGCGCAATCTCCAGGCGCTTTCGGTCGTTGCCGGAAAAGAAAAGTACCCTTGCCTCGTACGCAGGCCGCTGTCGCTCCAGAGTGTTGGCAATCGAGCCGGGCGCACCGGCAGGGGCGACTTCCGCAGTTTCAAAAACGCCGGCCTGGACGCGCATGCCCGTCTCGCTGTCCTCCGGCGTCAGGCCATGCCGCAGAGTAAACCTCTGCTCTATGCGCACCTGCGGCTGCCAGTCCCAAAGATTTCCGGCGCCTGTGAGCGGCGCAAACCCCACCTGTGCGAACGATGTTGGCTCGCGCGGCGCAATGATCGGCTTGTCCTGGCCCGCCGTGATCGTGGTGTTTTTCCACGCCAGATCAAGTGTGGCCAGACGGATCCGGAACAGGTTGTTGCTGGGAATGGAACTGCCGCCCCAAAAGTCGAAATAAGCGCTGCCGCTTGCTTTGCCGCCACCGGGAAGTTCGGGGCCATTAAATTTCAAACCGATCACCGTCTGCCGGAATGACGCGCCGGTGGACGTCGCAGATTCCGTTAACTGCGCAGTGATTGGCATTTGCAGGCCGCCGCCAAAACCTCCATTGTGGAATGCGTTGAACAGAAGCATACCAGTGAGTTCGACGGGCATCCGCTGCGAGGTCCCCATTTTGCTCTGCGCCAGTTCGGCGGTGCGGCTCTCCTGGACGTCCAGACGCTCCGCCGGGGTTGGCGCGGCGGGGCTGTTGGGCTCACCCGGTGTGGCCGCTTCGGCGGAAGAACTTCCGGCCTGCTGTCCCGCCAGTTGACGGCGAAGTTCCTGCACCTCAGACTGTAGTTCCTGGTTTTGTTTTTCCAGCCGGTCCAGGCGCTCCATGACGCGCTGCAAATCGCCCGCGGCGGGGACTGCCTGAGCCGGCATGAGCGTGTCCGCGGTCAGGCATAATGCCACCACACAAAAGAACCGCATCAGCATAGGAGTTGCTCCAGTTTGCGGCGGACGGCCGCCGGCGAGTACGGCTTTGAGAAGAACGCGTTGGCGCCGTGAGCCAGTGCGCGCTGCGGCAGCCTCGGGTCGCTGTCGCCGGAAATCAGCAGAACGGGCAACTGTTCGAAGCCACGCTCCGCGCGTATCTGGCGGATGAGTTCGAACCCATCGTGCTCCGGAAGATGCAGGTCCGTCACCAGCGCGGCAATATCGTTATCGGCATTTCGCAGCGCCGTCATCGCGGCACATGGATTCCGCAGCACCATGGTCTTGAGATCCGGTATCGCCTCCAGCGCGATCTGCAGAGTTTCCGCACAAGTTTCGCTGTCTTCCACAATCAGAACGGTTTTCATGGCAGGAAACGGTACCCGACCTTGTGGAGCGTGAGGAAGTGCCGCGGGCTGTTCGGATCCGGCTCCAGTTTCTGGCGCAGGCGAACGACGTGGGCATCCACGGTCCTCGTATTGGGGAACGATTCATAACCCCAGACGGAATTCAGAATCATGTCGCGCGAAAGCGGGCGGTCCGGGTTCTGCAGGAAGAACGTCAGCAGATTGTATTCGGCCGGCGTGAAACGGATTTCCTGATCCCGTTTGGTGACGATGCGGCGATCCAGATTCACTTCTATGTCGGCAAAGCCCAGCACTTTCTGCTGGTTCCCCGGCTGCCGCCGCAACAACGCTTTGATGCGCGCCAGAAGTTCGCGCGAACCAAAGGGCTTCACCACATAATCGTCCGCGCCGATTTCCAGCAGCAGTACTTTGTCGATCTCTTCGCCAATAGCGCTTAAGACGATGATGGGCGTCAGGATGCCCGCACCGCGAATGCGCTTGCAGACTTCCACTCCGCTGAGCCCGGGAAGCCGGAGGTCCGTAATGATCAGGCTGGGTTTGGCGAGAATGGCCTGATCCACACCGCTGATGCCGTCTGCGGCAAGCAGGGCGCGGAAGCCTTCGCGCTCCACCAGGACACCGATCGTGTCGCGAAGATTGTCGTCGTCGTCAATGACCAGAATAGTTTGCACGGCACTGCGATTTTAGCGCGTGTCGCGATGCTTGTTGGCGGCTGGTCGGAAGCAGAGTCCAGTTTTTACAACTCTTTTACAAGATGCGCACGCATGGTGCGCCGATTCGCGGCAGAATGAATTCAATTGGCGTCGATACCCGACTTCAGTCCCGTGTTCTGAGTTTTTCAGGGGTCTGTTCGACGATGCCGCAAAAGGGCGCGCGGGTTGTACAGGGCAACCCGCGCTGCCCCGATTTTTTACGGACGCGACGCGTTCCAGGCCGCGAAGCGTTCCAGCGCTGTTTTCGCTCCCGCGTTGTACCAACTGTAGCCATTTCGTCGTTCTAACGAAATTTCGTTGACATCGTCATGGATGCTCTTGTCGCGGTCGCCGAAGATCGGTCGGTCGGAACCGATTTCATAGAAGCGCGACCAGATAGGTCCGGCACCCTCACGGGCCGTCAGCATGCGTCCGTTTGCCCCCTTCTCGAAGGCCTTGCCGTATATCGCCACATGTTGCAGCCATGCAGCGGCCGCGCGTACGGCGCTCACGATTTCGGGACTCGGTTGCGGCAATTTCATGAGGAAGATCATCAGGCTGGCGCTTTCCCCGCTGGATAAGCACGGCGGCTCGTAATTCCGCGCGCCTACGGGTTTGAGGTCCAGCATGTCGTGTTGCTGGCCCCAGGCAGTCAACTGTCCTTTCACTCGAATCTGCGTGTTAAGCGTGATCGCGATTCCCTTCGCAGCCGCGGCTTTCGCGCGTACCCGGAGTTCCGTCGGCACCGGCGCGAATTCGCCATGGCCGTCCGCGGCATCCATCAGAACGTCCATGGCTTTGGTCATCGCGTCGTCGTTAAAAGTAATCGCATCGTGGTAGCCGCCCTGGAGCGGCCAGATCTGGGGCCAACCACCGTTGGGGTATTGCGAACTGAGGATGTACTCCAGCCCTTTCACAAAAGCTGCACGCCATGCCGCAGCGTTCTCGCCTCCCGCGGCTGCCACTTTTGCCAGAAAGCGGATCTCGGTGGTTGTCGCGTCGTTGTCGAGCGTGCCCACATACTCCCACTTTGTGTCTTTGGATGTATCGAAATCGGCGGCAGACGGAACGGGCGAGGAATTGTCGCCGGCGAAGTGTTCACCCGGGCGGCGTGCGTGATCCGTAAGATTGAGATTCTTGCTCCAGCCGCCCGCCGGAGTCTGGAAAGAAACAACGATGTCCGCAATGCGCCGGGCTTCCGGACTCGCGTACCACTCCGGGGGTTTGTCCAGCGGGATACTCTTCGCCGAACCCATGCTCGGGGGAAGCAGGGGCGCGTTCAGACCGGCTTTCTTCAATTCCGACTGCAGCGCCGCGCGGTCCGCCTGCATCTGTGCCACGGAACGCGCGAGATACTGCCGCCACGCATCCTGTTGCGCGGCGGGCAGCGTCGCAAGGCGTTCTTCGGTCAGCGGCAGAGCTGCGACGTTTTGGCCGATAACGGTAGCGGAAGCACATACGGCCGCGAGAGCGAACGTGGGTACAAGGATGAAGCGGACGCGGAGCATCATGGTATTGCGTCCATTCTAATACCTCTGTGGCTCAGTATGGCCCGCCCGGTATCGTCCGGTAATGTCGTCCGGGTCGAGCGCCTCAGCGCTCCAGTACGGCGGATGAAGGATTGGCAGGGTCGTAGAAAACCTCAACCTGCTTGCCCGAGGGATAGCGGCTGACCACCTGTTGTGCGGTATCCCTTGAAAAGAACCCAACCCGATTACCCTGATAATCCTTGCCGTTCACAGCGTAGGAATACGTGACAACCGCGTCGCTTTCGTCCTCTTTTTGCTGGACGCGTGAGGAGGTTACCGTCCCCGGCACCGACGGCCATGCCTGCGCGGCCTTCTTTTTCTTCATCGCCGAGAGCACGATGAAGCAAACGGCCACGCACACCAGAGCAACTACGATCAGGATCATTGATCTATTCTCCTCGTGCGGCCGCCCGTTTTGTCTTGGGGATGCCGCCGTGACACTTTTTATACCAAATCCTTCGGGCCCTGTCGAGCGGAACCGACAGCGGAACCGAGGGGCTCTCAGAACGCCCAAAGCAGACTGGTGTAGCCGGTATTCGCCCGATAACCCTGATTCTGGGACAACAAACCGAAGTCTTCGCGATACCCGTAGTACTGATAACCCGCGTTCCAGCGCAGTTTCTCGCTGATCTTCACGGACACTCGCACCAGCGGAGCCTGATATAGCAGCGGGAAGGTCTGCACATTGTAGATCACCTGCCCGGCCGCAGTCGTCTGCGTCGCAAGCGCCGCGCGGCCATCCCCCGCGTCTTTCGTCAGGCTATAGCCCAGAAAGAGATCCGCCTTCCTGGCCGCGATCCGTACCCCGAGGTTCAACGCGTGGATATTACTCGCATAGACGGAATTGAGATTCGACACCAGCGACGAACGCGGGGCGCCCGCAAAAAACGCAATGCCGCCCAGCGAATCCAGATGCAGCTTCGAATACGAAGCGTCGAAAGACAAGCCGGATTTTGCCATCCATGACGCATCCGCCGAATACGTTCGCGCATGCGAACTGTACGACGTGATGACGATCGAATTGTTGTTGTAGTTCTCCTGATAAGCCGCACCCAGTGTCGTATTCTTTTTCCGATACTGCGTACGTGCCTTGATGGTGTGGAATTTCGCGAGGCTCGCCGGGGTAAATGGATTGTCGTTGCGTCCCATTTCCCCTTCCACGTGCAGCCGAAGGCCCGTTACCGGAAGCCAGTTGATGCCTGCCACGCCCGCGGTGGTGTGATTCGATTGCTCCGCGCTCAGGCCGCTGAGCGGCGAACCGGCGGCCGCGCCTTCCTCAGTGGAGCGGATCAGGCGATCAGCGTAGCGGAAACCTCCGAAAACATCGAACTTCTTCGAAGCGCGATAGCGCACGTCGGTGGCATTCGCGAAAAGACGCACGCCCAGGAACTGGAAGTTGATCGTTGTAAACACGCTGAAGGGGCTGAACTGGGTGAAAGAGTTGGCACCGTCCATTCGCGTATTCGCCACCGAAGTGTTATTGATCACAGACAAACGCGAAGAAGGAAAGAGCGTGACATTGAAATCGCCTGTCAGCACGGGCCGGTTGCCAGTCCCCGAGACGGCGATCTGCTGGCTCTGCAGCGACCCGAACCGGTCGGTCCCCGTCGCCATGTAGTTTTGGGAAAAGCTGCCGGTGCCTCCGGCATAAGTTGCGCGCGCATTGACCGTGATCCAGCTCAGCTCACCATTCAGATTGCCCATCCAGCCGGGTGCCGTGCCGCGATAGGGGCCGTTTGCCTGGTATCCATTCAGCACAGTGGGCACCGTACCCACTTCGGGTGTAATCACGCTGGCGGAAGAATCCTCCCGGAAGAATTCCCAGCGCCGTTGCACGGTCAGGCGAAAGCCGCGGACACTGGCGTCGAACCCCAGCCGGTATTCGTTGTACTGCTGCCGCACGTTCTGAAAAATGGGGAAGATGTCGCTGCGCGAATCGAAGTACTGCGCGGTGGTGAGCGCCGGGCCGTTCAGAGTGGTGCGGCCGTAACCGGCGTGGATGCGGAACGCGCTCTGCGGCAGCAGTGTCAGATCGTGATCCTGCCAGCGGTGCGTGAGGTCTTCCTGGTGAAGTCCGCCCGAAACCACCAGGCCGGGGTTAAAGTACGCGTTCTGCCGCCACAGCATGTCGTAGCGGTAAAGACGATTCTTCTGCACCCGCAGAGTGGTCGATTGATACGGATCGTTGCCCAGACCCGCCGTGGTCATCACAATTTCGTCGAACCATTTGCCGTGGCCTTCCAGCGAACGGATAGCCAGGGAACTGCCCAGCAGGCGCAGACCATTGCGATAGTTGACGTCACTGCGGTACTTACCTTCGTCGCCGCCCACTGAGGCAAACCGGTAGCCCAACTCCCAGGCTTGGCTCACGTTGTATTTGGCGTACGTCGCACCGCCCGCGGGGCCTACCGTCACACCGTCGGTTTGTGCCAAAGCGACAGGAACTGCGGCCAGTGCGCTGAACAGAAACAGTTTGAGAAAGCTCATCGCAGGAACCTCGGATCGCTGTTGGAGCCATGAATCTTCACGTGGCAGGAAGTACAGCGCTGATACTTCGGATCCAGCATATTGTGGGATGCCGATTGCACGAAGACACCCAGGTTCTCCCGGCCAAACGTGCCCGCGCCGTTGTGGCATTCCAGACAGACCGTGAATACCACCGGGCGCTTCAGTAATTTCGCATTCGTGGAGCCGTGCGGCATGTGGCACCCCGAGCAGCCCTCCACCCGCACACTGGCGTGTTCAAAAACGAACGGCCCCCGCTTATCAGCGTGGCATTTCAGGCAGGGTTCTTCGTTTTCGTGCGAGGCGGTTACCAGGTTCGAGCCGGTGCCGGTCCGCCAGGATGCGGCGAAGTTACCGTGGGGATTGTGGCAATCCGTGCATTGCACCACGCCTTCGTTGACACGGTGCTTCACGGGCATATCGAACTGTGCCCGGATGGGTGCGTGGCACTGGTAGCAGAGTTCGCTCTGCTTTTTCGCCAGCAAAAACTTCGGCGTCGTCGAATGGTGCACCGAATGGCAGTTGGTGCAGACCACGTCGGCCTCCGTATGGGCGGAGCGGCGGATGTTGGCGCGCGACAGATCTTTCGAGTGGCAACCGAGACAGGTATCGATAATCTGCGCCGGAGTCATCTGCGAAAAGGCACGGATGGTCGCCTGTCCGCCGCCCGCCGCCAGATGATTCCCGCCGGCACCGTGGCAACCTTCGCATCCTGTCTTTTCAGGGGCTTCCTTCCCGGATGCGATCGACTTGTAGTGCGGATTGCGAAAGAAGTCCTTCGCGATTTCGACGTGGCAGATGCCGCACTGGTCGTTGCCGATGTATTGGTTGGGGGGCGCTGCCTTCAAGGGCGAGGCCGTCTGTGGTAAAGCGACGAACGGCAAAGCCACTAAACACGCGATGACCCGAATGAATCTCATGTCTGACCTCCAGCATACGGGTATCGGTCCATCCACTTGTGATGGAGATGTGAAAGTTTTGAATTTTACCGGAATTTTACAACTCCACGACACTGTCGCACCGTGTCTGCTGCAAGCTGACACGTAGAGGAAAGTTTTCCGCATGAAATCCATCTATCCAAACCTGAATCTGAAACCCGGTTTTCCGCTGGTTGTTGCGCTGCTGGCGCTCTCGACCGGCGCTTTGGCCCAGGCCCCGAATACTTATCGGGTCGTGAATCTCGTCTCCAACGTGGCGGGCGTCGCGGCCTTCACTGACCCCAATCTGGTGGATGGCTGGGGTATCGCCAACACCAACACTCCGTTTTGGGTTTCGGATCATGGCAATGGCCTGACGACTCTCTACAGTGGGAATGGCGCGATTTCCGCCACAGTCGTGAAGCTTCCTCCCGCCTCCGGTACCGGTCCCGGAAAACCGACGGGCCAAGTGCAGAACAATCAGGGATCGGCCTTCACGCTGGCCAACAACGGCAACGCGAGTTTCCTTTTCTGTACGGAAGACGGCCTGATTGAAGGCTGGAATGGCGCTTCCGGCACGCTGGGCGAAATCAAGGTCAATAACTCTTCAAAGAACGCCGTCTACAAAGGCATGGCGATCGGCACGAGCGCCGCGGGCGGCACGATTTACGCGGCCAACTTCCGTTCCGGAAAAATCGATGTCTGGGGTCCAGGCTTCGCGCCCGTCACGCTGGCCGGCAGCTTCAGCGATCCTGCCGTGCCAACTGGCTTCGCGCCCTTTAATATCTGGAACGTCAACAACACCCTCTATGTGGAATACGCCAAACAGGACGCCAATCAGTTCCTCGACGTTGGCGGCGCGGGCAACGGCTATGTCGCCTCGTTTGACCTGAACGGCAATCTCATCCAGCATCTGATCTCTAACGGTCCCCTGAATTCGCCCTGGGGTGTTGCCATTGCTCCAGCCGGTTGGGGTGCCTTCGGCGGCGCGCTGCTCGTGGGTAACTTCGGCGATGGCCACATCAACGCCTTCAATGCCACCAGCGGCGCGTTCCTTGGCACACTGCAGGATGCCAATGGCAATCCCATTGTGGTCTCCGGCCTGTGGGGCATGCTCTTCGGTACGGGCACTCGCGCCGATGTCAACACGCTGTTCTTCGTGGCAGGCATCCCGAACGGTTCGCAGATCCCGCGCGGCCTGCTGGGCACAATAGCGCCACCCTCCGCAGTAACGGCGGTAGTGAACGCCGCGAGCTGGCAGTCTGGTTCGGTGGCGCCCGGTGAAATCGTTGCCATCGGCGGTCAGACCGTCGGTGCCATTCCGCTGGTCTCGGCTGTCATTCCGGCTGCGGGAAGCATTGGCACCACGCTCGGCGGCGTGACCGTGACAGTAAACAACGTCCCTGCGCCAATTCTCTACACCAGCGGTTCGGAAACCAGTATCGAGATTCCGTATATTACGCTGCTTTCGAGTACGGCGAACATCGTGGTGCAGACGCCCGGACAGGCGTCGCAGGCGTTCACAGTTCCGGTGGCGCAGGCGGCTCCCGGTATGTTTACGGCAAATTCCAGCGGCACAGGTCAGCTCGCGGCGGTCAATCAAAACGGCACTGCGAACTCTGCAACCAATGCCGCCACCGCGGGCTCCAC
>CAIQWJ010000032.1 GCA_903875575.1 uncultured Acidobacteriia bacterium | reverse complement strand
TCGCCTCGGCTTTGGGCTTCCGTTCGGGAGCGACCCCGTTCGGACACGATCACATTAACACGACTTTCCGGCAACCCTCGTCAAAACCGGACATTTCTATGTGGCAGAGAAGCGGACATTTCTATTTGGCGTTGACAGCCGGGATGGCGATGAACCGGCCGGGTCTGAAAGTTCATCCGGGGAAGACGCGGATGGTGGACTTGGAGACGAGGGAAGGAAAGCTTTGTGTTTCCGGGCTGCACGATTCGGAAGAAGCGGAGCATACAGAGGAACCCGCGCATGCATTTCATGCAACGGCGGCCGTCACCAAAGGCTATGAAGCGAGTACGGGAACGAGTGTATGGGTTGGCCGATTCGCGGCACAGCGGGTAGGACGTGATGCAGCTTATCGCGGCGCTGAATCCTGTGCTCCGGGGCGGGGAAACTACTTTCGGTGGGGAAATGCCGAACGAAAGTTCAATCAGCTGGATAGTTACGTTCACCGGCGGCTGGCTCAGTGGATGGCGCGGCATGGTGGGCAGCGACCTCAGCGGCTTGAAAAGTGGTCCCATGAACGTTTCGCAGGTATGGGTTTGTACAGGCTGAGAGGAACCGTGAAATACCCGACGGCAGCCACATCAGTAAGATCATCGTTAAGCCGTGTGCGGGAAAACCGCATGCACGGTTTGAAAGGGGGAGTTCGAAGCGGGCTGGCGTAAGCCGGTACCGCGCTGACATCTGCCAATGAAACCCGCACCTGAAAGCCAATTGAAAGACCTCCGCGGCATCGGCAGAAAGATGCTGGAAGATTTCCAGCTGCTTGGCATTTCCAGCGTCCTCCAACTGAAAACGCAGAACGCCGATCGCTTTTTTCGTCGAATGTGCGAACTCACCGGCACCAGGCAGGCCCCTGCGTGCTCGATACCTACCGCTGCGCCATCGAACAGGCACGCAATCCCAACCTCCCGGCCGAACAGTGCGACTGGTGGTACTGGCCCCGCGTCCGCAAACAAACCCCTCAGCTATAAAGCGTGGGTTGCCAGTTGAAAACGGCAATACAAAAATTGCTGCGTCGTCCCGAACGGAGTCTCGTGCACCTCAGTGCAACTTTCGCGCAAACGAAAGCGCTCGCCGAACTCCGCTTGAAGGTCCGGGGCGTCATACCGCACCACATCAAGCCCGCTGCACTTTGACGGTCCCTCCGGGCCAAACGTACCGATGATTGCCTGCCCCCCCGCCTTCAGTGCCGCCACCAGACGCGAAAAGTACGTCTCCCGCTGCTCGGACTGCGTCAGAAAATGGAAAACAGCCCGGTCATGCCATACATCGTACGCCTGCGGTGACAAATCCGCCAGCGTAATATCCGCTTCGACCCAGTGAACGGAATCCGCCCGTGCTCCCAGTCGGCATCTGGAAATCTCCAGCGCGACCGCGGAAACATCCAGCACGGTAAGGTTGCAATACCGGCGTTCCAGCAGGTCGTCAACCAGCGTGGAAGCGCCACCGCCAACATCGATCACCGCAGCTGAAGTCCCACCGGCCGACCGATCAATCAACGCCAGCGAAGTCTCCAGATGCGGCCGGAACCAACTCACCTGATCCGGCGCTTTTATACTGTAAACCCGCTCCCAGTGGTCTTTCGAAGCCATGAAACCCTACGCCCGCAGGATCGTCATTCGCGCTGCGCTCACTATCTGCCTGGCGATCGTCGCGGTCGCCGCCAGAGCCGTCACATGGCCACTCGTCGGGCCATACAAGTGGAACTTCACGCCCGGCAACGCGCAGACAGATACCCAGTCCGGCACATCCGTCGTGGAAGCATCGCTCTGTAAACGGGCGCACGCCGTCGGTCGCAACATATCCGCACTCCCCAAAGGCAAACCGCAAATCGCCCGCAGATGCTGTTCATACTGGCTGGTCACGCAGCCCTCAATAGTCAACTGCCCGCCGGAATACAGATGCGGAATAAACTGGCCCGGTCGCAGTTCATGTTCCTCAGTCAGCCGAAACTCCATGGCCGCCACGCCCACCAGCTCCGCTTGCTCAAGCGCACTTCGCACCATCTCCATGGCCTGCTTCGCCATGCGCCCGCCAATCGACGCAGGCATCCGGCTCACCTCAATCCTGCCATCCGCGCGGTCCACCGCAATCGGCGGGTAAAACACGCAATGCCCGTTCAGGCCGCGCGCACCAATTACCGCAAACTCCGTGTGCAGGCTCCCAGTGTCCACTTCCGCCGCCCCGCCGCTCACCGCCGTCAGCGAACTCGCCCCGGGCCGCAGCAAACCCACTTCGTTCGCCGCCTCCAGTGCCATTGCAGGAACGCCGTCATCCGTTGCCGTCACCACATCCACGGATTTCGCAAACTGCCGGACACTGATCAGATCGTCGAGTTCGCGCCGCACCCCGCCATCGCAAAACGGTCGCGCTACATCGTCGCCATCCGGCGAGTAGACATGGACGAGGTATCCCATCCTTCGGGCCGCAAACGCGACCATCCGGGCATTTTCTCCACCGCCCAACAGGCCGATGGTCGATCCAGGCAGAACTATCTTCACGGTAAAGTGTCTTCGGCGGCCTTGCGCTTCATCTTCTCACGATACGATTTCAGCTTTCCACGCAGGCTCGCCCGCTTTCCGGCCATGATCGCCACAGCCAGCAGCGCCGCGTTCTTCGCTCCAGCCGATCCGATTGCCAGCGTCCCCACCGGAATCCCGCCAGGCATCTGCACAATCGACAGCAGCGAGTCCATCCCGTGCAGCGCTTTGCTTTCAATCGGCACGCCCAGCACCGGCAGTATCGTCTGCGCCGCGGTCACGCCCGCCAGATGCGCCGCGCCACCCGCCCCGGCGATAATCACTTCAATCCCGCGGGCTTCCGCCGTGGTTGCAAAACCCGTCAGCAGTTCCGGAGTACGGTGCGCGGAAATGACCCGGCATTCATGAGCCACGCCGAATTCCGTGAGTATCTCGCTCGCCGCCTTCATCGTGTCCCAATCCGACTTACTGCCCATGATGACGGACACCACCGGAGGTGCCACCATCAACGCCTTCTTATTGCCCTTGCGGGAGGGTAAAGCCTGGTTTGCCATCAAATGTCCTCAAAGATTCTGTTTTTACAATAGCGTAGGCCGCAGGGGCGATCTTGTTACAGAGCCCGGGCCACTCTACATGCGTAATCGTCGCATCGCCCTCTTCAAATCGGCATCGGTAGCTGTCCGCCAGGAAAGTTTCCCGTGCGCGCAAACTCTCCGATCGGGGTACGTGTCATGACGAACCGCGGCCTCAGGGGAGCGTTTTCGCGTATCGGGTTGCATCGGGCCGGCCCCGCGAAGTAGCCGCTACTTCCTGTCCGCCACCGTATCCTTCGGCAGCAACAGAATCGCAATAGCCCCCACTCCTGCCAGTCCCAGCACCACATCCATCGGGATCGCGTAGCTCCCGTAGTGCTCCTTCAGCAGCGAAACCCCCAGCGGCACCCATGTCTGCCCGATCGTATTCACCGGCAGAATAATCGCCATCGCCCGCGCCAGCGAATTTACCCCGAACTGCTTCGCCGCCATCAGCGGAATCAGCATGTAATCCGCCCCCATCGCAAACCCAAACACAATAGCGAACAGATAAGGACTGCCCGACGGCCGCACCGAAAGCAACAGCGGAATCGCCGCCGCCACAATAAAGTAGGTCACCGTCATCACCCGCTTCATCGAGATCGTATCGGCAAACCGACCGATCAGCAGCCGCCCCAGAATGCTGGACCACAGAATCCACTTGGTCGCCGTTGCCCACTCCGCATTCAATTGCGCCTGGTTCGTAAAACCCTGCTCAGCAAAAACCAGTTTCATGTGCTGGTTAATCGCCCCGATCGCGCCGATCGAACAAAGGCTCCCCAATAACAGCAGCCAGAATGACCCCTGCCCCAGCAGATAGCCGAAGGTCTTCTGCTCAATGTGGCTTTCTGCCGGTGCCTGCTCGTCGCCATCCGGGAACTGGCCCAGATCCGATGGCCGGTCTTTCAGCACGAACAGTGCCACCGGCCACGCAAGCACCATCACACAACCGATCGCCAGCAGGGCCGTCCGGAACGAATAAGCCTCAGTTAGCGGGCGCACGAGCGACGGCCCGGCAGCGCCCACCAATCCTACCCCCACGTACACAATCCCCATCGCCGACCCGCGGTTCCTCCGGAACCACTGGGAAACTATAATCTGGTGCGGTATCGGGCCGGAAAGAATATACCCGAATACGTACACAAACCAGAGAAAGTAGTACATGTGGATATCGCCGGTCATTCGGCTGAAGCCCACAAATGCCACCAGTGTCATAGCGGTACCCGCCACCAGCAGGATCCTCGGACTGAAACGCGGCACCAGCACCGGCCCCACCCAAAGCGTCAGCAGCGCCGCCAGAGGGAAACCCAGCGTGATGTCATGCAGTTGCCAATGGAATGCGTTCTTATAGTAGTCGTAAAAGAACGGCATGTTGTAGTACGGCAATCCCACCGAAATGCCGAACGTCAGACAGCAGGCCAGAACGATCCACCGGCCATAGAAGCTTTTGGACATGAGAGCCAATCTATCACCCCCGCCTCGTTCAACGCGACCAGTCCGTCACGGCACCTACACCCGACGCAACCCACCACGCTTGCGCTGCGTATACAATTTGACAGAGGGCGTGGATCGTTGCAGGTTCCAGGCGGTGTCCCCCTGTTCATTTCGATCAATTACCGGTGAGGAGCAATTTGAGTATCCGTTTTCTAACCCTTCGTGCGTTTATCCCGGCAGTGTGTTTCTTGTCGGCAATGAGTTTCCAGATCTCTCCGGCTTCCGCCCAGACCACTCCGGCAACTCAGGATAAGCCCTCTACGCCTGACAACGTGACGGCGTCGAAACCCTCACAGGCACCCGCGCTCAAAGAGCCGGATTACCCGGATCCCCGATCCTTCACGATCGGCATCATGGGTCTCGCACCCCTGTCTTCTTATGCCGGACCCGACATCCGTGGGGGCAAAACCGCTGCCAATATCAACCTGTATGAGTCATTGTTTGCCATCGGTACGCCCTACAAAGTTCTTCCGCAGTTTGAGCTCTCCATGCCGGTTACACGCACGGGCACTCTCTATGTGGAATTCGACCGCTTTCACGGCTGGTCTGACCGCACCCTGACGCGCGACACTTTCGTCGATAGCTACAACTTCACCTCGGGCAACACCCTGCATGTCCTGTATCACATGACTTCGGGCCGCCTTTACCTCGACGACCTGTTTTTCCCCCACAAGTTTCCCGTGGCGAAGCTCCGCTTCAAGTCCCTCCTCGGCGTGCGTTACGTCAGCCTGACCCACGAACTCGATTCCAATTCGCAGGACGTCACGGCCGGGACTCCCGGTGCCAGTTTCCAGCTCAGCACCAACTTCGTTCTTCTCCCGTCCTTCGGCATGGCTGCGGAGTACGCTGTGGCGAAACACGCGTTATTCCGTGTGGAAGGCGCTGGCTTTGGCCTGCCGCACCGCTCCAACGTGGCCGATGCCAACGCCTACCTCAGCATTCGTCAGAAGAATCTGGAGATCATGGGTGGCGTCAAAATGCTCCACTTCAAGACATCCCCGCAGAAAGAACAGTACTACGGCGGAACCTTCGTGACTCCCTTCGTCGGCCTGCGCTGGCACTTCTAAACCAAACGCTGCGAATTCTGTGCCTTCGTCCGATTCCAGTTCGCGCCCGCAGCCGGAGCCGTCAGGCGCAGCGTCAAAGAAGCGAAGTATTCTTGACGTCGGCTGTGGCGTCAACAAGTATCCCGGCTCCATCGGCATCGACATCAACCCGGCCACCCGCGCCGACGTGATCTGCAATCTGGACACCTTCCCCTATCCCTTCGCCGACGCCTCCTTCGACAGCCTGCGCGCCATCCATGTCATCGAACACTTAACCGACGTCATCCGCGCCATGGAAGAGTTTCACCGCCTGGTTCGCCCCGGCGGCCGGGTCCGAATTGAAACGCCCCACTACACCGATTTCAGCTCTTTTTGCGATCCCACCCACAAACACCACCTCAATTCCTTCTCCTTCCGCTACTTCGGCACCAATGACGCCGGCTTCGGCTATTACACCGCTGCAAAATTTAATGAGATTTCTCTCCGCGTTCGCCTACTATCATTCTGGAAATGTTTAGGCTTCGAATTCCTCGTCAACGCGTTCCCCCGCTTCCGGCGCTTTTGGGAGCATTACCTCTGCTACGTCGTCCGCGGCAAGTCCATGGAGTTCGAATTTGAACCCGTTGGCCCCTCTCTACCGGCTGGCCGATCGCCTGCGTCACCTTCGTCACGCTGATACCGGTCAGCGCGGCGAGGACCTCGCGCATCGTTACCTGCGCCGCCAGGGCCTGTTGATCGTCGCGCGCAACTGGAGACCGCCCCAGGGCGGCGGCGAGATCGACCTCGTCGCCTGCGAATCCTCCCCCTCCGGCGATACCCTGGTCTTCGTGGAAGTCAAGACGCTGATATCCGGCCAACATAACGCCCCGGAGCGCAATGTCGACCACGACAAGATCACCACCCTCCAGCGGGCCGCCCGTGACTACGTCCGTCGCGCGAAGGCCGATCCGGGTCGCGTTCGCTTCGACATCATCGCCATCGCAGGCGACCGGATCGAGCACTTCCGCGACGCCTTTCCGCCTTTGTAACCAACACTTAGCGTCTCTCCGCCCCGCCGGAAATGAGCCACACGTGCTGACTCGCTATAGTGGATTCTTCACTGATGCCTGAACTGCGCAAAGACCCCATTTCAGATCGTTGGGTCATCATCGCCAATGATCGTGTGCGCCGGCCCGGCGATTTTGTGCGACAGTCGGTTCCGAATGTCCCTTCGGAGCACCCGTGCCCCTTCTGCCCCGGCAATGAAGACAAGACCCCGCCGGAGCTCCTTGCTCACCGCAGCGGCTCGGGTGCCAATCAGCCCGGTTGGTCTCTCCGCGTGGTTCCAAGCAAATATCCCGTCCTCCGCGTGGAGGGCGATCTCGAACGGGAAGGCGACGGCTTATTCGACCGTATGGAAGGCATCGGCGCCCATGAAATCGTCATTGAGTCGCCGGAACACGCGCTCAGCATGACGGAACTGGCGGAATCGTCCATTGAACAGGTGCTGTGGGCCTTCCGCGACCGTGCCCGCGATCTTCGCAATGACCGCCGCCTTCGTTACGTCATGATGTTCAAGAATTACGGCGAGGCGGCGGGTGCCCATCTGGAACACTCCCATTCGCAGCTCATTGCGCTGCCCGTGGTCCCCAAACGGGTGCAGGAAGAACTGGATGTCGCCAAACGCTACTACGATTTCAAGGAACGCTGCATCTTCTGCGACATGATCCGGCAGGAGATGAAAGCCGGAGTACGGGTGGTTACGGAGACGGACCAGTTCCTCGTCGTCGAACCCTACGCCGCGCGCTTTCCGTTCGAAACCTGGATTCTGCCAAAGAAACACCAGTCCCATTTTGAGGAATCTGGTGCCCCCCAGCTCAACAACCTGGCGTGGGTTCTCAAAACGACGCTACGCAAGTTGGAGCGTTCGCTCGAACGTCCGCCGTTCAACCTGCTGGTCCACACCGCGCCCTTACAGGACACCTCATGCCCGCACTACCACTGGCATATCGAGATCATCCCGAAGCTGACCCGCATGGCCGGCTTTGAAATGGGCACGGGATTCTACATCAACCCAACGCCACCGGAAGAATCGGCGCGGTTCCTGCGCGATGCCGGATTAGGGTAAAGCGATTACTGAAGAGGTTTTGAACTTCCTGGCCGCAGACAGCGAGAAATTCCCGGACCAGAACCGCTGGATTCTGCACTGACAGCTCGCATCCAATTACCTGGTTGGTCACCTGACCGTCGATCCGCGCGAAGACCTCGGCGACGAATCGCTGGTCTGAACCGCCGCGCATCGAAGCATCAACCCAGCCTGCAAGCCAAATTGCGGAACACGGAGCACGGCAACGGCCGCTGCCACCTGGCGAACTGTTACGGCTCCAGAATACAAACTTCCCGCAGATTCCGATACTTCTCCGCCAAATCCAGGCCATACCCCACCACAAACTCATCCGGGATCTGGAACCCCACATACGCCACATCCACGTGCCGCAGGCGCCGCTCCGGCTTATCCAGCAATGTCGCAATCCGCACCGACTTCGGCTTCCTCGTCTTCAGCAGAGACGTCAGGTAATTCAGGGTCACCCCGCTGTCGATAATGTCTTCCACAATCAGCACGTGCGCGCCTTCCAGTGAAATATCCAGATCCTTCGTGATCTTCACTTCGCCGGACGACGTCTTACCCTTCCCGTAGCTCGAAATCCCCATAAACTCGATAAATGCGTCGCGCTTCACCGCCCGCGCCAGGTCCGCCAGAAAGAAACAGGCACCCTTCAGGATGCAGATCAAATACAGGGTGCCATCCGGATAGTCAAAGTCAATCTGGGCACCGATTTCGGCGATGCGCTTCTGGATCTGTTCTTCGGAGATCAGGGTTCTGCGTGCCATACGTGGGAGTCTTCATTGTCCGACAGTCCTGTCGCTCACGGCAATGACGATTATTTCCGGGCGGCCTCCTCCCGCCCCAAACCGGGCGGCTGTCAACGCCAAATAGAAATGTCCGCTTCTCTGCCACATAGAAATGTCCGGTTTTGACGAGGGTTGCCGGAAAGTCGTGTTAATGTGATCGTGTCCGAACGGGGTCGCTCCCGAACGGAAGCCCAAAGCCGAGGCGA
>CAIQWJ010000031.1 GCA_903875575.1 uncultured Acidobacteriia bacterium | reverse complement strand
TTAGGGCACTATCCGCGGAATCGTAAGGTGGGAGGTCTGGCTGTTCGAGTTCGGCCAGAGCTTTCTGGTATCCGGCGTCGGCGCGGATGGCTTTATCGGAGGCCAGCATCTGGTCATACCCGGTGTAGCCTTTGAGGATCATCATGGTCGGGTTGTGGGGAGATACCTGGGAATTGAAGACTCCAACCAGGCTGATGTTTTTCGTCAGCAGCGGCATTTGCGATTCGTAGAACTTTGCGAGGCGGGTGCCCTGATCGCCGATCTGCAGGTAAAGGAATTCGAAACGATAGAGCCTGATCTTTGCGGAGGGTTGCTGGGCGGGTACCGTGGTGGCACCGAGGGCACCGAGGAGGCTTGCTGCCCCGAGGGACTTGGCGAAGGTTCGCCGTGGCATGGATGGCATGGATTGATGTTAACGCGAAGGCCGGTGTCAGGCGGGCGGTTACTTTGCCGATGCCGCAGTGACTGCCAGTTCAGGAAACTGGCCGGTGATCTTTGGCTTTACCTGACCATCCCTCCAGGGAGTCATCAGAATATTGAGGTCAACGTCCGTTGTTTTGTCACCTAGTCTGACAATCAGCTTTTTGAGAGCCGGCCCTGCGGACACGGTGTCAAATACCGCATGACGGGGAGTGCGAATCTCCAGCGCCAGATTGGCCTGACCCTTCTTTAGAGTCGCGGACGGGCCGTTCAGAGAGATTTCGGAATCGGTGACCATGCCCCACACCACCTCCACCGGCTGCGGAGATCGCACTACGTCCTGGATTAACACCGCCTGCCGCTGGAGTAAGCCAATTCTGCGGACCCATTGGCGGAGTTTCGTGCCGTTGGACTTGCCCAGGTCGATCTGAACCCAACTGACATCCTGAGTGAATTCCTGGTGTGTAATAGCGGCGTCTGCCCTGGGGTCCTGATTTGCGCTATCGATGAGAAGCGTGTTGTGGGACTCGGTGCGGGTGGTCCACAACGCCGGGCCTCCGCCGGGTGCAATGCCAGGAGGCGCTGGAGACTGACTGGGCGGTGGCGTGGGCGGTGCGACATCGCCGAGATCTGGGTCGATAGCCCAGCGCGCGCCCGAGGCATCCAGGACGAAACTGCCGAGATCGAAATGGAAGCGTCCCGTTCTGTTGTCGCCTCCTTTGACCGCAAGGAAGATGCCGTTTGGATCATCCCACGAACTGCGGAACGACGCGACCTGCGTGATGTGAAAGACGGCGTCGAGAGGCCACGTGGATGGCTGCGGGGGCCGGGCGTTGGCGTCGAACCACGCAAGATCCAGGGGATTGGGGGCTCCCAACTCGGAATGATCGACAGACCGCTGACTGCGCTCCAGTTGTTTCTGTTCACTCCAGGCGAGGACTGGGTCGCGAAAGCGCTTCGACATCCAGAACAGTTGCGGGGTGGTGCCGGGGTCGTCCGGGGTGCCACCGAAGTTGACAATCCTGTTGGTGGGGCCAGTCATGTAGACGCGGAAACGACCAGCGCGGTCGAAGCCGCGTGTCGAGCTGAGGCCGCTATCGGAGCCGAGTGCGGTCTCCAGAGAGGAACACAGGAGGCAGGCATAACGCAACGCGTACTCGCCGTTCGCCGGCCCTTCCGGCCAGCCGCCCTCCAAGCCATAGGTCTGCAGTCCCCGTGGTGCCGATTCCAGGACACCTCGCAGAATGGCGGCCGTTTTGTCAGCGGGCTCTTTCTCCGAGCCGTCTTTGGGTTTGGCGTCTGCGGGTTTCGCTTCTGCAGGCGGTGCCGAACGGACGTCGCCTGCCAATGTTTGAAGATCGCCGGCAACAGCAAGGGCTCCCATGGCAAAGCCGCCGTTGCAGACCAGATTCCAGTGGGGACGGTCTCTCGTCCAGGCGCCAGGCCGCTGGTAAACGGGGAGTACGGGCTCCAGACCTTTGGTTAGAATAGCCTCCCGCACCGTGCTGCGTTCCTCGGGCGTGAGTGCATTGAACAGCCAGTCGTAGCCGAGTGCCATGGCGTGCGTCATTTCGGCTGTATCGATGAGGCGCCCGGGGTTCCAGTCCTTAAATGCCGCAATGGCGTTCATTTCGAGCATGGCGCGATGCAGCCACGGGTCGCGGCCGGAAAGGCGGTACATCAGGGCGAGGGAACTGATGCGGGAAATTGCGCGTCTGGTCTGGACCTGGAGCCGCGGGCCGGAGAGGCGATACTCGACAGGTGGAATGGAAAGAAGGCGATCGCATTCTTTCTCAAGATCGCTGTAAAGGCGTTTCGCGAGCGCATTTTCCCGCACGAGAAGCCGCAGCCTGTCGAAATCCGCGTCGAGCAGGATGAGCCGGGGATGGGTCTGGCGAAGTTGTCGAAGAGGGTCGGTGTCCGGAGTGGGGCGATCCAAGGCCGGGCGTGCAGAGTCCGATTGTGCGAAGGCAGCGAGGGTCGCCGCCCGGGTGAGCGCGAAGTGCCGCAACAGCGCGCGGCGCGTGACACCCGAAATTGTAAGCCTGCCTTTCCCTTTCGACACGAACCCTCTGGATATATAGTGTGGCACAAGCAAAAGCCGCCTGGAGCGCGAGCCCGGGGTTCTGTGGCGGAGGTGGGGTGCGCCGGGGCAATTGGCGCGAATTGCCGAAGGGCACGCCGCGGTTACGTTAAAGTATTGGTTATGAGTGAGAGATCGTTCGACGAGCACGCGGAAGTCCTGGCGAAAACACGAGCGGTGTGTGCTGCCGAGCTGGGCGATCTGATCAAAAAGGCTTCGGAGTGCCTGGCTGCCGGAGGAAAGATATTGTTTTTCGGTAATGGCGGCAGCGCTTCCGATGCCCAGCATCTGGCGGCGGAACTGTCCGTGCGATTTGTACGAAATCGGAGGGCCCTGGCAGGTCTCGCATTGGGCGCGAATATTTCCGAAGTTACCGCGTGTGGCAACGATCTTGGATTCGAGCAGGTATTTGCCCGGCAAATTGAAGCTCTTGGCCGGGCGGGCGACATGGTGATTGCCTTTTCGACTTCGGGCAAGAGCCCCAACGTGATTGCCGCGGTACGGTCGGCGAAAGAACGCGGGATTTCCACGGTTGCGTTTACTGGCGAAACGGGCGGGGAACTGCGGGGACTGGTGGATCTGCTGATTGCGGTGCCGAGCGCAACTACGGCTCGCATACAGGAGATGCATTCCCTGTTGGGGCATATGATGTGCGAAGGTATTGAGGCGACGCTGAACGTCGGGCAGGAGTAGGGACTCTTTCGCGCGGAATCAGAGGGGAGTGGGGGATGGCCCGCCGGGGCGTTTGGTAAGCTCGAATTTCATCCCTATGTCAAAACTTTCCATTAAAAATCTGGATCTCAGCGGCAAGCGCGTTTTCATCCGGGTGGACTTCAATGTCCCGCTGGCAAACGCGGGCCAGGAAATCACCAGCGATAAGCGTATTCGCGCGTCGCTGCCCACCATTCAGTACGCGCTGGAGCATGGCGCGGGTGTGATTCTCGCCTCCCATTTGGGGCGCCCCAAAGGCAAGCCGAATGCTGAGATGAGTATGAAGCCGGTGGCAAAGAAGCTGGAAGAGTTGCTGGGCAAGCCGGTGGCGCTGGCTCCGGATTGTGTGGGTCCGGAAGTGGAGGCCATGCTGCCCGCTCCGGGCGGCGTACTCCTGCTGGAGAATCTGCGGTTCCATGCCGAGGAAGAAGGCAATGATCCGGCATTCTCAGAGAAACTGGCGAAGTTGTGCGATGTTTATGTAAATGACGCGTTTGGTTCAGCCCATCGGGCACACGCCTCGACGGTGGGGATGATCGCCTACGTGAAACAAGCTGCCGCCGGATTGCTGATGGATAAAGAGTTACAGTATCTGACCCTCGTTACACAGAATCCGGAGCGCCCCTGCGTGGCGATTCTTGGTGGGGCGAAGGTTTCCGACAAGATCGAAGTGATCGAGAATCTGGCGAAAGTTGTGGACAAGGTCCTGATTGGCGGGGCTATGGCGTATACCTTTCTGAAATCACAGGGGCATGCGATCGGGAAGTCCATGGTGGAAGACGACAAGCTGGAACTGGCGCAGAGCCTGCTGAAGGAGTTCGGGGATAAGCTGGTACTGCCGGTGGACCATGTGGTGGCTGCCGAATTCAAAGAGGGTGCGGATAACCAGACCGTTACGGAGATCCCAGCCGACAAAATGGCGCTGGATATCGGCGCGAAAACGGTTGCATTGTATGAGGGAATTGTAAAGGGCGCGAAGACGATTATCTGGAACGGGCCGATGGGAGTGTTTGAAAAGCCGCCGTTTGATCGCGGGACGATGGCGCTGGCGCATGCGGTGGCGGACTCGGGGGCTGTTTCGGTGGTAGGTGGCGGGGATTCGGAAAAGGCTATTAAGACGGCCGGCTTGACGAGTAAGATCTCGCATGTTTCCACCGGCGGAGGGGCCTCGCTGGAATTCCTGTCCGGCCAGGTGCTGCCGGGGGTTGCGGCCCTGACCGAAAAATAGAATTCGGAGGGGTTCCATTTAATTTGAAGGGGGGGCACTTGCCCCCCCTTTTCTATTTGGAGCTCCGTTTCTGGCAGGAGCGGCCCGGTTGGCCGATGGCTGCGTTCTTTCCTGCTCAATTCATCGTGAAAAGCGGCCGTTGAAGGACTGCGATTTGGTGAAGATCTGTACTCACCAGCGCCGGGCACGGATGGCGCCGCCAGCCGACTTTTGAGGTGCGGAAAGCGGATGTTCGGTGCCGGTCCTTTTGGTTGCGGTTCGGTAAAGTGCTGCTTCCAGGGAGAATTCATATCGGCAATTCGTCCTTTGCAACGGACGGCGACGTATGTCAGTTCAGGCCGCAGGGCTATTTCACTCTCGCCGATGTGATGCGGCCGTTCGTGCGACATTGCGTAAGACATTGCAGACAAAGCAGTTATCGTCAGGGAGATGTCCGGCGCTTATCATTGCGGAAATACTCTCAAAAAAACCTGAGAAATATCTGTGGAGTTGCCACTATTATTGATATGATTTTGGATTGATATAATGTGTTGTGGTTTTGGCTGTGAATCGACTTGTATAAGGAGTGAATAACTTCAATGAAAACTCAAACGGTTGATATCGGAGAATGCACGGGGCGTATTCTTTCAACGGCGATATTCCGGTCAGGGGGCAGAAAGCTGATGGCCAAGGGCCATATGCTCCGGGCGGAGGATATCCGGGTTCTTCAATTGGAGGGTATGCGTGAGATCTGGGTGGCGGAACTCGACGCTGACGAGGTCCACGAAGATCACGCCGTATGCGGGGTTGCGTCGGAAATGGCCTGCGGGGCGTACGAAGTACAGATAGTTCCGGGTGGGAGAGCGAACCTCATTGCCACGCAGAACTGCTGCGTGCTGGTGGACGAGGATCTGCTCCGCCAAATGAACTGCACCTCCGGGCTCGTCATTGCCACCGCAATGAACTTCAGTCTGGCGACCTCCGGACAAAGAATAGCCACGGTAAAAAGCGCACCATTTGCCGTCGCAAGGTCCGATTTTGAGGGCTCTATTAATATGCTGCGAGAGCGAGGGCCGATTATGCAGGCGCGCCCCGTTCAGGACTCTCCCATTGGCGTGGTTTACTGCGACCCTGCGAATGGCGATCGCGCAAGAACAATGTTCGAGCCAATTGTCCGGCAGAAACTGGAGAAATTCGGCGTTCATTCGCACATTGGAGTTGCGGTGCTGGAGAGCGAGGATCACGTTTCCCGCGCCATTCAATACCTTATGCGGTCCGGCGTTGGCATTGTTCTGATCGCTTCGACGACGGCTCCGGCGGGGCCGGATGACGCGATCGGCCGGGCCATGATCCGGACCGGGTGTCCGATCGAGCGGTATCTGGCACCGGTGGAACCCGGGCATCTACTGATGTTGGGTTATAAGGACGATATACCCGTGGTTTCAGCGCCGGGGTGCTTCCGCTCGCTGAAGCAGAATGTGGTGGATTTGCTGTTGCCCCCGATGATGTCCCGGTATCGCATTTCCCGTTGGGAAGTGGCGTGCATGGGGCACGGCGGCTTACTGACGCCATAGTTCCGGCGACGAGCGCCGCGGAGCTCAGGCCGCGGCTCCCTGCGCGCCTTCCGACTTAAAGATTTCCTCGAGGTTATGCTTGCGGAGTTTATAACGCATGGCGTCCCTCCCAATTTGCAGAAATCGTGCGGCTCTTGACTTATTTCCCCCCGCCTTTTCGAGGGCGCGAATCAGGAGATGTCGCTCTTGGTCGTGGAGGGTGGCTGCTGTTGGAGTGGAGAGCAATGCCGCGGGGATACCCTGCAGGGACTTGGCGCGTAAATAGTCAGGGAAATCGTCCACTCCGAGGGTCTCGTCGGTTGTCATGATTGCGGCATGTCCCAGGACATTTTCCAGTTCCCGGACGTTACCAGGCCAGGAGTGGCGCGCGAGCACGACCTGCGCTCCGGGCGTCAATCCTCTCAAATCCTTGTGGTAATCGGCGGCGAAACGATTCAGGAAGTAGTTTTCAAGCAGTTCCAGATCTCCGTGGCGATCGGCCAGGCGGGGAATGTGAATTTCCACCATTGAGAGACGGTAGTAGAGATCTTCGCGGAACCGGTTCTGTGCGATCAGCGTCCGCAGATCGTGATTTGTGGCGGCTATGACATGGACGTTGACTTTGCGGGTGGTGAGGGAGCCAACCCGCTGGACTTCCTGATTCTGGAGTACTCGAAGTAGCTTCGCCTGGGTCTGGAGCGGCATGTCGGCAATTTCATCGAGGAACAGCGTGCCGCGGTCCGCATGTTCAAACAACCCGGGTTTATCGTGGGAGGCCCCCGTGAATGAGCCTCTGATATGGCCGAAGAGCTCGCTTTCGAAGAGCGATTCCACCACAGCTGAGCAATTCAGGACCACGTAGCGGCCTCCTGCGGCAGGGCTCAGGCGGTGGAGTGCGTGTGCCGCGAGGTCTTTACCTGTGCCCGTTTCGCCGGTTATCAGGGCAGAACGGTAGTAGGGAGCTGCGCGCCGGATGAGCGTATACAATTCACGCATTGCCGGACTGCGACCGACGATCCCTTCGAAATCCGGTCTGGGACGTTCTGTGGAGTCCGCGGAAGAACTGCGTTGACGGACTTCTGCGTCCTGAGCAAGTGTGGGCATGCAGCACCTTTTGTGGAGAGTGGTAGTCCTGCTCCTCATTCCTTTGCCAGAGTATCCGAAGTGAGTGTCGGCGAGAACTGGGAAAAGTGCTAGGTTATGGTTTCTTTACGCAGGATTACATGGGTAGGGTGGGATTGGGAGCAGCAGAGGGTTGCCGGCGGGTCGGGTATCAGACGATGCCATGTTCCATGGCGTAGCGAGTGAGTTCGGCCGTGCTTTTCAGGCCCAGCTTCCGCTTTATGTTCTCGCGGTGGAAGGCGACAGTTTTGACTGAAATGTTCAGGATGGCAGCCATTGCCCTGGTTGCCTTGCCTTCCGCGACCAGTTGCAGGACTTCCCGTTCCCGGGGACTCAGGTGGCGGGCTGCGGTTGCCTTCAGTGGGTCTTTGAAGCGCGCCAGCGGCTCGGTGGAGAGGCCCGGCGAGACGTAGATCTGCCCCTTTAACACTGCGGCGCAGGCGTCCAGCAACTCACTGCGGGCGGCGGACTTCAGGACGTAACCTGTGGCACCGGCGGTGAGGGCGGCTTCCAGATAGGCGGGGTCCGAGTGCATGGTGACGAAGAGAAGCTTCGTCCTGGGAAGGTTTTTGTGAATGCGGGTGGCGGCCTCGATGCCGTTGAGAAGCGGCATCGTGATGTCGAGGACGATGAGGTCCGGTTTGAGACTCAGGGCTGCTTCGACGAGTGCGCGCCCATCGGTTACTGTTCCGACGCTCAGGAAGTGTGGTTCGAGGAATGCCCGAATTCCTTCCAGCGTCATGGGATGGTCGTCGGCCAGGAGGATGCGGGCTGGTTTCATGACAGACCTCCGGAAACGGGAACTTCGAGCGTGATCCGGGTGCCTGTGGCGGGTTTCCTCCTGCCGTTTCCGGCGGTACTGTTCTGCCCGGCGATCGTGAGCCTGCCGCCCACCAGGTGGGCACGCTCCTGCATGCCAATGAGGCCCAGGCCGCCCCGTCCTCTGACGATACCGGGGTCAAAGCCTGTACCGTCGTCGCATATAGACAGGACCAGCGCCCTCTTCTGTAAGCCGAGGTTAAGGCGGGCATGCCGGGCTCGCGAGTGTTTGGCGATGTTCTGAAGGCCTTCCTGAGCGACGCGGTAAAGGCAGGAGGCGACCTCACGGGGAATGCCGGATGGTATGGCGCCGTCTTCAAAAACGGCGTCAATGCCCTCGTGTTGCGAAAACTCGCGGCACATGGCGCGGAGCGACGCGACCAGGCCGAGATCGTCCAGCATGGAGGGGTGGAGCTGGTAGGCAATATGGCGTGTCGCTTCCGAGACCTTGACGACTCTGGCGTAGAGATCCTTGATGCGACTCAGGCGTTCGTCTTGCGGGGGGGGCGGGGTGGCCGCGTAGCCGCTGATATCGATGGCCAAAGAGGCGAGTTGCTGGCAGATCTGGTCGTGCAGTTCGCGGGAAACTCTGCGGCGCTCTTCTTCCTGCGCGGTCAGCAGGCGGGCCGCGAGAGCCTGCACCTGTTCGGCGCGTTCCTGCGCAATCTGCTCGAGGTGCCTTCGCGCGGTGATATCGCTGACGAAGGCGGCGACGAGTTTGCCGTGCGTGGATTCAATGGTGCTGAGGCCGATCTCCGCCGGGAAGACACTGCCGTCTTTGCGGCGACCTTCCAGCGTGAGGCCCATTCCCATATGGCGGTGCAGACGGGCTTCGAAGAAGTCTTTCTCCAGGCGGGTGTGTCGCCGCCGGCTGTTTTCGGGAATGAGGATGGTGAGCGGCTGCCCTATGAGTTCCCCGTGATCGTAGCCGAACACTTCTTCGGCATGCCGATTGACGAGGACGATCCTGCCCTGGTCGTCTTCCACCACGACCGAAAGAATGGAGCCTTCGACAAGCGCCCGAATGGCGGCCTCACCTTTCTGGATGCCGATTTCGGCCAGCTTGCGCCAGGTAATATCTGTGTGGGAGACGACGGCCCCGCCTGTGGGGCCCTTCAACGGCGAAACAGTCATCACGAACCAACGTTGACCCGCGGTGGAGTCGCAGGTATATTCCAGTTCGCCGGAAGGTTCGTGGTTTGCGAGCACCAGTTCGATGGACGACAATGCCTTCTTCGCTTCGCCAATGCCATCCTGAACCGCGCGGCGGCACTCGTCGAGATAATTGGCACCGGGGCCGACTGCGCGCAAGCGTACATTGCCATTTTCCCGGGCGAAGCAATTCCATGCATCATTGGTTTCGATGATGGTACCGTCTGGTCCGATGACGGCGACGTGGGCGGGCAGGGAATCGAGGATGGACTGGCTGCGCAATGCGTCCTGGGTGGATGGATTCGTTGTTTGTGGACGGATGGGAGTATCCGGAATGGCTACGGAAGGTGCGCGTTTGGCCGTAACAGTTGGGTGTTGTTTACGGGGTCGGGGCATGAGTGAATACCTATTCGCCGATGTTTCTGCCACGGTCAGGGAACGTCCGGGCATCCCTGAAGATTCCGCCGGGCGCTGCCAGCGCTATTGAATCCGGTTCGGGCGGCACTGTCTGAAGCGTTCGGGTGAAGCCGCTCACCGTGGCGCTGCCTCGCAGAAGAGCCTGCGCAATAGTCTGGAGATCGTTCTTGGAGAGGTTGGTGGCAAACAGCGGTGGCGAGCCTTCGCTTGTGCCACCGAAATCACAGGCCATGTCGACGTATCCGGAGTTTACGGCTCTCACATCGGGACCGGTCGCGTTGAGAACAAGGCATCGCGTAACCGCGCCGGCCTGCATGGGCATTGGGACGTGGAACGGCAACGCGGCGCAGAAAGGAACTCCGGCATGAGGCTTGACCATAAGGTGGCTCCGATCTGGTGTTGCGTTGCCCGGATGCATTTCGATGACCACGGAACCGGCGCAGGTTGAGAAGCACTGTTCGGGCGTAAATGAAGGGAAAACAAGGCTTCGCGTCCTGCAAGCAACGAGATGTGTTGGGTCTTTTGGCGGAATTCGGGGGATTCCGCGCACCAGAATGGCGCTCGGAGACGCTACCAGTCGATGCGACGACGCAGTTCGGTTTCGATCTGGGTGGCGGACTGGAACTGTACGGCGTCGATCCCGTAGCGGAGAGCACCCGCCACGTATTCGGGAATATCATCGGCGAAGAAGCACTCTTCCGGGAGGCATCCGGCCGCCTGGACGGCTCTTTCATAGATCAACGGCGACGGTTTCATGGCGCCCACTTCATGCGAGAGAACGAGTGCGTGAAAGTGGCGTAGCAGGGGGTAGTTCGCGCGAATCATTTCGAAGTGAATGGCGTTGGTGTTGGAGAGGAGCACCAGCCGATAGCGCGCCGCGATGCCTTTGAGCAACGACTCTGGTATCAGGGTATCCGGCAGGAAGATGGAAGTCCAGATATCGCAGAACTCTTCGTAGGTGCAATGGAGACCCAGCAAAGTGGAGAGCTGGTTGACGAAATCGCGGGGTGCAATCTGGCCGGATTCGAGGCGTTCGACGAGTCCAGTGGGGCGGATCAGGCCCGGAACGTCGGCAGCGGGTATCCCGGTCATGGTTTCGATGCGGGCGTAGCCGCGGGTAAAGTCGAAGGGGACGATGACGCGTCCGAGGTCGAAGATGACGGCTTTGATCAATCCATACTGTAACCGATGACCGGGAACGGCAGCGAGTGGTTGTCTAAGGGCACGGGCAACCGCGCCAATTATCCGGGTAACCGCGCCACGCGAGGGGCCGTCGCAAAATAGTAGAGATGCTTACAATTCCCCGGATGGCCTCGGCGGCGCTCCTGGCGCTGGCCGTGGCCGGGTTGGCCGCCCCGTTGTCGGCCCAGTTATTGCCAGCTTATGAGAAGCCCTGGATCGTGAAGCCGCTGCTGGACAAGGGCTATCGCCAGATGTACAACCTGGATTTTGCCGGGGCCCACGTGACGTTTGCGGAGTTTGGGAAGGAATTCCCGACGAACGCGATGGGGCCTGTTTCGGATGCAGCCGCTTATTTATTTTCGGAGTTTGACCGTCTGAACATCCTCCGCTCGGACTATTGGGTGAAGGACGAGAGCTTCTGGGTGGTGAACAAGCCGGTGGGCGACCCGAATCTCAAGCAGAAGTTTGAGGATGCGCTGGCCCGCGGCCAGAAACTGGTGAACGCCACGCTGAAGACGTCGCCGGAGGACGCAGATGCCCTGCTGGCTCAGACGATGGGCATGGGAATCCATGCCGACTATCTGGCGCTGATTGAGAAGAAGAACCTTGCGGCGTTGTCCGAAGTGAAGCAGAGCCGGACACTGGCGGAAAAACTTCTGGTGATTCATCCGGAGATTTACGACGCCTACATCGCGCCCGGAATCGAGAACTATCTGCTGAGTCAGAAGCCGATTGCGATACGATGGTTTCTGCGTCTTGGTGGTGCCGGGACAGACAGGGAGCTGGGAATTCAGAAGACGCGGCTCACTGCGGAGAAGGGCCATTACTTTCTGCCTTATGCACGGCTGCTTCTGGCAATCGCCGACCTGAGAGACAATAATCGGGAAGGCGCGAAACAGAAGCTTACGTGGCTGAGCACGGAATACCCTGGTAACCGGTTGTATCGCGAAGAACTCGAAAGGCTTGTAATCTCCAAAAAATGAGAATCGTCGGCGCTTCCAGCGCTTTTCCGAAGTATCACTATGACCAGAAGGCGCTGGCCGAAGCTTTTCTTGCCTATTGGGGCGACAAGCTTCCGGAACCGCGGAAACTGGAACTCCTCCATGCAAATGTTGGTGTGAGGGGCCGTTACTTGTCTTTGCCCATCGAGGTCTACCCGACCATGAAGTTCGGAGAAGCGAATAACGCGTGGATCCGGACGGCGGTGGAACTGGGCGAGAAGGCGATCCCGAAGGCCATTGAGCAGGCCGGCATCGATAAGAGCGAGATTTCGGCGTTCTTTTTCGTTTCCGTGACCGGCATTGCAAGCCCTTCGGTAGACGCATTGCTGATCAATAAATTGCGACTGAACCCGGCCATGCGCCGGATTCCGATCTTCGGGCTGGGCTGCGTGGCTGGTGCCTCCGGCATTGCGATGGCAGCCGATTATGTGAAGGCCTACCCGAACAAATTCGCGTTGCTGCTTTCCGTAGAACTGTGTTCGCTGACGCTGCAGCATGACGACGTGTCGGTGGCGAATCTGATTTCCACGGGGCTGTTCGGCGATGGCTCGGTTGCCGTGATTGTGGCGGGTGATGAGGCTGCTAAACGTTGTGGACACGCCGGGCCTGACATTGTGGACACGCAGGCAACCTTCTATCCTGATACCGAAAAAGTGATGGGTTGGGATATTTCCGAGACTGGCTTCCGGATCGTGCTGTCCCAGGATGTGCCGGACGTGATTGCGAGTCACGTGGGCGCCGATTTGGATATGCTGCTGGGGAAGAACGGCCTGACGAGGGCCGATATCGGCTGCTGGATGCTGCATACCGGTGGCCCGAAGATTCTGCGGGCGACTGCGCAGGCGCTGGGTGTGCAGGAAGAGGCGCTCTGGGCGTCATGGGAGTGCCTGAGCGAGATGGGGAATCTGTCGTCGTCTTCCGTGCTGATGGTACTGGAAAAGACGATGGCGAAGCGCCCCGCACCGGGGACGTGGAGCATTCTGGCGGCGATGGGGCCGGCATTTTGTTCGGAACTCGTGCTGTTGCGCTGGTAAACCAGCGCTAGCTAGGTCAGCAGCGCATCCAGCTTTTTTGTGGCCGTGGGGAATTTGCCAATTCCGGCACCCACCACTTCGTCCGCGACGGTGACATAGACATCGCCGACCGTGCCTGTAACTTTGGTGTGGCTGCCGCGCGCCAGCTTCGGGCTGCCGCCCGCCACGATCATGGCAAGGCCGTAGTTCTTGTGCGGATTGGCTTCGGCGTGTTCGTGCGCGAAGATCAGACTGGTGTGGTCGAACAGGTTGCCATCGCCTTCCGGGATCGACTCCAGCTTTGAAATCAGGTAGGCGAACTCTTCGACGTGCCAGCGGCAGATGTCGCGCATGACTCGTTGCCCTTCCACACCGTCCGCACCGGCAGTCTTGCCATCGGCGTGCGTGTAATCGTGATGCCGGGCTGAGGTAAAGCCGAGCCAGGGGAAGCGTGTAATGCTCTGGCACTTGGTCAGCATATAGGAGGCGACGCGGGTCTGCCTGGTGGCGAAGGCCTGGACGAGCAGGTCGCTTTGCAGCTTGGCGATGCGGGGCCAGTCCTTCATGTCGCCATCGAAATCCGGCGGGTTGACCTTTTCGTAGCCAGGGGGCAGGCCGGCGATGGAGCGTTCGAGATCACGAATGCCGGAGAGGTGTTCGTCGATGCGGGCTTTATCGTCCGTGGGCAGTTTCTTCTGGAGCGCCGTGGCGTCGGCCAGGACGGTGTCGAGAATACTGCGCTTGCGGTTGACCCAGCCCTCTTCCTGCGCGCCGAACAGGCGGTCAAACAGGCGATGGGGAATCATTTCCGGGGGCAGGGCGCGCTCATAACCAGCCCAACTCATGTTGCGCTGCATGCTTTCGCCGAAGGATTCCTGCGCCACGCCGATCTGGAGGGAGCGAAAGCGCGAATCGCCGCCAATTTTGCCCGCGATAATCTGGTCTATAGACGGGCCACTGGGGCCGCGACCGGTGAAATCCGTGCCTGTCATGAGGCCGCTCATGGAATTGGTGTGGCCGTTCCCTTTGCCGCTGGAGGCCGCGTTGTCCACACCGCTGAGGACGTGAACGTCTTTGCGCCATGCGGCCAGTGGGGCCAGGCAGGGGGTGAGTTGGTAGTCGGGGCCTTCTTCGGCGGGGATCCAGTAGCGTTCCGGAATGCCGTTGCCGTTGAACCAAAGGACGAAGCGCGTCTCGATGGCTTTCTCCGCCGCCGGTTTGTCCGGAGTTGCGGCGTAGGCGGTGCCAGTGGAGTTGAACATCGACGCCAGGGGTGGCAGGCCGACCACAATTCGGGCACCGGCAGCCGTCATTCCCTTTAACAGAGAGCGACGTGAAGTTCTGAGGCGGTTAGTGATGACCTGCGACATGGGTTGGACCTCTTCCGGACGTTGAATCTATTCTATCTGGAAATTCTCTCAAAAGCGTGAGTGAAACCACAAGTTCCTGGAAGTGGAACTGCGATTTGCGGAAGTCTTCGGCGACCCTGCGAATGAGGGCCCGGTCGGCAGGGGTGTCCGTGCGACCAGCCGTGTAGCGGAAGTACTGTTTCACCATGCATTCCTGGCATTGGGAACTCTTCGCCAGGACGCCGCCCAGTTCAGCGGGCGAGGAGAACTGGGAATCCGGCACGCCGGCAACGCTGCCGGAGGTATCCAGTTTCAGGTTGACCGTTCGCTTGCCGCGTCCGCTGCCGAATTCAAGTGTCAGTTGGTCTCGGCGGGCACCGATGGCGTCAAACTTCTCAAGGCCAAAGCCGACGTTATCCATGAGTTTGTGGCAGGTGGCGCAGGTGGGATTGGTGGCGTGCTCCACCATGCGGTCGCGATTGGTTTGCGGCTTCGCTTCGGTGACGGGCGGCAGGTTGGTGTTCACGCCGGGAGGGGGATCCGGCACGTGCTGGCAGAGGAACTGTTCCCGTACGAAGAGGCCGCGGGCTGTTGGTGAAGATTCTTCCGGCTTAGCCGTCATAGCCAGGAAGAGACCCTGGCCGAGCAGGCCAGCGCGTTCGGAGCCAGCCGGGAAGGGAACACGGTCGAAGTCTTTGGCTGGCGCGGTCACCCCGTAGACGCGCGCCAATTCCTGGTTGACGTGGCCGTAATCGGCAGTGAAGAGCGTCATGAAATCGCGATTGTTCCAGACGAGGTCGGAGACAAAAGCGATGGCCTCCTGCGTCATGGAGTTGGCGGTTTCGCGGGTGAAGAGCGGGAATTTTCGGCGGTCTTTGCTGGAGGTCAGCAGGCGGTCAAAGCGGAGCCACTGACTGACGTATTCGTTCAGCGCTTCATGGGCGTGCGGGTCGGCCAGCAGGCGGCGGGTTTGACGCTCCACCCCAGCGGGCGTGGCGAGTTCGCCTTTGGCTGCGGCGGCGAAGAGTTCAGCATCGGGCATGGTGTCCCAGAGGGAATAAGCCAAGCGGTTGGCGGTGGCCCACGGTTTGAGCTTTGGATCAGGCGTTGCGTCCAGACGGAAGAGGAAGCCGGGCGATTGCAGCATCGCTTCCACGACGACCTGCGCGCCTTTCAGGAAATCCGTCTGGCGATTCGGGGCTGCATGGCTGAACAGGGTCTCGTAGCGAGTCTGCTCGCCGGCGTCGAGCGGTCTGCGGAAGGCCTTCTGGCCGAACTCCCTGATGAAGCGCGTTCGGCAGACGACAGAGGGTTTGCAGGGGATCAGGTTATGGGTGTCGCCGCCCCGGAAGGCGGATTTGGCAAGGCGTTCCGCAGCCGCGCTGTAGCCTTCAATGAGCAACGGCGAGAGGCTCTGACCGCGTGACTGGTTTCGGAAGCCATTGACGAAGTCTTCCGGGGGAAACTGGCTGGCCGGGTCAGTCTGATCGCCCAGGAGATCGCGAACGGTGTGGTTGTACTGGCTGTGGGTGAGCCGGCGAAGTTCAGGATCGGGAGCGTTCGCACCGGAGCCGTTGTCTTCGAACTCGCGGTAGCGCATGGCGACGTTCAGTTCAATGTCGGACAGTTTGGTGAGATGGTCTATCCACGCGTTGAGCACCCTCTCTTCCGGGCTGCCGGGTTTGATACGCTCGCCGCCGGTGTGAGCCACGCGGGCGGTAGGCTTACGCAGAAGGAGCGACTGATCGGGACGGTCGCGATCAACAAGGGCCACCAGGGAATTGCCAAAGGCTTCGATCTTATCGGCCGGGGCGTCCGTGTCCGGAAAGTGGATGCGTGTGGAGGACGCGACACCGTCAGGGTTGTGGCAGGAACGGCAGTTGGCGCGTTCGAGGATTGGGTAGAGGCCGGACTGGAAAGTCGGGCCAGCGGCGAAGAGGGCTCCGGCGGCAAGCCAGAACAGACCGAGGCTTCGTAATTGTGATCTCACATTTTCACCAGGCAGGGCGAGGAAACCGGAAGCGCTTCCAGTGCCGAGTCAACATGTAGAATAACGCATGATGCGTTGGGTCCTCACTGGTATTTTGCTCTTGTCGGCGGTGGCGCAAGCCGCGAGCGAACGCGATGTCGCCGAGTGGGTTTTGAGGTGGGAAGGGAGCATCCTGCCCGAAGGCGCTTCCGTACCGATTCACGACATCCCGGAATTGCCGACGGGCGACTTTCACATTGCAGCGATTGAACTCACTGGCGGCGTGATGCACCCTATCGAGATCAGGATGCTCGAGGGCCTGACGCATGTCCGGGAGCTCTACCTGCCGGGACCGGTATGGAATCCAGGCGGGGGCAATGAAGACCGGACAGGCGTGTTTCAGGCGCTGGCGACCATGCCCAATGTGGAGCGGCTGGCTTTTGGCTGGCATTACAATGCGCAGATTGAATTTGGCGACAAAGATATCGCCTTGCTTTCGGCCTGGACAAACCTGAAGGAACTGCGTTGTTCGCAGTGCAGTCTCTCGAAGGCGAATCTTTCCGGGTTTTCAAGGCTGCAGGATCTGGACCTGAGTTACAACGCTTTTACGGACGCCGGAATGGAAGGGTTGGCCGGGTTGAAGGAGCTGCGGCGGCTATACCTGCGCGATTCCCTGGTGACGGATGACGGGTTGAAGTTTTTGAAGGATTTGACAAATCTTGAGGAGATTGACCTGTCGGGAACCCGGATCACGGACAAGGGAATTGAGTATCTGCGCGGGTTGAAATCGATGCGCCGTTTGAACATTCTGGGCGCGCAGGCGACGGATGCCGCGATGGATGTTTTCGCGGGCATGGAGAAGCTGGAAGTGGTGAACCTGTATCGGACGCGGGTTACGAACTCAGGCCTCGCGAAACTCCAGGGTTTGAAGGGGCTCACCGACGTGGACGTGCGCTACAGCCGGGTGACTCCGAATGGGATTGACGCTTTGCGCGCGGCGCTGCCAGCGGTGCGGGTCCGGTTTGTGGGAACTTCGGCACCAGGCGCGCGTGGGCCGGCGGCGGCGCAACCGGCGACTGCAAACGAAGAGGCGGTGGCGGCGTGGGTGAAGGGACTTGGCGGGTCCGTGGAAAAGGCTGGTGGGAACATCGTCTCCGTGAGCCTTGCCTCGACTTCGGTGAGCGATGCGCAACTGGTGAATCTGGCTGACCTCAAACACATAGACAAGCTGGATTTGGGGGTGACCCAGATTTCGGATCTGGGGCTGGCTCAGGTGGAAAAGATGACCGGCCTCAAAGAACTCACGCTCAGCAGCACGTCCGTCTCCGATACGGGTCTGGCGCGTCTGGCGGCGCTGACCCAATTGCGAACACTGCGTCTGGCGGCAACCTTCGTGGAAGGTTCGGGGCTGGCAAAACTGCGGGGACTCTCCGGTCTGACTGACCTGGATCTGGCGGGTTCGCACGTTGCAAACGCAGGGTTGGGTGAAGTGGGTGGGCTGACCGGTCTGGTGAGTCTGCGACTGAATTACTGCGATATCGACGATGCGGGGATGGCGAGTCTTGTAAATCTGAAGCGGCTGGAGAAACTGGACCTGACCAGTACGGATATCACCGATAAGGGCATGCAGCAGATTGCGGCACTGACCGGCTTGCGCGAACTTTATCTCAGTCACGGTCGTTTCACGGACGCCGGGCTGGTTGCGCTGCAGCCGTTGCAGCGGCTGGAACGGATCGAACTGGTGAGATCGCGCACCTCGAATGAGGGTGCACGGGCGTTGGCTGAACTGAAGGGGCTGAAGAGTATCCGGCTGGATTACACGAGTGTGGACGACACCGGCGTCGGCTATCTAAAGAGTCTGCCCGCTCTTCGGGAACTGAGTCTGGATGCCATGAATGTGACGGATAAAGGCGCTGACACGCTTGCGGGGATGCCTGGACTGAAATTCCTGAACATTTATCACACTCTCATTTCGGAGAAGGGGATGGCTGCGTTGAAAGCGGCACTGCCGGGGTGCGAGTTTGTTTTTGACCGGGACTCCGCGCTGCCAACAAGGAGAGCCAAATGATGAAGTTCTGTTTGATGGCGCTGGCTGTTTGCTCGACTACGGCGTTCGGTGCGGATACGCGGTGGATCGACGACCTTGGAGGCCACGTGACTCGCGATTCGGCCGGCAAAGTGACTGCCGTGAGCCTGCGGGGAACGTGGGTTGGCGACACGGATCTGCGGCACCTAGCGGAGCTGACGGATCTCACCAGTCTGGATCTTTCGCTGACCCACATTACTGACCAGGGCATGTCGGAGATTCGCAATTTGCCCGGCGTTACTGATCTCAACCTCTACTTTGCGGAGTACGTGACTGATGAGGGAGTCGGTGCCATACAGGGCTGGAAGAAGCTGCGGCGACTCAATCTGCATGGGACTAAGATTACAGATGTCGCGCTGGAACATGTGGCGGCAATTCCGTCGCTCGAATCGCTGAACGTGGGCAACACGCTGATGACGGACGTGGGGCTGGAGCGGTTGACGTCGCTGCCCAATCTGAAGGAACTGACCATGGGCGGCAACGAATTGGGCGATGCGGGGCTGCAGGCGTTGCGGCAAATGAGCGGCCTCACGTATCTGGATCTGAGCGGGCGGCAGGGTACCGACAAGAATGTCTGGACCATTGCGATGTCGGAGAAGGGTCTGGAGGCGGTGCTGACGCTCAAAGAACTGCGCGAACTCCGGTTCGGATGTGTGTCGATCGGCGTGGGTATCGAGGGGACGAAACTGGGTGAAATCAGCGTCCTGACGGTGCTCCCCAGGTGGCTGGAACAGATGAAAGCGCTCGCGAAGCTGGAACGTCTGAAGTTGCAGGGCTGCAATCGGATTGGGGACGATTCCGTTGGTGCGCTGCTGGCCATGCCCGCGCTGCGCGAAGTGGATTTACAGGGGACGGCAGTCACCGAGCAGGGTGCTGCAAAATTTAAGGCAGCCAGGCCGGGGGCTGTTGTCTATTTCGGGCCGTGGACCGGTGCTTCCGCCGCCTACCGTAATAATTAGCGGCGCAGGTCTTTGGAAGTGGCGACCGCAATCGCACGGCCTTCCTTGCCCACCGCGCAGTAGAAGTGATACACCACGCCGTTGTAGCTGACCAGCCATGGTTTGTGCGCATAGGTCTCGTCCCACGGTTCCGAGGGCTCCATGAGATTCGCGCCTTCCCATTTCGTCCAGTGCACCAGATCGTAAGAAGCGGCGAAGGTGTCGAAAGCCTTCGGCTTCCAGCCGGCACCGAAGTAGAACATCACCCAGAGATCTCCCATGCGCACGATCTGCGGATCGCCGGAGATCCCGCGCATCTTGTCTTCTCCGTTTGCGACGACGGGTTCTGCGCCATAACGCTGCCAGTTCTGCATGTCGTTGGAAACAGCCATGCCGATTCGCTCATAGCCGTTCTTGTATTTGCCGTTGTAGTACATCACGAACGGGAAGCCCAGCGACTTCGCGGCATCGAAGATGACATTGCTGCGGTAGAGCGTGAGTTTTTCGAAATCGCGGACGTCGGCCTGCTGCGCGGAGAGCACCGGGTTCTGCGGTAGCCGCGTCCATTCGGCAGCCTCCCACGGCTTAGGCGACGATGCAATGCCAATAGACAGCGGATCCGTTTCATAACCCTGCAGCGCCCCGCCCAGGTACGACATCCAGTACTTTCCCTGATAGCGTTTGGGTTGGTCACTGCCTCCCCATTTGGTGTCGACGAGGGCGATGGAACCATCGGCCTGCCAGCGGTCCCAGCCGGAATCGCGGAACGAGAGAATCTTGCCGAGCGGGTGCCAGTCGAGCAGGTTCTCGCTTTCAGCCAGATGGGTTTCGTAGCCAACCTTGTTCATCGTCAGGTAGGTCATGTACCACTTCTTCCCATGTCGGAAGACGGCTGGACAATCGAGCATTTTGCCTTCATCGGGGCGGAGGATGATGCCGTATTTGAAGGGTGTCTTCGCGGCATCGAAGATGCGCTGCATAGCGTCGGGCTGGACTGTATGCGTGGCGGTCTTCGGGAAGGGGACGACCGCGCGTTGTTGGCCGGGGGCGACCAGGGTCATGATCAGGACTGCGATAACAACGCGTTGTGAGACGGAGAATGTCATGGTCGGAGTACCTGGATCATTATAGTGTTGGAGAGAGAAACATGTCGGTAAGCTTTGTAGAATTGCGTTACTATTACCTGCGGAATGGTCGCTCCGGCCAGGTGAAGAGGGCTTTGGAGTTTCTCTCTGTCGGGTACGCGCCAGCGGCCCGCCGGGCGGGCATCGGACCTATCGGTATCTTCCGCCCGATGATCGCGGCGGATGCGCCCTTCTTTCTGGTGGTTTTGGGTCACGCATCCCTGGCGGCGATGCAGGCGTCGATGGAGTTGATGTCGAAGGATGCAGTGTACCAGTCGGCGTTGACAGAATTCCACGCGGATGCCGGGTTGCCGTATGTTCGCATGGAAAGTTCGTTGCTTCGATGCTTCCGCTCGGTGCCGACAATTGAAACCGGCGTTGCGGATGCGGTGCCTGGAATCTTCGAACTGCGGACCTATGAATCGGACAATGAGGCGACGCTGGCGAGAAAGATTGGAATGTTCGATGAGGGCGAGATTGCACTCTTCCGAAAGCATGGGATAAGGCCGGTGTTTTTCGGCGAGGCAATCATTGGCCCGAAGCTTCCCCGTCTCACGTATATGGTGGCATTCCCGAGCATGACCGAACGTGAGAAGGCGTGGGGGGCATTCATCGGGGATCCCGAATGGAAAAGTCTTTACGCGCGGCCCGGCCTCAGCGACGAAGATATCGTGTCGAACTCCGGCAATATGATTCTGCGGGCGGTTGAGGGGGCAGAGATCGCACGTCGAAATACTCCGGGGCGGTGACTGAGTCGGACGCGTTTTCCTTTGTTTGGATCGGGGCGTTTCATCCTGACGGCGGTGGCTTTCAGGGTGGGCCGCTGGCCCGAGCGGAAGGGGCGGATCGAAAACGGGGGAGTATCCGCTGTTATGTGCCGGATGAGGCGACGCTGTGCGCGGAACCCTATCTACGGCCTGCTCAGTGGGTCATCGCGTAGGTGACATAGTTGACGCCGATACGCATTCCGAGTTGGGTGAACTCAACGGGATATTGGGGATTGTCGGCGTGTTCCCAGGAATCGCCCAGATCCATGTCGTGGCAGATGGCGACCATGAGGCGGCCGTTGTCGTCATAGATGCCGCGCCAGTGGGGCTCGTAGCCGTCCTTCTCATACGTTCGGCGGGAATACATGAACTGGAGTCCGGGAACCTGAAAACGATGGTCCAGATCGAAGATGATGTGGAAGATCTGGTCATCGTTCGGGATGTCGACTATGGCTCGATTCGGGAAGACCTTGTTCATCACGGCAGTAAAACCGGCCCATTCCTGGGAGCCATGAAAATCGTCGCACATGAAGAAGCCGCCGCGGAGCAGGTATTCGCGGAATTTTGCGATCTGAGGATCGGTGAGGTTCCAGTAGCCGACTTCGACGGCGTAAAGCCAGGGGTAATTGAAGACGTCGTCGTCATCAAGATCGATGGGCTGCTCTACCGGGCGCGTGCGGATTCGGGTCAGTCGGGAGAGTTCAGCGGACAGGTGACGGTCAGAAACCGGATAGTCGATGGTCCAATTCGCGTTGCCGTGCTTCCAGTCGGGATTGCCGCGAAAACCAAAGCCGGGTACGGCGGGGTACATCAGGCGCGCGAAGACCCATTCGGATTTGTCCAGGTAATTTGGGGGCAGGGGATCGTCTTCGTGCTCGACGCCGGGGTACTGACGGAAGGGCATCTGCCAGGCCGAGGCGGTGCTGACGATCAGGATCAGCAGCGCTGCCAGTGCGAGCAGGGTCAGTCGGCGTGGCGTCAGGTTGTGCTGCATGGCTGGCTCACTTTGCGGCTGCCGACCTGGCCGCGATCAGACGGGCTCCTTCGATCCTCGCGCCTAAAATCCGTTCGAAAGTTTCGGTATTGAAACCGGATATGCGACTATGGACGGCACCGGAAGGGTCGAACACGATGAGCATCGGGAGTGAAGTGACGTTGAGCAAGCCGGCAAGTCCTGATTCCAGATAGACGCGCGGATCCCAGTTATGTGCCTTGATGAATGGCTCGACCAGGCTGTGATCATCGTCGGCATTGAGGGAGAGGAAGACGACATCCGGCGAGGCGGCGTACTTCTTCTTCACGTTGTCGATGAGCGGATATTCGGCGATGCAGGGGCCGCACCATGTGGCCCAGTAGTCGATGACTACGGTCTTGCCGCGAAGCGTGGCCATGTTGAGATTACGGGTATCCATTGGCGAAGCATTGGGCAGGATGCCGGGCGGTGGCAGCACGTAGGCGAAAGGATCCGTCTGGCCGTAGTTTGCATCCATGGCCTTGTAGCGGGCGATTCGATCATGAGTGGCGAGAGCGGTGCGGTCCCAGGCCTGCTGGAAGATTTCAGCCAGCCCTTCGGGGCCTCCGTGGAGTTTCAGGTAGAGGTCCGTAACGGTTTTGCGGTCGCGGTCCCGATCGCTCCAGGGGGAACGACCGTCCTCGACGGTCACAGCGTCCGCATAGTGGGTGATGGCTTCGGCGATGTCGGCGTCTTTGGCTCTTTTGGCCAGCCAGCGGGCGATCTCACGGGCGGCTTCAGCGGAAGGAGAAGCGGTCCATGACTGGCGGGCTTCGGCGATGGCATTTTCGATGTTGCCAAGATTGCCGCTGGCACGGGCGTTCAGAACGGTGGCGCGCGCAAAAGCACGATCGGCCAGATCCGCCCACTGAGCGGCGGTGGCGTGGCCTTCCGGCTGGCGCGAGCGCATTTCGGCGACTCCGGATTCGTAACGGGCACAGTATGCGAGAGCTTTGGTGGCCGAGTCGGCATCGTCCGCCGACAGGTACGCGCGGATGACGCGATCGAGAACTTCGAGTTCACTCTGCGGCTTGCCCTTTAGCAGGGCATCCCCATAGCGGATGATACGGGAGCGGTCGTTGAGATCTGTGGCGGCCTTGTAGATTGCGGCCTCCATCTCGGACCGGCGGGGGCTATTGGGATAGCGCAGCAGATGCTGTTCGAGCGCGCGGGCGACGTCGACAGTGCTGCCGTTGGCTTCGGTGACCGCCTGATTGAGTTCCGCCTGTTCGTTGGCGGGGCTGGGGGGGTACAGATTCAGGGTGCCGGTGGTTTGGGCCAACAGTGCGAGAGGGAATAGAAATGCGATGAAGGGCCGCATGGTGGTCATTTTTCGGTAGGCGCGGTTTTTGGTGAACCGGTTGCGGAGGCGGCGCGGATCTGATCGGCGAAGGCTGAGGCCCGCTCGCGCGCCATGTGCATATAGCTTTCATTCTTCACGACACGATCGAGCAAAGGCAGGAACTGCTGCGGAGCGATGAGGCGTTTCGAATCGCGGGTGGATTCTACGAGGAGCAGAGCGTTCTGTACCCCGAGCTTATCGTACTTTACGGCGCGTTCGAGTTCGATGAAATCCCGCTCGGTTTCGGCGATGCGTTCGAACATATCGAGGAGAGACTGGGCGTTGAGATCGGCCGAATAGTTGAATTCGACCGTTTTTGCAGGGGCGGAGCCGTCGTCATAGCGGAAAGTCTTCCTGCCCATGAAGGCGACTTTGAGCGGCGATTCGAGCGGATGGGTAAAGTGATCGAGTTTTTCGGCAAGGTCAAACATGACGGCGCTGTCGGCCGGTTCCAGGTGGACGGTGATGGGATTGTTGTCGTCCGTCGCTTCTTTGTAGACGGCGGTGCCGGTCTTTTCGACGGTGATCTCGACGTAGGCGGGAGTACTGCCGGGGAAACTCTTGGTGAAGACAAGGCGCGGGTCTGAAGCGTGGGCCAGGGCGACCCACGACAGTGCGGCCAGAATCGTCAACAGGTTCCTGCGTCTCATGCGTGCACCACCGTGCGCGAAGCGGCCCTGGTCATGGCATCCATGAAAGCGTGGGTGGCGTGGCAGATGGCGATGGCGACAGCGTCGCTCGCATCTTCCGAGGCTATCGGCGAGGGAAGGCGGAGCAGGGAAGCCACCATCTGCTGCACCTGGGATTTTTCGGCGCGACCATACCCGACCACGCTCTTCTTGACTTCGAGGGGAGAGTACTCGGCCACGGTTACGAGCGCCTCCGCCACAACCAGCATGGCGACACCGCGGACGTGGGAGAGTTTCAGCGCGCTTTTGGCATTCACGGCAAAGAAGACCTCTTCGATGGCCGCTGAATCCGGGTGGTGTTCCGCGAGCAGAAGGCGCAGTTCGGCGGCGATGTGTTTGAGGCGAAGCGCCAGGGGATCGCGCGGAGAGGACGTAATGCAGCCGGCTGCTACGAGAGAATGCACTCGTCCGTCGCTTTCGATCACGCCATAGCCGGTTCGTTCCGTGCCGCAGTCAATTCCGAATACGCGCATGTTTACGATCCCGTTCCGTTCGTGCCTGGCCGGGACAGGGCCCGGAGTTCCGCTGCTTAGCCTTCGACGTCTTCTTCGCTGGAATCGAAGTTCGAGTAGACATTCTGCACGTCGTCCTGGTCTTCCAGGGCGTCGAGTAGCCGGACCATGCCGGCGGCGTTCTTGCCTTCGAGTTCCACCAGATTCTTCGGGATCATGCCGACTTCAGAGGCGACGGTTTCGAGGCCGGCCTTCTGGATGGCGGCGAGCACGGCGTCATGGCTGTTGGGGTCCGACAGAACTTCCCAGGAATCGCCTCCGTCCTTGATATCTTCAGCGCCGGCATCGAGCGCGAGGCTCATGATCTCGTCTTCACCGATCTTGTCTTTTTCCACGACGATCTGGCTGCGACGCTCGAACATCCAGGCAACGCTGCCCTGTTCGCCGAGATTGCCGCCCTGTTTGGAAAAGGCGTGGCGAATTTCACTGACAGTGCGATTCCGGTTGTCGGTCGCGACCATGACCAGGACGGCCGCGCCGCCGGGGCCGTAGCCCTCGAACATGACTTCGTCAATCTGGCCGCCTTCGAGTTCCCCGGTGCCGCGCATGATGGCGTTCTTGATGTTGGTGGAAGGCATGGAGACGCCTTTCGCCGCGAGAATCGCCGTACGGAGACGGGGGTTGCCGTCGGGATCGCCGCCATTGCGGGCGGCAATCATGATTTCCTTAATCAGACGCGTGAAGATTTTTCCGCGTTTTGCATCGGTGGCAGCCTTCTTGTGCTTGATGGTTGCCCATTTTGAGTGACCTGACATGTTTGAGAGAACCCCATATGCGCGCGGCGGACACACATGTCGTGTGACACCGGGCGCTTAGAAACAATCAGGATAGCAGATCGACAGGGAGTGGCCACGCCGCCCGGTTTGGGTGTCAACGCCACGTGAGAATGTCCTATTAGTGCCAGATAGAAATGTCCTCTTGACGAAGTCAGGCTGGGGAGGTGAAAGAACAAGGAGTTCTCCCTATGACCCAGCAGGACAGAGACCGATTGGTAGTACTGCGGAAG
>CAIQWJ010000030.1 GCA_903875575.1 uncultured Acidobacteriia bacterium | reverse complement strand
CGTGTCTGTCGTCGCCCGAAAAACGGCCCACGAAGGGTTGGCTCTGTCGTAATGTACGCGGGACCGCTTCATATGCCTCTCCGGCACATAAAACTACTTCTGTCAAGCCCCATTAGCGGGAGTTCTGCAAGTGGGTCACGTCGATTTTCAAACTCTATTTCCCCTGTTTTCAACAAATCTCCCCCTCCACCCCCAAAAACCCCTTGACCACGCAGCTATCCTCAAATCGGAAGAAAGGATCCATCCAAAACTATGTCCTCAGCAGCCAGGCAAGCCGCCAACAAGGCTAATGCCCAACACTCCACCGGACCAACCTCACCCGAAGGTCGCGCCACCTGCGCCCGCAACGGCATCCAACACGGCCTCTTCGCCGACCGCGACGTCATTCGTCCCGGCGAGGAATCCATCTACCGCGAAATGGGTGAATCCCTGCGCCTCAGACTGGTGCCCGAAGGCCTCATCGAAGAACAATACGTCGATGAAATCCGCCGCGCGATGTGGCGCCTTCGCCGCTGCGGCACCGTCGAGGCCACCTTCCTCTCCGATACCGCGACCGATTCGCATACCGGCATCGAACTGCCCGACCCCATGGACTGCGAGGCCACCGAAAAACGCCAGGCCTCTGTCGATCGCGCCCGCGCCCAATGCCTCCGTCTCCTGCAGCGCTGCACCACCGAACTGCGAAAACTCCAGACCGAGCGCCACATCCAGAACGAATGCAACCCGGCGGGTACCGACCTCTCCTCCTACGGCCTCATGGACTGGCGTCTTGTCATGAAGGCTCTCGATGAACAACTCATTGGAAAAATTCGGTACGAAAAAAATCAGAGCGATATTGCCTGTCAGGTTCTGGAAGCCGAATTCGCCCACGCCGTTGCCATTCCCCCCGGCTGCTTCCCTTCCACCTTCGCCGAATCTCATCTGACAAAGCAGACCCAACCGTCGCGAAATTCCCGCTGCAAATGCGGCTCCGGCCTCAAGTTTAAACGCTGTTGCGGACTGAATTCGGCCCAGACCCCGGCCGATCCGCCTCAGGATCTGCCAAAAGCCGCCTGAAAAATGGTCCGGATCGCTACCCTGACTGCGTCAAGAGCCCGAAGTGTCTTCGTCCGACGCAGATCCCCGGGCCTCCGTGCCATAGTCCGGCGCAGAGCTTGACACCTTACCGTCTCCCACAAGGAGCTCCGGCCAATCGTTCTCTCTTAACTGAATATTTCCTTGGCGAGTCACACCAGGAACATCTTCCACACCGCGACCACCAGCGCATGGGCGACCATACCGGCCTGAATTCCACCGGTTTTGCGTCGTGCCATGCCGAGGAACAAGCCCAGGACGGCGGCTACCGTGGAGAACCGCCAGTTCGGAAACGGGCCGTGGAAACCGAGATGTACGCTTCCGAACAGCAACGCCGTGACAATCAGACCGATGACCGGGCTTGAGGTCCAGCGTTCCAGCCAGGGCTGCAACAGACCGCGAAAGATGAACTCTTCGGAGATCGCCGTGACCCAGAGAATTCCGAAAAACGTGCCGATCACGAGGAAGATATTCAGCGGGTGCGCACGCAGGGTCATGAGGCCGAGGCCCCAGTAAGCGGCCACCACGGCAGGCATGAGGATGGCAAACCACTGCAGGCCGAGTAGCCATTCGCGCTTCGCGGGCCAGAAGCGGTAGTCAGCTCCGGCGTTGCCCCGGATCGCCATGAAGGAGAATGCCAGGACGCGGATTAGCATAACGTGGCCGAGGACGGAAACGTCGAGCTTCGGGATGGGTGCCGGGAAGACCTTCGCGAACACCTTCGCCAGGACGATCACGGCGAACAGGCCCAGATAAATGAGGTCAGCAGCGGCGCCGGCCGGGAATGCCACATACCAGAAGCAGAGGACGATGGCGATACAGCACATTACCGCCAGGGCCGGAAGATTGAAGTGCCGGGTACCGACGGCGTAGACCAGCCACGGGGCGACGGCGCTGACGGACAGAAAAGCCGCAGCTTTTGCTTTACCCCCGGAAAGCAGTACTTCGCGGGCGGCGGCAAAACCGGGAAGAAGGTAGAACGGAAATTCAACGAGGAATGCCACGACCAGCGGCAACGCCACCGCAACAGGCACGGATTTCATGCGCGCGTAAACCGCGGCCACTGCGATGAGCAGGACCCAGCCAATTCCGACGACTCTGCGAAATTGGTTCATGAACTATTGATCCAGAGGATTGGCGTCACGCATTGTCTGGGCGATGGCCTGTGCCTCTTCTATGTTTACGAGGGGCCCCTTGCCGATGCCGGGGCACCACTTTCCGGTCTTCCGCCATTCGCTCTTATCGTCGACCAGTTCCGGCCAGAAAGGAAACGTGCTGCACTGGAGGGGTTTCACGGTGTGAATGGAGCAACCGTCCGGCTTCAGAAAGATGCATTGCACCTTACGCGGGATGCGAAGGCGGCGAAGATGTTTTGTACGGTACAGGTAACGCTTTTCAAAGACCGGCTGCGAGAGACCGAGATGGGTGGCAATGCGAGTCACATCCTCTTCCGTGAGGTAGACAAAACCCTGCTGGTCGCAGCACTTCGTGCAACCGGATTGGCATTCAAAGCGCACTTGGTTCAGTTTAGCCCGCTGAGTTCCACAAACTCTAATCCGCAGGCACCGTTCTGCCGTATATTGGTAAGAGAGGGCACTTTCCATGCGAGACGCGTTCCCTGCGGTGAAGTCTCACGTGTACTACTGGGGCTACCTGCTGCTGAAGCTGGCGGCTGCTGCCGCAGGCGCGACCGGCAGTCTGTGGTTCCTGAACCTTTTCTGGCTACCGTACACCCCGCTGCTGCAGTTCATCAACTATTACCAATTCCCGTTCGATCTGGTGTACACCACGCTGGTCGGTGTCTGGTTCCTGTTCGCCTACGGATTGTTCTATCTGGCGGTGTGGGACCAGCGGTACAGGTGCCGAACGTGTCTGCGCCGCCTTCGAATGCCGATTGAAACAGGTTCGTGGGGTTATATGCTCCAGCTGGGCCGCCCGCAGATTGAATACATCTGCCCTTATGGGCATGGCAAGCTGAACGTGGATGAAGTGCAGATCTCCGGTCCGGTGTCGCCTGCGTGGACGGAACAGGGCAGTATCTGGGACGAGCTTTTCGCGGAGACAAAGGCTGGCGACAACAGCGAAACGGACCATCGCCCGTGACTGCTCCTGTGGCGGAGGCTGCGCCCCGGCTGCCGCTTTGGCGTTTGTTGGGCGGCATAGCAATACTCGGAACCCTGCTCACGCTGCTGGTCATCGCGGGGTTCGCCTATATGGACAATTTTCGTCTGGACCGCTACATGCGGGATCTGGCGGCAGGTTCGGATTCGACGGCACTTTCCGACACAGCTTTGACGAATGCAATTCTGCGGAAGGCGGACGAACTGAGCCTTCCGGTACACGCGAGCGATATCGAAGTGACCAGACCGGGTGGGCGGGTGCATATCCGGATCGCAAAATACACACTGCAGACAGAGGTTGTGAAGCTGGACCTGCGACTGCCTGAAGCGGTCTCGCGATAAGGCGCACCTGTTGTAGTATGTGGAAGAAGGACATTGCCATGGTGCATTGGTCCCCGCTCTTCCGCGGCGCATGTCCCCCGCGCATCCACTTCGCCCTGCGTTAAAACTCTCCTGCGAAATGAGGCACTTCATGAATTTCCGCCACGTATTCCTTCGGCATCTCACGGCTGCGTTGTACTGCGGCATTGCCATCGCCCAGACGCCCACGGCACAGACGGCCTACGATCCAAACAAAACTTTCGCCCCTTTGACGCTTCCCGACCCGGTCAACAGCTACCGCGCAGGCAACGGCGCGCCGGGGCCGGACTACTGGCAGAACACGGCCGACTATGAGATTCATGCCAATCTGGACACGACTGGCAAGCAACTGAGCGCGACCGAAGTACTGACTTACACCAACAACAGCCCCACCCCGCTGCCCAGCCTTTGGATGCAGGTGGAGCAGAACTCCTATCGCAAGGACGCCCGAGCCAACGCGGCCGGAGGACGCGGAAGAACGCAATTCACGGAAGGCATGGTCTTCGATTCGGTGGAAGTGGAAACGACGGGAGGAAGGACGGCAAAAGTCGACTACGTGGTCTCCGACACGCGCGTGCAATTACGACTGGCGCAACCACTAAAGGCCAAAGGGCAGGTCAAGCTGCACATCGCATACCACTACGCAATTCCGGGCACCTGGGGTAACCGCACATCATGGGGAATGTCGAAGAAGGCGGAGATTTACGACATGGCGCAGTGGTATCCGCGCATGGCCGTTTATGACGATCTTCGGGGCTGGGATACCGAGCCGTTCATCGGCTCGGAATTCTATCTGGAATACGGTCATTTCGACTACTTTGTGACTGCGCCTGCGAACATGATGCTGGTCGGTTCCGGCGAATTGAAGAACCCGCAGGACGTGCTGACGAAGGCGCAAATCGACCGTTTGGCGCAGGCGCGGGCCAGCGACAAGACCGTAATGATCCGGACGCCGGAGGAGGTGGATTCCCCCGCCAGCCGGCCGAAGGCTTCGGGCACGCTGACGTGGCATTTCCATATGGACAATACCCGGGACGTGGCTTTCAGCGCATCGAGCGCTTTCGTGATCGATGCCGCGCGGATCAATCTGCCCGATGGCAAGACGTCATTGGCGATGTCCGCCTACCCGCCGGAAAGTGCAGGGGAGGAGGCGTGGGGGCAATCGACAGCCGTCATGAAACACGCCGTGGAACAGTTCTCGAAGAAGTGGTTTCCCTACCCTTATCCGGCGGCGATCAATGTAGCGGGATTCTCCACCGGAATGGAATATCCGGGGATTGTGTTCGATGGCATTCCGGACAAGGGTAAGCAGTTGTTCTGGATCAGCGCGCATGAGATTGGGCACACATGGTTTCCGATGATTGTTGGCTCTAACGAACGGCGCAACGCATTTATGGACGAGGGGTTTAATACGTTCATTGATATCTTCGAATCCGATGAGTTTGAAGGCGGCAAGTTCGGACCCAAGCGCGATTCGGAGTACTCAGCCGGGGGTGAACCCGCGGATACTATTCTCAAAGTTCTGAACAACGCCGCGGCTCCGAGCATTCTGACCCGGGCCGATGGTTTCACTGGTGCCTTGACTCATCCCGTCAGCTATTTCAAAGCTGCGTATGGGCTGACACTTCTGCGAGAGCAGATTCTGGGCCCGGAACGGTTCGACTGGGCTTTCCGCAAGTACATACAGGACTGGGCCTTCAAACACCCTTCGCCCTCAGACTTCTTCCGCGAAATGGAGAGCGAAGGTGGCGAGGATCTGGCTTACTTCTGGCGCGGGTGGTTCCTGAATAACTGGACGCTGGACATGGCGGTGAAGGACGCGCAATACGTGAAAGGAGACTTCAAACAGGGCGTCACAATTACGATTGCGAATCTGGGGCAACTGGTATTGCCAAATACGGTGCAGGTGACGTTTGGAGACAGTTCTACTACGCGGGTAAGACTTCCTGCGGAGACATGGCTGAACAAAGGAACTTATGCGTTCACGCTGGACAGCACGCAACCGGTGGTGACGATTACACTTGATCCGGACCATGTGATTCCGGACAATGACCGAGTCAACGATGTTCTTAAGAAATAAGGACCTTAGTTGAGAAAGAGGGACGGGCCGCCGATGCCATGAGGGTTGTAAGGGTATTACGGAAATGCTCGGCGGCCCTTGGGTACTCTGTAGGGTATTGCGGACGACCGGGATTTAGTTCCAGGCCGTGCCCCAATAATTGCGACTCCCCGTCCGGACCCGAGGTGGTCCGGGATGAAGCCCGGCGTTACCCTGAATTCATGAAGATCGCCCTCGCTCTCGCCACGGTGTCCCTGGGACTGGCCTCCCTCACATTCGCGGCAGATCCGCCTTCCGGCGAGAGTCTGATCCAGCGAAGCATCGACAGGGAAGGGGGCGTGAAGTCCCTCGGGGACGCGCAGAACGCGGTGATGACGGGCACAGTGGAGGTGGTCGGCAGGAACCTGGCAGGGTCATTTCAGATGTATCAACAGGGACCGAAGGCTTACACTGTCATGGAACTGCCCGGTCTTGGGAAGATCGAAGAGGGATTTGATGGCGAGGTGGCTTGGGAGTCGAATGTCCTGCAAGGGCCACGAATCAAGGATGGAGAGGAGCGCGAAGCGGTGAAACGGGCTTCGCGCATTTCTGTACTCACGGACTGGAAGGAATTCTACAAGTCGGCCGTTACGCTCGGATCAGAAGAAGTGGGCGGTAAGCCCGCGTGGAAGGTGGAAATGACGCCGACGAGCGGAACGGCGGAGTACTTCTATTTCGACCGGGATTCGGGACTCATTTCGAAGATGACGCAGACGCTGCCGACCGCGATGGGGAACATCCCCGTGGAGATGCTGCTCTCCGACTACCGCACGGTTGACGGGGTGCAGACCCCTTTTCTGATGACGCAGGCGGCCATGGGGCAGACGATGGCGATCCACATTGAGAAAGTAACTTACAGGGCGAGCATACCTGCCGGCAGGTTCGATTTACCGGCGGAAGTGAAGGTGCTGGCGGCGAAATCGAAGGTGAAGTGAAGACGCGGAAGCGTGATTAAGCTTCTTCGACGAACGTCTTGAGCCTGTAGCTGCGGCTGGGGTGCCGAAGCTTCCTGAGGGCCTTGGCTTCAATCTGCCGGATTCTTTCGCGCCTCACGGCAAAGCTGCTGCCTACTTCCTCAAGGGTGTGTTCGCTGCCGTCTTCGAGACCGAAGCGCATGCGAATGATCTTTTCCTCGCGTGGCGAGAGGCTCTTGAGGACTTCCGCCGTCTGATCATGGAGGTTGACGTTCACCATCTGCTCGGCGGGCGAAAGGTGCGCGGCATCCACGATGAAATCCCCCAGATGTGACTCGTCTTCCTCGCCAACGGGAGTTTCGAGCGAGACAGGTTCCTGAGCGATTCGCATCACCTTACGGATTTTCTGGACAGGCATGCCCATACGCTCCCCCAGTTCTTCGTTCGTCGGTTCCCTGCCCAATTCCTGCACCATAGCGCGCGAGGTTCGAATCAGCTTGTTGATGGTTTCGATCATGTGCACCGGAATGCGGATGGTGCGGGCCTGATCGGCAATGGCGCGGGTAATCGCCTGGCGGACCCACCAGGTGGCATAGGTGGAAAACTTATAGCCGCGGCGGTATTCGAATTTCTCCACGGCCTTCATCAGACCGATGTTGCCTTCCTGAATCAGGTCGAGAAAGTGAAGCCCCCGGTTGTTATAACGTTTTGCGATGCTGACAACCAGGCGGAGATTAGCCTCAATCAGCTCCTGGCGGGCGCAATCGGCGTCGTGGTCCGCGCGATGAACCTGTTCCATGGCCCGACGCATTTCCGTGGCGGGAGCACCGAACCTGTCTTCCAGTTGCTTCATGGCCTCGGCCAGCTGCCGTTGTTCGCGACGCAGTTCACGGAGTTTATCCGTCTTATGAGTTGAGGCTTCAGCAGCCCTGTGCTCGCTGGACTCCGTTAACGTCAAGGGCTGGTTCTCAGCGGCCTCAATGGCGCGATGATTCCGGGCAACCTGCTGTTCGAGCGGGCGAACTTCGTCGACAGCGCGACGCAGACAGGCAATCAGACTCTTCACCGCCGCGTGTTGCAGGGGCAAAGCGCAGGCAATGCGGGAGATCCCGACGGCAAGGCGCGCCAGTTCCCATCGCAGGTGCCGATTCTGCTTCGGTTTGCTCTGCCGCGGAACGGCCACGAGTTTCTCACGTAACTGCAGGAACTTCCGTCGCATCACGGCCAGCTTCTCGCAGTCGACCGCCATCGCATCGATGGTGCCGGGGTCCTGCACACGTTCCAGTTCATCGTCCTCGTCAACCACATTCAGGTCAGGATCATTGATCAGGAGAATCGCGCGGGCATCGAGGGTACCGGCCTGAATCTCAGAGCCCATGTGTACAAGTTCCTGAATCACCACGGGGCAACGCGACAGAATTCGCCGGACCTTCTTCTGGCCGCGCTCAATACGACGCGCAATACCAATCTCGCCTTCGCGATTCAGGAGCTTGACTGAACCCATCTCGCGCAGATAGAGGCGAACCGGATCGTGTGTCTTGTCGAGAGGGTCTACATCGAGGACGTCCTCCCCGTCGTCGTTCTGACGGTCAGCGCCCTTGTCGTCCAGCGCACCATCCACAGCAAGCGCGCTTTCCGTTACTTCGTCGGCATCCTGAGGCAGAATGTCGTGACCGTCGTCGTAAAGGCCAAGACCGGCTTCCCTGCTCACGAGAGCAAGCGCGTCGACGGCCTCGAACTTGTCTTCCGCCACTGATTGCCCCCCATCCTTAAGTGCCCCTATCGAAAGTGCCTTACCGACGGCCCGGCGAAGCATTGGTCCGGCATTGCATGTTACCAGGCAAGAGAAAATTTCCAATTGAAACGCCCGCGGCCCGAGCGCCCGACAAATTCGGATCGAATCATGCGGCCAAACGGGGCAGCACGCCACTCAACCGGAATCAACTCCTGCCGTTTCTCGCTCCATTGTACAACGATTTTGCGGCATGACATTTTGCCTGCCGGAAGACGACGAAGACCGCGCCAATTGAACACCACACAAATGCAGAGTGGCCGGACACCGACCAAACGTTGCAGAGGAAGCTGAGTTTTCGGGCTCTTACCCTTTCTTCAACAATGTCATCAGGCGCAGAGCATCGTCAAACCGCCCTTCCCGCTCCGCCTGGCGAATCTGCGCTTTGAGATCGCGTTCCGCCTCGCCCTGACTCTCCCGCCGCCAGGCCTCTATGCAGGCTAAGCCATCTTCCAGGGTGGCAACTGTTATATCGTCCTTCAGGACTATATCTTCGAGAAGTTTTCGAAGCCCTTCCGGAAGGCGCTCGTGCACCGTCACAAAGCTGATGGACTCGCCGGCTTCGTGCATGGCCATTATCGTCACGTAGAGCGGGCCGGTTGCGCCCATGCGGGGCGCGGTCATATCGCGAAGCGCCGCCACCAGTTGCGGACGGGCGTCGTCATTCTGGAGCAAAAGCGGCAGCAGGATACGGTCGGTGGAATGTGCCGTTAATTCCGCCCTTGGCAGAGGACGGCGCTCGACGCGATCCGCCGCCATCTTCTTGAAATGCTGGAGGACCAGACCGGCTTCCACCCCGAGATAACCTGCGAGGTCGTTGGCTACGGTGTAACGTTCAATCTCGGTGCCGAGACCCTGGATCGCGGGAAGCAGAGACTGAAAGGCATCCGTGCGGCCCAGAGGATCGCGCATATTGAATTTTCCGCGGGCGCGGTCGGCCAGCCAGTAGAAATAAGACTTCGCGTTATCCACGCGGGCCCGATAAGTTTCGGCGCCATGTTCCTTGCAGAATTCGTCGGGATCGAGTCCACCTTCCAGTTCCACGACACGAACGCGCATGCTCTCTTCGAGCAGCAAATCGATGGAACGCGCCGCCGCTTTGGTGCCTGCCGAATCCGGATCGAAATTGAGATGCAGATTCTGGCTGTGACGCTTCATGGCACGGATCTGCTGGGTCGTGAGGGCAGTCCCGCAGGTGGCGACAGCTTCCACGACACCCGCCTGGGTGGCACCGATCACGTCCATATAACCTTCCACAAGAACGATGCGGTCGGTCTGCATGGCGGTCTTCTTCGCCCGGTTCAGGTTGAAGAGGATCTGGGATTTCTTGTAGATCTCGGTTTCGGGCGAGTTCATGTACTTCGCCGCTTCGTCGGGATCGAGCGCGCGGCCGCCGAAGCCGATGATCTTGCCTGTCTCGCTGTGGATGGGGAACATCAGGCGTTTGCGAAATCGGTCGTAAAGCGAGCCATCTTCGCGGCGTCCCACCAGGCCGGAGGCCTCCATCTGTTCCTTCGAGAAGCGGCGGGCTTCGAGCAGGCGTTGCAGGCGCGCGCCGGAATCCGCGAGACCGATGCCGAACTGGTGGACGGATTCTTCGGTTACGCCGCGCTGCTTTAGGTACGCACGGGTGGAGGCACCAGCGTTGCCGAAGAGGTTTTCGCGGAAGTGGTCGGCCGCGATTTCGTGCATTTCGTAGAGCGCGGCGCGGAGTTTGGTGGTGTCGTCGCTGGCAAGAGATTGCTTGGGGAGCGGAATGCCGTTCTGCTCGGCCAGTTTCTTCAGGGCCTCCCAGAAGGTGATGCCCTCGATCATCATGACGAAGTTCAGGACGTCGCCTTTGGCGTCACAGCCAAAACAGCGGAAGAACTGGTGATCGGCGCGGATGGAGAAGGATGGAGTCTTTTCGTTATGGAAGGGGCAGAGGCCGGTCAGGCGATTGCCGATGCGGCGCAGGCGCACGTATTCGGAGACGACGTTGACGATGTCTACCTGTGCTTTGAGATGTTGCGCGAATTCCATCGGGAGTTGGTTCTATTATCGCGCCCGGTATGGAATCATCAGCCGGTGCGATACTGTCAAGCTTATGGGCTGGAATGGGGAGATCAGGTAACGGTGCTGGAAGAACAGGTTTACGAGGCAATCGGTGAAAACGGCTTTTGGCGGCTGGTAGCGGCCTTTTATCGTCAGGTGCCCGGAGACAGTATCCTGGGCCCGATGTATCCGGCGGAAGATCTGGCTGGAGCGGAAAGGAGAATGCGGCTTTTCCTGATCGGGCGATTCGGTGGCCCGCCGACTTACATTGAGGAGCGGGGCCATCCCCGGCTGCGGATGCGGCACCTGCCATTCCAGATCAATCAGGCCGCACGGGACCGCTGGATGCAGCTTATGGCGAACGCGCTCGATGAAACAAAGCTCCCGCCGGAGGCCGATGCCGTGCTGCGGGCATTCTTCGATGGTATGTCGTCGTTTATGATAAATAGCTGAAATGCCCGATAACAGCTTCGACGTCGCCTCCGAGATCGTAATGCCGGAAGTGAATAACGCCATCCAGCAGGCGATGAAAGAAATCATCACCCGTTACGACCTGAAAGACTCCAAATCCAACATTGAACTGGTGGAGAAAGATAAGAAGATTATTCTCACCAGCGCAGACGATTTCAAGCTGAAGGCAGTGACGGAAATCCTGCAGAGCAAGCTTGTCAAGCGCGGCGTGCCGCTGAAGAATTTCACGTATGGCGTGGTGCAATCGGCTACGGGATCTTCCGTAAAACAGGAAGTGACGATGCAGGTTGGCATCCCTATTGAGAAGGCCAAAGACGTGGTGAAGAAGATCAAGGACAGCAAGCTGAAGGTGCAGGCTTCGATCCAGGGCGAAGTCGTGCGCATTGCGGGCAAGGATCGCGATACGCTCCAGCAGGCGATGGCACTGCTGCGGGGCGCGGATTTCGGGATCGAGATTCAGTTCACGAATTTCCGGACCAATTAGTACGCAGGGCATTAACCTGAAACATGCCGCGCCGTATTGAGTCTCATTTCATAGCGGGACCGGCCGGGCGGCTGGAATCGCTGCTGGAAGAACCGGAAGAGGGCGAACCGAGCGAAGCGTGCCTGGTTTGTCATCCGCATCCGCTGTTCGGCGGCACCATGCACAACAAGGTGGTTTATCGTTTGGCGCGGGGGCTTCGGCGCACAGGCAGTGTGGTCCTGCGGTTTAATTTTCGCGGGGTGAACCTGAGTGAAGGCGTACACGATGGCGGGCAGGGAGAGGTGGAAGATGCCCGTGTGGCGCTCGGGTTTTTGAGTGAGCGCTATCCGGATCTGCCTTATTCACTGGCTGGTTTTTCATTTGGGTCTCGTATCGCGCTGCGTTTGGGATGCACGTTGATGGAGCCGCGACCCCGGCGGGTGATTGCGGTCGGGTTTCCCACCAGGATCGGTCACTTCGATTATCTGGACGCCTGCAGGCTGCCGAAGCATTTCATCAACAGTACGGTGGACGAGTACGGACCGAAGGCGGAAGTGGAGAAAGCATTCGAGGGGTTTTCCGAACCAAAGAGCCTGCAGTTTATCGAAGCGGGCGACCACTTTTTCGCTGGGCAACTGGACGCGTTGGAGCGTGCGGTTGAGACGTTGCCGTAAGCTGACACTTTTGAGTGCAAACTGGGATATTCTGATTCTGGCGGGCCGTAACCGCCGACGCGATGGTGGCGTCTGAGAAAGCGGGGTCCAACATGTCCGCACGACATACCTATCGAATCGGCTGCCTGTGTCTAATTGCCGTCGCGCTGTGTGCAGGGGAACAGCAACCCCAGGGCGCGGCGGGACAGGAGGTGGTGGCCAGCGCCGCAACTGCCGTTTTCAAATCGGCGAGCAATCTGGTTCAGGTGCCGGTGGTGGTGCGGGATGCGGGCGGCCATGCGGTGGGGAATCTCACCGCTGACGATTTCCGGCTGTTCGACGAAGGCAAGCCACAAACGATATCGCGATTCTCGGTGGAGAAGTTTGAAACCAGCGCTAGTGTGCAGGTGAAGGCTTCGGCACCGGTGCGCGCATCCGGTGCAACTCCGGTCACCGCCGAGGGCGGCGTGTCCGGCACGCCTCCTGATCGGTTTGTGGCACTGCTGCTGGACGACGTCAGCGCCGAGCTGCGGGATTTCCTGTCAGGACGCAACGCCGGACTGCATTTCATCGGTAGTTTGCGACCGAATGAGCGGATGGCGATCTACACAACTTCCGGGAACCATACTCTGGAATTCACCAGCGACCGGGAGCAGTTGCGGAACACATTAGCGGGGATCCGGCCGATCAATCGGCAGACTTTTTATGACAGCGTGATGGATTCCAAGCTGCAACCCTGCCCTCTCTCACCCTATCTGGCGGACTTTGTGGCGAATCGCCCCGAGATCAAGACGGGATGCATGGACGACCCGATCGTTCAATCCCAGGCTTCGGGGCTCCTTCAGAAGTATGGGGACCCCGACGCTCTGGGATATTTCCGCGCTCTGACGGGCCTGGTGGCGAAGATGGCGGCCATGCCGGGACAACGGGCGATCCTTTTGGCGTCGCCAGGGCTTTACGTGCCCACCCGGTTTCAAAAGCAGCTCACCGGAGTACTGGCGGACGCCATCCGGGCGAAGGTTGTGATCAGCGCCATCGACCCACGTGGCGTGACGACCAGCGGGACGATGGTGGCTGGTGGCAGCGTCCGTCCAGTGGCGTCGAAGCTGCAACTGATGGCGCAGGAGCAGGAACTGGAAGCCTTTATGGATGAGGTCAGTTCCGGCACTGGCGGGGTCTATGTCCATGGGAACAACGATTTGGACGGTGCCATGGAACGCGTGGACGCGGCCCCGGAGTCTGTGTATCTGCTCGCGTTCTCTCCGACCAATATCAAATTCGATGGCAAGCGGCACCAGTTGAAAGTCAGTCTGGTCAACGGCCGTGGCCTGACGTTGCAGGCGCGCACCAGTTACTTTGCGGACGGGTATACGGAGAATCCCGAGGATCAGATGAAACAGCAGATTCAGGAGGCGTTCTTCTCCAATCAGGAGCTGATGGGGCTGCCGGTGCGACTGCAAACGCAGTTCTTCAAGGACGGTGATGACGCCACGCTCACGGTGAACGCGCGTGTGGATGCGACAAAACTGCCGTTCCGCAAGGAGGACGGACGGAACCGCGACGATCTGACGCTGGTGGTCGGCTTGTTCGATCAGAATGGAAACTTTGTCTCGGCGTACCAGAAGACGATCGAGATGCGGCTGAAGGATGAAACGCTGAGCGCGTGGCTTCGGTCCGGCATTGAGAATTCAACGGACTTCACTGTGAAGCCGGGCAAGTATCTGGTGCGACTGGTAGTGCGGGATTCCGAAGGATCTTCCATGGCCGAGCAAAGCACCGGGGTGGATATTCCGTGGTAACTGGCCGCAGGATCTTCGCGGCCCCGGCGTTCGCGCTGTTGGCTTGTGCGCTCACGGCAAGGGCACAAACCAACAGCCCTGTGGTCATCAAGGCACAGACCAGAGAGGTTCTGGTGGAGCTGACGGTCACCGACAGCAAGGGTGCCGTGGTGCGCGATCTGCAGAAGAGCGATTTCACGATTACTGACGACGGCAAGCCGCGGATCATCGACGATGTCACTCTGACTCATGAGTACCCGGCAATTTCCGCACAGCCAGGTACGCTGCGCCTGCCGAATGGCGGGGGAAGGACTCAGGCACAAGAGACGCGGCCGAATATCCGGCCTCCCGCCGTCGGTCATTCGACGGCGATTGTGCTGGATGAAGCCAACAGTTTTTTCGAAGATGCCGTTGGTGCGCGACGCAGCGTGATCGATCTTTTGGGTAAAGTGGATCCGGACGAGCGTATCGCGCTGTACGTGATTGTCCGGCGAAAGGGCCTGGTCCTGGTACAGGACTATACGACGGATCACGAACTTCTCAAGCGCAGCCTGGACAGCTTGTGGCCGACGGGAATGCGAAGTGCCCCGGGAGTTCATTTCAACGTGGATCAGCCGATTCCGCCATTCAACGTTCCTCCCGGCAACCGCGATGAAATGTACGTGATGTGGCGGGAGAACTCCGATCAGGCCAGGGCCGCGCTGGAGGAACTGGCAACGCAACTGGCTCCCGTGCCCGGACGGAAAAGCGTTTTCTGGATGACCAATGCCTTCCCTCCGGATATTGTGAGGGAACTCGGGCTCCAGATCGGTTGGGATAAGACCGAAGCCGCGTTGAATAAGGCCAATGTTGCGGTGAACACCGTGGACACGCGGGGCCTCTACCGAGCGTCCAATCAGGTTACGGGAACTGTCGGGACCATGCGGCAGATCTCGGAAGCCACAGGCGGGAAGACGTATTTCGGCCGCAACGATCTGGACGTCGCGCTGGCGGAAGGCATTGCGGCCTCGCGGGCCACCTACACGCTGCGATTTCATTTGCCAGAGGACGAGAGCGACAACCGTTTTCACGCCCTGAAAGTTCACGTGGATCGCCCTGGACTGGAACTGTTTTACCGGTCCGGATATTACGGGAACGGGCCACCTACCGCCCTGGATATGGTCGCAGGCAAAGTGGAAGGGAAGGCGCTGGAGGCGCGCGCGGATCTCGAAGGAACGCTGACGCTGAAGCCCACAGCGCAATTGCCGTGGTTTTATACGGGGAACAACCGAGCCAGCGTACATTTGACTTTGGACGTGGTGCCTGACGGAATGGCATTCCGTCAGGACGCGACGGGCCTGCACGGACAGATCGAAGTTGTAGGCATTGCCTCACGACCGGATGGTACGGAAGCTGCGAGGTTCGCCGATACCGTTCACATTGATAAGGACGACCGGCAACACGCTGACGCGTTCACCCGCGACACATGGCATTATGAGCATCCATTCACCGTTGCGGCGGGGACGTTCACTTTCAGGCTCACAATCGGCGCGGGACCGACTGCCACGGGAAAGCTGGAATTGCCACTGGTAATCGAACCCCGGGGTTCCGCGGCTTTCGCGATCGGCGGAATTGCTTTCAGCACGGAAGCACGACCGGCATCCGGACCTTTGCCCTCCGGCTCGCTGGTCGCCGGTGGGAAAGTCTTCGCGCCTGCGGCCGTGGCTCGATTCGGCGCACAGGATCGGGCTTATTTCTACACAGAAATATACGAACCTCCAGGAAAGAATGCTGCGGCGCTGACAGGACAGATCCGTATACTGAACCTGAGTAACGGCTCGGTACCGCAGGACACCGGGATGGCAGGCATGGCGGGGTTCGTGCAGCCAGGCAACCCGGTAGTGCCATTCGCCACCGCATTGCCACTGGCGCATCTGGCACCCGGATCGTATCGACTGGAGATTCGCGCGGGTCATACTACGGATGCCGAGATCGCGACGCGCACGGCGGATTTCGAGGTCAGATAGGTGAAACATTCATGGTGAAGAACGCGCTGGTGTGGTGGGGAATCGCGGCTTCGCTGCCCTGTCTGCACGCGCAGGCCCCAACCGTCATCCGTGCCGAGGCTCGCGAGGTGCTGGTGGACGCGGCTGTCACGGACAAGAAGGGAGTTTTTAACGGAGAACTCACGGCGAAGGATTTTTCTGTCTGGGAAGACGGCAAGACGCAAAAGATCAACAGCGTGACTTCGTCCGTGAGCGATCCCGAGACATCGCTGAAACACTTCGTGCTCTATTTCGACTTTCGTTCGCTCGCCCCGGCCGACCAGGCCGCCATCGAAAAGTATGCGGCGGGTTTCGTTGACGGGATGGCAAGCCCGGATCGTTACATGGCGGTGGTCAGCATGGATGCGTCGGGTTCACACGTTCGTCAGGACTTCACGACGGCGAAGGCAGTTCTGAAACAAGCGGTCGCCGTTCCCACGAACGGCGGGGCACGCGGTGTGCAGGCTGGGGCCTTTGTGTTCAATGACTCTAACGGCCTTGCCCTGCTGACGGAATCCCTGTCAGGCATTGCTGCTGCGATGGCCCCTGCGACCGGGCGCAAGGCCGTCATTTTGTTTACTGGGGGCTATGGCACGCCGGATGCCGCCCCGGTCAAAGCGCTAATCGTGGCGTGTAACCGTGCGAATGTCGCGCTCTACGTGATTACCAGCAAGGGTACCGGCACGTTCGGCGACACGAGCCGTGGGCGCGGAGGCAATAACGGTGTCATGCAGAGCCTTGACCTTCAACCGGCGGTTACATTCGCCCAGACACTAGCGGACGGCACGGGAGGCGAGTCCTTCCAGCTTTCCGAAGCGCTTCCGAATGAACTGGCTGGCATCGCCCGCGAGCAGGACGGCTATTACCGGATTGCGTACACGCCGCCGCCGGCAAAGGAAGGCTCCTGCCATACCCTGCGTATGGCGACGTCGAACCGCAGCCTGAATGTCAGAGCGCGAAACGAATACTGTACGGAGAGGCAGGTGGATCTGGTGGCGGGCAGAATCGCGGGCCAGGCACTGGAGCAGCATGCTGCAACGACAGCCGGAGCGATTGTGGCCAGTATGCAGGCACCCTATTTTTACACGGGTTCAAACCGCGCGAGCGTGCACCTGGCGCTGGACCTGATACCAACCGGAATGAAATTCGATTCGGACAAGACCGGACTGCACGGCCAGCTTGATTTTGTAGGCACCGTGACACGCTCCGACGGGGGTACTGCTGCGCGATTCGCCGACACAGTCAATATCGATCTGGAGAATCGGCAACGCGCCGATGAATTTACCCGGAGCGCTTATCATTACGAACACCAGTTCACTGTGGCGGCGGGGAGCTACTCGTTTCAGATGGCCCTTGGTGCCGGCCCGAATGCAGTGGGGAAAGCTGAAACGCCACTCGTTATCGGGCCGTGGAATCCGGCGACTTTTGGTATTGCGGGTATCGCATTCAGCACGGAGACACATTCGGTGGATGCGGTGCCGGCGGCGAGCGGCCCGGTGCTGGAAAGCCGCGCTCCGCTGCGGGCCGGGGGAAAAGAATTCGTCCCCGCATCGACGAACCGTTTTCGAAATTCCGACCGCGTCTATTTTTACACCGAAGTCTATGAGCCATCGCTGGCGAGCGCCGATGGAGTGGGACTGATGGTGCAGATCCGTGTGCTGGATCAGAAGACGGGGCAACTGAAGCAGGATAGCGGCATGGTGAGTATCGCAGGCTACCTACGACCAGGCAACCCTTCGGTTCCCTTCGCGACGGCACTGCAGATGGCGCAATTGCCACCCGGCGGGTATCGACTGGAAATCAAAGCAGCCCATCCCTCAGGGCCGGATACTGTGGCGCAATCGGCGGATTTCGAGATCTATTAGGTCACGCTTTCCGGCGTCATCCCAAAGAAACGGCGAATCCGCGCCAGCAACTGCTGCTGCGATTCAATTTCACGTGCCATAGCGGTCTCCCTGTCCAGTGTCTCGCGCAACGCCGCTAGTTCCGTCAACCGGTGAGCCATCACTACAGACATGTCTTCCGCAAGGTCGGCCCTGCTTTCCACAATGTGCTGCAGGCCGGCTTTGTCGAGCCGGTAGCAATCCACCATCGCTCGCGCCACCGCGGTGGCGCTCCTGGGTTCACCAGTCAAAAGCGACGCCTCGCCGAAGAAGTCACCGCCCGCCATTACGGCCACCTGCCGTTCGGCGCCATCAGGCGAACGGAAACGAATCTCCACCTCGCCGGAAACGATGAAGTACATGGAGTCGCCTTCATCGCCCTGGCGGACGATTTGTTCGCCTGGAGCGAAGCTGAGTTCCCGCAGGAAGCCCGCAAGTTCCAGGAGATCGGCGTCTTTGAGCAGGCGAAGAATGGGCGTGCGTCGCAGGATTCCGACGGCCCCTGGATCGGCGTTCATCATGGAATCGCCAGGAGTCATGGAGAGTGCCCTCACGATTTCCGAAACAGGCAAGCCCGCGCGCTTGAGCGCGAAGCAGATTCGCACAGTAACGTCGGAGATCGGCAGCGTGTCATACCCCGGGCTTGAGAGCCAGACGACGGCGGCAAACTGGACATGGCCCGGTGTCAGTTCGCGAATCACGCAACGAGGCGCCGGATCGGAAGCAATTCCCTCAATGGGTGAATTCCGGAGGGCGCGCTCCACTTCATTGATCACGATCTGCTGATTGACCCGATAAGGCATGGAGAACGGCACGAACTGCCTGTAACCGGGCTGGCAAATATTAACCGCAGACCTGGTCAACTGGTGGTTCGGCACGAGGACGAGGCCGTTATTCGTGGTTCTGACGGCAGTGTGCCGCAAACGAACGTGTTGCACCCAGCCGGCGACCTCGCCACAAACGATATAGTCGCCGGGACTCAGGCTGCCTTCGAGTTCGAGGGCGATGCCGCCAGCCACGTTTCCCAGCATGTCCTGAAGGGCCAGGCCCAGGACTGCGGTGGCCACGGCAGAAGTGGCGAAGATGCCCGTGACGTTGACACCGAGTTCGAAAAGCAGATGGATGAGGACGATGATGTGTCCAGCAACGATAGCAATCTCGACGATGAATTTCTTCAGCGCAAGTTGCCGGAGAATCACATCGGCAACAACGACGACGGCTATGAGGACTGCGGCCAGTTCAACGAGCGCCAGCGATACAGGCTCTATGACCGTCGCACCGGGGAGCCAATCCGGGGCGAGCAGCATCACCAGACGGATTGCGGCCCAAAGGCCAAGGAACATCCAGGCACCGCGCAGGCGGGCGCGTTCACGGGCACGCCGCCAAAGAGCGAGGGAAACGGCAAACAGAACGACTGGAATCCAGTGGGGCGCGGACGGCAACAGAAGATCCTTCAATACAGCGATGCGATACGCCAGTATCGCATTTTCGCGCCATGCGGGAGGATATTGACCGCGGCGAATTATGACAATTGCATGACTATCGTTACTCGCGAATTCGCAATTTGTCCAGGAAGTGAAACAGCGCCACGCCGATCAGGGCGTGGACGACAGCCAGGATCGCTTCACCGGGCACATCGAATACCACAGCCTGTCCGAGTACGGCACGTTGCAGCACCCAGTACAGGAACTGGTGGAACAGATAGAACACCAGACACAGAAGGATGCGCACGAAGGAATGTTCCACATCGAACTGGAGACCGACGGAAGCGGAAAAATACCCCACCATCGTCTTGCACAGACCGTACATGCCGATGTAAAAGCGCGAAAAGGAGTCCTGCGCAATACCGAGAAGCATGCCAATGGCGAGACCACGAATCTGAGATCGCCGCATGAGCGAGAAATAGATGGTGACGAGCAGCGGCAGGTCGATCTTCGAGGCGAAGCGCATCGTCTGAAACAGAGGCAGGTAGATCTGGATCAGAAGCGCGCTCAGGGGCACGACGATGAAGACCCATACGGGATAACGCGCGCGGCGGACCTGCCGGGCATCATCCACCAGAATACGATTGAGGGGAGAACTCATCGGAGTTGCGGGACTCCCGTTGTCGTGCGAATCCCCGATGCGCCTGACGCACCTGGCAGACGGCGGACAAAACCCGATGGGCCGGCAGAGGGGACGATCCGACGCTGACCGGATGCGGGGCGTGCAACTGCGACTGATTGACGGCCCGATGCGCCGGCCGCAGAGATTGTATTGCCGCTCGCCCCGACTGGCAGCGGAGCATTGACGCCAGCCACTTTCAGATTGAAATTCGGAGCGGCGGAACCTGGGTTGCCCTCACCAAAGACGTGCCCCTGCGCGGCACCGATTTTGCGGTACTGTTCCATCATCTGATCGGCCTGCGAACCGCTGATGGCGGCTTGTGAAGAGGGCGAGGCAGAAGGCGGAGCGTCAGGCCCAAGGAAGACCGGTGCATCCACGACCGGCACGGGCGGTATTTCTTCGTGGACCGGATCTACGATCACGTAGACCTCTTCCGGCGCGGCCTCGCCGTTGAACGGTTCGACAAAGATTTCCTGAAACGTGGGACCTTCTTCCACGCTGATGACTCGTCCCGCTGGCATGCCGCGGGGAAAGACGCGATCGTCGCCTGACGTGTAGATTGCTTCGCCCTTCTCCACTTTTTGGCCGCCGGGCACGTAGTCAATCTTCGATGTGCTGCTGCCCAGGCCCTTCAGAACACCGCGGGTGTGATTTTTTTGGGTTTCCACCGAGGCGGCGAAACCAGCGTCGGTGACCGAGAGCACCAGACTGGCGAGCGGATAAACAGCGAGGACGCGACCCACAATGCCATCGGGCGTTACCACCGCCATACCGCGCTTCACGCCATCGTGGCTGCCACGGTCAATCAGGACGGACCGGGTACCCATCCCCGTGGTAGACCCGATCACGCGCGCGCCGATCATGGTGGATGGAGTGTGCGCTTTAAACTCGGCCAGACTGCCTGCCCGCTGAGCGGCCACCAGTTCGTTCTTCAGTAACTGGTTTTCAAGGCGCAGACGATCGCGATCCTTGCGTAACGTGCGGCTCTCGTCGCGTTGGCCGCGAAAGCTGAAGTAATCGGTAAAGACGCCGAACGTGCCGGAGCGAAGGCCTTCAATAACGCTGGCCACCGGCGTGACGGCGCTCACGGCCCAGATGCGGAGCAGCGGCACATCGTCATCGCGACGGACCTGCCAGGCTACCGCCGCGATTTGAACGAGGATCGCCACAAACAGCACGGTGATGTTCCGATACCGGTGTAGGAGCGATTCCATGGCAGGGCCACTTACTGATCGATAGAGATTCTGCGCAACAACTTGAAGTCGCTGAGCATCTTGCCGGTACCGAGTACAACCGACGCCAGCGGATCGTCCGAAATGGAAACCGGCAGACCGGTTTCTTCGCGGATGCGCTTATCCAGATTCTTGATGAGCGCGCCGCCGCCGGTAAGGACGATGCCGCGGTCGCTGATATCAGCGCTCAGTTCGGGCGGAGTACGTTCCAGCGCCACGCGAATAGCATTGACGATGGTCGCGACGCATTCGGAAAGAGCTTCGCGAACTTCTTCGTCGTGAATTTCAACGGTCTTGGGCACGCCTTCGATGAGGTTGCGACCCTTGACTTCCATGGTCAGCGGACGGTCGAGCGTGTAAGCGGACCCGATCTGAATCTTGATCTGCTCTGCGGTGCGTTCGCCGATGAGCAGGTTATGCTTCCGCTTCATGTACTGCATCACCGCGTCATCCATTTCATTGCCTGCGATGCGCACGGAGCGGGAATAGACTATGCCGGAGAGCGAGATAACTGCAATATCGGTAGTGCCGCCGCCGATATCGACGACCATGTTGCCGCCAGGTTCTGTGATGGGAAGGCCTGCACCGATTGCCGCCACCATGGCTTGTTCCACAAGATGGACTTCGCTCGCCTTGGCGCGATACGCGGAATCCATAACGGCGCGCTTTTCCACCTGAGTGATTTCACTGGGCACGCCGATGACAATGCGGGGATGGACCAGCATCTTGCGATTGTGGGCTTTGTGGATGAAGTAGTTCAGCATCTTCTCGGTGACTTTGAAGTCAGCGATGACGCCGTCTTTCATGGGCTTAATGGCGACAATATTGCCAGGAGTGCGGCCGAGCATCTCCTTGGCTTCCTTACCGACAGCTTCGATTTCGCCTGTGGTTTTGTTGAGGGCGACGATGGAGGGTTCATTGACCACAATGCCTTTGCCTTTGGCGAAGACGAGCGTATTGGCCGTGCCAAGGTCAATGGCAAGGTCAGACGAGAAAAGACTAAATAAAGACCGGAGGTTCATGTAAGTTATTCAAAATGCAAGGCTGGACTGGGAATAGTGGAAGCTTCATGGTAACACAGGGCGGCGGAATGGGCTGGCCGGGAGTGCGGAGGGGGCCGCGCGTTTCTGTGGCGAATTGGTCCGGTTCACTACGAGCAACGCGGAGTGCGCCTGGGCGGCAACTGCCGCTACAGGGCAGTTTCAGACGGCGCTACGGGGTAGCGACCGCCGGTCGCTATTGTGATTCACGCCCGTTGCGGTGAGATACTTTTCGAAGCGGTCGATTGGGCCGCCAGATATCTCAATGAAAACTCAGACAATTGGAATCATCATGAACGGCGTCACCGGACGCATGGGCACCAACCAGCATCTGGTGCGGTCCCTGGTGGCGATTCGCAAACAGGGTGGCATGGCCATGCCGGATGGTTCGGTCCTCATGCCCGAGCCTATTCTGGTAGGCCGCAACGAGGCGAAACTGCAGCAGCTTGCTGAAGCACATGGCATAGCCCGCTGGAGCACAGACCTCCAGGCCTGCCTGGACGACCCGTTCAACACAATCTACTTTGACGCACAGACGACGCAGCGGCGGGTAGCAGACGTCACGCGGGCCATCAAGGCCGGCAAGCACGTTTACTGTGAGAAGCCGATTTCGGAGACGGTGGGAGAAGCGCTGGAAATGGCGCGGCTCGCGAATGAGCGCGGGGTGAAGCACGGCGTAGTACAGGACAAGTTGTTTTTGCCCGGCATCATGAAACTCAAACGGCTGATTGCCAGTGGGTTCTTCGGCCGCATTCTTTCGATACGCGGTGAGTTCGGGTATTGGGTATTTGAAGGCGATCTAATCCCCGGTCAGCGCCCATCGTGGAATTATCGCAGTGAAGACGGCGGCGGTATCACGGTGGACATGCTGTGTCACTGGCGTTACGTGCTCGACCACGTCTTCGGCGCGGTGAAGCGCGTGAACTGCCTCGCGGTAACGCACATTCCGGAGCGATGGGATGAAGCAGGCAAGGCGTACGAATGCACCGCGGATGATGCCGCTTATGCGTGTCTGGAACTGGAAGGCGGGATTGTCGCGCAGTTTAATTCTTCATGGACAGTGCGGGTGAATCGCGATGAGCTGTTTGAAATGCAGGTAGACGGCACCGAAGGCAGCGCCGTCGCGGGACTGCGGAACTGCCGTTCGCAGCATCGTGTCAACACTCCGAAACCAGTGTGGAATCCGGACATCGCGAACCCGATCGATTTCCGAAAACAATGGGATGAGGTGCCGGATAATGCCGTTTTCGACAATGCGTTTAAGGTGCAGTGGGAGATGTTCCTGAAGCACGTGGTATTGGATACCCCGTTCATTCATGATCTGCTGGAAGGCGCGAAGGGGGTGCAACTGGCGGAACTTGCGCTGGAGTCTTCACGAAGCCGGAAGTGGCTGGATGTGCCGGAACTGACGGTGCCTGTCTGAATTGCTGACGGCGGGGGAAGTCGGGATCCTGCTGGATCCCGACTTCCCCCGCAAACAGACGGTTACCAGACCCGGCAGGCGTTGGACGAAACCATGGGCTTTCCCGCAGGGCAACTGAAAGCCTTCTGGAATTCCGACAGATTGCTCACCACGCCGTTGACGCGATAACGGTCGATGGAGTGACCATCCGTCTGCGCCTGCATAGCTTCGGTTTCAGGTGTAGAATTCGTACACCATTCCTGACCGTAAGAAAGGAAGAAGCGCTGTTCGGTGGTGAAGCCGTCCTTTGCCGGCAATGTCTTGCCTGCGAGTGCGTTCATCAAAGCGGCATAAGCCAGACGAACACCGCCGTTGTCGGCGGTATTCTCACCGAGCGTCAGCTTGCCGTTCAGGTGGACGTCCTTGCCGACCGTGAAGGCAGAATACTCACTGATCAGGCAATCCGCCTTCGTCTCAAACGCTTTCGCATCTACCTCGGTCCACCAGTCTGCCAGGTTGCCTTTGGCATCGAACTGGCGGCCTTCATCGTCAAATCCGTGGGTCAGTTCGTGTCCGATGATGGCACCAATCGCACCCAGGTTTTCTTCGTCGCCGGCGGTCTTGCTGAAGAATGGGGGCTGCAGAATGCCGGCAGGGAAATTGATGTTATTCATCTGCGGATCGTAATAGGCGTTGATCGTGGGGGGCGTCATGCCCCACTCCAGCCGGTCCACTGGCTTGCCGATCTTCTGCATCTGCCGGTTGAATTCAAATTCGTTGGCACGCAGCGAGTTACCCATGGCGTCGCCCTTTTTGATGACCAGCGCCGAGTAGTCGCGCCAGTTCTCGGGATAGCCGATCTTGTTGGTAATTGCGGCCAGCTTTTCGCGGGCCTTCGTTTTGGTGGCCGGGGTCATCCAGGTGAGCTGGTCGAGATCCTGAGACATGGCGGCTTCAATCTTCTTTACCATTTCGAGCGTGCGCTGTTTGCCGTCGGAGCCAAAGGTCTTTTCGACATAGGCCTTACCGAGGGCCTCGCCAAGGTCGCCATCGGTGGCGCGGACACAGCGTTTCCAGCGGGCTTTCTGTTCCTTGACACCGTTCAGAAAGGTCCCTTCAAACGCGAAGACTTCTTTATCGAAAGCGGTTGGCAGAAGCTGTGATTGTGAGCTGACCAGATGAAGTTTGAGATACGTCTTCCAGACGGCAAGAGGTTGAGACTTGATCAGGGCTTCCTGCGCCTTGAAGAAATCCGGGACCACAACGTTGAGTTTGTCCATTTTCGGAGCCTCGAGGACGGCAAAGTACTTACTCCAGGCGAAGGAGTCGGACAGCCCTTCAAACTGAGCCAGTGTCATCATGTGGTAAATCGAGGCGGGGTCTCGCCTGGAAGTGACGTCCATTGAGGCTTTCGCCATCGCTGTCTCCAGTTTCATCACGTCGTCAGCCTGTTTGGCGGCTTGCGCTTCCGGAATCCCCATCAGTTTCAGAAGGCGGGCGAGGTGAGCCACGTATTCCTTACGGGTGGCTGCGGAACGCTCGTCATCGCGGAAATAATAATCGCGTTCGGGCAGACCGAGACCGCCCTGATCGGCGTTACCAATCACGGCGGTGGAGTCTTTGAAGTCCTGACCGGAAGAGATATTGAACAGCACATTGATTCCGAGCCGATGGAGATGGGCAATCACCGGGGCAAGATCGGCGGGTGTTTTCATACCATCGATGCCCTTGAACTCGGGCTGCACCACCTTGAGCCCCTTTGCTTCGATTGCCTTTTCGTCAAGGCAGGAAGCGTAATAGTCGCCGATCTTCTGGTTCACCGCGTCGCGCGTTTTCGCGGCCGCAGCCGCTTCCAAAATGTCGCGCAGGATGACGCGATTACGTTCGTTGAGTTCGCTGAAACGTCCCCACGACGCCTGATCCGCAGGGATGGGATTATTCTTCAGCCATGTTCCACAAGCATATTGATAAAAGTTTGCGCAGGGATCGACACTGCGATCAATCGCTGCCGGATCGAATACCTTAACGTCTTTCTGGTCGGAAGCCGTCTGGGCGAGTGCGTGCCCGGCAAACAGAGAAGCGGTTAACAGGGCGCTGGTGAGCGCCGCATGGAATGTCTTCATATAGGGCTATTCTGGCACGAAGTGACCGCCAAAATGTCAGCAACCCGGGCCAGACGGCGCGCTGAGTACGCGCACGACCAGATCTCCCGTATAATTCAGGCAATGCGATTCATTCCGATTACTCTTCCTGTTGTCGCTCTGTTCTCTCTGGTGACAGTCTCCTGCGGATACAGTTCCTCCAGCAGCGAGTTCCCGAAACTGGCCGAAGAGTTTGTGTACAAGTCGCTGTCGTTCTCGCCGGTTTTCGCGTCGAGCCAGGGCCTGCACCAGTACGGCGGCGTGATGTTTGACACGCAGCTGGACGACGTGGGAAACCGGGCCTTGCAGCAGCAGCGCGACTTCTATGTGGACTTCCACAAGCGCATGGAAGCTTTCGATAAGAACGCTCTAACGCCCGAGGATCGCGCCGATTACGAAATCATTGACTCGCAGATCGGGCTCGCTCTGTTCGATTCGGATATGGCTCAGACGTGGCAGAGAAGCCCGCAATCGTACGTGGAACTGGTGGGAGACGCGCTTTACAACCCGTTTCTTCTGGAATATGCGGCAAAGGATGTCAGGTTCGGCCACATCATTGCCCGTATGAACAAGGTGCCGCAGTTCATGGAGACGGCACGACGGCAGTTGCGGCAGGCACCGCCGGAATGGGCAAAGGTGGCAGTGGAGGAGAATGAGGGCAACGTTGAACTGGTGGACAAGACGCTGCGCGCGGAAGTTCCTGCCGCTTTGAAGGCGGATTATGACGCGGCCGCGGGGCCTGCGCTGGACGCGTTGCGCGGCTTCAATCGATTTCTTACGGAAGAGTTGCCACGCAGGGCGGGGCGCGGTCAGGGTGGCCCGGGCGGTCCGGGAGGCTTCAACGCAGATTGGCGCCTGGGACCCGAGAAATACGCCGCGAAATTCCGCCTGGCGCTGGCAACGGATCGTACGCCCGATCAGGTGCTGGCCGACGCCGAAGCACGTTTGAAGGCGGTGCGCGCGCAGATGCTGGAGATTTCCCTGCCCCTGCATGCCAAATGGTACGCGGACCACAAGGATCATGCAGACCTGACGGGCGATGATCGCGAGAACAAAGTGGTGAAGGAAGTTCTGGACCATATCGCGCAGGATCATTCGACCCCTGCCAGTTATATGGGCGACGTGAAGAAGGACCTGGAAGATGCCCGTAATTTCGCAAAAGCGAAGAATATTCTCACCCTGCCGGCGGGGAGCAATCTCCAGGTGATTCCGACCCCGGAGTTCGAGCGCGGCATCTACTCTGTGGCTGGTTTCGATCCGGCTCCCGTATTTGAACCACAGCTTGGCGGCTACTACTGGCTGACGCCGATTCCCTCCGATTGGCCGAAGGAGCGGGTGGAATCGAAGCTGCGCGAATACAACTTCTACAACCTTCAGCTTCTGACGCTGCATGAGGCAATGCCCGGGCACTACGTGCAGGCGGAGTTCGCCAATGCCGTGCAGCCCAAGCCGCGCGGCGTCCTGCGCGCCCTTTTCAGTAACACCCCCTATGTGGAAGGCTGGGCGCAATACATCACGCAGACCATGCTCGACGAAGGCTATATGAACAGTGCACCGGAACTGCGACTGACGTTCCTCAAACAGGAACTTCGCGTCGACGCCAACGCCATTCTGGATATCCGCATGCAGACCAACCGGATGACTGACGATCAGGCGATGGAACTGATGGAGAAGATGGCGTTCCAGGAGCATGAGGAAGCGGTCGGTAAGTTACGCCGGGCGAAGTTGTCGTCGGCGCAGTTGCCGACTTACTTTGCTGGCTGGCGCGACTGGCTGCGGGTTCGTGAACTGGTGAAGCAATCCCAGGGCGGCGCGTTTTCGCTGCACGACTTCCATGACCGCGCACTCAAAGAGGGTGGCGTACCGCTCCCTGTTCTGGGTCGCCTGCTCACCGGCAAAGACCTTCAGTAGCGCTGTCATCTAATGCGCCAATGGCTGAATCGCAACGTCTGGGGCATGACCATTACGAGTCTGCTCTCTGATGCCTCGCACGAAATGGTGATGGCGGTGCTGCCTGGCTTTCTGCCGCTGATTCATGTGGCGGCGGCAGCACTGGGATGGATTGAAGGTGCGTCAGACGCGTTTTCCAGTTTCCTGAAGCTCTTCGCGGGCTGGTATTCGGACAAGATCGGACATCGCAAGGCCATGATCGTGACCGGTCAGTTTTTCACCGGCGCGGGGCTTTCGATCTTCGCTTTTGCCGGCGGCTGGGGCTTGCTGCTCACGGGACGTATGGTGAGTTGGTTCGGGCGCGGCCTGCGCGGCACGCTGCGCGACGCGATGCTCTCAGAATCTGTGGAACCGGAATTCCGGGCGCGCGCGTTTGGCTTCCACCGGGCTGGCGATACGATTGGCGCAGTGATCGGCCCGATCATGGGCGTGGTGCTGCTGCACTGGCTACCCGTGGACACCCCGGATGCGCCCTTCCGACGCATTTTTCTGTTGTCGCTGATCCCGGGGATCGCGGCACCGTTGGCGTTCCTGTTTCTGGTGAAGGAGACGCGACGTCAGCCCAAGCCGTGGATGAACTTTCTTCAGTCCGTGCGCGAACTGCCTCCGGCGTTTCGGCGCATGCTGATGGCGGTGGGGCTATTCGGGAGCGGCGACTTCTCACCAGCTCTGTTGATTCTGGCGGCCGCGACGCTGCTCCGCCCCGAATACGGTGCGGTCCGCGCCGCACAGATTGCGGCTCTGCTCTATGTGATCCGGAACATCGTAAATGCCGCCGCTGCATATCCGATCGGCTGGCTGGCCGACCAGGGGCGGAAGCCTATTCTGCTGGCAACCGGATATCTCTGCGGCGCTCTGACGGCTGGATTTACCGGGTGGATGTTTCTCGCGGGGTCGGCATCGCTACCCGCGTTGTCCGCAATCTTTGCACTCGCCGGCGTCTTTGCCGCCGCACAGGAAACCCTGGAAAAAGCTATCCCGCCGGATATCACGGACCCGGCTATTCGCGGCACAGTCTACGGAACGCTTGGCGCGGTGAACGGAGCCGGAGACCTAATCTCCAGCGCTTTGGTAGGCACGCTCTGGACGATGGCTTCCCCACAGGCCGCATTTGCGGTGGCCGGCGGATTGATGCTGCTGGGAGCCATCAGTGTCGCTGCGTTCGTGGACTAGCTGCGAAACCTGTTATAACATCGTTGGGTCATGTCTATCCGTTTTGCTGTCTTCACCGCCATCTGCTGCGCGGTCGCCTTTGCTCAGGCTCCCGGGCGTCCTGCGGCCTCGGCGGATTGGCGCGCCATTCCATCGAAGGAGTTCCCCGTCGTCGGCGGCAATCTGGGTAATCAGCGTCACTCCTCGCTGACGGGGATTACGCCGGCAAATATCGGAAAGCTCGGCGGTGCGTGGATGACACACATTGCCGATGGCGCGGTCGGTTCCAATCTGGAAGGGACACCCGTGGTGGTGGGCAGTTCGATGTATGTTCCCGGTGCTGCGGGGACCATTCTGGCGCTTGATGCCGCAACCGGCGCGATCCAGTGGAAGTACCAGCCGTCGGCCCAGGGCGGCGGCGGACGCGGCGGCACGAACCGCGGCGTGGTGGCAGCGGAAGGCAAGGTTTTTTCCAGCGGCGGCGGCAACAATCTGATCGCTCTCGACCAGAAGACGGGCGCACTGGTGTGGACCACCAAAGTCGGGGATCGCGGCACAACAGTGGCACCGGCGCTTTATTACGACGGCCTCGTTTACATGGGTGTCTCCGGCGGCGAGGGTGGCATTCGCGGTTTCATGGGTGCGTTCGATGCGAAGACAGGCAAACAGGTCTGGGGCTTTTGGACTATTCCGGGACCTGGCGAATACGGCCGTGAGACATGGGAAGGCGATTCGTGGGATCACGGCGGCGGCCCCATCTGGACCGCATCGGCGATTGACCCCGAGCTCGGCATGATCTACGTGCCCGTGGGCAACGCGTGGCCGGACTTCGATGCCACCAAGCGCGGCGGCGATAATCTCTTCACCGCGTCTATTGTGGCGCTGGATCTGAAGACAGGCGAACGGAAGTGGCATTACCAGGAAGTCCACCACGACATCTGGGATTACGACAACGCGGCTTCGCCGGTACTGGCTGATATCCAGTTTCAGGGTAGAACCCGCAAGGCGCTCATCCACGGTGGCAAGACCGGTTTTCTCTACATCCTGGATCGCACAAACGGCACGCCGCTGGTGGGCATCGAAGAGAGAGCAGTGCCGCAGCAAGCGGAGATGAAGACGGCGAAGACACAGCCGTATCCGATTGGCGACTCCTTTGTGCCGACCTGTCCGGAGCCGGACAGCGTTGCGCCTGGAATGAAGAGCGCCTGCGTCTTCGGCGCGTATTGGGAGGAAGGTGTTGTGGTGGCTCCGGGCACCTTGGGCGGGATTTCCTGGGCACCGATGACCTACAGTCCGCTGACACACCTGATTTATGTCCCGGGCGCGATTACGAATTCGCAGTTCACCCTGAACGGCGGCTTTGTGCGCCCGCCTAACGAACCGCGTTCGGGAACGCTGACAGCGATTGATCCGACAACGAATAAGATCGTGTGGCAGAAGAAGACTAAATTCCCCATAGCGGCCGGCAGCGGACTGCTGAGCACGGCCTCCGGGCTGATGTTCCACGGCGATCCGGATGGTCGCCTGGTGGCGTATGACATCAAAAACGGAAATGAACTGTGGTCGTTCCAGACGGGTGCCGGGGCCGATGCACCAGCGGTTACCTATGAGATCAACGGAGAGCAGTACGTGGCGATCCTTTCCGGCGGCAGTTCGTTTAACCTGTCGCAGCACGGCGACAATCTCTGGGCATTCAAGATTGGCGGGGCGTTGCCCCAGTTGGCGACTCCTACGGAACCGCCGTTACGGCAACCTGCGGCAGCGGGACGCGGCGGGGCGGGCGGCTCAGGCAGGGGCGGGCGTGGTGGCGCGGCGGCGTCCGGCGGTCGGTAATTGATGCTCGGGTGGTACATCGATGAAATAGTTGTGTACCTTGCCCGAAGATTGCTTTGGTTCCTCCGTGAGCGCCGCAGTGAGAAGTGGCCGAAAACGGAGGGACAGCTTCTGAGCGCAAGGGACAACGACTCGATTTACCCTGTCGCCGAAGTTGTCTACGCCTTTAACGTCGATGGATCTCGTCGCACCAGCACCGACGAAAGGCCCTTCTTCTGGCGAAAATCCGCAAGGAACTATGCCGCGACGGCCAAAGCAACCGAACAACTCGTGGTCCGTTTCGACCCCAGTGACCCGACCAATTCCATTGCTCGCGATCGGGACCAAATCTATCGACGTTCCACCCAACGCGAGTATCTGATGCGTTGAGATTACTCCCAATCGCATGACGCTACACTTGAAGCTGTGCCGGCTCTGAGCTTTATCGAAGCGCGTACCACGGTCCTGCGCGAACTTCGCGCGGCGGCGACGGTTCCTGCTGTCGAAACCATCGAACTTCGCGCCGCCACCGGGCGAGTCCTCGCGGAAGACATCCTCGCCGACCGCGACGCACCTCCCTTTCCCCGCTCCATGCGCGACGGTTTTGCCGTTCGCGCCGTCGATATCCCTGGACGGCTTCGAATTATCGGCGAGGTGCGCGCCGGGCGGACCTTCTCAGGTACAGTGCAGGCCGGAGAGGCTGTCGAAATCATGACGGGCGCACCGGTTCCCGCCGGTGCCGACGCCGTCGTCATGGTGGAACACTGCGTTCGCCACGACGACGGGACTGTCTCCACAGACCGCTCCGCCGATTCAGGCTCGAACATCTCAGCGCGCGGCTGCGAGGCAACCGCAGGCACTGTTGTCCTCGAACGCGGCTCCAGAATCGACTACACCGCCATCGCCTGCCTCGCTTCCGTCGGGCAGGGTACCGTGAACGTATTCACGCGTCCACGAGTGGCCATTCTGTCGACCGGCGACGAAATTGTCGACGTGAGCGAGGTCCCCCGCGAAAGCCAGATCCGCAATTCCAACGCCTACGCGCTGGCCGCGCAGGTGGAACGGGCGGGCGGAATCCCCTGGATTCTGCCGGTCGCACGAGACACCATCGAACATACGCGAACACTCATCAAAGAAGGCCTCACCGCCGACCTCCTGTTACTCAGCGGCGGCGTTTCAGCAGGAAAATACGATGTGGTGGAACCCGTGGTGGCCGAACTCGGTGCAACTTTCTATTTCGATCGGGCGTTGATCCAGCCGGGTCAGCCTGTCGTCTTCGGACGCGCCGCACAGAAGTTCTTCTTCGGCCTGCCAGGCAACCCGGCATCCACGATGGTAACTTTCGAAATCTTCGCCCGCGCCGCTATCGACCTGCTATCCGGCGCGACCGACGCTCCCCTGAACCTCGCCCTCGCCCGACTGACCCGACCCTTCAGCCATCGGCCCGGCCTGACCCGCTTTCTGCCGGCCGAAGTGCGTTGCGCGGAAGTCACACCTGTGGCGTCGAAGGGCTCGGCCGATATTCCGGCGCTCTGCCGGGCCAACGCCTGGCTCGTGGCAGATTCGGAAAAGGGCGATTACGCGCAGGGCGAACTGATTCCCATTTTATTCAAATGAGCAAACTATCCCATTTCGACGATTCCGGCGAAGCCCGCATGGTGGACGTCAGCGCCAAAGGCTCCACAAAACGCACAGCCCGGGCACACGCTTTCGTGCGAATGAGTTCTGAGGTTCTCGCGTCTCTCTCCTCCAATCCCAAGGGCGATCCCCTGGCAGTTGCTCGTATCGCAGGCATTCAGGCGGCCAAACGGACGTCGGAACTCATCCCGCTCTGCCATTCGCTGCCCCTCTCGCACGCCGACGTGGCGCTGATGGTGGAAGCCGACGGCATCCGTGTGATTGCCTCTGCCACTACCATGGCGCAGACGGGAGTGGAGATGGAAGCGCTGACTGCGGCGTCTGTTGCGGCTCTCACGATCTACGACATGACCAAAGCACTGGATAAACGGATTGAGATCCAGGATATCTGGCTGCTGGAGAAGACTGGCGGCAAGAGCGGAGATTTCCGACGTTGAGTAAATCAGGCATCCGCGCGGCTGTACTGACGGTGAGCGACCGCGCTCACGAAGGCACCCGCGTTGACACCTCCGGCCCGGCCCTGGTCGAAAAGCTGCGCGCCGCAGGCTTCACCGCCTCCCCGCCTACCGTCCTGCCGGACGAACGCGATCAGATCGCCGTCTGGCTGAGGAACGTCGCGAACAACCGGCTGGCCGACGTCGTATTTACTACCGGAGGGACAGGAGTTGCGCCCCGCGATATCACGCCAGAAGCGGTGCGAGATGTCATCGACCGTGAGATCCCCGGTTTCGGCGAACTGATGCGTCAGGTGGGGCGCCTTTCCACGCCGATGGCCAGCCTGTCGCGTGGCATGGCGGGGGTGGCGGGTACGGTCCTGATTGTGACACTGCCCGGCTCTCCGAAAGGCGCGTTGGAGTCACTTGGTGCTATTTTGGAATTGGTACCGCACGTGCATGACTTATTGAACGGGCGCACGGCACACGTGGCTCCGACAGTTGTTGCTCCGCAGAGCGGAGAAAGGCGCGATTGATATGAAGTTCAGTACAGTTCGTCAAAGTCTTCTCGGCCTGACCGTGGGTGTTGGCTGCCTCGCGGCGGTTTTCGTGGCAACGACGAAAGCGCAGACTGCGGCAGACGCGCCCACCATCGGTGATCCGATTACGAAGTTCGTAACGCACTTGACCACACTGGTGGCACCGGTACTGGTAACGGATAAGAGCGGCAATATTATCGACGGCCTGCAGCCCGCCCAGTTTCACCTCTGGGACAACGGCAAAGAGCAAAACATCCACGTGGATTCGGCGTTTGACCCGATCTCCCTGGTTGTCGCCATCGAAAAGTCATCCAGAGTGGAAGGTGTTCTGCCTCAACTCCAGAAGATGGGCATCCTCTTGACGCAAATCACCGGCCGCCAGGGCGAGGCCGCGATTGTCGCCTTCGACGGCCGGATTCAGGTTCCACAGGATTTCACCACCGACAACGACAAGATCAAAGTTGCCATCCAGAATATCCACGCCGGCAGTTCCGGGACCCGGATCATTGACGCTGTTGAACGCGGCGTCTACATGCTGAGCAAGCGGCCGAAATCGAACCGGAGAGTCATCCTGCTGGTCAGCGAAACCCGCGATGAAGGCAGCGAGGCGCGGCTGAAGGAAGTCCTGATCAACGCCACCCTGACCAATGTCCAAATCTATTCCGTGGACATTTCGCAGTTCAGCGTTCGCCTCAACGAAAAACAGGACGCACCGCGTCCCATGGCAGTCGACATTGCTGCACAAAACTTCCCGATGGGGATGGCGAGCACACCTACCACAGTGGAACAGCAGTACGGCATGGGCAACCGGGCGCAGTTTATCCCGGTCCTTAAAGAAATCTTCATTGACGCCAAGGGCCTGTTCATCAAAGACCCCTCCACGCAGTTTGCGCGCGCCACCGGCGGTGCGGAAATGGTCTTCTTCCGTCAGAAGGGCCTCGAAAGCGCCATCCAGAAGATCAGCCAGCAGGTTCACAGTCAGTACATGATTTCGTATACTCCGACCAACGGGGACGAGGGCGGCTATCACACGATCGTCGTCCAGATCGACCGGAATCCCGAATACGTCTGCACCACGCGGCCGGGCTACTGGATCGGCGGCGGTCAGTAAAGCTTGCGACTCTCAGGCGGCATGGGCCATGGCGAGGGGCGCTCGGGCAGCCGAAACACTCCACCCGCAGCGAAAAAAGCCGCATCCGAACGGCTCCGCGACCTTTGGCCTGACATCTCGGCACTGGTCAAGCCCCGTCGCGGCTTGCTGGCACTTGGCTTCCTGCTCATCATCGTCAGCCGCGTCTGCGGACTGGTGCTGCCCTATTCCACGAAATATCTGATCGACAACGTCGTCGCCAAACGCGAAGTGGGGATGCTCACCACGCTGACGATGGCGGTACTGGGAGCCACGGCGATTCAGGGCGTGTCGTCATTCGTCCTGACTCAGTTGCTTTCCATTGAAGGCCAGAAGCTGATCGCGGAACTGCGTCGCAAGGTACAGAACCATATTGGTCGCCTGCCAGTGACTTATTACGACGCCAACAAGACAGGGCAAATGGTTTCCCGCATCATGAGCGATGTGGAAGGCATCCGGAACCTGATCGGAACCGGGCTGGTGGATTTCCTGGGCGGAGTTCTCACCGCGGTCATGTCTCTGATCCTGTTGCTCCAGATCAATGCGGCCATGACCTGCCTGGCGCTGGGCGTGATGCTCACCTTCGGGATTACCCTCAGCCGTGCGTTCAAAACGATTCGCCCCATCTTCCGGGAACGAGGCAAGATCAACGCCGAAGTGACCGGCCGCCTTACGGAATCGCTGGGCGGAGTTCGCGTCATCAAGGGCTACCACGCGGAAGAACGCGAGGCCCGTGTCTTTGGCGAAGGCGTGCAGCGTCTGCTCGACAATGTGCGCAAGAGTATGACGGCGATGTCAGTCATGTCGCTTTCGGCCACTGTACTGATGGGCATTGTCGGCTCGATCATCATGTACATGGGTGCACACGCCATGCTGGCTCACACCATGACGCCTGGCGATTACTTCAAATTCGTAGCTTTCCTTGCCACTCTGATTGCGCCCATCGTCAGCGTGGTTAATATCGGCACTCAGATTTCCGAAGCACTGGCCGGTCTGGAGCGTACGCGACAGGTAATGGCCGAGCGCCCGGAAAACGAAGATCCGACCAGGACCGTCGCCATGGGGCCCATCCGCGGCGAAGTCGTGTTCGACAAAGTAACCTTCGCCTACAACCCGGACCACGACGTACTCCATGCGATTTCGCTGACCTCGAAGCCCGGCACCGTAACGGCGTTCGTGGGCCCCTCGGGGTCTGGAAAATCCACCACCATCGGCCTGATCAGCGCGTTCTATAAACCGACGGGCGGACATATCTACGTGGATGGCACGGACCTCGACACAGTACAGCTCTACAGCTTCCGAAGTCAGTTAGGTGTCGTGCTCCAGGAAACCTTCCTGTTCGACGGCACCATCCGCGATAACGTCGTCTTCGCGCGTCCCGACGCCACCGACGAACAGTTCCTCGAAGCCTGCCGGATCGCCCGCGTGGACGAATTCGCGGAGAAACTGGACGACAAGTACGACACGATTGTAGGCGAGCGCGGCGTGAAACTCTCCGGCGGACAGCGCCAGCGGCTCTCCATCGCCCGCGCGATTCTGGCCGACCCGCGTATCCTGATCCTGGACGAAGCGACCTCCAGCCTCGATTCCGAATCGGAGGCCATGATTCAGGAAGGCCTTTCGCATCTGATGAAGGGCCGCACGACCTTCGTGATTGCGCATCGTCTGTCGACTATCCGCCGGGCGGATCAAATCCTGGTGGTGGAAGACGGACGGATTACCGAGCGCGGCACGCACGGCGAGCTCTTTGCCCTGCATGGCCGCTACTGGGAAATGTATACGCGCCAGCATGCGCTGGACGAAAACCTCTTCCTGGCACCGGGCGAAGGTGATAAAGTGCCTGAAGACGAGGTGCCGGCTGAAGCGGCTGCGCCACGTGGCATGCCCCGCACGTAGTACCAACCGCGCCTATGACTCCCGGCCGCGCGCAGCAAACGGACTTTTCAGATTCGCGTCCTATCCGAAGCGCGCTCGGAATCGCCGCGCTTTTCTTCTCAACGGCCGTAGTACTGTCCGGAGTCCTGCCCCTATGGCTGGATGAAATCCTGCAACTCATCGAAACCCGCGGCACCACGCCCTCGCAATTGATTCACCTGTTGACGCGGCATCCGGGCGCCGCGCCTCTTGGCTATCTGGTGCAGCAAAGCATTTTCAGCGTGGCGGGCTATTCGGTGCGACTCGCCCGCTTCCCGTCAGCAGTTTTTGTGGCCGGTGCGGTCTTCCTGACAGGGCTCCTTGGTGCCCGTCTTGGCATGAGACGACCGTGGATCGCCGCGACGCTCTGCGCCGCCTTCCCGCTGACACTTCGCTACGCCTGTGAATCGAGGACCTACGGTCCGGCCCTGTTTTTCTCCACTCTGGCAACGTATCTTTTCATGCGCCTGGCAAAGGAACCCGCGCTGCTCACTGCCGCCGGGTACTGCCTGACGCTGATGCTGGCCGTCTACACACAGCCGTATGCGATAACCGTGGGTCTGGCCCACATCGTCTGGGCAGCCTGCCAGAAAGATCTCCGAACAACCCTGTTTTCCGCGGTTGCCGGGGCACTGGCCGCCCTTTCATTCGCCCCCTGGTATGTCTGGACCAAATCTCTGTGGGCCAGTCACATCGAAGATGCCGGCGTGCATTTTTCCTTCTCGGCCAAGACCCCGTTGATGATGTTTCGGGAGCTGGTGGGCGGTGGCTACTGGGGTTCGGGACTTTTGGCAATTCTGTTCCTTGCAGCCGTCTGGAACCACCGCCGCCAGTCGCGAAATGCGACACTGTTGCTCCTGCTGATCTTCGTCCCAACCGTCGTTGCCATCGCGGCCGACGCCAAATTCGGTTATTTTGTAGCGACGCGACAAATCATGTGGGTGCTTCCGGCGGTGGCGCTCCTGGCAGGCCTGGGCATGGAGAGACTGACCGTCGGTGGAAACAACCGCCCGACCGTTGGCATCGGCCTCTTGTTCGCAGGAATCTGTTTGTGGCAGGACTACCGGTTCTTCGCGACCCCAAAGGAGGATTGGGCCGTCGCCGCAGCCGCGCTCTCCGCAGAAGTCAGTCACGGAGCCTGTCTGGTCGTGGTCCCGGAGGAAGAGGTCCGGTCGTACGCGTTCTTCCGCCCGGAGCTCGCGACATCGAACTGCCCCGCCCCGCAGACCGTTCTGGCGGTTACGCCTTACGCCACTGAAATCCAGCGCCGCAACGCAATTTCGGCATTGACAGCAGGTGGCTACTCCCGAACGTCTGCCAAAGACGCGGGGAAAACAGAGATCCAGGATTATTCCCGGTGACGGCCCGGTCCTTATCCCGCCCCTAAATCACTGCTATCCTGTACTTCAGACACCAAATGTTGCTCAATCTCGCCACACGCACTTGTGAACCCGGTATCCTGGTCGTCGAACTCAGCGGTCGTATTTCCCTTGGCCGCGAGAGCGCCCATATGGAAGATGTCGTCCTGAAGGCCATCGCGGACGGTACCCGAAAAATTGTCCTGGACATCACGGGCGTCCACCACATCGATAGCAGCGGCATCGGAATCATGGCAATGTGTTTCGGCAAGCTGACCAATCTCGGCGGCAAGCTCTGCGTTGCCGGGGCCCATGGCGTGGTGCAGACCATTTTTCACATGACTCACCTCGATTCCGTGATTCCCTTCGCCGCCACCGTTGACGAAGCAGTCGCGGGCATGCAGTAAGCCGGTAGAACATGCAGGTACTCCAGGCTGGGCCCCACAAACTGATTCTCCTCGAAATCGATCCCGCCGCGGTGACGGAGGTCGCCCAGCAGGCTGGTTTTGAAGCGCGCACCAAAGAAGCACCGGGCCACATCCTGGTAGAGCTGACGGCCACCCAGCGGGAATCGCCGCTGCTGCTTTTCGATGCCGCAGATCCCGCCAATCTTGGCTGGTTTTCCCGCTGCCAGTTCTACGTGGATGGGCGGACCGGCAATATCATGCAGACGCCAATTTCCATCGCCAATAAACGTGACAGAAACGGCCGCAACATGTCTAATGGACTGAGGCTGCGTATCGCCAAGGAACTGCCGGCATCCTTTCGCCTGCCCGGACGCCAGCCGTTGACGGAACAGGTACTGTACGCCATGCTCGGTAACCTGCTGGTGGCATTGGTGAAGACCGGGGTCGCCGTATGCGGTGGTTCCGCCGTCCAGCCCCTGGCCGGACGTACCGAAGCGCCGGGTGTGCGCAATTAGGCACCCTGATGGAACTTATTAGACTTCCCGACGTAACTTACTGATAATGCCAGCCTACGCCATCGAGACTGAAAATCTGACCAAGGTCTTTCGTAGCCGTTGGCCGCGGCGGGAACTCACTGCCGTCGACAACATCTCCATCCGGGTACCGGTGGGTTCCACGTATGGCCTGCTGGGGCCGAACGGCGCGGGTAAGACGACGTTCGTGAAAATGCTGCTTTCCGCGGCGCATCCCACGGCTGGCCGCGCCATGGTTTTTGATCGCGATTCCCGAGAACCCGCGGCGCGCGCGCCCATCGGCTACCTGCCGGAAAACCACCGGTTTCCCACCTACCTCACTGGCTGGGACATGCTGGATTTCTACGGTGCGCTTTCCGGCATGGGAGCGGCGGAACGCAAGCGCAGGATACCGGATCTGCTCACACAGGTTGGGCTGGACGAACGCGCGCACCAACTGCGGCTGGGTAAGTACTCGAAAGGCATGCTGCAACGCGTCGGCCTGGCCCAGGCGCTGATGCATGCGCCGAAGCTCCTGGTGCTGGACGAACCGAGCGATGGCGTGGACCCGGTTGGCCGGAGACAGATTCGCGACGTGCTGCATGCGCTTGAACAAAAGGGCGTCACGATTTTTCTGAACTCCCATCTGCTGGCTGAGGTGGAGTTGTTCTGCCGTGAAGTGGCAATTATCCAGAAGGGTAAACTGGCGCTCAGCGGGACGGTACTCGAACTGACCAGCGGCAGCGGCTACCGTCTGGAAATCAGCGGGGCCACGGAGCAAATGGAAACAGAATTACGGAGCCGCGCACGTTCCGCAGGAGCCGCTAACGGCATGCTGCAATTGTTATTCGGAACCCGCGAAGAGGCCAATCAGGCGCTGGATCTGGCGCGCGCCAACGGCTGCGAGGTGGAGACGTTTGGCCGTACCCGCAGTACGCTCGAAGAGGTCTTCATGAAGACGGTGGAGGGCTAGTGAATTCACAATTGATACCGGTGCTGGCCCTGATCAAGGACACCTTTCGGGAGGCCTTTGCGCGGCGGATCTTCTGGGGTTTTGCCGGATGCTGTACCGCCCTGCTGGCGTTTCTGGTTTTCATCATGCGCATCGACGTTGTCGCCGGTGCCCTGGCCACCATTACGATTTTCGGACGCGCTATGCCCACCACGGACGTGCAAGGGCTGGTCCACCAGACACAGAGCGTGATCGCCATGGCTCTTTACTTCTTCGGTATGATCATTTCGGTGTTCGCCTCAGCCGGACTTGTGGCCGCGGTCTTCGAACCGGGACGTATTGAGCTCCTGCTGTCCAAGCCGGTGTCAAGAAGCCTGATCCTGCTGGGCCGCTATCTGGGGAACCTGCTGGTGGTAGCCGCCAACATCCTCTACCTCACGATCGGATCCTGGATCATCTTTGGCATTAAAACCGGTCTATGGGGCGGCGGCTATCTGCTGTCCAGCCTGTTTACAATCTTCGTTTTCGGCGTATTGCTGGCAGTAATTGTGCTGGTGGGCGTTCTGTGGGAAAGCGCGGCAGTAGCCATTATGGTGACGTTTGGCATCATGATCGTCACCCCGATCCTGCAGCAGCGCGCCACCATTGAGCGACTGCTGAGCGCGGAATGGTCCCGCAATGTCGTCACCGTGCTTTATTACGTACTCCCGAAGACTTCGGACATCGGGGTCATCATTCGGCATTTGATTCTCAACGAAGCGGTGGATAGCTGGATGCCGGTCTGGAGCACCGCCCTGTTCGGAATTGTCGTACTGGCAGCGGGTATCCTGCACTTCCGTCGCAGAACGTTCTAAGGCTCTGACACCATGCGGTCTTTTCTTTCGGTTGTACTTCTCCCCTTTACCGCTGTGGCAGCTTTGGCGGCACCGCGCGTGGATAATGTCCTGGTCCGTATGGTGCCGCCTGGTGCCACGTCACTCGTGGGCGCGCACATGGATCGGCTGATCGCTTCGGACCTCTACCAGAAGCTGGTGGCACAACAGAAACTCCCCCAACTCGACCAGTTCGCCAGGCAAACCGGCTTTGACCCACGCCGCGACGTGCGTGAACTCCTGCTGACTACCCTTCCCCAGGGCAACGTCGTTCTGGCTCGCGGCACGTTCAACCTGAAGCAGGATCCAGTCCCTGCGGGCAGTCCGGCAACGAAACTTCTGCGCCACGGACAATACAACGTCCGCGTGCTGGACAATTACGGGTACTGTCTGCTGGATTCCAGTCTGGCCGCTGCGGGTGAGTTGCCCGCCGTCATCGCGGCTCTGGACGAGTGGCAGACGGGTTCCCACACGGGGGCCAAGGCCCTGTTGGCTCGGGTAGCCTCCATAGACCCGCAAACGCCACTCTGGGGCGTCTCTACGGGCTTTGCCTCGTTCCTGGCCGCCAATCTGCCACGAGTCGGCAACGGAATCGACTTTTCCAGCATCTTCAAAGGCATCGACAGCACTTGGTTTACGGCGTCGGTGGCGTCGGGCTTTCAGGCCGCGATCCACTGCACCACGGCCACTGAAAAGGACGCCATCGCCCTGCGCGATACCGCAAAAGGGCTGGTGGGCCTCGGTCGCCTCAATGTCCCGGAGTCAGAACCGGAACTTTTGCGTTTCTGGGACGGCTTCACGGTCGAGCAGACAGGCCGCTCGTTCTCTCTGAATGCCGATATCGCCGGCAACCTGATCGACCAGATGGTACACCTGTTTTCATTCCCCGGAGGCCGAGGCGGACCCGGTGGACGCGGCGGCAGCGGACGCGGCGGGCGCACTGGTCCCGCGGTGAACCGCAGTCTCGTTTGATAACCGACACCCTGTAGTATCATGAAGATTCAACCCAACTTAAGGTCCCGAAATGCAGAACGCGTTGTTACAGAAGTACATCAATAAGAACCTGAAGGCTGTGAAGCCGACGGGGTTTCGCCCCGGCGATACCATCCGTGTCCATGTCAAAATCAAGGAAGGCGATAAAGAACGCCTCCAGATCTTCGAAGGCGTCGTCATCGCCCGCAATAACTCGGGCATCAGCGAGACCATCACGGTCCGCAAGATCAGCTTCGGCCAGGGCGTTGAGCGCATCTTCCCGTTGCACGCCAGCATTGTGGATCACATCGATTTCGTCCGCACCGGCCGTGTTCGTCGTGCCAAGCTTTACTACCTGCGTGGTCTCAAGGGCAAGGCTGCCCGCCTCAAGGAACGCGCACAATAGCTGTTTCCTGATACGCGGAAACTCCACACACCGGCGGCCGTCACGCTTCGATGCCTAACGAAAAACCGGCACGCCGCTCACCAACACGGATTGAACCGACCGGCAGTATCTCGCCGAAGGCCACTTCCAGCCGGAAAACGCGCTGGAAGTGTGTCGGGACTGCCGAGGATGAGTTGCGTGCCCGGGGTTTTCACTTCATTGCCGGTGCCGATGAAGTTGGCCGCGGCTCACTTTTTGGTGCGGTTGTCGCGGCTGCTGTCATTCTTTCACCGGATCGCCCGATTCGCGGTCTCAACGACAGCAAGAAACTGGACGCCGAACGTCGCGAGGAACTGGCACTCACGATTCGCGAGCGCGCGGTCGCGTGGGCCATCGGGGCCGTCGATTCCGCCACTATCGATCGCGTCAATATCTACCAGGCATCGCGCCTGGCTATGAAGTCCGCCATCCTGCAACTCCAGCCATTACCCGATTTTGTCCTCGTGGATGCCGTTCCTCTGGATATCCAGATCCCCCAACAGCCTTTGATTCAGGGCGACGAACGTTGCCATGCCATCGCCGCAGCTTCCATCATCGCCAAGGTGCATCGCGATCAGATGATGTGCGAATGGGACCGCTACTACCCCGAGTACGGTCTGGCCAATCACAAAGGCTACCTCAGTCCGGAGCATATGGCTGCCCTGCACGAGCACGGGCCGTCTCCGCTGCACCGCTTCAGCTATGAGCCCGTGCGGCAACACGCTTTTCATTCCGCCGCAGCACAGGACCGCCAGATGGAGATGTTCGCGAATTAAGCGGCGAAGCTCATGACCCCAGATCCAAATCCATCCGGGCAGACTGAAGCGGGGGCACCAGCAGGCGCTCCCTCGACACCGCAGCCCCCCGCTCCGCCCCGCAGTATGTGGCCGCGACGGATTGCGTCGGTGGTGTTCATTGTCTTCTGTCTGGAACTGGGCCTGTTTCTGATGATTTATCCATGGACGGACAGCTGGACGAATAACTACTTTTCGTTCTTCACCCCCGCCATCTGGCATGAAATCTGGGTCAAAGGCTACGTTCGCGGCGCAGTCAGCGGCCTTGGTCTGCTGAACATCTGGATTGCCATTGCCGAAGCGCTGCGTATGTATATCGACAGCGGCAAAGACGAATAGCTCAGCCCTTATTTTCGGCTGGTTTCTCCACATGCCCGCCAAACTGGAACCGCATCGCGGAGAGCACTTTGTTCTGGAAATCCGCTTCACCTCGTGAGGCAAAACGGGAATAGAGAGCGGCGGAGAGCACAGGCACCGGTACGGCCTCGTCGATTGCCGCGTGGATCGTCCAGCGCCCTTCGCCTGAATCCGAAACCCTGCCGGCAAACTGCGAAAGCTCCGGATCACCCGAAAAAGAGGCCGCAGTCAGATCGAGCAGCCACGAAGCAATCACGCTGCCGCGGCGCCAAACCTCGGTCACATCCCGCAGATTGAAATCGTACTGGTAATGCTCAGGATCCCGCAACGGCGTCGTCTCAGCGTCCGCCGCGTGTGTCTGCTTCCCAACGTTCGCCGCGCGAAGGACTCCGAGGCCCTCTGCGTAAGCAGCCATCATCCCGTACTCGATTCCGTTGTGGACCATCTTGACGAAATGACCGGCACCATTCGGTCCGCAATGCAGGTAGCCGGATTCGGCAGTCCCGGTAGCTGTGTCGCGGCCCGGAGTACGTGGTACGTCGCCCATTCCCGGCGCCAACGTGTGGAAAATCGGATCGAGGTGACTGACCGTTTCCGGTTCGCCGCCAATCATCATACAATACCCACGTTCCAGACCAAAAACACCGCCGCTGGTGCCAACGTCGACGTAGTGAATTCCCTTCCCTGCAAGCTCCTTCGCACGACGGATATCGTCGACGTAGTAAGAATTGCCGCCGTCGATGAGAATGTCTCCGGTTTCGAGCAACGGCTCCAGATCCGCAATCGTGGCATCCACCACGGCCGCCGGTACCATCAGCCAGAGGGCGCGCGGCGCGGTGAGTTTCGCCACAAGATCGGCCAGCGAGGTGGAGCCAGCGGCACCTTCGCCAGCCATTTGATCCACCGCTTTTGCGGATCGGTCAAAAACAACGCACGCGTGACCGCCTTTCATCAGACGGCGCACCATGTTCGCGCCCATTCTTCCCAAACCGATCATGCCTAATTGCATTCTGAAATTCCCTTCTCCTATGCCGTCCTTCAGACGGCTTTTCCTGTTTTCGTTTTACTGCGAGTCACTCGCGGACGCGCGATTGCCGCCATATTGACGGCAGGTGCCTTTGCCCACATCCGAAAACCACCGGCGAACGCATTTGCGTTGTCACCCATGCGGCACCCAGGCGGTAGCTTCAACAATAACCGGGCATTTCCCCCGCCAATCACCACATCGTCCGGCTCCAGTGCCGCGATCAGCCGCCCGACGACGTCCGCAACATGGCGACGCCACTTCTTCTTACCCATTCGTTCCAGCGCTCGCTCGCCGACGTAATCTTCATACGTGGCCTTTTTGTAGGGCAGATGGCCCAATTCCATGGGCTCAACAATGCCCTCGACGATCATGGCCGTGCCCAGACCCGTACCCAGTCCCAGGAACAGCATCTTACCGCTCTTGTAGCTGCCCAGTGCCTGCATGGCAGCGTCATTCATGATCTTCACCGGGTGTCCAAATGCCTTTTCGAAGCCGTAGCCCATCCAGCCAGGTGCAAGGTTGTGGGGATCCGCCACCGGACGGTTGCGCAGAACCGGCCCGGGATAGCCGACTGAAACGACATCGTATTTCCAGAGCCCGGCCAGCTTCTTTACGCCGCTGACCATTCGTCCCGGCGTGAGGTCTGGTCCGGAGGCAAACTTTCTTGGTTCCGTTTGTCCGGACGCGAGAATCTTTACGTGCGTGCCGCCGACGTCAACCACCAAAACACTCGGTTCCACCGCCGGTAAGGCTGCCTTCTTTTTTGCCATTTCGCGCCTCGCTCCCGCTATTTCGATGCTACTTCAACGCCACGCTCGCAAACGCGGGATTCAGCCAGCCCCCAGGATCGCCAATCAGTACATTCGCCGCCGCCGGACCCCAGCTGTTCTGCTCGTATTCGTGAACGGGAGTAACGTCTCCAAGTACCGGGTCCACGATCCGCCACTGCGCTTCAATCGCGTCGCCACTGGCGAACAAAGACTGATCGCCTTTCAGCGCGTCCCCCAGCAGCCGCTCATACGGAGTCATTTCGGTTCCGGTCTGGTGCATGGCGATCAATTCCACGTCTTCGCCAACCATGCGTTCGCCTGGCATTTTCACGCGGATTCCCATGGCCATCACCACGTCCGGACTCAACCGGAGGCGCAGCCTGTTTGGCAAGTCGGGAGAGGCCTCCGAAAAGGTCTCCATTGGAGGACGCCTGAAGTTCACGGTCACCTCGGTCGCGGTAACCGGCATACACTTGCCCGCCCGAATATAAAACGGCACATCCGCCCAGCGCCACGTGTCGATAAAAAGCCGCACGGCCGCAAATGTCTCTACCGTGGAATCCACCGCACCCCCCGGCTCCTGCCTATAGCCTTTGAACTGTCCGCGCACCAGATCGCCTGGTCCCATGGGCCGGATAGCCCGCAGAATCCTGGCTTTCTCATGACGAATCGCGTCATGGGCTTCCCCGGTGGGAGGATCCATCGTCAGACTCGCCAGCACCTGGAAGAGGTGGTTCTGGACAACGTCCCGAATCGCGCCGGCCTCTTCGTAGAACCTGCCGCGCCCCTGCACGCCGAAATTCTCCGCCATCGTAATCTGTACAGAGCTGACGTAAGTCCGGTTCCACAAGGGTTCCAGGAATTGGTTCGCGAATCGCAGGTAAAGGATGTTCTGGACTGGTTCCTTGCCCAGGAAATGATCGATGCGGAAGATCGCAGGCTCCGGGAAGAACTGCGAAAGAATCCTTTGCAGTTCCTGAGCGGAAGCCAGATCGCGACCAAATGGCTTTTCCACCACGATCCGGGCATTCGTGGCACACCCGGACTTCTGGAGTCCTTCGGCCACTGCGCCAAACATGCTGGGCGGTATCGCGAAATAGTGCAGCGGACGTTTTGATGCCCCCAGTTCCACCCGCAGGCGCGCGTAGGTGTCATCATCCCGATAGTCGCCATCGACGTACCTGAGCAGCCCGGAGAGCTTCGAAAACTGTTCTTCATCGACACCGCCGTGTTGCGCCACGCTGTCTCGGGCTCTCGCCTTCAGTTGATCCAGGTTCCAGCCGGCCTTCGCCACGCCGACGATGGGAATGTTCAGGCCATGTCTCTTTACCAGCGCCTGCAGGGCGGGAAAAATCTGTTTAAAAGCCAGATCGCCGGTCGCGCCAAAGAATACGAGTGCATCGGAATTGTTGTCGTCCATAAGAAATGCGGGTGTTGGGGTGAGGATAGCACGGCGAACGGAACACAGCCGCCAGACTTCCATGCACTAAAGTTGAAAGAGAGGCCTCGGAACACTCGTGCAATTCGGTGAAGCACTTCGATTCAGTATGCTGGCCCTGCGCCACAACCCGGTGCGCTCGCTGCTGACCGCCCTGGGCATGGTGATTGGCACTGCCTCCGTCATTCTCGTCGTCACGATTTCGCTGACCAGTCAGGACTACATTCTCGATCAGATCGAGGGCGTGGGTTCCAATATGGTCTTCGCCTCCTACGAAATCGGCACCCAATCCTCCTCCGCTGAAGTAAGCGGCGACTATATCAAGAGCGGCGACATTCAGGCGATTCGCGAACAACTGGCCGCGCGCATCACTGCCGCCACGGGAATTGAAAGTAACTACGATTCCATGTTCATCAACGGACGAGAGCAACGTCTGCTGGTGATCGGCTCCGATGAGTACTATAAGCCCGTTCGGAACATCGCAGTTCTCGCAGGTCGCTTCCTGGATGCCAGCGATACAAGCCTCCGGCAGAAAGTCGCGCTTCTTACCGAAAAACTGGCCGTCAGCATCTACGGCAGCCAAAGCGCCGCAGTTGGCCAGACGATTAAGATCCGGGGGCTGCAGTTCACGGTAATCGGCACTTTCAAAGAGAAGGTCGACACCTTCGGACAGTCGGAACTGAATGATAAGACCGTGCTGATCCCGATCACGGTTCAGCAGTACTTTGTACCGGTGGACCGCATCGATCCGCTCTACGTCCAGGTTCGCAACCCGGCGGATGTCGAGTCCGTTACCGCCGAGGTTCAGGAAATCCTGCAGAGTCGCCATCGCGTGGGTGCTACTTACAAAGTGGAAAACCTCGGCGCGATCCTGGCCGCAGCCAAAAGCATCGCGGTCGTCCTGACGCTGGTTCTTGTGCTGGTTTCGGCCATCGCACTGGTCATCTCTGGAATCGGAATCATGAATATCATGCTGGTCACGGTGACGGAACGAACCCGCGAGATCGGCATTCGCAAGGCCATCGGGGCACCGCGACGGGACATCCTGATGCAGTTTCTCCTGGAAGCCGTTTTGATCAGCCTCTCCGGCGGCACGGTCGGCATCATTCTGGGAGTAGCCATGCCCTTGAGCGTACGTTTCTTTGTAGACAATCTGGACATTCCGATTTCCATCTGGTCCATCGTGATTGCCTTCACCGTCTCCAGCCTGGTTGGCTTGGTTTTCGGCATTTTGCCTGCCAGCCGGGCATCAAAGTTGAATCCGACCGAAGCCTTACGTTACGAATAGATTATGCGCCTCATTTGTTTTCTCGCCGCCTTTGCCGCGCTGAGCCAAGCCGAGACTTTTACCCTGACCATGAAGGAGGCCGTCGAGCGCGGGCTCGGACGAAACCCTGACATCACTCTCGCCAAACTCGACGAACTGAAAGCAACCCAGGGCATTCGGCTTGCGCAGGATCCCTTCTACCCGCATGCCGGCATCGGAACCGGTATGGCCTACACCAATGGCATGCCGCTCAGCATTGAAGGTTCCGCCCCGGCCATCCTCCAGGGCAAAATTACGGAGTCGCTGTTCAATAAGCCACAGAGCTACGCCGTGCAGCAACAGCGCGAACTCGCGCGGACCACGACCTTCGCCACGGCACAGAAACGCGATGAAGTTGCTTATCAGATCGCCGGGCTCTACCTGGATGCCGACCGCGCGAACCGACTCATCGAGACAGCACGTAACCAGATCGCCAGTTTCCAGAAAGTGCTCGATACCGTTCAGGTCCGCGTCGATGGTGGCCGTGAACTACCCATCAACGTGCGCCAGGCACAATACAATCTGACCGCGGCACGGGTGCGACTCAGCAATCTGGAAGCGGATCGCGATATGTCGGAACGGAATCTGGCAATCGCCCTGGGTTACACGCCCGGAGATTTGGTGGTGCCGTCTGCCGCCGATCAGGCCTTTGCCGCGTCAACGGGAGACGAGGCGGCAGCGATCCAGGCGGCCCTGACCGCAAGCCCTGACCTGAAACGCCTGGAATCAGCCATGATAGCCAAGGGCCTGGAAATCAAGGGCACGGAGGCCAGAAAGCTGCCCCAAATCGATCTCGTCGCCCAGTATGCCCTCTTCGGAAAATACAACGGACTCGACAAATACTTCGCCCAGTATCAGGCGAATAACGGCGAGATCGGCGCTTCCATACAACTGCCGCTCTTCGCCGGCTCCAGCATCAAGGCTGCCGTCGCGCAGTTGGATACCGACGAGCAGCGCCTGCGGGTAGAAGTGCAGTCCGTGAAAGATCGCATTGCGATGGGCGTCCATCAGGGTTATGTCGGGATTGATCGCGCGAAACTTGCCGCAGATCTGGCGAAGGAGGGCCTGGATCTGGCCAGGGATCAGTTGACGCTGGTACTGGATCAGCTCAACGACGGTCGCGCCACCCTACGAGAGGTAGAGCAGGCGCGAATCAACGAAAGCGAAAAGTGGATTGCTTTTTACGATGCGCAGTTCGGCCAGGAGCGCGCTCGCCTCGACCTGCTGCGTCAGACCGGCAGTCTGGTGGCATCCCTGCAACTGAAGTAGCGGTGCTCCCGCCGCAGATCAGAATTCGATCCGGTCTTTCTTCGCTTCGATCTTCGCGAAATCCAGCCCAGGTACCTTCTTAAGTTCTTCAAGGGTCCTGAACTTGCCGTTCTTCTCTCTGTACGCCACGATCGCAACAGCCTGACTCTGGAACAGCGAGAGCGCGGTCGAGAGATCAATGGCGCTTGCAGTATTGATATTCAGAGGCTTGGGCCGCGCTGCCGGAAATGCCTTTGAGAGATAAGACAGGACAGTCTCGTAATCTGCATCGCTGATCGCCATGCCGCGGGAGACCATTCCTGACATCGTCGCATCCCAGCCGTCCTGTCCCTGCCGCATGGCGGAAGCCCTCTCCGCCTCGTGACAATTGCCGCAAACCCGAAGGGTCACGTCTCTTCCGGGAAGGTCCGGAAACTGTGCGCTCGCCGCGCGGGCGAAGACGAAAAGTAAAACGGGGCAAGCAATCCGCATACGCTTTATTATGATAATCGACCCAAAAACGAGGATGCGCCGCGCCTACCTTGGATTGGAGTATTTCGTGGCGCTGTCGTAGCGCCTTTGAATCTGTGCAATATGCTGCCGCAGTAATCCCGCGATAACCCGCGCACGAGCCTCCGGGGTACTGTGTTCCGATTCCACCGTTTGATTGACGTGGACCAGAGCGCTGGCGATCTGCAGCTTTGCATAGTCCGCAGCCAACGCAGGCGTGGTTTTCGAAGCAGGACCTGGGGTGCCTTTAACCGGGCGCTGGTAATCGCTGGATATAGCTGCCAACGTAGCGGCAATCTTCTCCGGGGTTGCGCGGTCCAAAGCCCTCAGGTCGGCCAGATGGCCGGCATAAACTACTGCCATCGCCCTTTGAGCTTCAAAGAAATTATGCATCGCGCTGCTACGGTCTCCCATAACGGTGCCGTCTTCCAGGACCGCATAGAGAGGCGTGACTGCAATCGAGATCGGCATCGAAAAGGCTCGTGCCCCGAAAACATAGCGACATGTCCGGGTAGCGCCCGAACCAAGAGGAGGAGTCGGCTTGAAACCGACGTTGTTGACCTGCCAGTCAATCCCGTCCGTGAGATCGGCATCGCAACCATACATGCGTTTGGTGGTCCCGTCGCGAAACGTTCCCGAAATCTGCACTGAGTACGCCACCAGCGGCCGTGAAGATTCGTTTCGGACGACAAACGTCACTACCGCCGTTTCGCGGCCGGGATTATCCCGGTCCGGCGTGTGCACGTAGTTCGTATCCGTGATCTGCAGAGGCGCGGCAAGGTTGTACTGGCTGTTCTGCGCCTGCCCGGGCATCTCGACCGAAAGCACGCAAAGCAGAACGATTACACTGCGCAGGTAAGAACCCCGGCGAATCTCCGGACGGCAGGACATGTTACGCCAGTATATCGGTCACAACCTGGCCCTGATTCCCAACACCTGACAACCGCGCATCAAGACCCGAATATTTGACTGTCATTCGGGTATGGTCAATGCCGAGCACGCGCAGCATCGTTGCGTGAAAGTCATGAATACTGACCGGATTCTCTACTGCGGCGTAACCCAGTTCGTCGCTGGCACCATAACCGATGCCGGCCTTGATGCCGCCGCCTGCCAGCATATACGAAAACGTCTTGATGTGGTGGTCGCGTCCGTCACCGCCTTGAGACATCGGCGTGCGCCCAAACTCTCCGCCAAACACGACCAGCGTATCTTCCAGCATGCCGCGCTGTTTGAGATCGTTGATCAGCGCAGCCGTCGGTCGGTCCACCTCCTCCGCCTTGAATTCAATGCCATCCTTGATACCGGAATGATGGTCCCAATCCCGGTGGTAAAGCTGAATAAACCGAACGCCACGCTCGGCAAGCCGCCGTGCCAGCAGACAGTTCGAGGCAAACGAGCCATCGCCAGGCACTGCGCCGTAAGCATCCAGCACGGACTGCGGCTCCCTGCTCATATCGACCAGATCCGGCACACTGGTCTGCATCTTGAACGCCATTTCATATTGCGAAATTCGGGTCAGGATCTCCTGATCCTCTACTACCTTGTACCTGTCACGATCCAGCGCCCCGATAGCATCAATCGACTGACGCTGCAGACCAGCATCAATTCCGGGAGGATTATCAAGATACAGCACCGGATTGCCGTAGGAGTTGAGTTTGACGCCCTGGAACTTGCTGGGCAGAAACCCAGCCGACCACTGACGCGCGGAAATCGGCTGCATCTGGCCGCCGCGGCCTGCTGACAACATAACCACGAAGCCAGGAAGGTTTTCCGTATCAGCGCCCAGCCCGTAAAGCATCCACGCGCCCATGCTGGGACGCCCGGCAATGATCGAGCCCGTATTCAGGAACATGTGTGCAGTGTCGTGGTTAATCTGCTCCGACCACATGGAACGGACAATGCAGACGTCATCTGCCACACTGCCGATGTGAGGAAATAGTTTACAAATTCGCTGCCCGGATTTTCCAAACGTGGCGAACTCATGCTGCGGCCCGTAGCAAGTCAGTGTCTTTCCCTGCAACTGCGCGATTTGTTGACCTTTGGTGAAAGACTCCGGCATGCCGCCGCCGTGCATCTCACGAAGTTTTGGCTTGTCGTCGAAAGTTTCCAGGTGCGACGGGCCGCCCGCCTGGTAGAGATAAATAACGCGTTTCGCCTTCGGTGGAAAGTGACGGGGATTAATAGCGCCCTGCCATTTCTCACCAGTGCTCTCAGCCGCGGAAACGATGCGGGGATCAATCAGGGAATTCAGCGCAATCAATCCCAGCCCGGCCATACCCTGCCCCAGAAATGAGCGCCGCTTTAAAGATAGCCCTGGATCGTTATGCATAGTCTTAGTCCCGTGTAATCGCTTCGTGCAGATTGAGGATCACCCTCGCAACGGTCGTCATCGTGGCCAGTTCCGCAGGCTTCATATTCGCGGGAACCGGTGAATCACCGATCGCGAGGAATTCCGCCGCCCCCTTGCTGTCGTTTTCGAAATGAAGCGCGGCATTCCTGTACAGATCCCGCAGCACCTTCAGTTCGGCCGGAGTCGGCTTGCGTTCCAGACTTCGCTCCAGCGCCCACGCCAGTTGTGCGTCAGGTGTCTTGCCGCCCTTGTCGAGAATGTTCTCGGCGAAGACACGAGCGGCCTCAACAAAGATCGGATCATTCAGCAGGTCAAGCGCCTGAAGCGGGGTATTAGAGTTGATCCGGTTCACGGTACATTCTTCCCGCGTCGGCGCATCGAAATTCAGCAGCGAAGGATGCAGGAAGGTGCGCTGCCAGTGCGTATAAACCGCACGCCGGTAGAGGTCATCCCCATGACTGGCCGACCAATCCCGCTTGGGAAAGTTCAGCGCTGCCAGGTAGCCCTCCGGCTCATACGTTCTGACGCTGACACCGCCGAACTGCTTCACAAGCAAGCCAGAAATCTCCAGCGCCGTATCGCGTACCGATTCCGCCCCAATACGAAAACGGCTCTGCCGCGACAGCAGACGGTTGTCCGGATCGCGCTTATCCAGTTCCGGATTTGAGATCGATGATTGCCGGTAGGTCGCGCTCGTCACCATTGTCCGCAGCAAATGCTTGACATCCCAATGATGGGAGCCGACCGCCTGGTACTCAGGTTTCATGAACTCCGACGCCAGCCAGTCCAGCAATTCGGGGTGCACCGGTGCCTCGCCCTGTGACCCCAGATCCTCCAGATTCTTCGAAATGCCAGTGCCAAACAACTCGCGCCATATGCGGTTCACGAAAGCCCGCGCAGTCAGGGGATTCGAGTCCGAAACCAGCCAGTTGGCCAGATCGAGCCGAGTCGCGCGTTTACCGCCTGTTTCGATCCGCCCGAGAAACTCCGGAATTGCCGGCTGCACAATCTCGCCGGTTTCATCCATCCAGTTTCCCCGCGGCAATACCCGCGTCTCCCGAGGCTCTACTGACTCAGTGACCATAACTTCAGGCACCTGACTCGTCAGAATGGCCAGTTTCGCCTCCAGCTTTGCAAGCTCGATGCGTGCCGGCTGCAACTGCGCATTCGAATACTCGAAATAATCGAGAAGCAGCTTCTTCTGATCGTCCGACCGCTTGTCCGGCACCGAGAACAGCGCCGAGGCCAGATTCGATGGAATGCCATCGTGCTGCGCAGGCGGTGGGGCAACCACGGGAGCGTCGGACTTAGGCGCGCCCGCTACCGCAAGGGGTGCCGGGCCCACAAGCGACTGCGCCGCGACAGACACATCCGCACGAGCCAACGCATTCCTGATGGCATTCCTGCCTCCCGTGCCAGGCCACGTACCAGCACTGGGTGCTATCGCGATGCGAAACCGTCCAATGGTGGCTCGACGCAGTTCCGAATCCTGATGAATATGCACGACGATTCTGGTCGAAGCATCCGTAACAATGGGCCGTGCGAAACGCAACATCAACATCGTCTTCGGCCCGCGCGCAACTGCGCCGATCGCCCAACCAGTCTTCGAGTCGCCATCGATCGCCGCCATCGCAGTGGATCCCGCCACCGGCGCGGTATCACTGAAGGCGAAAGAAAACGGCAATTTGACCCCGCCGGACTCGGCTTCGATCTCGGTCACGACGAACCGTTCCGAACCTCTCGAAATATTGGCACCCGGAAGACTATCGTCCTGGCCAGTCTCCAAACCCAGACTCGCCCATTTCCCCGCTCCGGGTTGAATCGTCACGTTGTACGTCTCATTGTCCGGATTCGGACCGTCCACGCTGATCATCCCCACACCCATCGAAATCGATGTCGAAAGCGTCCGCGGGTCCTGCTCGATAGGTGCTTTCTGAATAGTCAGGCTTGCCTTACTGGCCGAGGCCTCAACGGGCACGGGAAATTGCCAGGCGAGTTCGCCGGACATGTAGCGAACCAACTCATCCTTCTCCCATTGCCGCTGGTCGCTGACTAGCGACTCAGCCTGCTTCTCCAGGCTCTTCTTTGCCACGTCGATCTGCGCCTGTAGCGCGTCAATAGGCTCCTTTTGGCCAGGGGCGTAAACCAGCATCCTCGGAGCAAATGCCGTGGGCCCCACGTCCTGAACCAGCCCATCCTCTTTGATATCCGCGAAAAATGCCTTCAATGCGTAAAAGTCCTTTGTCAGGACAGGATCGAATTTATGGTTGTGGCACTCTGCGCAGCCCATGCTCGTACCCAGCCACACAGTACTGAAGTCACGAACACGGTCGGCGCCGTATTTGGCGTAGTACTCCTTCGGCTGGAGCCCGCCTTCCGCGGAACTGCGACTCAGGCGATTATACGCCGCTGCAATCTTTTGGTCTATCGTCGCGTTTGGCAGCAGATCGCCAGCCAGTTGCTCGCGTGTAAATTCATCAAAAGGTTTGTTATCCCGGAACGCCTTAAGAACATAGTCCCGGTACAACCACACCGGGCGGCTGCCATCGCTATGGAATCCGGCCGAATCGGCGTATCGGACGGCATCCAGCCAATGGACCGCCTGCTGCTCCGCGTAATCGGAAGACGCCAGCAGGCGATCAACTACCTTCTCATATGCGTCAGCGGATTTATCAGCCTCAAATGCCGCCACCTGCTCCGGCGAGGGCAGTAGCCCCGTGAGATCCAGCGACACACGTCGGATTATAGTTCGCCGATCAGCTTCCGGCGATGGCTTCAGCCCTTCCTTCGCCAAACGCGCATGCACAAAGGCGTCGATTGGATTGACGACCTTCGCGGCAGTGGCCGGAACCGCAGGCCTGAGGATCGCCTGGTAAGACCAATGACTTTCATATTTCGCACCCTGACTGATCCAGCGCCGCAAAGTCTCCTTCTGCACTGATGAAAGCTCGCTATGCGCGTACACGGGTGGCATTACGGTGCCCGAATCCTTTGAGAAGACGCGGGAGATCAGCTCGCTGTGATCGGAATCGCCAGGCACTATAGGTGTGCCCATCACCTGAGACTTAACCGCCTCCTCGCGGAGATCAAGACGAAAACCGCCCACACGGGAACTGACGTCCGGCCCATGACACCGGAAGCAGTAATTCGATAGAATTGGGCGAATCTCGCGGTCAAAATTTACCGCAGGCGAATTTACGCTCGTCTGAGGCTGCGCCGAGATAGTGAAAGCGGAAGCGACCACCAGGATCGCCGCACAGCAGGAAATTAAAGCATTACGCAGGATGACGGGCAATGTCATTTTCATAGGCTCAAAAGCTGATCCGCTCTTTCTGTCCCTCGATCTTCTTCCAATCCACACCCTGCACCTTCCCTAAATCCGTCACGTCCCGAAAAGGTCCGTTCACCTTCCTGTACACGACGATCGCATCCGCTTCGGCAGTTGTAAGCTGTAGCCCCGCCGAAAGTTCCTGCGCGGATCCAGTATTCACGTTGACACTCTTCGCCACCGGCCCAAAGTTCTTGGCCAGATATGCGATGACCGGCTCCCACTGATCCGGATTGAGCGATGCACCGTTCTCGATCATTTCACGAAGTGTTCCTCGCCACTGGTCCGTCGTCAGTTTTTGCCGGACAATTCTGTCGACCGTATGGCAAACGGTGCAGGCCGCCTCCACCGCATCTCGCCCCGTACCATCAGGCAGCGCTGCCGTGTCTTCTGTCGCAACCAGCGCCGACGCCATAAAAATCGCGAACGCAACCGGCAACACCCGCCCCTGCAAGGCACGTGGCGCGAAGATCCTTACCCGGAGCGACACAGCTGGTTTCCTCTCCATTCAATGCTTTGCGACTAAACTATCACCGCGGCGGACCCGGGGTCAAGGATGTGACGCCAGACTGCACCTTCCGGCACTCAATTTTTGCCCTTAGATCTGTGACTCCTGCCGCAACCCGTTGCGAGACCACGTCAAACGTGAGCACATCGTCCAGCCAGTCATGGCTCGATCCGTCCGGGTGCTGCGTCGCGACAGTAACCGTATACTGCTGCGGCGTTAGCCAGCATTCAAACGAGAAATCGATTTCCATCTCTTCTCCTGCACCAAAAACGCCGGTATCGATTTGTTCAATGCGGGTGTTCGTGCCGTAAATATCCATGCCGATGCGGTTCCGGATCAGGATCCCCACCATCGGATGCTCCCGCTTCTCCCGGAAACGTGCCCGAATCCGAATCGCTACCCGGTCTCCGCTCGAAACCACCCCGCAGGATCTTCCGCCTTGATCCAGCAGCAAAACCTCCGTCACCTGACTCGTGCCGTCGCCATGCCGAAAGCTTGCAGCCAGCTGAGGTGATGCTTCCTGTTGGCCGAAGGCCTTCTGTCGTTCCAGCACCACGCCAATGTATTTGTCGATGACGTGCTTGGGTTGCCCCTCGGCCTCCATTCGCCCGTTCAGCAGGAAGATCGCCCGGTTCGACAACTGTTTCACCAGACCAAGGTCGTGTGAAACAAACAGAATCGTTGTCTTCTTTTCCCGAAGCTCCTCGAATTTACGGATACACCGGTTCGCGAACACGGCGTCTCCCACTGAAAGCGCTTCGTCAACGATCAAAATATCCGGGTCAACGTGAATCGCAGCGGCAAAGGCCAGCCGCACGTACATCCCGCTCGAATACTCTTTGACCGGCCGATGAATGAACTCCCCGATCTCCGCAAACGCCTCGATTGCGGGCAGATTCCGTTCCATCTCTGCCCGCCCGATTCCCATGATCTCACCGTTAATGAAGATATTTTCGCGCCCGCTGAACTCAGGATTGAAGCCAGCCCCCAGTTCCAGGAGCGCGGCAATACGTCCCCGGGTTACCACGCGACCCTGTGTGGGCTGAAGGATTCCGCTGACAATCTGCAGCAGCGTACTTTTCCCGCAGCCGTTCGGGCCCACAAGACTGACCACCTCGCCCTTCTCCACACTGAAACTGATGTCCCGCAGTGCCCAGAAGTCCGTGTGTAACGGTCCGCCATGCAGCGGGTTCAGTTCCCGTATACGATCCCAGGGACTCTTATACAACCGATAAAGTTTCGAGACATTTTGGACAAGCAGCAACCTATCAGTGTAGCCGCCTCACAGCCGGATCACCAGGGTCAGATCGCCTCCCGGATTCGTCGTGCCCACTCCGGTTACGTCCAGACTCAACCGGTCCCCGGCGTTTAGCACCGGCAGCCCAAATCCATTCACCACATAAGAAGTCGTGGTGTTTGGGTCGAACTGGACCGTCGCCCAGGATGTCGCCGTCCCGCCCGTGGGCGTTCGCTTCAGTTCCAGAGTCACCCCGGCCCCCGAGGACGGACCACGCAGGACGGCATAAACGTCCCTGACCGATCGGGCTGAGTCCACAATAATGTCCGGAGCGGCCCCTGTCTGTACCGCAAGGTAACCACTGATTTGAAACGAGTACTGTCCTCCAGCGAGACTCCTAAGGCCCAGATCCCCGTAACTTGTGTAACTGTTCGTTTGAATCACGCCATCGCCTAACGAATTGGTCATGTAGAGTTCCACACTCGCAATCCGGACGTCGGCAAGTTCCACGTTGGTGCTCCAGTCACCACTTGCGGGCGTGCCGAAGAAGTTCCGCACAAAAGGCACGATGATTACCTTGTCTTTCAGTAGGTACGCCGGAGTCGACGCCAAATGGTCTGCCGCCACCGACGCGAGCAACCCTCGCGTCACAGTCGTGTTGCCGTCTCCATCCGTCGCGCCGGCAAGAACAATTTCCTGATCTATTTGAAGCAGCGTGCCCGTCAGAACAGCCGCCGCAAGCCGCATAGTGCCGGCCGTCGCCGTTGCAGCCTCGCTCAATGATACGGCTACGCCGTTTACCTCGTCGTAATAATGGATTCTGTAGGTGCCGGCAATGATGCTCGTGGTATTCAACAGTGAAGTGAATCCTATGCCTTGCAGATTCACGGAGCCGGGCGAGACCCCGATAACGAAGTTGGGGGCAGGAGGAACGGCGAAATCCGCGGCCAGTCCGCCGGAAGCGCCTAACTCCCACCTTGTAAGTGGCGACAAATCATAAGACGCCTCCTCGCCCGCAACGTTTGCCGCGCGGGCCGAAACATGAACGAATGTGCCAATCCTTTCCGGAACATCAATCGTCAGCGGGCTCGACTGGCCAGTATTCCCCTTTCGCCATGAATTTTCCGCGACCACAAAGAAGCTCGTGGCATCCGGCTCCACTGTCCAGGTCCTCTCCACAGTCAAAATAGTCCCCGAATTGCTGACAATCCGGCGCTCCTGCCCGGCACCCGCCCCTCGGGTGATCCTGACCACCGCGCCTTGATAACCGTTGACGGGCATCACCAACGCGGTGTTTCCAACCGTGGTGCTCGTGTGCCCTGTCACCGCCGCTTCCGGCGACAATTCCCATCGCCAGTACAGATTGACATGATCGAACTGCGGGTCCGGCGGCAAAACGGCCTCAGCACCCAGCCCGGTATCCGTAAACGTAACAGCGGGTGTCTGATTGGACGCAATTCGATACAACTGTTGCGGTGTGGTTCCCCGATACACGTGAATCCCGGTCGCCGTCCCCGTCAGCCCTATTCCCGAAAGTATGATCGAGTTCGTGGTGCCGCCGCCTGTGCTTGCCTGAACAATAAACGACAGCGGACTTTCTCCGCCACCACTATCGACAGCGCTGATCGCATAAAAGTACGTCGCGCCACCAGCGAGGGTTCCGCCTGTGGTATTGACTGCAGCCACAAGGCTCACCAACGGCGCAGGCAATACACCCTGCTGGCCCGACGGTTCCGTGAAGGACACGTTGAGTTCCACCTCCACCGACCCATCGCTCGCCACTACTTCTTTCTCTGCGATGCCCAATTGCAGGCGCCCCTGCGAATCTGCAATGGTCCCCCCCACGGGTACGGGCAAACCGGAGCCCTGCGATCCCTGCCAGCCACGCCCTCCGATAATGCTGGTGACTGTATCCGAATACCATGCGTCGTTGTGTGTCTGTGCCGTAATCACGGCGGTGCGGAAGGCGGTACCGGGAGTAATCTTGAGCACCCGGAACGGCGCGCGCAGCAGGTTTTCCTTCGGGTACGTTACAGTGATCAGGTCCCCGGGCATTAAACCAAGCGCTTTCACGCTCGTTTCGAACTCAACGAACCGATTCCCCTCTATCCCCCGATTCAACCCCAGCAGGAGCATCCTCGAAGCCTGGCTGAAATTACTGATTCCCATGGCATCCAGGGAGGCAGTGATGATCTGACCGCACAAATCTGAATCGTCACCGTCCGACACGGAAAGGCTGTCCTGCTGATACTGATTAAACTCGTCCTGAAACTCAACAGTCAGCCGGTTCGGAGTATCCTGGGCACCCTTCGTCGTGATCCGGAGACTCGCGCTTCCATCTGAATTCCTCGCAATGGACGCCTCGTCAAACTCATATGCTGGCCAACCCCCATTGAAGGTTTGGATAGCATTGCTGCTGGCTCTCTGCGTCGGCTGTTGGAGCGCAAAGGTATTCTCCACCCTTGCCTCCAGTAATCCATCGCTGTTCAGCACAAGATATATGCGCGACGAATTTCGCAGCGCCCGGATGATTTCACCCGCGCTGCGCGGATACTTCAGTGCGAAATTGCACTGAAAACGGGGAATCTGCTCCGCACCCATGATTGGATCGTTACCCACCCGTCGCAATACGCCGCAGCCGCCGCGAAGCTGGCGGTATCAATCTCATTCAAACCGTATGCCGATCTCCGCAGGATGTCCAGCAATACCCACGCGGGATTGGAACTGAACTGGGCACCGATGGCACTGCCGTTCACATCAAAAGTCAGTAGCTTCATCCCCTGCATGAGTACCTGAACAGTGGGGATGCTCGAACCATCGTTGATCTGATTCGGAACCACAACGGATAGATAGGCCAGACTCCCGTAGGGATCCCCCGCAGGGCCGCTCCCGCCGTCACCAAAATTGGGGTCCTGGTTGCCGTTACGTTGCCCCGCGCTCATGAGATTCCACCAACCGGTAGACGTCATGTTCTGACCTCTGACGCCCTGTGGAATCACGATGTCGTTAACCAGTACAGTGAGCACTCCCTGAATCTCACCCATACAGAGCAGAACTTCCATCCGCGTCAGGTTCCCGTCGTTCCGGCTGAAGACCACATCCGGCATATGCCATTGCGTTCCATAGATCAATGGAACAGGATCGTTATAGACCCCCTGATTTGCCTGGACGTTCGAAAGCTGATAGTTCTTCTGCCCGGCCCCACGAACAAGAATAGAGGCGGGAACGTACTCCAGCCCGCCGTACCTCGCCGTGGTGTTACCGTTGACGTCTCTGGAAAACATGCCGCGCGCTACACAGTCCGAACGCGTCTGCGCGCACGAGGTATAAGGGTTACTGCCATTCAAATTGCCAACGCCGCCCGGTTGATCCGGCGAGTACCCGCAGCGATAAAAGAACGAATATTTATTGACAGCGCTGCCATCCGTGGCCTCAGCGCGCTGTTGCGCGGTCGCCGGGAACCTCCAGGGACACAGTCTCTGCACGCTGACCTCAGGTAGCTGGGTCCGCTGCATTGACATCCGATTCAGCGCGCTCAGCCGAAAGGTCGTTTCCGTGATCTGTTCGGGAGAATTCACGATACCGCGAAAGACCACAATGGCGTCACTCGTCGCCATCCCGGTGTTTGTGTCTGCGAACAGTGAACGAACAACCAGTTGTGCACCCTTGAATCCCGTCTGCTGCTCCACCGTCGAGAAATACGAATCGGCGTTCGCCAGTTCAAACGAAAGCTTGGGAGAACCCCCGATTTGGGTGTCGGAAGCGACTTGCGCCTCGAACAGATTATGCTTCAGTACACGTCCGGCATATTGGTTTCCGGACCACTGTATCGTCTGGCTGCTCCATCTCTGCGCGGTACCGTCGGTCATGTTGCACTCGAACAGAAATACGGGAGTGTCTGCGGCAGCTGCCTCTTTTGCTATAAACGGACTTTGCATCGGAATCCTCTATCGGTCTTTTCACACTGTTGGAACGCCGTAAACAACACGGCCCGCCGGAACTCACAGTTCGTCGGCCTTAGCTTTTGGAGATCAGCCTGACCTGGCAACGTGACAACCCGGGTGCCGTACTGGTGACAGTAATGTCGCCGCTTCCGAATCGGGTGTTTTGATATATCCCTGCCGCGGCTCCAGTCGGGCGATACGGCGATGGCCAGGGCTGAACTTCCACCTGCAAACCGAACACCCGAACGCTGCTTCCGGCGCTGATCGCAAGCCCCAGCGTTGAGACCCCTGCACCTGCCGTGCCCGGGCCGCTGATCTGAATCCGCTTCCACTGCGGCCCAACCGTCATGTTCACCCTGGTTGAGTCCCGCAGGATGCCCATCGTACCCGATGAATCCGCCCTCACATAGGCGCTGAAGCACGCCGTGTACTCACCCGGAATTCCCAGCGTCTGCGCAAGTGTCTGCTCCGCCCCGCTGGTGTTACCAACAAGGAACGCCCGCAGCGTTCCCACCGGATCGCTCAACCCACCTGTTACAGTCAGCAACCCCTTTTGCCAGTCCGGCCTCGTAAGGTCCTCACTCCAACCCAGCAGATTGGCGAACGGATCCGCGAATCCGAACGGCAGGACATCGCCCTTCGACGCCGAAAATAGCGCCGTGATGCGCCCCAGCTCTTCGTCGGTAAGTTCCTGGTAGTTCAGGCCCCATTCAATCTGACCGCCGGTGGCATCCGGCAATGAGATGCGCTCGCCATTTTCCAAAAGATTAGTGATCGCGCGAAACTGTCTCTTTCGCTGTAATGGATATTGCGCGATGGCACCCCTGCCGATTTGCGGAAACCAGTTCATTTCACTTCCTCGATCTCGACGACAATCTGCCCATCCATCTCGTCAATCAGTGCCGCATCCAGTTCGCCGCCGGAGATCACGCACTTCGGTGCCGTGTCTCCGCTGATCGGATCGGTGTAAGCAAACGTGCCCGTCCCCACCTCTTCGGCAAATTCGATGACCGCCGACACTTCCGCTTCATCCAGCAGGTCCAGCGTCAGCATCCATCTCCGCAGGCCGGCCCCGTTGATCTGATAAGTCTGCCGGCTTCCATCGAGGAATCTCACCGATTGGCTCGCCAGACTCAGCGTCCTGTGCAGCGGATACTGGGCCACTGCGTTCGTTCTCAATGTGGGGAATGTTGCCATCTCAATCTCTCCTAAAGACTCGCCACTACATCGTTAATCGGATGCAGATTCAGCATCGCCTCGCGTACCGCACTGGCAATGTCATTGCTCCTGTCCATGAACGATTGGCTATCCATCGCGTTCACGTTTACCGTGATGTTTTGTGCCCCGCCGCCCGGCTTCGCCGCCGGTACTGCTGGAACTGCGCCGCCATTGCCGGAGCCATTGATACTCGACGGCGTCGCCGCGCGCAGTGTATCGCTCAGTTGCACGCTCGGAGGCGCATAATAGAACGTCGGAGCCGGAGGCGCTGACTTCCCGCCAATTCCAAACAGGCTCATGATTCCGGATACGATCGGAGACAACAGCCCTAAGCCCCCACCCAAAATCCCCGTCGCCGCCCCACCGATGGCGCTCATCGCCGATTGCCCGTGCGCCGTCGTGTTGTTCTGAAGCGCCTGCGTGTTCGCCTGAAGCAGCGATGACTGCTGTTTGAACTGCGCCTGCAGCTGTGAGATCTCCTGCGATGCCTGCGACATCGTTCCCGATGCTCCCGCGCTGCCGCTCCCGCTCACCCCGACCGCGATCGGTTGCGCAGCCGGTATTCCCCGGTGCCCCGCCGGCGCTATGGCCCGAAATTCTTCCTCAATGTTCCGATGACGTGACATCTCGCTCCTCTCTTTCCATTTCTTCGCGCAGTATCAAAAATGCATCCACTTTCCGCGCGGGCATCTCTATTCCGTCCGGCATTCCCAGTCGCCGCCGAACGAAGAACTCTTCCAGCAGCGACAGACTCTCGCCCGTGACCAGCGTCTTCGGACACTCCTCGGCAAGAGCTCGCTTTCGGGCCCAGACGACCCTCGGCCTTCCCCGCGACTCAGCGGGCAGGTACCCACATCGCCGCTTCCCCTCCAGACCGTTCTTCCTGCACGCGTCGCAATCCCACCCGGCCCGGTTCGCAAACTGGAAGTGGAACGCGACCATCAGTTTTTTCTTTCTGTCTCGCTCAGCCCGCATTCCGCCTTGATCGCGGCCAGCGCCTCATGGACCAATTCCTCCGGCCCGCGCTCAACCAGCGATTCGGGTGTCGCGGACACACCGTCCACGGTGAGTCCGAACACATCTTCAAGTCCCCACGCCAGATACAACTGGTCCATCTGTGCGCCCAGCAGGCTCGCCTCCATCCGATTCTTCTCATCGCGTCCGGCCTCGAAGTACTCAATCTTCGTCGCAAGCTCCCGAACCTTTTTCATCAGTTCGAGCCGGCGACCAAAAGTCATCCGCGCAATGACGAACTCCACGCCGGGCATGGCTTCCGAGGCCACAACCCTCCGGCTCTGCCACGCATTCCCGCAATCGTTATCCAAACGCCACCACCATCTCGTCTTCCACCGTGCCCTGTGCCCTCGAGTCGCGGAACTTCCATTGCAGCCTTGTGTCGCTGTCGTCGAATTCCGGGACGTCGGGAATCAGGCTCTTCAGGTAAACCCCCATGAGTTGCCCCGCGTTCTGGCCAAGCTGGAACATCACACCGACCGGCGACTGCTCCCGCGCCGCCTGGTATAGCTCCGCTGTCGCGGAATCGCTCTGACTGTAGAAGTCCATTTGCATCGTCACTTCCCGCCCACCCGGCGCTATCGCGAGCGGCAGACTCGTGCCGTATTCTCTTTCGCGCAGCGCCAGGTTGTTCCGAAGCTCGACCGATGCCTGAGTGACGGTAAACATACGGTTCGGGATCACTCCCATCCACACCTGGCCAAGGTTTCCGGGCACCAGTGAGTAATCGACCGGCGATGGTGTCGGTTCCGCAGGAAAGGCCGTCAACCCTCCCTGTCCGCTGACAAACGACGCACTATCCAAAACATCCTGCGCCACACCCTGGAACTGCAGCTGATGGAAGTCTCCGTTCATAGAAACCGTCATACGGTCCACCGCGATTCCCGGCAATAACCGCTGTACGGCATCGCTCGGATCCCAGTAGTCGTACAGACTCACGCTGGGTAAGTCCTTGCCCAACCCGTATGTCGCAGTTGCGCCCAGAGGCACGCCTGCAGCAGGCGCGGCGGAAAACGGTGCATTCACAATCACTGTCTGAGTGCTCAGCACAGCGCTCACAAAACGGAGCTCACCTTCGGAGACGATCGCCTGTCCCGGGTTGAGCCCGTGCGGAGCCAGAAAATTGATTGCTGTCGTCGAGCAGTCCGTCCCCGCCGTTCCTCCCGCCCACAACGTTCCCTGTCCACCCATCGCCGCTTCCACAAGTGGACCGTGAGGCGGTAGCACAGTGGGATCTGCCCAGTTCCGCATGTACGACGTGGCGTCGAACGTCGTATGCCTCCGCATCCCGGCCGGCAGCCCCGCCCATGTTCGCGTCCCTGTCTTGTCCTTGCGTTGACTCTTATCCCTCTGGTTCTGTGCCTTCATGGCCACGGCGGGTATTCGATTCGCGGCTGTGATCGCGCCCACCTGACCAAACCCGTTCTCCCGCGCGCAGTACCATCGGTTCGCATTCGATGAAATGTATGACATACGTTATTCGCTGACCTCCAGCGCGAAGTTCACCTTCGCCCTTTGCACAAAATTCTTTCCGCCTTTACTTACGGCCTCGTAACTCACCTGATAGCCGCCCGCGTACTGCGTCCCGTCTCCCCAGTCCCCGCAGGAATCGCCCAGCAGAGCGCAAACGGCATCCACGTACATCTCCGTGTTTTGCTCGATCAAATGGAGCTTTTCCTGTGTTTGCCGGACTTCGATCGTCAGATGCACGCGCCCGGAAAACGCCCGGCTCTTTTCCCTGACCAGATTCTCCACTTTCGTGCAGTAAACCAGCAGTGCCGGATACTGAGCCTGTCCTGCGCTCTCCGCCATTTCGACGCTCACGTTTTGTGCCGCAATGGCCCGCACGCCCGCGCCCTTCAGCAACTGGTCGTTCGCTTCAATCGCAGCGATTCGCGCATTCACTCCGCTCGCTGCGGAAGTCAGGAGTTCGATAGTCTGCGCAGTCAGTGTCCCGGTTATTCCCGCCATGGTTCCCTCTTTCTGAGTTTTTTACCGCCGTCTGTGTGCGAGCCCGTCGTCTTACCCACGCAGCAGCGTTCTTGGCAGGGGCCGAACGTAATCCGGCTTCTGCCCCGTCCCCGCCATCTGATTGCTCGATGACATCCCAGGCAGATACGTAAATGACCCGCCGACCGGGAGCAGCGCCGAATTCTGCAGCGGCATCATTGCTGGCACCGTTCCCACGTATACGTTGAACCCCGTCGCATTCGGTGGAGCGTTTTCCGCCATCAGCGTCATCACGCTTCCCGCAGGCACAGTAATCGAAGCTGCCGCCGAGGCCGCGCCCTCCTGCCCCATCGCGTTGACCCACGCTACCGATGCGTAGAACATCCCACCCGCCTGCTGCGACGGCACCGTCATGGTCCCCAGCACGGCCACGTCCGCAACCGGCACCGGATCGCTCACCAGCCCGATTCCGTTCGCCATAAACTGATCGCGGGCATAGCGGGCCAGCTTCGCGTACTCGTCCCACTTCCCCTGATAGCGGTCCACCAGTTGGCTGAAATACGCATCGCGGTAGACCATCGAGAGAGCCTGCATCTTCTCCCATCGCTTCAGCTCCGGCGTGACCACTACCTGTGTGACGCGCGCCGGCTGGCTCCACGCTAACCCCGGAACCGCCGACATGGAGGCCCGTGGCCGGATCAGCCAGGCTTCCAGTTCAGACCGCAGTTCGCCCATAGCCAGCCGCAGTTTTGCGGTGACGTTGATCCCAACCGACTCCGCAGTCGCCAGCAGCCCCGAGTCTTCCTCCGTCAGTTCCGTAATCGTACAGGCCGGTCCATCCATGAACAGTGCCATTGTTCTAACTCCTGTCTCTCTCGCTCTTTTTTGAATCCCTGCCGGAATTCGCGGGCACCATGACGATCTGGACGCGTCGCGCCGCTTCTTCCTGCTCGTACCGCTCGCGCCCCGCTCTCAGGCCCGCCCGAAATTCTTCGGCCTCCTCGTCGGTTGCCACTCGGGCCCGCTGCTCGGCAATCAGCTTGGCCGCTACGCCTCTCGGGGCCTCCGTGCGCACTCCCTCTTTTCCGCCTTCGGTGGTCGCGAGACTCACCAGCACGACGTCCGTGCCCTTCAGCGATGCTTCCGCCTCGCGAACTTTCTTGTAGTAAGACCGCAAATCCATGGTTCTCTCCTGTGTCCGTCTTCAACTGACGCCAAACGTCAATGGCAACTGGCAGCGGCAGTATCTGCCGCATACGCTTTCAAGCCGCACGCTCCCCGCATCGTCCCGTGGGCGGACGTTTCCGTCCGCCCACGCTCCAACGCTCCGGGAGTTGTCGCCCGAAACTAGCTCGTGATCTGCACGGCGTGATTGTTGCGAAGCACCGCGCAACCGTACAGCACGTCGACCGTGAACTGCTGCGAAAGAGTGTTCGGCTGGTAGCTCATCGTCACTCGCATGCCGAAGTTGCCCAGTTCCGCGTACTCCGCGATCGCGCCCGTTCCCGGCAGCGGTTGCGGCAGACGCCGAACCACCAGACCGATTGCGTCGCGTTCGAACGCCAGATTGTGCGTGCTCAGCGGCGAACTGCCCGTCGAAGGCACATACTGCGAACGGAACACGTAGAAGTCTTTGATCTTCCCGATCGTTCCGTCGATCATCGTGCGCAGACCGGCCTCGCCCGCAGTCTGGAATTCGCTGAAGCGCGGAATCTGCCGCATCTGCGAATACGTCGCGCTGTCCACAATCAGGAACTTCGGACGGTTCGTCGGCACCTTCGCCTGGAACAAAGCAGTTTCAGCCTGATCGATCAGCGCTTCCGTGATCGGCGTACCCGCCGCTCCCAGCGGGCTGTTCGCCGTGAAACCTGCGTACAGATTCAGAAGATCGCTTTCGATCTTCTCGGCGATTGCGATCACCGCCGGCTGCATATACACGCGAAGCAGATCCGGCACCGCCAGAACTTTCGTGATATCCGGAATCTGGAAGGTCGCTTCCGCGTGCGTGTTCAGCACGATCTGTGCATTCGTCAGGCTGGGATTCTGCGGCTGTACCGCCCCGCCCTCCGCGATGTTGTTGGCCACAAGCTGAGGCGCGATCGGCACATTGACCGTATCGCCCGCCTGTGCCAGAGTCGGCTCATAATCGCGGTTCACCAGGTTCCCCATTACGAGGTTCCCGACCAACGCTGGCAGCGCATCCGCCGCCACCAGTTTCACGATTGCGTTCGCCAAATTTGCTGATGTAATTGCTGGCATTTTTTCCCTTTTCTGTTTTTTTCTTCGCGCCAATGAAAAACGGGAGAGCCGAAGCCCTCCCGTTTCCACTGACCCCCGCGGCATCGGCCCGCGTTCATCTACTGACCAGTCCGGCGCGCTTTACGGCTTTGGGACTGCTCCGGCTTTCGCGGAAGCACTCTTTCCACCGCCCGCGCTCCGGCCCCGCTACCGCAGCGACTGCGACGCGACCCGCAGAATCTCCTGCCGCGCCCGCTCCAGCTCTTCCCTGCTCATCGACGGACCGATCTTGTCCAGATCCACCGAGCCGGTATTCGCCGGCGCGGCTTTCTGCGTTCCCGTCATCCCCGTCCCCCCGGCAATACGCGCCGGCAGAAACTCTGGATTCTCCTGTACGAAGCCGGAAAGAAACTCCGTCAGAGTCTTCTCCCCGTGTTCCCCGCCCTCTCCGCGCGCCACCACGCGGCCATCGTCGGTGCGGACGATTCCGTCCTGCACTGCTTTATACGCAAGATCGACTTTGACCACGCCCAGTCGCTGTAGTTCGGATCGGATTGCCGTCGCGCGCTGTGCCTCTTCGGCTACGGCCCGCGATTTCCGGTTCTCTTCGCTCATCTCGTTCAGCCGCTTTTCCAGCTGTTCGCGGCGTCTGCGCTCTTCCTGCAGTTCCGTCTTGTACGCGGGTTCGCGCCTCGCGGAATCCTGCCGCATATATTCGTTGATCGCCTGCTGCACAATCGTCTGCACGTCCACAGATTCGTCCATATTTGTCCTTATCTCGCCTCCTCTACTGAGAGTCGATTTCTTCCGCAATGCGATCCTTGACTTCCTGGCGCGCATCGCACAAGTACTTCAGAGCCACCCGCTTAAAGATTTGTTTCTTCAGCGTCGGCGACTCAATCCCTAGATTCAGCAGGCTCTGTGCGTCGGCAGCTTCGGTGCTGAAATCGGTAATGTCGAATGAATCGAGCCCCGTCACGTCCACCGTCAGTTCATCCTGTCGGGCCGCCGAGACCGCGTTCAGTATGTTTCGCATCGAGTCCTTCACTACGTCGCCGTAGGCGCTCAGGATTTCCTGGGTAACCGAGAAATCCCACTGCTTACTCAACCCGGATTGCATGCTGCCACCGCTATCCCCGGCTTGCTGCATGAGATAGGACACACGGTAGATTTCGTCCTTGAGCCGGTTTAGGTTCTCCGAAGCAATCTGGTAAACCTTGCCATCCGGTTCTGCCCAGCCAAACCGATCCTGCGGACCAAGCTGGATGTAGTAGCTTTCGCCCACCACCTGGCTCCACTCCCGGTCCGAATAAATCACGGGCATCGCGAACAGTCCCATCGTCAGCGCCCAGCCAAGAGCGTTTGACTTATTGAAGTGCTCCAGTTGCAGCGTTGCCGCCTTGTTCGTCAGCCATAGCCCCTCGCCCACCCGCAATTCGAACACCGGGACTCGCCCAATCCCCGCGAATCCATGCCTGCCCCGCTCTACCAGTTCGATCTGTTGACCCTGTTCGTAGATCTCATAGTTCTCCCGGTCGTAGTAAATCCAGCGGGTCTCTTTCTTCCAGCCCAGAGACTTCACGCCATCCTGCTTCAGCAGCGACGTGCGAATGACCACCCACTCCATCTCCCCGCGGGCGTCATAACTCCAGTTGATAACCTCATCGGCCGTATACCCCATCAGATACGCCCGGCTTCGCCCCTGCGCATCTTCCTCCGCACGTGTCCTCGCCTCTCCGGATGTGCGCGGAAAGTCCACCACCACGTAAGCTTTCCCGCAAACCAGCGCCTCCGTCAGTTGCTGCCGGAAGAACTGAGTCAGAGTCGTACCTCTTTGGTCGCAATTCTGAATGAACTGCGCGAAGAAGTCCCGTGACGGACCGCTCCCGTCCGTCAGTTCTATGACCGGCTCCTCCCGCATCAGCGTCGCCGCATACCAGTCCACGATCGAGCCGACGTAGTTCTCATAGAACACCCTCCCCAGTCGCTCCTGGTAAACCTCGGGCGGCTCTTTCAGCCGGCGCACCAGATACTCCGCCGCATTTTCCCGGAACTGTTCGCCACCCGCATAGATGTCCCGATATCGCCGCCACGTCCGCGCCCGCTGCGCGTAGTCCGGATGTTCCTGCTGAATGTGTTGATTGGACTGAATCTTCTCGTTCATACCTGTATGCCGCCTCTTGTCCTTAGTACCTTTTCCCGCCGATGGCGTCGCTCAAAGCAGCCTCTGCCCGCGTTCGCCGATCGTGTCGTGCCGCTGAAACTCTTTCCAAACCAAATACCCCAGGGCATCCGAAGCGTGAGTCCTTTGTCGATCCTTGTCCTTATCGATCCGCACAGACTCTTCCTCATACGCCACCTGCTCGAAGTCGTCGATCAGTTCCTTACACCGCGGCGACACAATCAGACTCACGTCACCGGCCGCATTGCATAATTTCGCGTTCACCAGCCCGACCCGGTCCCTGACGCTCGGATTCGCCTTCGGCACGCTCATTCGCAGATTCACGCCCCGGTCGGCGAAGAACTTCCGTATCACCTTGTAATCCGTCGAATCCGACGCAGTGTGCGTCGATTCTCCGTTCGCGTCCCCACACACCACCACGCCAGCCCGCGGCCTCCCGAATCTCTTCTCGAACTCTTCGCATGCTTGCTCCGTTGTTGCCCTGCGCAACACAATTTCGTCCAGCACCCGTACTTCGTCCTGCCACTTCTGCGCCACCAGCGAGCACAATGGAGTCACGTTAAAGTCCAGCGTCCAGTAAACCGGCACCGCCGGATTCAGCACCACGTCCCGCACATTCGCTTCCCGCCGGAACGCCGAATACACCAGCCCGCCCCGCGCGTTCAGATAGTCGCCCAGCACTTCCTGCCGAAAGAACGTCTCGTCATAGCTCGCCTTCAGCCTGTCGTAAAAGTCCGGCACCTCGTCCAGCAGAAACCGGTTCTCGAACGGCCGCGCCTGTATCGCTTCGTAGCCTTCCACCGCGTGCGAAATGAACTTTCGGTACACCCAGTCGAAACCCTTCGGAGTCCATACCGCAAACCCACACCGCCGCGTCGCTTTCGGATCGCGCAATCGGCCTTCCAGCCGCAGCCACGCACCTTCCTGCGTATACGTCAGCTCATCCAGCCCAAACCACGCCAGATTCGTCCCCCGCAACCGGTCGAAATCATCCACCGACCGCAACAGAATCCGCGACCGGCTGTCCTTCATCAACAGAGTGTTGTCGCCCTTGTTCAGCTCAAAGGGCAACCCGTTTGTCTCCAGAATCTCCGTCAGCGATGCCAGCGTCGAATCCCGCAACATCGGATACGTCGGCGATCCGATCAGCCCCGTTCTCCCCGGGTTCTGATAACTCAGCCGGATCGCCTCATGGCACAGCGCCTGGCTTTTCCCCGATCCGATCGGCCCCGAAAAGCCCTTAAACCGCGCCTGCGAGTCGTGAAACTTCTTTTGGCTCGGCAAAGGCGTGTGCCGTATCAGTCGTTCCAGTGATCGCATTCGTCAACCCAGCGCGCCACCACGGCCTCAGGCTTGTCCCCGTCCAGTTCCTTCCGCAACGTCAGGAGCTTCAGCAGATCCGCGATCGATCCTTTTCCGCCTTCGCGTTCCAGTTGGTCCCTGATCGCCAAAATAGCTTTATCCACCACGCTTAACAATTGCTTCGCGTCCAACTCAACGACTTCCTCACCCGACTTTTTTCCGCGCTTCAAATCTCGCCTGTCCATGACCGAAATTTAACAGTCGCCGCGCACCGTCCTGCCAAAGAAAAATTTCAAGTCACTGAAAACAAACCAAATATAAATTGAAAATCGACGATACTCACTTTTCGCACCCCTCAGAACCGCACTTTTCAGTACCCTCGCCGCCACATCCGCTGCACCTCTATCCCGCCCCCTCAGCCCCAACGCGTCCCCGTACCTCTCCTTCCCACCCCCTTCCCGAAGAGCTAAGATCAATACATTCATCCCGATACCGCCTCCGACTTTTTCCCCATGTCTCGCGTCTTCATACAAGGAGCCAGAATTTGACCTTTCGGGCCGGCCCGAACACGGACCACACGGCGCAAGTCTCCGCCCGTGGCGTGCGTGGAGCTGAAGATACGGACCTGATTGCGCGTGTTCGCCGCGGCGACGTCGAGGGCTTTAACCTCCTCGTCTCCCGTTGGGAGAAGCGCGTCTTCAACTACCTTCTTCGTCTCACCGGCAACCCGGACGACTCGCTGGACCTGAGTCAGGACGTATTCTTGAAAGCCTTTCAGAACATCCGAAAACTCGACGACACCGCGCGCTTCGGCCCCTGGCTGTTCCGCATCGCTCACAACGAGGCCTACTCGCAGTTCCGTAAGCGACGCCCTGAAGTGGCCGCCCCGGAGTCCGAAAGCAATGAGACTTCTTTCTTCGATCGCCAGACCGCTCCCGGCATCGCGGTGGATCTTTCTCTCGCCGTCAGCGCCGCTCTCGACCGGCTCAATCCGGAGCAGCGCGAAGCCGTCGTTCTCAAGGTCTACCAGGGCTTCAAGTTTGACGAAATGGCGGAGATTCTCGATTGCCCCGTCTCTACCGTCAAGTCGAGGCTCTACACCGCGCTCGATCTCCTGAAAAACGAACTGGCTCCTGGCAACACAACCCGAAACGCCACGCCCCGAAACGCCACAAGAGGTACCCGATGAATAGGAACGATCAATCCCCCTGTAACCGCACGGAACTGGTCCGCGATTACGCCTTCGACGAACTGGCCCCCACTGAACGGCGGGATCTGGAACAGCACCTCACCGCCTGCTCGGATTGCGCCGGTGAACTGGATCGCCTGCGCCTCACAACGGCAGTTCTCCGTGTCCTCCCGGATCAGGAAATCCCCAGCCGCATCTCGTTTGTCTCGGAAAACGTTGCACCTCAGGGTTGGTTTGCGGCGTTCTGGAATTCCGCCGCGCGCCTCGGCTTTGCTTCCGCCTGTATCCTCGCCGCCGGACTCTCATTCTCCGCTTACCGGTACACCGCAAATACACACCCAACGGATACGTCTCCCGCAGTTCAGACCGCGCAGGTAACGAAAGCCCAGTTGGATGAGGCAATTACCAAAGCCGTCGCCCAGGCCGTCGCAGACACTCACGCCGACGATGTCCGCATGACCAATGCCGCGTTGAGCCAGGTGGAAACCAAGTATGCGCAACAGGCGCGCAACCTAATGATCGCCGCCCAGGAGAATATGGACCTGCAGAAACGCTCCCTCCATGCCCGCCTCGCGCTCTTGAGCGACGAGGGTCGCCCGGGAGTCTCCCAGTGAAATCAATCAGCCTGCTGATACTGGCCGCGGTAATCGCCTCCTTTTCGTCGGCCGCCACTCTCGGTGCCACTACCGAACCCGTGGTCTCAATTTCCGCCCTGAAAACAGTAGAAGCCTTCACCAACGCGAAGTTTGCCACCGAAACCATCGGCCTCGGCCGCGTCACCGCCGGCGACCCTTGGGATCTCGTCGGTCCCGCACGCGGCACATGGCTGCCCGGTTACGGCGTCATCGTAACCTTCGAACTTAGCCTCGTCAACATCACGCCGCCAGGCCTTGTCAATGCGACCATCTCAAAGGAAGAAATCAAGTCCGATCACGACCGCAAAGTAGCGAAACTCGTCGTCTTCAAAGACACCATGCGGGATCTCGTGGTGAAGGCTGCAGGCACCCTCACCACCCTCCCGCCAGAACAGAACATCATCTTCGAGGCCTACTTCTTCAGCTTCAGCTTTGAAGACCACAGCCACCTCCCGCGCCGTCTCACCATGACCGCAAACCGGCAGAAACTTCTCGACGCCGTAGCCCGCAAGGCATCTCCCGCGGATCTCGCCGCCTTAATCGAAGAGCGTGAAGAATAGTGTCGGCCCAACCTCACAACCTGGAGTCGAACCATGCCTCCGCCCACCAGCGGCTGGGCCAACTCCTGATCGAGCGCGGCGTCATTGCCGCTGAAGACCTCGACCGCGCCCTTGAACTCCAGCGCGAACGTGGCGACAAGCTCGGCCGCATCCTCGTCGACATGGGCTACCTCGCCGAACGCGATCTGCTCACCGCGCTCTCCACCCAACTCGGCCTTCCGATCGCGACTCTCACCACGCCGCCCCCTGCCCCGGAGCTCGAAGGCCTCTCCCCTCGCTTCCTGCGACAGTCATTTCTCTTCCCCGTCTCCATCGACGAAGGTACCCTCACCCTCGCCATGGCAGACCCTTTGGATTTCGAAGCCATCAACGCCGTCCAGACCTTCTCGAAACTCGAAGTCCGCCCCCAACTCGCCTCCGAACAGGACATCCTCGATGCCCTCGACCGTAACTACGCCGAAGGTGATCGCCAGTCCGCCGCCATTGGCCTCACTTCTGGCGATGAAGAAGATCTCGAACACCTTCGCGACATGGCGAGCGAAGCGCCTGTCATCCGGCTCGTGAACGCAATGATCGCGCAGGCCATCGAGAAGCGCGCCAGCGACATCCATATCGAGCCGTTCGAAAAGGAATTCCGCATTCGCTTCCGCGTCGATGGCGTCCTGTTCAATCAGGATCAGCCGCCCCGCGAACTCAAGGCAGCCATCATTTCCCGCCTCAAGCTGATGGCGAAACTGAACATCGCTGAGCGCCGCCTTCCGCAGGATGGTCGCATCAAGCTCCGCATCCTCGGCCGCGATGTCGACCTTCGCGTCTCCACCCTCCCTACTCTCTATGGCGAAAGCGTCGTCATGCGCCTCCTCGACCGTTCCGCCGGGGACTTTTACGACCTCCGTCGCCTCGGCTTTGACGACCACATGCTGAGCCGCATGGAGCACTTCACTTCCCTGCCCCACGGCATTTTTCTGGTCACCGGCCCCACCGGCAGCGGCAAATCTACCACCCTCTACTCCGCGCTCAAGGGCATCAACCTGCCGGACAAAAAGATCATTACGATTGAAGACCCCGTCGAATACCAAATGGATGGCATCAATCAGATGCACGTCAATCCGCAGATCGGCCTCACCTTCGCCGCCGGCATCCGTCACATCGTCCGCCAGGATCCCGACGTCATCATGATCGGCGAAATCCGCGACCGCGAAACCGCCGACATCGCCATCCGTTCCGCCCTCACCGGCCACTTCGTCTTCTCCACCCTCCACACCAATGACGCCCCCAGCGCCGTCACCCGCCTCACAGACATGGGTGTCGAAAACTACCTGATCACTTCCTCCGTCGTCGCGGTCCTCGCCCAACGCCTCGTCCGGCTCATCTGCTCGAACTGCCGCGAGAGCGCGGGCAAAGTCCTCAACCCCTGGGGCGAACACGTCGAATCGTTCCATGGCCGCGGTTGCAGCGCCTGCAACGGTTCCGGCTACAAAGGCCGCGCCGGCATCTTCGAATTGATGGAACTGAACGAAGAACTTCGCGACCTGATCATGGCCGGTGCCGATGCCAGCCGCCTCACTGACGCTGCCAAACGCAACGGCATGCGCCAGCTCCGCGAAGACGGCTGGATGAAAGTTAAACTCGGCGTCACCACCGCCGAAGAAGTCACCCGCGTCACCCAGGAATTTTGATGCCGGCTGCCACCTCCTCCACCACGTCGTTTCACTACCGCGCCGTCGGCAGCGATGGCAAGCTTCGCACGGGCCTGATCACGGCCGACACCACCACTGCCGTCGCCCGCGAACTCCGCCGCCAGGGCCTGACTCCCGTCTACGTCGGTGCCGAAGAGAAGAAGGCCTTCACCTTGAATCTGCCGTCCTTCGGTGGCAGTCGCCGTCGCGACGTTCTCTTCTTCACACAGGAACTCTCCACCCTGCTCAACTCCGGCGTCCCGCTCGATCGCGCCCTGACCATCACCACCGAACTCACCACCCACGCCCAGTTCCGCGTCATCGTGTCCGATATCCTGCGCTCCATCAAAGGCGGCAAATCGCTGGCCGATTCCCTCGCCCTTCACCCGCAGTATTTCTCCGATCTCTTCATCAACATGGTGCGCGCCGGTGAAGCCTCCGGCAGCCTCGGCGGCATCTTTGATCGCCTCGCCGAATTTGAAAAGTCCCGCGACCAGTTGCGCGGCTACATCATCTCGTCGATGATCTACCCCGCCGTGCTCGCATTGGTCGGCGCGGCCTCAGTCTTCATCCTGCTCGATTTCGTCGTCCCGCGCTTCGCCAGCATCTTCGAAGACGGCCGTATGCAGATCCCCGTCCCCACGAAGATCATGCTCGATGTCAGCAAAATCGTGCAGGACTGGACCTGGCTGGTCGTCCTCGCCATCGCCGCCGTCGCCACCGCCTTCCGCCTCTACACCAGCACGCCGGCAGGCCGTTCCTGGTGGGATGGCACCCGCCTGAAGATCCCGCTCCTCGGCGAAGCCCTCCGCAAGGCCGAGACTTCCCGCTTCGCCCGCGCCATGTCCACGCTGGTCGCCAACTCCGTGCCCCTGGTGCAGTCGCTCCACATTTCGGCAGGCATTCTCTACAACACCCGCATGGCCAACGCCCTCAAAGAAGTCGCCCAGGGAGTCAAGCGTGGCGAGGGCCTCGCTCAGCCGTTAGCCAGAACTCACATGTTCCCGCCGCTCGCGTCCCACCTTCTGACCGTCGGCGAAGAAACCGGCAAACTCGATCAGATGTTCGCCCGCATGGCCGACATCTACGAAGAAGAAACCCGCTCCGCCATCAAGCGCTTCACCTCCGCTTTCGAGCCCCTCGTCATCCTCACCATGGGGTTGATCGTAGGAGCGCTCGTACTCAGCATGCTGATCGCTATCACCAGCATCAACGACGTTGCAATTTAGGAAAATCGAATGCTCATGAACCACGTCATCCAAAAAAGAAGAAACCACCGCGCCGGCGTCACGCTCATCGAAATGCTCGTCGTCGTGACCATCATTGCGCTCTTCGCCGCTATCGTCGGCCCACGCCTCCTGCACCGCGGCGACCAGGCCCGTGTCGTGGCTGCAAAGGAACAGATCTCGGCCTTTCAACTCGCCCTCGGCCAATATAAACTCGATACCGGCGGCTTCCCGACAACCGAACAGGGCCTCGCGGCGCTCCGTCAGCAGCCGCAGGGCGTCGAACAGTGGCACGGACCTTATCTGACCAGAGACCTCAGTACCGATCCCTGGTCCCATCCCTACGTCTACAAATTCCCCGGCGACCATGGCGACGAACCTGACATCATCAGCTACGGTGCCGATGGCCAACCCGGCGGCACCGAACTGAATGCCGACGTCCTGAGCTGGAAATAGCCTCGCCCGCAATGAAACCTTTCCGGCCGGGACACGCGCGCGCAGGCGTCACGCTCCTCGAGATGCTGATCGTGGTCACCATCATCGGCACCATCGTGAGCCTGTCCTTCCCTTCCCTCACCTCAGGGTTGGCTGGTGTCCGTCTGGCGTCGTCCGCCAGCGCCGTGGCAAGTTTTCTCACTTCGTCCATGAATACCGTGGAACGCCATGAACAGGCCGCCGCCATAGTCGTTTCACCCAAAGAAAACCGCCTCGACACATTCACGGCCACGTCCGGCGACAAACCCTCCACTACTTACCAGTTGCCCTCCGGAATCTTCCTGGAAGGCGACGAACCCCACCGCTACATGCTCTTCCCCGGCGGTGCCTTCCCGCGTATTGCAGTCTCGCTCCGCAATGAAAAAGGCGCTCGCCGCTCCATCGAAGTCGACCCCGTGACCGCCGTCCCCATCGTCCGCCGCCTTGGAGACGCCACCCAATGAAACCCGCCGCATCCCGCCGCGCCGGCTTCACCCTCCTCGAAGTTCTGGTCGCTACCGTCATCATGGGCATCGCCGTCACCGGCATGATCGTTGGCCTCAGCCAATCCGTGAAGAACGCCGGCCGCCTGGCCGACTACGACCGCGCTGTAATGCTCGCACGCACGAGGATGAACGATCTTCTGCTCGATCCAACTCTTCCCTTCGATGGCTCGGCAGACGGCAACTTCCCCTCCGATCAGTCGGGCGGCATACCCAGCGGCTGGAAAGCAGCACTGAGGCCCTTCGACGTCCCGCCACAAGCAGGCCCTGGCACAATCGTCCTTCAGGAGATCGCGCTCGATGTCTGGTGGGAACCGGCCTCCGGCGGCCGCCGCACCATGCAGCTTCGAAGCTATCGCCGGACTCCCATCCCATCGCCGCTGGGTGGCCAATAATGTCCCAACCGGCCAACGGGAAACCATCCGCCCGCGCGGGCGTGACGCTCATCGAGATCCTCATCGCGGTCTCCCTGCTCAGCCTGCTTTCCGTTGGCGTCCTCGTCGCCATGCGCATCGGCTTCAACACCATGGACAAAGTGGATTCCCGTCTCGTGACCGACCGCCGAGTCTCCTACGCACGCCGCATCATCGAGAATGAAATCGCAGGCTTCACGTACACGATAGCCGACTATCGCCCTACCGCCGCTCCCGCCTCACCACTCCCCTTCTACCAATGGGAGCCCCAAACGATGCGCTTTGTCACCTCCTACTCGTTGCAGGATGCCTGGCGCGGCAAGCCGCAGATCGCCGTCCTCCAGATCATCCCCGGCGCAGACGGACGAGGCGTCCGCCTCATCGTGAATGAGACCCCTTATACCGGCCCCGCCCAGGCCGGCAGTATGTTCTCTTCCATCGATCCAGATGGTGCCGTCCATTTCAATTCCGTCGCCGCCGGTTCCCAGTCTTTCGTTCTCGCCGATCGTCTGGCTATCTGCCGCTTCACCTACCTTGTGCCTCAGGCCGAACCTCCCTTTCAGGTCTGGAAGTCTGAATGGTTTTATCAGCGTCAATTACCCAGAGGAGTTCGCATTGAAATGTCGCCCCTCGATGGCGCGCCTTCAGACCTGCATGTCTCCACAGTAACCGTGCCGCTTCAAATCAATCTCAAACCGGGGACTTTCTATGAAGATAAGCTCTGAAATCCTCCACGGCGACAGCCCCAACGCGCGTCACCGCAACCATAATCCCCACACACCGCCACACTCCTCGGAAACCACCGGCAACATCCAATCCAGTTGGGGAGCCGCGACCGCGAGGGAGCGTTTGCACAATCTTCCATCCCAACAACCAACTGGTGCCCTGCGGCGGCCGCTCCACCTCAAAACATCAGAACCTTGCGTGCCTGGCGAAATCAACCCCACCACCCCCCGCAAATCATCCCGCCGCTGCGGTTCCGCCCTCCTCACCGTCCTGTGGCTCACCGCCGCGCTCTCCGCTATCGGCCTCGCCGTCGCGTCCAACGTTCGCGGCGAAACCGAACGTACGGCCACCGGTGTCGACGACACCAAAGCCTACTTTGTCGCCCGCGGTGCCATCGAACGCGCCGCCCTGCACTTCCAGTGGATCAACTACGCCGACGAAGCCGGCCAGCCGCTCTACTACCGGGCCGGCCAGCCCAAAATGGAGTTGGATTTCCCCACCGCTCACGTGACCGTTGACCTCATCCCGGAAACCGCCCGCCTCAACGTAAACTACATCAAGCCCGAAGAGTTGCTCCGCCTCCTGACCGCGCTATCCGTCCCCATCGACCGCGCAACGGAACTTACATCGGCCATTCTCGACTGGCGCACCCCTGCGGACGGTACCCGGGAGAGCCCGTTCGACGCCTTTTATCTCGCTCAGGCTCCGTCTTTTTTGCCTCGCCACGCGTCATTTCAAGAGAACGAGGAGCTTCTTCAGGTCAAAGGCATGACGTCCAGTCTCTACTACGGCGATACGCTCGACAACTCGCGGCCCGGCCTGCGCGATTGTCTGTCTGTGTTTGGCAGCAGCAATTCCGTTGACGTCAACACTGCTCAGTCCGCCACCCTGCAGGCCGTCGGCCTCAATCCCGAAGACGCAGCCGCCATCCTCCAGCGTCGCGCCATTCGCCCTGTCGCGGATTTCCGCGAATTCGCCGATCTCCAGCGCGAACTGGGCCATTCCGGCGCGCGATTGACGCTCGGCGGCCTCTCCATGTACACCTTCCGCGCCACCGCGCGCCTGAAGGCCTCCGATGGCAAGCTGTCAGACCTCCGTCGCACCGTCGCTGCTCTCATCCACTTTACGTTCGCCGACCCCCGCAAAGGAACCGCTCCGGGCTTTGAAGTCCTTCGCTGGTTTGACAGAACATGACGGACACCCTCTCGTTGCCCGCCAACGCCGTCGCCCAACCCGGCACGCCCCTGTCCATTCTGAGAACGCTGAACGTCTTCGGCACCGGCTTCGGCCTCGCCATCGCGAACGGTTCCCTGGAAGTCGTGATCGCCCGCTCGCGTCCCTCGTCCTCAAGCCTGATCGCGACCACCGCCATATCGAACTTCGCTTCCCGCCCCGCCTCAGACTGGGGTTCCGAACTCTCGCGTTTCCTGACCTCCGCTGGTGAACCCCACCTCGCAGCAACGCTCGTCCTGCCCCGCGAAGAAGTGATTGTCCGCGCGGTCAAACTCCCCGGCGTCACAGACAAGGACACCGCAGCCGCCCTCGAACTGCAACTCGATACCCTCCACCCCTGGGATGAGCAACCCATCGAATGGGCATGGTGGCGCGTCTCTCCGAATGAGGCCATGGTTGGCATCGTTCGCCAGTCTACCCTCGCCCACTACGAATCCCTGTTTTCGGAAGCCGGCGTTCCGATGGCCGCCGTCACTTTCTCCGCGGCAGTCATCCACGCGGCGCTGCGCTTGCACCACGCCGCGCCGGTTTCCATTTTTTGTTACGCAGCCCTCCCCTCCGCAACCAGCCAGCCGAATCGTGTGGAAGTCTACGGTGAGAGCCAGTCAAAACCCTGCTACTCGTCTGGCTTTACGCTTCCTCCCGACCGCGCTTTTTCCGTCGCGCGCGGCGAGTTACGCATGCCAGAAGACCAACCTGTCCTGACACTAACTCAGGCCCTCAACGCACCGGATCCGCAAATATCCCCGCTCGCCTGGGCAGCAGCCCTCGCCGCCTCCGCGCCGCTCGCCGCTCATTTCGCCAACCTCCTTCCCGTCGATCGCCGCGCCACGCACTCACGCACTCGCTACCTGCTCCCCATCACTCTCGGGGTGCTCGTCATCGCCGCCCTCCTCATCGTCCTCGTCATCCTCCCCTTCGTGAACGAGCAGCGCAACGTGGCCGACCTCACTGCCGAACAACGCCGCCTCCAACCCGCCGCACTGAAAGTGCAGTCCATCGACAAAGCCCTCGTCGCCCACAAAGCCCGCATCGCGGCACTCGACGACTTCCGTCGCCGCCCCCAGGCCGATCTCGATGTCCTCAACGAACTGGTCCGCATCCTTCCCGAAAAGGCATGGACCAGTTCCGTTGAGATCTTCCCCGATTCCGTCGTCATCGCCGGCGAGGCCGATCAGGCCGCGCCCCTCCTGAAAGTCATCGATTCTTCCGCACTATTCCAGAACTCTGAATTTGTGACGTCAGTCACCCACAACGGCCAGGCCGACCAGTTTCGCATCAAGACCCTGCGACGCGGTCGCACCGGGAGGACCACCCCGTGAGCTTAACCCCGCAGGAACGCAAAGCCATCGTCATCCTGCCCCTCGCAGCCCTTTCCATTTGGGCGCTCGTGCAGTACGTGATCTTTCCGGATAACACTGCGCCCACCGCGCTCGTCGCCGCACAGACCTCCGGCGAACTCCGGCAACGCCTCGCCCTGCTTCGCCAGACTGCCGCCGCGCTCTCCGTACGCGAAGCCATCATCAAACAAACGGACTCTGATCTCGCCGACCGTGAGCGTGGCATTATCCAGGCCGACACCTTCGCACAGGCGCAGGCGGAACTCCTCCAGACCGCGCGCCGCGTCGGCACCTCCAACCAGCTCGATGTCCGCAGCGGAGATTTCGGCCCGCCCAAAGCCTTCGGTGAATACGGAATCGTCTACGCCACCATCACCTTCGATTGCCACGTCGAACAACTCCTCAATTTCCTGGCCGACCTCACCCGCGAGCCCGAACTGATCGTGCCTTCCGAGGAACGCATCACCTCCAATAACCCGAAAGAGAAGACCATGTCCGTCCGCATGGTGCTCGCCGGCATTGTGCCGAAGAAACTGGTGCCGGAAAAGAAGGGACTAGGTACTTTCTAATGGCTGCTCAAGCGAAAATTGTTGCCCTCAACCTCGGCCTTGCTGCGGCCCTTGGCCTGATCGTCTGGCAGGGCACGGTGCGTTGGAATGAGGCCCAGGCCGCTCGCCGCGCCAGCGTCAACGTGCCCGTGAAGCGTGTCACCCCGCCGCCCATGGTACCCGCGCAGAAACCCGATACAGTTCTCGCCGCCAAATACGCGGACATCGCAGCAAAGAACCCGTTTTCGAAAGATCGCAACCCCACCGTAGTCGTGGAACCGCCCAAAGTCGAGCCACAAAAGGTCATGCCTCCGCTTCCGGTCGTCTACGGCGCCATGACCCTGCCCAGCGGAATCCGCGCCATCATGGCGGATCGCTCCGGTAGTTCCAGCAAAGCCGTCCGCGTCGGCGATACAGTTGGGGATTTTAAGATCCTCGCGCTCGATCTTCACAAAGTAACCTTCGAGTGGGATGGCAAACCCATAGAACGAAATATGGACGATCTGGTGGATCGTACCGGCACCGCTGCCGCCGCACCCGCCTCCGCGAAGGGCCCCGCAGCGCCGCCCCCGTCTGCCGCGGCCCTGACTTCGAAGGCGCTCGGCGTCGAAGTGGGCACGTCCGATGCTCCAGCCCGCGCATGCACAGCGAATGAAACCTCTCCGGCAGGCACCGTTGTGGATGGCTATAAAAAAACCGGCATCGATTCCCCCTTTGGTCTGATGAATTGCAAATGGGTACCGGTGAAGTAAAAGTTACGAAAGAGACCCCGCACATGACTATGATGACGAAAATCCCCTCCGCGCTGCTCCTGTTGACCTGTGCTCTTTGTGCGCAGACTCCTTCTGCCACCAAATCAACTGCGAAAAGTGTGAAGGCGGCCACCAAATCGACTGCTGCGGCACCCCAGCCAGTCACCATCCCGAAAGATGCCGTCGCCAACCCGAACGGAAGTTTTTCTTGGACAGACAAGCAGGGCAAAAAATGGCTCTACTCCAACACACCTTTCGGAGTCATCAAATCGGCTGATGGCGACGGCGCGGACGCCTCGTCTCTGGCCGGCGTCACCGCCTTCGATGCGGGTGAAAAAGTGCGTTTCGAAAAACCTTCTCCCTTCGGCCCCATAAGTTGGGTCAAGAGCAAGACGGATCTGACCAGCGAGGAACGCAGTCTTTTTGACAGCCAGACCGCGACCGGCAAAAAGAAGCAGGAATAACGGAATGAATACCTCCACCACAATCTCAGTAACGCTCGCAAACGCAGGTCGATGCGCCTTACGGCGCTCGATCATTCCGTTGGTACTGGCTGCAACGGCTGCCACAGGTTTCGCGCAGACTCCTCCCGCCACGCCGCCGCAATCCCAGGGAACGCCCGTCGGCGGCCTCAACCTCCGCGATGCATCTCTCCTCGAAGTCATCAACCTGCTCGCCGGCGAACTCAAACTCAACTACGTACTTGACGCCAGTATCAAAGGCGGCAGCGTAACCATCAACACCTACGGTACGGTTCGTGACGTGGATCTCCGCGGACTCCTCGAAACCGTGCTCCGCATGAATAACCTGGTCATGGTTCAGGCCGGCAACATCTTCCGCATCTCACCCATTGCCAACATGGCACGTCAGCCCGTGGACCCGGTCTCATCGTCCGATCCTGCCAAATTCGCCGAAGACGAGCACCTCGTTCTCAACCTCGTCTTCCTCCACTACATGACCTCCGCGGAGATGCTGAAGATCCTCGAACCCTTCGCCGGAGACGGAGCCAAAGTCACCAGCTACGATGCCGGCAATCTCCTCATCATCCTCGATAACTCCCGCAACATGCGCCGCACCCTCGAACTCATCGGCATGTTCGATAGCGACACCTTCGCCGGCCAGCGCGTGCGTGCCTTCGATGTGAAGAACGGCCGCCCCACAGACGTTGCCAAAGAACTGGACCAGGTCTTCAAAGCCTACTCCCTTTCGCCCGGTGCCAAGGGTTCCGGCGCAGTGCAGTTCCTCGCTCTCGACCGCATCAACACCATCCTCGCCGTCGCACCCAACCCGGGCGTGTTTACGCAGGTCGAAACCTGGCTGGCAAAGCTCGATATCGCGCCCAAAGTGACCGCAGGTTCTATTGGGAATCATCTTTACCGGCTCAAGTACGGTCGCGCCGAAGTCCTGGGTGCCGTAATTGGGCAACTGTATGGCGCCCCCCCCACGTCGGTCTACGCCACGGGCTCCGGCCAGTATGGCAATGGCGCGGGCAATTCGGCCTATCCGGCCCAGGGCTCCATCGGCGGTGGCGCTTTTGCGAGTGCTGGCTCAGGCAATCCCTACGGCGGCTCGCAGTACTCAGCCCCCCAATACAGCGGCGGCTCCCAGCCCTCCACCATGGCCTCTCCGTTCGGTCCCATCGCTACGAACCAATCGGCAGCCAACGCCGGTGCCAACGGTGCCACCGTCGATCAGACAGGCACCTATCTGGGCGCGAACGCCCCTACGAATCCAAACGAACCCGCCGTCTTCCGCCCCCGTATCGTTCCCAACCCGGTCGATAACAGTCTTCTGGTTCAAAGCACACCAGAACAGTGGGAACAGATCTCCAGTCTTCTCGACCAGATCGACATCTCCCCACGCCAGGTTCTCATCGACGCTAAAATCTACGAAATCAGCCTCACGGGAGAACTCTCGGCAGGCGTACAGGCCTTCCTTCAGAAACGCGCCGCTACCGGTGCGGCCGCTCACCAGGTCACAGGCTCCAGTTCCACCATCGCCGGCATCGCGCAGCTCGCGCTATCCGCCGGCACCATGGTCGGCCAGAGTCGCGAGCTTCTTGCTTCCCTCCAGGCCAACGAACTGTCTTCGAAAACCAAAGTTCTCTCGGCGCCTAGCGTCATTGCCACCGACAGCATTCCCGCCTCCATTACCGTGGGCGATTCCGTACCTACCCTCAGTTCACAGTCCGTCAACCCAGGTATCACCTCGGGCGGAAACTCGCTCTTTACAAACACAATTTCCAACGTGAGCACCGGCGTCGGCCTCAACATCCTGGCGCGCGTCAATCCCAGCGGCGTCGTCACCATGGTCATCAATCAAAGCGTGACCTCGCCCACCGCCACCACCAGCAGCACCATCAACTCCCCATCGTTTTCGCAGCGCAACGTGAATACGCAGGTGACAGTCGATGACGGCGACACCATCGCCATCGGCGGCATCATTGACGAAAACACCACGGAAAGCTCTTCGGGGATCCCTTTTCTCGACAAGCTCCCCGGTATCGGATTCATCTTCGGGTCAAAGTCTTACTCAAAGGCCCGCACCGAACTGATTATCTTTCTCACGCCCCATGTCATCTACGACACACACCATATTTCCGATGCGACGCAGGAATTAAAGGATAAAGTACGCGGACTTCGCAAAATAATCGACAAGGCCCCTTAAAGAGCATAACTAAGCCGCGACCGCAGGGAGCGATTCACACCGCGAGCTTCTGGCCTGGACTACGGGGGGCAAAACATTCCGATTGGTACAACCCAAACTGTGCCCTCCGGCATGCCTATCTCCCGAAGCCTCCAGCCAGAATCGACAATCCAGCTACCAGCACCACACCGATAGCGCCAATCAGCAGTAACATGCCGAGCTTCTTGAGGCGCTTATTCCGCTCGTAGCGTTCCTTGCTGGACTTCTTGTGGCTGCGTCGCCGACGTCCCCCATCGCTGTGTCGTGTGCCCTCGCTCGTAGGGAGACTATTTTCCATGAAATGACTCTTTGACGTAGCTTTAAGAGATACAATAACACCAATGTCATCGCGATGAAGCCAAAACCAACGGAGCCGGCGCCACCCGAACAGTGGACGCTGATCCGCGGAGCCCGCCAACTGCTTACGTTGCGCGGCGCAAGTGGACCCCGCAGAGGGTCTCACATGGCAAATCTCAGCATAATATCCGATGGCGCCGTCCTGATTCATAATGGCGTAATTGAAAAGGTTGGCACATCGCGTCAGGTAGAGAACTACGCCCAGGCAAGGAATGCCAGAGAAATCGATGCCGCCGGTTGCGTGGTGCTTCCCGCCTTCGTCGATCCCGACGTCGCCTTCGCCGCTCCCGTTGTCGTCGCCCCGTCAGAAATGCCTTCACCACCTGAAACTGCCGAATCCGACATCCGCCGCATGTCTCGTCGTCGCCTGGCAGGCTCGGCGAATGCGCTTGCAACCGATCTCGGCAGATACGGCGTCCTCTCAGTCGGTGCCCACACCCTCTTTTCTCCAGACCTGAAAACTACACTGAAGGCCCTGCGTCTGAACAAGCTGGTGAACTCACGGCCCATCCGGATACGTTCCGTCTTTGCCCCGCCATGGGCCGCTGGCGATGCTTCGGGTAAGCACTTCGAACGTCGCAAACAGGTGTGGATGCCCGCCATTGTTCGCAACGAGTTGGCCTCGCTTCTGGAGATTCCCGTTTCGGACACCTCAGTTGATGACGCCCACGCGCTTGCCCGCGCGGGTGCTGAAAATGGATTCAACGTGCGACTGCGTGTTGCGGGCGTCTCCACCAGGCCAATAGTCGAGCTTGCCTGCGCTGCGGGCGCCATTTCCCTGATCGGAATCATTTTGGAGAACAGTACCACCTCACGCGCCCTTGCCGATATTGGCTGCGTCCACGTTGCCCTCGCATCCCAGCTTCTCGCAGGCAAGTATGCCTCGGCCCGCCATTCCGTTGACGATGGGATGCCTATTGCCCTCGGCTCCGGCTACCGCAATGATGAGGCCGCATCCCTCAACCCGCAATTCATGCTCTACGCTGCCTGCCAAACCCTCGGGCTCTCCGCTGCCGAAGCCATCGTCGCAGCCACCTATAACGCCGCCTGTTCGCTCCGATGTTCTCATGTCACTGGATCGCTCGAATTGGGAAAATCCGCCGACATCTGCGTTATGGACGTGGACGATTACCACGAACTTGCCCGGCGGGCAGGCCACCACGACACCGGACTCGTGATGCGGGCCGGTAAAGTGATCTACCGGCGCCCGGATCTGACTTTCGACTAACCTCAGTTTCCCCGCGCCAACCCGCACGCGCTACAATTCCCCCAAGATGCTCCATAGACCCCTCGCCGTAGCCTTAGTGGCCTCAGTTCTCGCTGCCGTGGTCGCGTTCGCCCAGCACCACCAGACCCCCATCGACATTGTCCGAAGCACCGCCCAGACAGACCCCGGCCCGAAACTTCGCATCAACTACCCGGACCAATGCACTGTCTCCCTGGAAGACACCTTCGGCGCAGCGACCGCCGGCTACACCATCGCCAGAGAATGGGCAACCCTCAAAGCAACTCCCGCCTGCGATGCTTCCGTGGCCGTGGGCACCGATACTTACAAGCTGGTTCAATTCCATTTCCACACGCCATCCGAGCACTCGATCGACGGCGTCCACGCGCCGATGGAAGTCCACTTCGTCCACATGAATACCAACGGCTGCTCGGCAGGCCTGCACCCTTTGCTCGTCGTCGGTGCCATGATTTCGGCTGGACCGAATGCGGGCGAACTCGGCAAGATCCTCGCCCCAACACCGCTCGCCCCCCAGGCTTCTCTTTCAGTGAATTTACGCGCGCTCCTGCCGCCCACCGATTCGTACTGGCGTTACGATGGCAGCCTCACCGCTCCCAATACAGACTGCTCCTGGTCTGAAGGCGACAAGACAAAGCAGTTGATTACCGGCGTCTTCCCGGAGTCCGTGAACTGGTACCTGCTGGAGTCCCCGCTTCATCTGCCGGCCGCGACAATCCGGAAATTCAAGGCCCTGTACCCGGAGGGCAACGCACGCCCGCTCAAGTCACTCGAAGAACGGCCGATCTACCATTCAGGCACCAAAGCCGGGAAATAGCCATCACCGGACGAGAGGACTCTCGTGCCCCCGGGCCGTGACCCGCTCCATCCCGCGAACCTTGCCTGCCACCACCACCACCGCGTCGTCGAAGTTATTCACCGTTGGGCACACATGCCGCGGCAAAAGATACAGCTGACACCCGATCGCAGGCACGCACGCCCCATCCCCCACGCTCATCGGCAAATGTTCCTCACTGGGCTTGAGCGGCCTGAAATCCGGCCGCCCCAGCACCTCGCACGTCGGCACCCCTGCATCAGCTGAAACGCTCTTATGTCCCGCATCGCACGTGAACGTGCCAGGCGACGGGTGACTCACCACCGTCGTCAACACCAGCGCCGCCGGCACGTGGCCGAACCCTGTCAGTTGCCCCAGACTCGTCATGTCGTTGTAGATGACCGTGCCGGGCGAAATGCGGTGCCGAAACAGCCCCGAGCCCAAGCCCGCATGGCTCATCGCGAACGGTGCCGCCGGAGTCCCCGACGTAATCACTTCTCCCGTCTTACACCCCGCCGCCGCAAGCGCGCCCACAAGCCCCAGCAGCCGATCATAGCCCGCATGAGCGGCACCGACTTCCTTCACGTGCCCGTCATAGTAGTGGAGTCCCCGGAACTGATCTCCCAGCCCCTTCGCCAACTCACAAATCTCAGCCACCAGCTCCTGCCCGACCCCTGTCCGGTTCATCCCGGAATTCACATCGATGAAAACCCCGATCCCCGTTCCCAGCCACTGCCTCGCCTGCTCGGCCGCTTCCACCAGCACCGAAACCCGCGTGCCCTGCGTGCCCGAATAGCGCTGCGCCAGTTCCGCCGTTCGCCGCGCATTCGCGCCCGTGACGGGAAACGCCAGCAGGACATCCTCCGCCCCCGCCTCGCACGCCGTCAGAAGTTCCAGCGTCGTCGAGCACTTGAAATTCTTCACGCCGCGCCCGATCATTTGCCGGATCACAGCCGCCAATTTGGCCGTCTTGATGTGCGGCCGCCACCGTTCCGGATCCCCGCCCACCAGCCGCAGCGTAGCCTGGATGTTCTGCTCCACCATTTCCGGGTAGATGAGTAGAGCGGGTGTCTGGATCTGGTCCACCCCCTCAAACGCATACCTTTCGGCCTGTCCACTCATATCAGACCCCACGATAACGCACGTGTTTCCGCCGGGCAATTCAGCCCCGTGCCGAATGATTGTAACCAGTTTGCCCAATGTTCCGAGCAGTCAAACGCTGCCCTGCCGAACGCGTCCAGACGGCCATGATATAAAGGGTTGAGCGCCGCCAAGCCACCCTAGCTCAGTTGGTAGAGCGACTGATTCGTAATCAGTAGGTCGCCGGTTCGATTCCGGCGGGTGGCTCCAGCTTTCTCATCACCTCCCATCAGTGCTGGAATCAGGCCACTCATGGGCCAGATCCCCCCTCCGTGCCCTCGCCTTCCTCCTGCTGGCAACACTCCTCGCCCAAGACCCCGGCCGCGAATACTGTCGCTCCAAGGTGATCGCCCAACAGGGCATCGTCACCACCAGCCACATCCTCGCCTCCCAGGCCGGTGCCCAAATCCTCGCCAAAGGCGGTTACGAATCGCCCCGCCAACCGTTCGGCACCCAACCCCTTCCCGCATTCGCTCGCATTCCGGGCGCGCGAAAAGCTGCCGAATCGGAAGAGCGAGACGCACCCGTGCACAGCGCATCCACCGGCGCACCGACAACGGCATCCACTTGAAACAGGATCAGTGTCAACGCCAAATAGAAATGTCCGCTTCTCTGCCACATAGAAATGTCCGGTTTTGACGAGGGTTGCCGGAAAGTCGTGTTAATGTGATCGTGTCCGAACGGGGTCGCTCCCGAACGGAAGCCCAAAGCCGAGGCGACGG
>CAIQWJ010000029.1 GCA_903875575.1 uncultured Acidobacteriia bacterium | reverse complement strand
GACCCACTTGCAGAACTCCCGCTAATGGGGCTTGACAGAAGTAGTTTTATGTGCCGGAGAGGCATATGAAGCGGTCCCGCGTACATTACGACAGAGCCAACCCTTCGTGGGCCGTTTTTCGGGCGACGACAGACACGCCGCGACCGCGCCTGGCGCGCCAGATCATCGTCGAATCGGGATACTTACCCCACGAACGCTAACTGGAAGCGCTCAGACGCAACCATTGATCCACCGTCAGGGCCAACACTCCGAACATGAGATGCGCCATTACTTTTGCCGCTCCTCTGACTCGGATCTGACTGGCCCCGAATTCGTCTTTCAGTCGTGCGTTCACCCGTTCGCTCATCGTCCGCGTCTTATAACGTTCCTGTTGCGCCCACGTGAACTGCGGCGTTGGCTTATCGGGAAACACCTTCTGCATTTGCGACGGCTTCTTCGTTCCGCGTCGCGGATGCGGCGCGATGATGGGCACGTGATTCAGTTGCCGGCTGTGTTGGTGAATGGATTCGGCATCGTAAGCCGAGTCCATCAGTTCATAGAGGTGAGTGACGCGTGCCGAAGTCATGGTCATCAGCGGGATGGCCACCTGAGAATCGTGCACGCTCGCGCTGGTCAGCACCGCGCTCACCGGCACTTGCCCATCAGCCACATCGAGATGTAACTTGTATCCGCGCCAGTATTGCTCGTGCCCTTTGCTGTTCGTCTTTGCACCCATGTCGCAGTTGCGCGGTAAATCCTTCAGCATGTGATCCAGCTTTTGATGGCGCTGACGCTGGATTCGCGTTCCACGTTCTGAGGCTTTGGCTCGATTGAAGCTCCCCTTCGCGTGCCTGCGCCCGGTCTTTTTCTTCTTCTTCGTTTTTCCCTGTTTTGCTGCCTTCTGCTGCGCTGTCTCCGGATATCTCTCCCGCACCGTAATGGCGGTGGAATCGCGTGCGATGTGGCCAATCAGCCGTTCCTTCTGCGTGGCTGCAACCACCGCCTCATGCAGTTGCTGCGGCAGTTCGGACTCGGCAAACTCGGCAAACGCCCGCGAAAACTTCGATTCATGCGGCAACGCCCGCGCCGTTTGCCAGCCACAGAACAGGCGCAGTGTCTCATCGACGCGCAGCCTGCCGATCAAGTCCCGCGTGGTTGGCAGATTCAGGATCGCCTTGGCCATGAAGGCCGTTGCAAGCGCCGCCCTGTCCTCCGCTGGTCGCCCCGTGGCCGCGCGCCGCGCCGACAACAGTCGCCCCAACGGAGTCATTGCCGCCACTGCAGACAGTAGCCTCATCTGTCCATCCAGAGGGCCTGTCACGGACTCCAGAACCGGAAACAGCGTCTCCTGTAACATGTGGGCGAATTGCGTGACGAGCTGTTTCGGGCTATTCTGCATCTGGGGGTTGTCTCCCTAACGTGGGTGTTTGGCGACTCCAGGTTAGCGCGTTTCAACCCCCGTTCCTAATTACTTTTTCAACCCCTTGTTTCAATTTGATTTGTAGGTTCGCGGATTTTTCCGATTCGCCCCCAAATTGAAAAACCGTTCGGCCTGGAGTCCGTCGTGTCGGAGTTTTGCAAGTAGCTCGCTTGTGACTGAAAAGATCTCATGGCTCAGTTGCGGACCAGAACAGTGGTATGCGGGGGGGCTGTGTGTTTCGAGGGGTGAGAGCGTTCCACCATTGAACCTATAAACGGCGGCCGACGGACGGCAATTCGGTGAAGTTCTGTATGAACAACGCGAGGCAGAAACATGGCTGCTGGCCAACTGATGAGATGCTGGCAGGTGATTTTCGCCGCTGACTACAGTTACGGTTCAGCAAATCTCTTGTTCTTCGGAACTGCCGGCATCCGCAGGGGGTTATTTTCCGCTCCGCATAGACGTGATAATACGCTCCAACTGCCGTTTTTTGCTTAATTGCCTTGCGCACACGATGGCCCGATCGTTGGCTCGAAGATGGATGCGCCGCACCCGCGATTGCCGCAGGTAATGGAGATGATCCTTACCTGACCAAAACTGAGGCGAAGGGATTGACGCTGGATGGATCTGGCGGTGCCATGTGTTCCACCGTTGCTCCTTTCAGGTGAGCCAGAACGGTGCGAGACACGAAGTCGGTGCCGGCAGACTGCTTCGCGATATCTTCCCAAACCGGGATCGCGGCCTGCGTCTTGCCGTCCAGAATCAAAGCATAGCCGAGCGCTGTTTGACGCAGCTTTTCCAGTTGGGGGCCCGCAAAAGTACGTTCGGCCCTCGTCGTCCACTCTGTCGGTGCTGCAGATGGCAAAGTGGCAAACCGCACCAGAAAGTCTCCCGGGGTCAGGTTGGTCGTGCCACCTTCGGCGGCGTCCCTGGCAGCACTGGGCCGATCACCCGCCAGAAGATCCCAAACGGCAAGTTGAGCGGCAATTCCCGCGCGAATCGCCGGTGGCTGGCTGGCAGAAATCTTTTTCGCGGCATCACGCAGGAGCGCCACGGCCTCCTTCACGCGCCCGGTTCGGTAAAGCCAGTCGCCTGCGAACAGATCGATGGAAGGATCCTTTGCCTTTTCCCTCGCAGTTCTGAATTGTGCGAATAACGCGTCCGCGTCCGCCGTATTCCCCGCGAGAAAAGTGGCCCAGGCCTGCTTATACAACTCGCCCCCGTTGATAAAGGCCGGGTCCTTCTTCTGCGCTGCGGCATAGCTGCCTGCTGCTGCCGAATATTTCCCAAACCAGTAATGTACGTCGCCCTGCGAGTCGAATGGGTTCGCATCTGACGGCCGCAAAACTGCGTATCGTTGGTGTGCGGCGAGCGCTCCCGTGTAATTGCCGCTCCACGCCAACGTATAGCCCAGTTGGTTCCAGGCGTTGGCGTCATCGGGCGAGTCCGCAGCCAGTTTGTTCCATATGATGGCCGCCGCCGGGAAGTTGCCGGCTGCGGTTTCAGCCTCGGCCAGTGACTGACCGAACCCGGCATCCCCCCGGTTGAGGTCATATGCTTTAGCTGTAGCTTCCAGAAGGCCGGCCCTGTCCCCTTTTAGCGCAGCCTCGTCGGCGTTCAGCCGTACCTGATCGAGCGGGGTGAGTCGCTGCTGTCGGGCCTGATTGACTACGGCCATTGCCTTATCCCGATTGCCCGTAGCGCTGTACGCCTGAGCCAGTTTTGCCCAGGCCCGGCCAAACCCCGGATCCAGCGCTACCGCGCGGTCTAGCGACTGTATCGCGTCAGTCGCGTTGCCGGAAAGCGCCAAACAATAAAGCTGGAATGCCTCTGCGTTCGTTGTGAGCTGCGGCCCCGTTTTCGAAAACAGATGAGTGGATAACGCCGCAAGTGCTTCAGTTGGTGACGCACCGTTATCCGAAACCGTCCTCAGAATGCGGTGAGTGGCGGCATCTTCCTCAAAGGCAGTGACTCTGAATCCCTGAGCGGTCCGGTCCGCGTATCCCGCTACAATGCGGTTCACGCCCAACTTCACGGCAGTATCGCGCGAGGCGGAAACTCCAGGTACTGTAACTGTCCTTCCACCCATTGCCGCTGTATTACGATCCAGCGTCTCCGCACTTACAAACGTCAGGCTGCCGGAGCCCGGGTCGGCAACGGCAGCGGCGGCGCGCGCATTAGCGCCTTCGAGTGACCGGGAAAGATACTCAGATGTTCCGCGTCCGACCCAATCCAGCGACATATCGCCCGACAGATTTTCAAAACTGACGATCACGTACCGTGGCGCCGGCCCGGCGTTCTTTTTGCCACAGGAGGACAGTAGTAAGGCCAGGAGGATCAGGTACGCCCTTCCGGCCCGAATTCCCGCAATGGGAGAGTCAGATTTGTTCCATGGAGTGCCTGTCAATTTACTAGAGGACACGCGGCTCCAGCGCCATGACTTCGAGAAACTCGGGCTTTTCCAGCATTCCGGTGAATTCCGGCGAGGCTTTCACTTTGTTTTTGTCCTTAAACCCTTCTTCGAACGAACGCCGCAGATACTGTAGGGCGAGGTCGTCTTTCCCGATTTTTGCGTATAGTTTCGCCAATTCAAAATGATAGCGGGCGCGATCGGCTACCGTTCTATCCTGCATTTCGGTGCCGGCAACACCGCGGTGCTCGAAGATCTCCGGATCAAGCGCGATCGCCCGGTTATACGCGTCCATCATCTCCGGGAACTTGCCCTGGGAATAGTATGCCGTGCCGAGATTGCTCCAGAACGAGGCCTTGGCCGGGGCTATAGCCAGGGCCCGCTTGTAACGCGAAATTGCAGTCCGGTACTTCTTCTGCGCGTAAAAAACGGTACCCACGTTATTGATCGCTTCGGCGTAGCCCTTGTCGACCTTCAGTGCGTGTTCGTAGTTTGTGCGCGCGAGATCGAGTTGCCCCAGATTGTGCCACGCAATGCCGATCTTGTTCCAGGTAACGGGTGAGTTCTGAGGGCCCTTTTTGAATGATTCTATTGCCTCACGAAACATCTTGCGGGCCATGTAGACGTCGCCCCGCTCTTCGGGTGAAAGAGATGGCGGCGCCGGCCCGTCAGGCGGGGCCTGCGCGGCGGCCATGGCTGTCGCGAGAATAACCAGAACCGGAAATCGTATGGAAGCCGGTCGGACGAAACCCATGCTTGCCTCCTGCTGCTCCCATTGGAGCACACTTCCTGGCGGACGAACCGGGCCTGCTCTGGAGCGGCCTGTGTCAGAATTCGTTCCTTTTGCGGTTGTGGCTCTGAAGCGTATCTCCCTTGTGGTCGCGGCGCTGAAGCGGACGGTTAGTGGAAAATGTCTTTGATGTGGTCGACCAGGCCCTTCTTCTTTGGCTCCTGGGTGGGAGTCGGGTTCTTCGGTGCAGGCGGCGCGGGCGTCGGCGCTGGGTTACGCCTGACGGGGGCGGTGTCTGTTTTTGAAGTGCTGCGACGGGTTGGCAGACCAGGTACATAGGTCTGGGCGGTACCGGCAGGCTCCCCGGATGATGTCGTATCCCAGCCGGAAACCGTGGTGGCGGCACCCTTGCCTCCGTGCAACGGGCAATAACCAACCGGCTCGCTTCCCGCGACGAAAACCTGGTCTTCCTTTTTGGGGCAAGAAGGGGTGGCTTTTTGGCCGGAGGCAGGGTCGATCGTGATGGTGACCACGCCATCCGGCGTTTCAAACGGGCGGGCATTGGAGTACTGCTTCAATGTGACCGCCCGCTTCATGAACTCGGTCCAGACTGGCAAGGCAGAATGGGCGCCTTCGATATTGAGTTCGCGGTAGTCGTCAAAACCAACCCAGACAATGCAGAGCAGGTCGGAAGTGAAGCCGGCGAACCAGCCATCGTGAGAAGTGCCTGTCTTTCCCGCGGCGATGGCGTTGAAACCGCGCCCATGCACGCCGGCGGCAGTGCCGCTGCGCATGACTTCCTGGAGCATGTCCACGAGAACGGAGTTTACGCGAGGGTCGAGAACGGCTTTCTTTTGCGGTTTCTGATCCAGCATGACCTTGCCGCCGGGCTCTTTCACCAGCGAGAGGAAGGTTGGCTGTACATGCACGCCGCCGTTGGCAAATACGGTGTAAGCGCCGGCCATCTCGATGGGCATGGCGTCATAAGCTCCGATGGCCATGGCGGGAGTTGCTTTTACGTCTTCACTGATACCGGAGCGATGCGCCAGATCCACAACTTTGTCGTAGCCGACCAGTTCGGCAATTTTGATCGCCGCGACGTTGATGGAATGGGCGAGCGCATAACGGTACGTCATGGGCCCGAGGTATTCCTTCTCAAAGTTGTGCGGGGTGTATTCCTGTTCGTCAAACTTGAATGTGGTCGGCTCGTCCACCACAATGGAAGACGGCGTCAAAATCGCCGGTACTCCGGGGGTTACCGCAGTGTTGAGCGCTGTGGCATAGACAAACGGCTTGAAGATAGAGCCCGTGGGCCGGGTGGCGGTGACATGGTTCAACTGGCTGACGCCGTAGTTGCGGCCCCCCACCAGCGCCTTGATCTCGCCAGTGTGCGGGTCCAGCGCAATCAATGCGCACTGGGGTTCCACAAAAGGAGCCTTCTTGAAACGTGGCTGCTTACGGGCGGTGGTATCCACTTCCTTCATGCCGATGGAAACGGCCTCATTGGCGAATTTCTGGAGGTCTAGATCGAGTGTGGTGTAGATGCGGGCCGATTGCTGCTGGAAGTCCATGTTGGGGAAATGCTTGTCCAGATCGTCGTTGACCATGTCGACGAAGTAAGGTGCGTCGCTCGATTCGGCGGGTCCGTTGACGAGTTTCAGTGGGGATTCCACGGCCATCGCGTAAGTGCGGTCGTCGATATAGCCGTACTCCTGCATCTGCTTCAGCACGGTATTGCGACGATCACGGGTTTTGGTGTTGAAGCGGGCGGGGTTGTAGGTACTGGCGCTCTTGAGCATTGCCGCCAGAGTGGCAGCTTCCGGTACGGTCAGAGATTTGATGTCCTTACCGAAATAAGCCTGGGCCGCTTCGCCAAAGCCGCGGATTTCGAAACTGCCGCGGCGTCCGAGATCCACCTTGTTGCAATAGAGCTCGAAAATCTTCTCTTTCGAGAGCTTTTGCTCCAACTGCATGGTGATCATGACTTCTGCAGCCTTTACTCTCCAGGTTCGCTGCTGGCTCAGGAACATGTTTTTGGAAAGCTGCATGGTGAGGGTGGAGGCACCCTGCTTGATTTGTCCCTTTGTCAAATCCACCCAGGCCGTTCGGGCGATGCTGATGGGGTCAAAGCCCGGATGCGAGAAGAACCGATGGTCCTCCGCCGACAGGATGGCGTTGCGCAGGATCACGGGAATGTCCTCATAGCGGACGTCGCGCCGTTTTTCGCGGTTTTTGTCGTGGAGGTTAGTGACGAGCTGCGGTTCCAGTTCGTAGATGGACCGTTCCGTATTGTCGCGCAGGGAAACGATGCGGTCGATTTTGCCGCGGGAGAAGCGGATGGCGGCTGGTTCCTGATCGAAGTAAGATTCGGCTCCGGGGAAGATATCGATGGAGTCGGGCTTCAGGGCGTAGTAGCCGGTTGTATTTTTCTTGTTTTCGTTGTAGCCGGCGTTTCGGAGCGATTCGGCTATTTCACTGCCCGAGGAGATATCGCCCACGTTGATGGCGCGGGGTGCCGCAAAAATGCGCGAGGTTGTGGTGGTGTTTACTCCGCTGAGTTCCTTGTCGATGACTTTCGCGTAGAAAGAATAGAAGTAGATGAAGGCACCCGCCCCGGCGACCAGGGCGACCAGGGTCAGCCCCATCAGCACTTTGCCGACGGGATGCATCAGGAAACGGACGAAGCCGGAGCTCTGCACGACGCGGCGTTTTGACCCGCCACGGCTTGCGGCGCTACGGCGGTCAGTGGGCGTGCCCTGCGACGGGCTGTCCGGATTTTTCATCTCTTACAAGGATAACGGTCGCAGGACGCGGGCAGTTCGGACGAATCCCGCTTCCGGTGCCGGTGTCTGATCTGACGGCTGTTTGGCGGGGATGTTTCGAAAAATGATCAGGAGCAGGGTCAGGCGGAAAGCAAGGAAGCGGAATCGCGGTCCAGGTACAGCGTGGTCCTGGCGCGAGTACGCAAAACAGAGGCGGGACATCGGGAGGAAACCGGACCTTCGAGCGCAAACGCGACCGCGGCGGCCTTCTTCGGTCCCGGCACCATGATGAACATTTCGCGGGCAGAGAGTAAGACCGGGATTGTGAGGGTGAAGGCTTCGGCTGGCACGTCGTCCAGGTTGGCAAATGCGCCGTCGTTGACCTGCTGAAGGCGACAGGCGTCGTCGAGTTCTACTACTTTGACGTCGGCCGGGTCATCGAAATCGCAGGGCGGATCATTGAAGGCGACGTGACCGTTCTCGCCAATACCGAGCAGTGCGATATCGAAGCCTTCTTCGGGCAGCAATGCCGCATAGCGGTCGCACTCTTTGTCCCGGTCTTTCGCTTCGCCGCGAAGCTGGTGGAAAACGGCGGGTTTGACGTGGTCGAAGACATGCTCGCGGAGAAAGCGGCGGAAGGAGTACGGTGCGTCTGGGGTGGCACCGGCGTATTCATCGAGATGGTATGCGGTGACCCTTCCCCAGTCGATTCCCGGCTCGGCGATCAGGGTGGCCAGCGTCTCGTTTTGTGAAGGTGCCGCGGCGAAGGCGACGGAAGCGCTGCCGTTTACCGCGATTCTGTCCCGCAGGGCCGCGGCGATCGCTTTGCCCGCTGCTTCGCCCAATGCCGCCCTGTTCTCCGCGATGTGAATGTCCATTTGAATTCGATTATGACGCGTGGTGCTTAATCCGGGTCACTGGTCTGGGTGCGGGCGGCGTTTTGAGCCAGCCAATCGCAACGGTTGTTGTCCTCGTGGTCTCGGTGGCATTTGGTCCAGGGCCAGGTGACGTGGTGGAGTGCGTCGAGTTCCATGTTAGAGATCGGAGTTGCGGATGGGGCGGTTCATCTTCCACCAGTGATGCCGCTTCCATGTCGGCACCCGAGGGCGATGCCGTCGGGGAGATAGACGGCGTCCGAGGTCACTTCGAGTTCGCAGGGTTCTTGCTGGTGGTTTGCGGGTGGTAGCCGAAGAGTTCCTTTCTCTATGTCCCGCAGCGGAGGATACAGGCCCAGTCGCCGGGGTCGGGATTCCCAAGGCAGGAACCATCTGAAATGAGCGATACACGCTTCATGTGGCTGCAACAATCCCGGCAAACGGGACGCGATGGCAGCCGACCTGATAGAACGGTAAGAACAAATCGTATGTCTGAAATCATCGTTATCGCCAACGGCGACCTCCGCCTCTCAGCCAACCGCGTCTGCTGGGCAGCGCAACAACAAACGGAAGACGCTGTTATGGCAGCTATTCGACGCGAGGGCGCCCGTGTCCGGCGCGGCCATCCGTTCGACCCAGTGAAGGGGCACGGCTTTATCGACAGCCAGAGTTACGGGCTGCGGGTGTTTCGCGATATCCCCGCGGATGCGCCGATTGTCGTGGTGGAAGCGGTGTGGCAATATAGCCAGCACATCCTCGCCGGGTTGATCAGTCATCAGGGGCCGATTCTGACGGTCGCGAACTGGAGCGGACAGTGGCCGGGGCTGGTGGGGATGCTGAATCTGAATGGATCGCTGACCAAGGCCGGCGTGCCTTACAGCACTTTGTGGAGCGCCGATTTTACGGATGAGTTTTTTCTGGGTGGGTTGCGGCGGTGGCTGGCCGGCGAACGGTTAGTACATGACACGAGCCACGTCCGTGCGTTGGCGGATTTTGCGAAATTGCCAGTTGAGGCTGTGGCGGTTGGCACCGAACTGGCGCGCGAACTGAAGCACGATCAGGCGATATTGGGCGTCTTCGACGAAGGCTGCATGGGGATGTATAACGCGATCATTCCGGATGAACTGTTGTTCCCGCTCGGCGTCTGCAAAGAGCGGCTGAGCCAGTCCGCTTTGTACGCGGCGATGCTGCAGGTTTCCGATGCCGAAGCTGCGGCGGTTCGTACGTGGCTGGAGGCGAAGGGACTGAAGTTCGTGACAGGCCCGGTGCATGAAACCGATCTCACGGATGCGCAGATTGCACAGCAGTGCCGTATGTATATAGCAGCCGTGCGCATTGCCGCGGATTATGGCTGCGACGCGATCGGCATTCAGTATCAGCAAGGGCTGAAGGATTTGTGCGCCGCTTCGGATCTGGTGGAAGGCATTCTGAATAACGTGGAGCGGCCGCCGGTGAAGGCTGCCGGGTCGGATGAGGTTCTGTTCGACGGCAAGGCTGTGGTTCATTTCAACGAAGTGGATGAATGTGCGGGTCTCGACGGGCTGATTACGAATCGCGTTTGGTGCAAGCTGGGTTTCGACCCTGAGACAACGCTGCATGACGTTCGTTATGGGGAGCCTTATGGCGACGAGTACGTCTGGGTGTTTCTGATTTCGGGCGCGGTGCCGCCGCAGCATCTTGTCGGAGGGTACGCCGGCGCGGACAGTCTGCGTCAGCCGTCGATGTATTTCCCGAACGGTGGTGGCACGCTGCGCGGGATCAGCAAGCCGGGGGAGATAGTGTGGAGCCGAATTTTCGTGGAAAGCGGCAGGCTGAAGGCCGATATCGGGCGGGGTAAGGCAATCGCTCTGCCAGCCGAGGAGACACAGCGACGCTGGGCGGCGACCACGGTGCAGTGGCCGATCATGCACGCGGTTCTCTATGGACAGACGCGCGATCAGTTGATGGGGAAGCATCAGTCGAACCACATCCAGGTGGCGTATGCGCCGGATGCGGCGGGCGCGAATCTGGCGCTGGCGGCAAAGGCGGCGATGTTCCGGGAACTGGGTATCGAAGTTGCGGTTTGCGGCACAGGGCATGGGTTGGAGTAAGGGATGAGTATTGTTGCCGGTGTCGATTTTGGCACGCTCAGCGTACGGGTTTCCGTTTTCGATTCGGAGCGGGGCCGTCTGGGATCAGGTACGGCGGATTACCCACTGCACCGGACGAGTCGCGATCCGAACCACGCGACGCAGAGCCATGCCGATCACATGGCGGCGCTGGAAAAAGCCATCCCCGCAGCTTGTCACGCGGCTGGCGTGGACGGATTGAAGATCGCAGCGCTGGCTATCGATACGACGGGGTCGAGCGTGGTTCCCGTGGATGAGAATCTTCAGCCGCTGGACGACTACTATTTGTGGTGCGACCATCGCGCATGGAAGGAAGCGGGCGAGATCACGAATGCGGCGCGGGCTGCGAAGTTGCAGGCGATCAGCTGGTGCGGTGGAACGTATTCCAGCGAGTGGGGTTTTTCGAAACTGCTGCACTGGTTGCGGAACAATCCGGGGAAGCGCGACCGTTTCGCGACTGCGCTGGAGCATTGCGACATGGCCGCGGCGGTTTTGACCGGCGTGCGCGAGCTTGCGGAGCTGCCCCGCAGTGTTTGCGCGATGGGCCACAAGTGGATGTGGAATCCTCTGTGGGACGGGTTTCCATCGGAAGAGTTTTTCGTATCGGTAGACCCGCTGTTGAAGGGTGTGCGGGGGAAGATCAGCGGGCGTTTCGGAACGTCGCGCGAGATTGCGGGGCGACTGTGTCCCGAGTGGGCGAAGCGGCTCGGGTTGCAGGCCGGAATTTCAATTCCCATTGGGGCGCTGGACGCGCACTGGGATGCGATCGGGGCGGGGGCGCGGCTGGGAGACATGGTCAATGTGGTGGGAACTTCCACGTGCGTGATGGCGATGAGTCCGCGGACGGATTTGATTCCCGGCGTCAGCGGCGTGGTGCCCGGAAGTATCCATCCAGAACTGACGGGTATTGAAGCGGGGCTTTCGGCGACGGGCGATATCTTCGACGCGATTGCGGGTCGGGCTGGCGTGCCGGTGGCGGAGTTGTCTGCGGGGTTGGATGGATATCGGGCCGGGAGTACCGGACTGCTGCGGCTGAACTGGGATAACGGGGATCGCACAGTGCTGGTGAAACCAGAGCTTGGCGGCGTTACGTTTGGGTGGAAGCTGACGAGCACGGCGCAGGACGAGTTGTTCGCGGCGATGGAAAGCAGCGGGTTCCACACGCGCGTCATCATCGAACGGATGGAGGCGTATGGGGTGCCGGTAGAGCGGATCATCAATGCCGGGGGCATTCCGCAGAAGAGCGCGACGCTCAACCGGGTTTACGCGAACATTCTGAATAAGCCGGTGCTGGTGCCAGAGCGCGACGTGACGAGTCTGGGTTCGGCCATCTTCGCGTTTCTGGCGGCCGGAACTTTCACGAGCGTGGAAGAGGCGCAGGCCGCCTTAACGCCGGGTTATCAAGTGATTGAGCCGGATGCGAAGGACGCGGGTGTTTACGGGCGGATGTATCCGATGTTCCGCGATCTGTATTTTGAGCTCGGTGAGCGCAGTTCGATGTTGGCAGAGTTGCGCGGTATCGCAGCGGACGAGTAGCGCTACTTTGCGACTTTCGCGAGTTCGGCCTTTGCTTCGTCGGTACCGATTTCGCGGACGTAGATGTTGCGGAAGCGGATTTCCGAACCGTGCGTCTGGAGTTCGATGGGGCCGGTGGGGAGCACGGAAATCTTGCGGTCGAAATAGTTGTCGAGCACCTGGCCATCGACGGTGAGTTTGTCGTTGAACCCGATCCAGGCGCGGGTGCCGATCATCTTGATGTGGAAGGTGTTCCAGGAGCCGACCGGGTTGTCGGCCTTAACGAGCGGCCACTTGCCGGGATTGTCGGGGTTGTCGTTCCAAAGCGCACCAGAACCACGCGGCGCTCCGTTGGTGACTTCTTTCGGATTGTCCACGTCCCAGATCTGGACCTGGGGATAGCCACGCAGGTAGATGCCGGAATCGCCGTTGTGGCTCACCATGAGCCAATCGACATAGAGTTCAAAATCGGCGTAGTCTTTGGCGGTGCCGAGGAAGACGCCCTTGCCATCGGAGACGATCTCGCCTTTTTCCTTGTCGACGCTCCAGTGCAGGTCGCGATCGGCGTTCCAGGTTACCTGCATGGCACCGAGCTCTTCTTTCGAGAGCGAAGCCTGAATGTGCGGGCTGTAATCGCCTTTGATGCCGCGCCAGCCGGTGAGGTCTGCGCCGTTAAACAGCGCCTGGAAACCTGCGGGCGCGGTATTCATTTTGCGTGTCTGAGGCAATGCGGCGGGCGCTAATGCCAGGGCGATGATGGCCGCGAGTGCGCAGTGAATGAGAGTCGTGCGTTTCATGAAGTCGGTCTCCGGGTGTACGATATCTTTACTCTGAAACTCTAACACCAGCGGGAGTTGCGGGGAAGTGCGGCGCTTGTGGCGACTGACCGGGGCCGGGGAGCCGGGTGTGTCGATTCGTTATAGAATGGCCGGATTGCGAGGGTGGCGATTTTGAAGCGACGAGAATTTCTGATGGCTGGGGCGGGAGTGTCTCTATTGGGGGCTGCCGCGTCAGGAGCCGGTGGCCCGGCTGTGATCGATACGCATATCCATTTGTGGGATACGAACAGGCCAGGTGGTGTGGCGTGGCCGCCGGTGACAGATACGCTGCTGTATCGGCCGGTGTTGCCCGCCGAGTTCAAGACGCTCACTCGTCCGCATGGCGTGACCGGGGCGATCATCATCGAGGCCAGTCCGCAACTGGAAGACAACCTGTGGGTGCTCGACCTGATGAAAGACGAGCCGATATTTGTCGGGTATATCGGGCATCTGAGTCCGGGAACCGACACGTTTCGCCGGAATCTGGCGCGGTTTGCGAAGAATCCTTTGTTTCGCGGTATTCGGGTGGGCGGGGCCGAACTGGTGTCGGGTGTTTCGAAGCCGGCGTTCCTGGATGATCTGGCACGTCTGGCCGATGCGGGACTTACGCTGGATGCGCTCGGGAACGCCAGCATGGTGGCGCCGCTGACGACGATCGCCGGGAAGCTTCGGAATCTGCGAATCGCGATCGATCACATGCCGGTGGAGCCGACGGGCTGGACGACGGATACGATGCGGGAACTGGCCGGGCACACGCAGGTATTTTGCAAAGTCTCGACAGTGTTGAAGCGAGTGAATGGAAAGGTGTCGGATGATCCGGCGGTGTATAAGACATCGCTCGACGAGCTTTGGGAAATGTTCGGGGCGGATCGGGTGATGTATGGGAGTAACTGGCCGGTGAGTCTGAATCTGGCTCCTTATGCGACCGTGTTCAACGTCGTGAAGGGGTATGTCACGCAGCGCGGCGGGACGGATGCCGCGCGGTATTTCGGCGCGAATTCGAAAGCGTGCTACGGATGGGTGGAGCGAGGGTGAAGTTGAACCGCAGAGAGTTGCTGCTGGCGTCGATGGCAATGGCAATGCCGGCTGCAGGCGAAGGGCTGGATATTGCGGTGATCGAACGGGGCCGGGTGCTCAGGGCTGCCGATAAATATCTTGCGGAGCAGCCTGTCACGGTGACGGCGTCTCGTGCTGCACGCAGTGCGGGCGGCGCACATGATTTCTTCTCTGAGGGCGACTATTGGTGGCCCGATCCGCAGAATCCGGAGGGTCCGTATGTTCAGCGCGACGGGATGACGAATCCGGATAATTTTGTGGAGCATCGGCGGGCGATGGTGCGGCTGAGCCTGATTGTACCGGCACTGGCGGCGGCGTGGAAGATTACAAAGCAGCGAAAGTATTCCGATCATGCGGCGAAGCATTTGCGGGCATGGTTTGTCGACGAAGCGACGCGCATGAATCCGAGTCTGTTGTATTCGCAGGCCATCAAAGGCCGGTTTACGGGGCGCGGGATCGGGATTATCGATACGCTGCATCTTGTGGAAGTGGCTCGGGCGGCTTCGCGGCTGGGGCTTCGCGCGGCGGACCTGGCCGGGGTGAAGCGTTGGTTCGGCGAGTACCTGAACTGGATGAATACACATGCTTATGGGATCGCCGAACGGGATGCGCTGAATAATCACGGCACCTGTTGGGTAACGCAGGCGGCGGCGTTTGCGGAGCTGACGGGCGATACGCGGATCACTGAGTATTGCCGTGAGCGTTTCATGACGGTGCTGGTGCCGGGGCAGGAAGCCGCAGACGGGAGTTTTCCGCAGGAGCTGCGCCGCACCAAGCCGTACGGATATTCGCTGTTCAATCTGGATGCGATGGCGATCATTGCTCAGACGCTGGGGCTTTGGAAGTGGCAGCTACCTGACGGGCGGGGAATGGCGCGGGCGATGGAGTACATGTATCCGTACATGCTGGACAAGAAGAAGTGGCCGTTGCCGGCAGATGTGATGTATGACAGCGAGTGGCCGGTTCGGCAGCCCTGTTTGCTGTTCGCGGGGCTGGCGCTGGGGAAGCCGGAGTATGTTGCGTTGTGGCGGAAACTGGAGCCGGATCCGACAGTGGAAGAGGTGCTGCGGAATTATCCGGTGCGGCAGCCGTTGTTGTGGGTATAGGTGGTTAGCGAACTGGATCATCGTCGATCCAGTACTCTGGGCGGGCTTCGATTTTCAGTTGCGGACTCCTGAGCTGGACACGCAGGACGTGCAGGCCGGGTGTGGGCGACGTGGGACGGAAACTCAGGATGTAGTGATTGAGCGTGTTGTGGGAGGCTGCGATCAGGCTGTCCCGCAGATCTTTCGGATTGTTGAAACGAAAGAATTCGCCGCCGGTGAGCTGTGCGAGCGATGCGGCGGTGTTGGTGCGGAGGGCATTGCGCGCCGTCAGCCAGGCCATGGTCACGAGGCGCAGAGGCGGAGCCAGCTGGCTGAGACAATCGAGCACCTGGCGGCTGTAATGTCCGTCGTATTCGGCATCGGCACCTTCCTTGCTGAAACAGCCGCGTGGCGGTCCGGGTTCTGTGGGGTGACCGTAACCGAACTTCGAAGCCTCATGCGAAATGGCCGCGGCGGCACTGGAGAAAGCGAATGTATACATGGTAGTGTTGGTGTCGCTGATGAGGCGGAGAGTCTCGCCGAGGGAAGTCTCGCTGCCCTGATCGATGGTCTCGCCGAAGAAGAGAACGGCGCGGCGAAAGCGCGGGGGCTGATTGCGTAACTGGGTGAGCGCGAAGGCGACGCCATCGAGAATGGCGGCACCGGAATCGCCTTCGCGCAGGCTGGAGAGTTCGCGGGAAGCCTCGGCTGCTTCGGGCGTGAAGGGCAGCAGGAGGTGCGGCTTGCTATCGAAACCGATCACGGCTACGCGGTGTTCCACGCCGCCGAGCAAGGCGTCGAGGATGGCTCCGAGGCGCCGGTAATCCTCAATATGGCGGCCACCGGTGCCGCCGGTTTCGACGCAGATTGCGAGTGCGAGGGGTTGTGAATCGACTTCCGGATCGAGCGTGATCTGCTGCGGGATGCCGTTGTCCGTCAGAGAGAAGTCGCTGGCGGTGAGGTCGAAGACTACGGTGCCTTGTTTGGTTTTTACGAGAGTGGGGACCAGGACGAGGGTAGTGCGAGACGTGAGGGTGGTGATGGCCGGGTCGGGTGGTTGGGCGGATGCGCTGGCGGCGATGACGGCGAGCAGGAAATAGGGCGCGAGGCGCATATTGATGTTAGAGGGTGCCGGAGGGCGTTTGGTTTCTTCGGGCCCCTGTGACTAAAAGCGCGGGCCGCCGAAGCCCCGGCCGCCGCCAAATCCGCTCACCATGCTGCCTTGGGATTTGCCATCGAGCTGATCGGCAACCGACTGGGCGCGTGCCTTCACGAAGCCCTTGATCGTTTCTGTGTAGTTGTCGGAGCCGTTGTCGGAAGTCAGGGAGTCGAACCACTTCGCTTTCGCGTCCGACTCTTCGGCGACGGCGGGGCGGATGGCAGGGGCGATTTCGTTCACCTGTTCGATGATGCGTTCCGGGCGGAAGATCGTCTTCTGGAATTCGGCAAGCTTCGCCATGTAGAGAGCCTTGAAGGCAGGCACGGCGAAGGCGCGGTCCAGAAACGCGCTGTTTGACCAGGGATGGAAGATGGTCAGATTTCGCCGTTGTGCGTTGGAACCGCCGCGGCCGAACTGCCCGAAGGAGTGATCCTGGTCCCAGGCGATGAAGGAAAACTTCTGCGTTTCGGGATTCAGGTAGACGTAGAAATTCTGACCATTGTCGAGAATGCTGTCGAGATCCGTGAGCCATACGGTGACTGCCATGAAGCGGGCGAATTCATCGAGATCCACGTAATCGCCCAGCTTCTCGGCGAATTCCTCGTTGGTGGCGTTGGTGACGAATTTGCAGACTTCGAGGAAACGCTGCTTTTGCGCCTCTGTCATTTCGTCTTTTGGATCGTAGGTTTGTTTGTATTTTGCGAAGTCGTCGCCCATGTAATGGAAGAGGTTGGTGGTGACGGGTTTCATCAGCACACCCTGATTGGTGCCGAAGTGGTCGAGTGCGAATTTGTCGTTGATGTCTTCGATGATGGAGTACAGACCCCAGTATTCGCGTGCGACCTGGTTGGCGACTGTGATGTAGACGCGGGCGTAGGATGAGCGCGGCGCGGGAACGCCTGCGTCGCGGAACAGGCGGTAGGCGAGTTCCTCGTTCATCCAGCCGGCGTCGGTGATGTTGTTGGCGAAGTTCAGCTTATCGAGCTTTGCCAGCTTTTGACCTTTGACGTATTTGTTGAGATCCACTTTGAGCGAGATTTTGCCGGTGTTCTGGGCCTGGCGGAAAGTGCCGTTGCCTTTGTAACGGATTGCGACGTCGTTAAACGTTCTGCCGTCGATAGAGAAATTGGTGTGGGTCCAGTCAAATTCGATGCCGCCCTGCGCGCTGAGGCCGTTGCGCCCACCTTCCGGGCCCTGGAGTCGCGCGGCTCCATAGCCGCCGGCCCTTGGCTGGATACCCTTCCACTGTTCCGGGGTGAAGACGAAATCGACGGTCCAGACTTTGGTGATCTGGAAGAGGTCGTCGGCGCGGAAATCTTTGGAGGTGATGTCCGCACCAGTGGCGAGGCCGGCCGCAAGGCTGCAGAGCGACAGGGCGATGGTGATGCGACGGAAGGCGGCTGCGGACATGTGTGAAGGCCTCGCTTACGCACTGAGGTGCGTAAGACGATTATGTAACAGTTCTGTTCCTGGCGGGCGGGACGAAGTTTTCCATTGACATGGTGAGGCAAAGAGGCTATATTCTTTTTATGAGCATGCTCATTTTAATCGCTCTCCTGAAATGAGAATCACCACGGAAGCGAAGATTGCCAATCGGGAGCGGATTCTCGCGGTGGCTGCGCAACTTTTCCAGGAACAAGGGTGGGAGAGCGCGACGACTCGGGATATCGCGTCCGGTGCGGGCATTGCCAACGGGACTTTGTTTAATTACTTTCCATCGAAGGAAGCGATTGGCGCAGCACTCATGGAAGTGATGCTGACTGGCGCATGGAAGGAATTCGGGCGAAGGCGGACCCGACAGGAGTCTCTGGAAGAGGATCTTTTCGCCTTCGTATGGGCGGGGCTGAAGGGACTGCGCAAAGCCCGCAAATATCTCTCGCCGGCCATAGAGGCAGTTTTTAGTCCTCTGTCGCGACCTGCGCGCGAGGAGGCGGGAGCGGCGCTGCGCATCCGGCATCTGGAGACAGTTGAAGGGATTCTGGTGGATCACGGCATCGAGCGGCCGTTGCAGGCGGTGACGCTGCAGCTTTACTGGACGCTGCACCTGGGGGTGTTCGCCTATTGGGCGGCGGACGATTCACCAAATCAGGAAGACACGATGGCGCTGCTGGATCGGGCGATGAGGTTGTTTGCGGGTTCGGTTCGAAGTGAGGGAGGGGCAAATCATGGACGCAAGACTGAATGAACTGATGGCGGCGCTTCCGGAGGAACAGTCGTCGGAGGCGGGGTTTTCGAGGGAACAACTCCAGGAGATCTTCGCGGAGATGTCGCTGCGACCGGTGCCGACCGGTTCAGTGCATCGGTTTTGCTCGGTGAGTGAGTTATCGGCACAGGTTGCCTTGGCCTATGCCGCGCTGTGGATACGGGGCTGGTTCGCGGACGCCGGGGCTAAGGAACGGCGGGCGATGGAGACGAATCTGCGGTTGGGAGTGAAGATCTTCCGTCGCCTTGGTTACCTGCGCGGCGCTCTGATGAAGGTAGGGCAAACGGCGGGGAACATGCCGCACATTTTCCCTGCGCAGATTGCGGACACGCTGGACCGTCTTCATTTCGAGGCGCCGCCAATGCACTACTCGCTGATCCGCGAGGTCCTGTCGAACGAACTGGGCGGTGATCCGGAGGAAATCTTTCAGAGTTTTGAGAAAGAAGCTTTCTCCGCGGCATCGATTGGCCAGGTGCATCGGGCGAAGTTGAAATCGGGAAAACTGGTCGCGGTAAAAGTGCAGTATCCGGGGATCGCACGAACGGTCGAGGCGGATTTCAGGACGCTGAACGGCCTTGTGCAACCGCTTCGCCTGGGGAAAGACTGGGAATCGCTGAAGACACAACTCAGCGACATCCATCACATGATAAAGCTCGAAGTCGACTATGTGCACGAGGCTAAATCTCTACGGCGCGTGCGCGTGCTTTTCGAGGGGGAGGCGGACTTTGTGGTCCCGAAAGTCTATGACGAGTACTCGACGGGCCGCGTGCTGACCATGGATTTCATCCCCGGACTACATCTTCCGGAATTTCTGGCGACACAACCACCACAGGATCTTCGAAACCGCTTTGGCACAAAACTGTTCTATTCCTGGCACCGAATGCACGCGGCGAGGATGAATTATGCCGATCCGCAGTCCGGCAACTACCTATTTATGGACGATGGCCGGCTGGGACTGATCGATTTTGGGTGTGTGCAGAAATTCAATGACGAAGAATTTGAGCTGTTGCGGCTTGGGTACCGGATTGACAGGGGCGACGAGTCCGCCATTCGCGAACTGCTGCGTTTGTCCTGCAACGCCACAGCGGCGGACTTCGGGAATCAGGAGTACATGGGGCTCATCAATGAATCGATCCGCTGGCAAAAGGAACCAGTGCTGCACGAGGGACCCTTTGATTTTGGCGACGAAGAATATCTGAAGCGCGGAGTGGCCTGGTTTGCCGGACTGGTGGCGAAACGTTATACGCGGAGCCATCCAATGTGGGCCTACTTTCATCGCAGTTCATTCGGAGTGAAAGCACTGCTCCTTCGCTTGCGTGCCCAGGTGGATATGCGGGACATGCCGCTCCAGCAGTGGTGGAATTCAGAGTAGCGTTGAATCCCAATCCCCCCATGGGCTGGGGTGGCGACCGATGGGGACGTGAAGTTCCTGATAGTGATCCACGCCTGCCCGCTTGGCGTAAACATCGGACGGCAGGAAATCATCTTTGCGCCGTTTCAGGGTTGCGTTGAGTTCGCGATCCAGTTGCGTTTGTAACGCCCGGTGTTCGGGGTGGTTGAGCAGATTATGCATTTGGTAAGGATCGGTGAGATTGTCGTAGAGCAGCCACGGGCCCTGGATGGAGCGAACGTAAGTGTAGCGCTCCGTGCGCAGACCGCGATATTCGGCGAAACCGTAGCGGAGGGCTTCCGTGATTGGCACCGGCAGATTGATAAACGCGGACGCGTTGCGGGGCTGCGGCGTGGAGCCGAAGATCACGCGGGAGAAGTCGGTGCCTTCAACTGAGCCGGGGACCGGGATGCCGCACATGCCGAGCATGGTGGGCATGAGATCGGGCGAGTTAAAGGGTGTGGTGAGACGGCGGCCTTTGCGGCCGAGTTTGCGTGGGTAGCGAACCAGCATGGGAACGCGAATGGATTCGTCCCAGGGGTAGAGTTTGGTGGTCAGGCCCTGAGAGCGCATCATGTCGCCGTGATCGGAGGTGAAGATCACGATCGTGTCGTCGGCGAGGCCGGCTTTGTCCAGGGTTTTGAGGAGTTGGTCCAGGCAGTCGTCGAGCGCGGCCATATGGGCGTAGTAGCCGCGCAGGTCTTCAGCCGCGTCCTTGCGGAGGTCCGGGGGGACGTTGGGGCGGAACTGGATGTTGCGGTTTCTGTACTGGTCCTGATAGCGCTCGGGCGCGGTCGCGAGAGGGAAGTGCGGCGGCCCCAGGGAAAGGACGAGCATGAACGGGTCACGAGCGTGATCGGCGATGAACTGGCAGGCATCTTCGGTCTGGGCGATAGCGTCATAGCCGGGCCAGTACTTTGGGGTGGGGTCATTGCCCTCGTAATAAAGGGAATGATTGTATTCGTGGGTACACTCGCAGACTTTCCAGTAGTCGAAGCCGAAGTGTTTTTCGGGTGGAATGAAAGAGAGGCGACGGCCGTATTTGCCGTCCGGGCTGCCGTAGACGTGCCACTTGCCGATGAAGCCTGTGTTGTAGCCGGCGCTGCGGAATGTTTCGCCAAGGGTGGGGCCGTTGGGTTTGAGTTCGGCGTCATTGACGTAGACACCGTGCGTCAACGGGTATTGGCCGGTCAGGAGGCTGGCGCGCTGCGGGCAACAAACAGGGCAGCCGGAAATCGCGTTTTGAAAGTTGACGCTCTGGGCTTCGAGGCGGTCAAGGACGGGAGTGGAAACGTTCGGGTCGCCATTATAACCAGTGGACTGGGCGCGCCATTCATCGACCTGGATGTGGAGGACGTTCGGGCGACGGGGACTACGCACTGGAGAGGGCTGAGTCCTGCCGTTGGCCGCCTGGGACGCGGCGCCGGTGAGTTGCAGAAACTTCCGTCGATCGAGCATTGAACGATCTTCTCACCGCAGGACAATCGCCGCAAGTGAGGCCCTGGGGACTAACTAAAAAGGCAATGGCGCGGTCGGCCCAGGCAACACCGAACCACAGACACAGCGAGACTGCGGCGAGGGCGCCGTTGACGGCATGGGATCGAGACTCGGGTTCCACCCGGACAGTCTTGCGGAAGACCGCGTACTGGTAGATGAGCGCCAGGCAGAATAGCACCATTTTTCGGATGAAAGTCTGGCTGTGAGCGTAGCGCGCTGGATCCGGCAGGAAAGCAGACGGGATGTGACTGCCCTCCACCAGAGGTAAAGAGAAGCGTGGATTCCTTCAGGCTGGCGGCCCAATGGGTATTTTGAGCGAGTTCAGGAGCGAGAGCGGGGCCTCGGTATGAACTATTGCGAAGGGGCCTGAGAGGAACCATCTGCATTGGTTCGGGCCACATCGTGGTAGAGGCGTTTACCGTCCGGAAGGACCGCGTAGAACAGGGAAGCAGCTTTGGAGCCGTCCTTCATGGGATGACCGATGACGGTAATAGGGTCGCCAATCCTGTAGGTGGTTTTGGACCAACCTTGCCGGACCATGATGTTGACGGCACCGCCTTCGACAACCCAGAGGCCAGCCGTGGCACCCTCACTGGGTGGAACTCTCACCGTGACGTGAGTGTGAGGATTTTCCCATGCGTATTCGACGACTACGCCTTTGAAGGTGAGGGTCTTCGTCATGTCGAACATCGCGAAGGAATGGTGGGCGAACGCGCCGGAAGCGACCAGAAAGAGGCTGAAGAAAGCAACGGCTTTCGCGAAGGTCATGACGGCGGCATTCCTGGCGGCGTCACAACTTAGGATGGCCGCTATTCACGGCCGGTCCTATGACGTCGGCTCAATCATATCGCAGAGGCTTTTGGCGACGCAGTGGAGGCTCCTGGTCAGGAGAACCGAACCACGGCACCGGGAGGTTCGCCCGTGGTTCGGGATCCGGCTGGATTAGCGGCCGAAGCGACGCCAGCCGCCGCCCACAACCACTGCGGCTCCTGGAGCCACCACTATACGGGGTTCCACGACAACCCGAGGGGCAACCACCGGGGCGTTGTAATAGTCGTACGCCGGGTATGTCAGATAGGGATACGCGCAGTCGGGGTAATAGTAGGGATCGCAGTAGGACGGCGCATAGTAGCGGGGATAGGAATAGCCATAACCAACCCCGACCCGGATGCCACCACCATAGTAACCGCCGTAGTAGCCGCCGCTACGGCTCCCACCGGCATAGAAGCGGCTGCCGCCGACTGTGCCACCAACACGAATTGAGCCGCCGCCAACGCTGCCATGGAAGCCTGCACCTCCACGAACCCCGCCTCCGGCTGATCGGGCTCCGCCGCCATGTCCCTGGGCGAAGCCGGCGACCGCGAGCGTCAGAGTGATCAGAGCAATCTTTAAGGTACGCATTTTTTGCCTCTTTTCGCCGAGTCCGGGTTCAGGACCGTTCTCGCCTGTTGGATTGCACTCGGGATGCCGTTGTGTAAGTTGTTTATTATGAGAGCTTTTTAATGGTTTCAAGGTACGTTCGGATGATCGGAAACCACCATGGTGGTTGAGTTCGGCCACTCTTTTCCTGAGTTGGCAGTACTCGGTACTCTGTCGGGCGAGACTGTTAGAATAGAATCTCATTGGTGGCCAGCGACCCTACATCACCGCCTCATCCGGTTGATTTGAGTGAGCCGTCGTTTGAGCGGCTGCGCCTGAAGCTGCGCTATAAAGTTCTTTATCACCTTGGACATGGATGTCCGGACGTGGAAGACGTGGTGCAGGAGACGCTGACGCGCTTCGTCAAAGCCACGCAGAAGAACCAGATCCGTAACAATCCAGAGGAGTTCGGGGCGTTTGTCAATGGGGTTTGCCGCAATGTGATCCTGGAGTATCGGCGCCGTTCGCGCCGGGAGCCTCTGGCGGATCCAGACATTCCTGTTAAGGACGCGGGCGTCCGACCGGACGCAGAAGTTTACGAAATGCGGGAAGCTATCGACCAGGGACTGGCGGAACTGGCCGAGCGGGATCGAATCATTCTTCGGGAGCTTTATCTGGAAGGTAAAGAAAAAGAAGACATTTGCGCGCAATGGGGAATGAGCGACGCGCAGTTCCGGGTGGTACTGTTCCGAGCCAAAGAGCGTTTTCGAAAAGCCTATCCGGGTGGCTCGAGGTAGCTTTCGCATTGTTTGGGGGCAACTGACTTTGAGTTCGGGTGAAACGAATTCCCGGGAGTAAGCACTAGGTTGGCGACAGGAAGAATGCAGGCGGTAAACAAATATGATCTGCAAAAAAGAAACGATTCAACGGGAACAGGTAATCGCCAGATATCTGGCGCGTACGCTGGATGCCGGGGCGGTGGAGGAATTCGAAGGCCACTACCTGGGCTGCGATGAATGCTTCGAGGAGTTACGGGTCAGTGAGCGTCTGGCGGCGGATTTGCGCGCATCCCTCTCACCGAACCTATCGTGGAAGCAAAACGGAGGAGTCTCGATTTTGCAATTCCGTCACACCGCGGAGTTGACACAATCGGCGAAAGAACTGGACCAGTTGCGCCGTGAGGTCCTGGAGCAAAGCGATTCGCGCGTGATTATCGACCTTGGTCGCGTGACAAAAATCGACAGCGCCGGCCTCGGTCAACTGATGGGTTGCTACTCGCATCTTGTGAGGAATGCGGGTGTCATGAAGATTGTTAATGCGAACGCTGAGGTATGCCGCCTGCTTGATATGACGGGTATCAGCATCCTGCTGCCGAACTACAATGACGAGCAAACGGCGTTGCGCAGTTTTGATGTGACAGACGCCGACACCAAGAGTTAAGTGAAGTCGGAGGACGGAGGCAGGGGCTCGCGGAGACGCGGGCCCCTGAAGTTTTTTTAGAGGTATCGTTCCCGGTTGGGCAACGGTGGCGGGTGGTTGACGGACCGGCTAAGCGGCTCCGGCCCAGGCGAGAGGCACATGGCGATAACTTGTTTCCACTGCGCCTTTGGCGGATTCCAGTCCGGCGAAAGTTCCCAACGACCGGAAACCGTCCCCTCGTGGATTGCTGTGCATGGCATCAAATGCATGCCAGCGTCCGCCTACTTTTACTACGTGGCCTACATGTCTCTCGCCGTCCGACAACGCACAAATGTGCGGTGACAGCCGCCACGAAAGCTCGGTGGGCTGATCCGGTTGCCTGCGGTCCATGCGGATTAACTCCTGGTTGACGCCTGCGTCAATATCGTCCGGCATTGGGCTCGCCGGAACGGTCATTGCAGAGTCGTTACTATCTAAAGGTAACCGATGCGGGAAAGCAAGGCAATGACAACAGTACTGGGTCAAAAGTTTACTTTGGTTAACGCCCGCATTGAGTTCGCTGGCATTAACATCCACGACGGCGGCACCGTAGTCAACGTTCTCCCGGCATCAGTGGAGGCACCTGTCGCCGCAGGCAGGGCCGCGATGTCACAGCGTGGCAGGAGAGAAACGGCGGCTGGGCGAACGGGACTATTAGTCCGAAAGTACTTTTTGTATACGCCGATCCAGTCATTGGCGATTTCGCGGCAGGTGCCCGGCACAGATCGAAGGTTCATATTGTCGATTCGCTCGAAGAGAGCGACGTGACTCATGTCAGAGCGGGTGCCGCTTCACCCACCTGTTGTCTCCACATCGCGTAGTACAGGCCTTTGCGTTCCACCAGTTCTTCGTGCCTGCCGGATTCGACGATTCCGCCGCGTTCGAGTACGTAAATGCAATCGGCGTGCATGACGGTGGAGAGGCGGTGCGCAATCAGGATGGTGATGGCATCGCGACTGCCTGCCACCGTGCGGATGGTGTGGCTGATTTCTTCTTCTGTGAGGGAGTCCAGCGACGAAGTAGCCTCGTCGAAAACGAGAAGCTGGGGTTTGCGCAGGAGCGCGCGGGCGATAGAGAGGCGCTGTTTTTCTCCGCCGGAAACTTTGACGCCGCCTTCGCCGATGACGGTATCGAGCCCGCGATCGGCACGAGCCAGCAGGGTCTGGACAGAGGCCTGTTTCAGGACGTCGAGACACTCGGCGTCTGTGGCGTCCGGTTGGACGAAGAGCAGGTTTTCGCGGATGGAGCCGGAGAAGAGCTGAGAATCCTGAGTGACGAAGCCGAGCCGTGAGCGAAGAGTATCGATGGCGACCTGATCTTCGGGCGTGCCGTTGTAATGGATGTGGCCGGTTTTTGGGCGGTAGAGGCCGACGAGGAGTTTGACGAGAGTCGTTTTGCCTGCGCCGGAGGGGCCGACGAAGGCGATGGTCTGGTTGCGGGTGACGGTGAAAGAAATGTTACGCAGCGCGGGCTGCGTGGCGGTCTGGTGCTGGAAGCCAACGTCGCGAAATTCGAGCGTGTTGAGGTTGTCGATCGGGATGGGATGGTCGGGCCGCGGCTCCGGTTTCATGGAGAGAATGGCGTCGAAGTTCTGGAGTGAGACTTCGGTTTCGCGGTAGGTGTTGACGACGTTGCCCAGTTCCTGGAGGGGTCCGAAGATGAAGAACGAATAGATGAAGAGCGCCATGTAATCGCCCAGCGTCATGCGATGTGAATAGACGAGGTACATCATCAGGAACTGGATGCTGGTGCGCAGCAGGTTGACGAAAGTGCCCTGCACAAAACTCAGGCTGCGGAGGTAGCGGATCTTCTTGAGCTCCAGTTTGAGAATCTTCGCAGTTGTAGCGTTGAGGCGGCCGATTTCCTGCTGCGCGAGGCCGAGACTCTTTACCAGTTCGATGTTGCGGAGGGACTCGGTGGTGGAGCCGGCGAGCGCCGTGGTTTCTTTGACGATGATCTGCTGCACGGTCTTGATCTTGTGGCTGAGGAGGGAACTAAGACCGCCGAGCAGGGGAATGGTCAGCAGATAGGCGGGGCCGATGGCCCAGTAGACGCGAGCGGCGTAGATCATCACGAAAGCAACGCCGATGACGGTGGTGAAGAGGAGATTCACACCGATGTTGATGAGTTTTTCGACGTCGATGCGAACCTTTTGCAGCTTGCCCAGGGTTTCGCCGCTACGCTGGTCTTCGAAATCGGCATAAGGAAGTTCGAGGGAGTGGCGGACGCCGTCGGAATAAATGCGGGCACCGACCTGTTGGGTGACCAGGTTGACGAAGTAGTCCTGAAAATTCTTGGCGACGCGGGAGACGAAAGCGGCACCGACCGACAGGCCGAGGAGGCCTGCGACGCCGCGGATGAACTGCGCGGTGGTGAAGTGGCTGGCTTTGGTTGCGTAGGAATCGATGATGCGCTGGAGTATCCAGGGATCCATCATGGAAAAGATCTGGTTGATGGCTGCCAGGACGAGCGCGACGGCGACGAGTTTCCAATAGTCGCGGAGATAGGCGTAAAGAGTGGTCATGTAAGAGCTTTCAGCTGTCAGCTTTCAGCCTGAACTGTGTCGGGAAATGGAGGTCCCCTGTGAACCCGGTTTGATTCTCCATATTCGATTATCCCGGGCGTCCCGTGGATTCAGAGAAACGGGGCAGAGACTGAACGCAGACGGCTTCTATCGTTCGTCGAATTCGCTGGCGGCCTGACGGCCCGCGGGCAGGGCACCCTTGAATACGGCTCGTTCTTCGAGTCGCGTGTAGCCCTTGCCGGTGCGATAGAACTTTTCGAGGCCGGTTCCCACGACCCATGTGCCAGCGTAGGCGATAGCGCCTTTGGGGATCAGTCCGCCTCCCAATGGGATTTTGCCCACGAGTTCGCGCGCGATGGCGCGCCAGCCGAAAGCGCCGGCGGCGATTGCGGCGATGGAGGTCTTTTGTTCCGCGTAGCCGACAGGCCGGTCGTAAATAGCAGCCATCATGAGCGCCATGCGGATCTGATTCATGGTGAGAAAGGCAGTGTCGGTGGCAAACTCGCCCACTGCCCAGGGAAGTTCGATGAAGCTTGGGATGACATTGGGCAGTGCCGAAACCACGGCGAGCATGGCGTTCTCGCGGGAAATGCGGGCGATGATTCGGTGTGCCACAGCCTTACGGAATGACGGGAAAGCGTGGGCCAGAGGCAGTTCAATGTCCTGGTTTTCAGCGACGATCAGTTCGATGAGGGCCTGATCGGTGTGGCCGGAGCCCTGCCCGGTGGAATCGAACAGATAACCGTTTCGAGGTAAGCCGACGCCTGGTTCGCAGAGCAGGATGTCGAAACCTTTCTCGGGTTGTTCCAGCCGGTAGATCATGGCCAGGGACTGGGTGCGGGTATCGTGGTCGAGGTGCGGCGGGACCAGGAAATCTTCCATATCCCGAAAGACGTCTTCGCTCGTGGCCAGCAGTCCGATGCGCACTTCCTGGGCAGCAGCGTTGCGGATATCATGTGCGTTCAGACCGGAGATGATTTTCCGGATGTCTTTTAGTACGCTCAGCGGCAATCGAAAGGCTCCCGCTCCATCTTAACCTGAGGGCTCCGAATTTTGGGTTTGATGTGAATCACAGGGGATGGCGCGCGGGACTTGTGTGGAAGAGTCATGGAGGAGAAGGTAGTGGCGCATCGGATCCGTGGAGCCCCGCTTTGGGGATTGGCCATTCGGAGCTGATCTGACGGCGTGCGAGGGGCTCATCGAAATTGGTGCGGGCGAAAAAAACGGGCGAAGCCGGAGATTCCGCGCTTCGCCCGTTTTGATCAAACTGGAGTGAGTTTATTCCGGATCCCGGCGACTCTTTTTCCGGTTCCGCTTGCGGGCAAGTGCTGCTTTGACCCGCTTCTTTTCACCTGGCTTCAGGTAAAAGGAATGACGCTTGACTTCCTTAATGATGTCTTCGGTCTGCACTTTGCGCTTGAAACGGCGCAGAGCGTTCTCGAGCGTTTCCCCTTCCTGCAATCTGACTTCAGCCAATGAAATACACCTCCTCACTGATCGGAAATTTGCACCGGATGCCGTGTGGCAAAGGTGCTGATATCATATGAGTTTGCTTGTTCAATGCGTAAGCGTGAACAGCAATTTATAAGTTTAACACAGCAATGTAACAACCCCTTGCTCGCGAGTTGCTGCCATGCAGCCAGCGGTCGCGCGAAGTTCAAATCATCCCAGGAAAGAAACAGGAGAATTACCTTGTCCAGCATCGTCAGAGTCAGCGGAATCGAAATACTGGATTCCCGTGGCAACCCCACTGTTGAAGCCGAAGTTTTCCTTGCCGATGGATCCGTCGGCCGCGCCGCGGTACCTAGCGGCGCCTCCACAGGCGAACATGAAGCCTGTGAATTGCGCGACGAAGACAAGTCCCGCTACCTTGGCAAGGGTTGCCTGAAGGCAGTTTCCGCCGTGAATGGCCCCATCGCAAAGGCGCTTCACGGGCACGACGCGACGCTCCAGGCCGTGATTGACGGCATCATGATTTCGCTCGATGGTACGCCGAACAAATCGAATCTGGGCGCGAACGCGATTCTTGCCGTCTCGATGGCGACGGCGCGTGCGGCGGCGGCTTCGCACAAGACCCCGCTCTACCGCTATCTGGGCGGCGTGAACGCCTGCACCCTGCCGGTACCGATGATGAACATCATCAACGGCGGTGCGCATGCCGATAGTTCTGTCGATATGCAGGAATTCATGGTGGTGCCGTATGGCGCGACGAAGTTCTCGGAATCGCTGCGCATGGGCGTTGAAGTATTCCACACGTTGAAGGGCGTGCTGAAAAAGCGCGGTTATTCGACAGCCGTTGGCGACGAGGGCGGTTTTGCGCCGAGTCTGAAATCGAACGATGAAGCAGTGGAAGTGGTGCTGGAAGCGATCACCAAGGCTGGGTTTAAGCCTGGCGAGGAAATCGGCATTGCACTGGATCCGGCTGCGAGCGAATTCTTCAAAGACGGCAAGTACATCTTCAAGAAGTCGGACAAGAGCGAGCGGACGAGCGAGCAGATGGTGGAATTCTGGGCCAACTGGCGCCGGCAGTATCCAATCGTATCGATTGAAGACGGTCTGGCGGAAGACGATTGGGCCGGCTGGAAACTGATGACGGAAAAGATGGGCCACAACACGCAGTTGGTGGGCGACGATTTGTTCGTGACGAATACTTCCCGCCTGACGCGCGGCATCGAGATGGGTGTGGCGAATTCGATCCTGGTAAAGGTGAACCAGATTGGTTCGCTCACGGAGACGCTGGACGCGATGAACACTGCGGCCAAGAACGGCTACACGGCCGTTGTGTCGCACCGGTCGGGTGAAACGGAAGACCCGTTTATCGCCGATCTGGCGGTGGCAACGAACGCCGGTCAGATCAAGACGGGTTCGGCCAGTCGTACGGATCGCATTGCCAAGTACAACCAGTTGCTCCGCATTGAAGAGCGCCTGGGTACGGCAGCGAAGTTCCCGGGACGCAAAGCGTTCCGTCAGTAAAGACAGGCACGAAACCTATGGCCACAGATGAACACAGATGAACACGGATAAGACGTGTTTAGCTGGTTCGTTTGTGGCCTTTTCTATTACCGGAAGATAAAAAGAAACCATGTCCCGCAATAAACCACTCATTCTGACGATTCTTGACGGCTGGGGCTTTTCCCCGGCGGTGGAGGGCAATGCGATTGCTGCCGCGCGTAAGCCCACTTATGACATGCTCCTGCGCGATTTCCCGAATACGCTGGTGCAGACGTCGGGCCCCTCGGTGGGTCTGCCGGTCGGCCAGATGGGAAACAGCGAAGTAGGGCATCTCAACATGGGCGCCGGGCGCGTGGTCCATATGGACGTGACGCGCATCGACCTGATGATTGAAGACGGTTCTTTCTTCAGCGACCCCCTGTTGCTGGAGACCATGCAGCACGCGCGCGCGGGCCGTCGTCTGCATGTGATGGGACTTTGCAGCGATGGCGGAGTTCACGCTCAGCTCACGCATTTGTATGCGGTGCTGAAGATGGCGAAGCAGCAGGGCCTGACGGACGTGTTCGTGCACTGCTTTATGGATGGACGCGACACGCCGCCGGATAGTGGTATTCGATATTTCCGGGAAGTGCAGGCGAAGCTGAGGGAATTGGGCATCGGCAAAGTGGCTACGGTGGAAGGCCGCTACTACGCGATGGATCGCGATAAGCGCTGGGAACGAATTGAGAGGGCGTTCGGCGCGATGGTGCTGGGCAACGGCGAACGCGTACAGGATCCGGAAGCGGCGATTCTGCGTTCTTACGCAAAGGGCATCACAGACGAGTTCATCGATCCGATGACGATTGTGGACGAGCGCAACGAACCGGTGGGGCTGATTCGCGATAACGACGCGTGTTTTTTCTTTAACTACCGGGCAGATCGCGGCCGCGAGATGACGGAAGCGCTGACCAGCGCAGCGCTGCTGGTGCCTTCGCGCACGGTAACGCCGAAGAATCTGAAATTTGCGACGATGACGCAATACGATAGATCGCTTGGCGTCCCGATGGTTTTGACTCGCGAGCCGCTGAACAACATTCTGGGCTACGTTTGCGGCGAACTCAACTGGAAGAATCTGCGCGTGGCGGAGACCGAAAAGTACGCGCATGTCACGTATTTCTTCAATGGCGGTATTGAGAAATCGTTCCCAGGAGAAGAGCGGGAAATGGTGGCGTCGCCCAAGGTGGCGACTTACGATCTGAAGCCGGAGATGAGTGCGCAGGGCGTTACGGACATCGTGCTGGATGCGATGGGACGGAAGGATTTCGACGTGATTGTCATGAACCTTGCTAATGCCGACATGGTGGGCCATTCGGGGATGATGGAGCCGACGGTGCGCGCCGTGGAAGCGATTGATGGGTGCCTGGGGCAGATCTGGTCGCGACTCAAAGAGAAGAACGGCCGCTGGATTATCACTGCGGATCACGGGAACGCGGAAACGATGATCGACCCGATCACGAAGGGTCCGCACACGTATCACACGACGAATCCGGTGCCGTTTATTCTGGTGGACGATTCGGGCGAGAAGCTTCGGCCGGGCGGGGCACTGCGGGATATCGCGCCGACGCTGCTTGGAGTATTGGGCGAGGGCCAGCCGAGCGATATGACAGGGCGGGATCTGCGGCTGAAGTAACGCGGACTTACTTCGCGGTTTCCAGCCTTTCCAGTCGGCTCAGTTCTTTCAGGACCTGATCATGCTCTGGTGCGTTGGGAGCCAATTCCAGATAGCGGTTCAGACGCTGCTTTGCTTCCGGGTTGTGCCCGCGGGCGAGCAGCGCCATACCGAGTACGTAATCGGCGCGCGCCTGCGCGGCCGTATCGCCGAAGCGCAGGGCCGCGCGGGCGGAGCGTTCGGCAACGTCGTAGCGCTTCAGCATCAGATTTACGAGTGCATCGGAATAACAGGTCTGGAAGGTGTTGCCGGGGTCGAGCCGGAGCGATTCGTCCAGATAACGGGCGGCCGACGGCAGGTCGCTTTGCCTCGCGGCGAGCAGACCCAATTCTGCGGGGGGCCCGGACATCTGCGGATCCAGTTCCGCGGCCTTGAGAAAAGCCTCACGAGCCGGGGCGAGGGCGTCCATGCTGACGCGGGCGCGGCCCAGATTCAGCCATGATTCGGCGTAATCCGGATAGAGTTTGATGGCGGCCTGAAAGTCTTTCGCTGCGTCGCTGAATTTGCGTTGCTGCAGGAAACGAACACCATGATCCAGCAGCTTAACCGCGCCTGGCGGTGCCTTTAGAGATGTTGCGCTTACCGTGATTCCGGTGCGACCTCCACTTTGCGCCTCGGCATCGCCCCCGGCATTTCGCGTGATGGTGATGGTGCCGGCGCTCACTACGCCTGAGGATGACCGAAGTGGAAATCTTACGCTTGTGGAATCAAAGCCAAAAGCCTTCGCTTCCATGGTGCAAATGTTCGCGGCTGCGATTTCTCCGGGATCGGGATTGATGGTAAACCGGAACTGACCGTTCTGGCTGGTGCCGCCGCCATTGTAAAAGACGCCATGGCAATCGAGCGCCAGATGGAGGTCCGGTGGCAGGCGCTTGTCTTCATTCGCGGTGGAGAGTTCCACGTTGCCGGAGACGTTGAGCGAGGCGGCAAAGGGACCGCCAGCGGCTTCCACGCCCTGCATGGACTGGGCGCGCGCGGCGGCGAGCGACAGAGTAGTTAGCGCGAGAAGACGAAGTTGTTTGGTTACCGGACCCATTGCCGACCTTCTGGATAGTATGGAACACTTTGGGCCGGAATGCGAAACGGGCTCCTGAAGGTTCGTCTCGTAAACTGGTAGAGCGTGGTCCAATTTTGACAGCTAACAGGGATGTACCGGCACCCGGCACCAGGGGAGCGGTCAGCGGAGCTGCGTTCAAAGTCCTGCTCGCTGTGAGTGCGTGTCATTTGCTCAACGACGTAGTGCAGTCGCTGCTGCCGGCGATTTACCCGACCATTAAGGCCACGTTTCGTCTGGACTTTGGCCAGATCGGGCTCATTACGCTGGCGACGCAATTGACGGCATCGCTGCTGCAACCGGTGGTTGGCCATGTGATGGATCGGAAACCAGCACCCTATTCGCTGGTGTGGGGCATGGTCAGCATGCTGGTGGCGTTGCTGGTGCTGGCCTTTGCGCCTGGCTATGGCTGGGTGTTGGCTGCGGCGGGCCTCATAGGAATCGGGTCGGCTATTTTTCATCCGGAATCTTCGCGGGTGGCGAGAATGGCGTCCGGCGGACGGCATGGTATGGCGCAGTCGCTGTTTCAAGTGGGTGGAAACGCGGGGCAGTCGCTGGGGCCACTGTTGGCCGGTCTGATTGTGGTGCAACGGGGCGTGGCCTGGTTTGCGCTGGTACCGCTTGTCGGGATGGTGCTGCAATTTCGGGTGGGCGGCTGGTACAAAGCGCGACTGGTGGGAAGCGGCCATGCTCACGATCATCACGCCACTCCCCACAGCGGGCTGAGCACCGGGAAGATCCGGGCCACCATTGCAGTCCTGCTGGCGCTGATGTTTTCCAAGTTTTTCTATCTGGCGAGCATCGGTAGTTATTACACTTTCTACCTGATCGATAAATTTCATGTCTCGGTGCATAACGCGCAGTTGTGCCTGTTCGTTTTTCTGGCCTCGGTAGCTGCGGGAACGGTGATTGGCGGCCCGATTGGCGATCGCATTGGGCGAAAGCTCGTCATCTGGTGCTCGATCCTGGGAGTTCTGCCGTTTTCACTGGTGTTGCCGCATGCGAACCTGTTCTGGACTGTCGTGCTGAGCGTTCCGATCGGGATCATTCTGGCGTCGGCCTTCCCTGCCATTGTGGTTTACGCGCAGGAACTGATGCCGGGTAGAGTGGGGCTGGTCTCGGGGCTGTTTTTTGGCTTTGCATTCGGGATGGGCGGAGTGGGAGCGGCGGTCCTGGGAGAATTGGCGGACCACACGAGTATCAGCTTTGTGTATCAGGTCTGCGCTTTTCTGCCCGCTATTGGCCTGATGACTGCGCTGTTGCCGAATCTGGACCGTCGCAAGGCGTAAAATCGATCATGCGTCGAACTGTCGCCGCGGGTTCTTCCATGTTTCGAATGCGTTTCGTTTGGCTTTTGTTGCTTGCCACTCCCTGGCTACGGGCGCAGCACGATATGTCCGGCATGCCGGGAATGGAAAAGATGCCTGGTATGGATATGCCGGGCATGCACCATGAGAGTTCACCGATGGAGGCCTCCGGAACGAGCCGGAACCCAGCGTCGGCACCGATGGACATGGTGATGTTCAGCGAGGGCGGCTGGAGCTTCATGGCGCATGGCGTCGCGTTTGTCGCGGATACGCAGCAGCCGGGACTGCGTGGTGGCGACAAACTGTTTTCAGCGAGCTGGTTCATGGGTGAGGCGGCGCACAAGCTGGGAGGCGGCACGTTGCGCGTGCGGACTATGCTGAGCCTGGACCCCGCCACGATCACGGGCGGACGGTATCCCGAACGGTTCCAGACAGGGGAGACACTCCACGGGGTGCCAATTTTGGATGGACAGCATCCGCACGATTTTCTGATGGAACTGGCTGTTGAGTACTCGCGCCGGTTGGGCCACGGCACAAATCTGACTTTGTACGCGGCGCCGGTCGGGGACCCGGCACTGGGGCCTGTGGCCTTCCCTCATCGCGTCTCCGCGGCGGAATTGCCGCAGGCTACCCTGGGGCATCATCTGGAGGATTCCACCCACATTTCCAACGAGGTGGTAACTGCGGGAATTACACACGGCACTTTTGGTTTCGAGGCCAGCGGTTTTCACGGTGGCGAACCGAACGAGAATCGGTGGAACATCGATCACGGAGCGGTCGATTCCTGGTCGGTACGGTTTACTGTGGCACCGGGAGCGAACTGGAGCGGGCAGGTATCTATGGGGAAGCTGGCGCATCCAGAGGCGCTGGAACCGGGTGATCAGGTTCGGACGACCGCGTCTGTGAGTTACAACCGGCCATATGGCGGGGGAAATTGGGCGACGAGCGTGATTTGGGGACGGGTCCACAAGACGGGCGATGGTGTGAATCTGAACGGTTACGGACTGGAGAGCGTGGCCCGGTTTCAGGGGCGGAACTACGTTACGGGGCGAGTAGAACTGGTCGACAAGAACGAATTATTTGCATCCGGTTCGCCGCTTTACGGGCAGTCGTTTCGGGTTGGCGCGTACACCGCCGGGTATACCCGCGATTTTCCTCTGATTTCACGGCTTGCCACAGGGCTGGGTGTCAATTTCACGGTTTACAGCCTGCCTGGGCAGCTGCAGCCCTCTTACGGGAGCCGCCCGGCGGGAGTGATGGTATTTTTTCGGGTCCGATTGCGTGAATCATGATGGCGGCGGGTGCATCATCAAGGTATGAATTCCAGCGTAGAACTGAAAGTGGAAGGTATGACCTGTCAGGGTTGCGTTCGCAGTGTCACGAAAAAGCTTTCGGGCGTTGCGGGTGTGGCGAGCGCGGCGGTTGATCTTGCGGCGGGTAAGGCTACGGTGCGTTACGACGAATCACGGGTGAAGGTGGAAGATCTGATCAGTGCGGTGGATCAGATCGGGTTTCACGCAGCGCGGTTGTGAGCCGTGACGGACGAGGTTGAATTACCTATCGTCGGAATGACGTGCGCCGCGTGCGCACGGACGATTGAGAAGCAACTCGGCAGTACGGCGGGCGTGGAGAAGGCGAGTGTCAATATTGCCACTCGTATCGCCTCCGTGCGGTACGATGCCGCTCGGGTTCGGGTGGAAGACCTGATTATCGCCGTGGAGGACGTGGGGTACGAAGTACCTTCCGGCCCGCTGGAAATCGCCGAACAAGCCGAAGCGCGAGACCTCAAACGGCGCCTCACCGTGGCTGCCGTTTTCGCAATTCCTGTCTTCATCCTGGGCATGACGGAGCACTGGCCTCTCGCGCAGATGATCCTTACTCTGCCGGTTTTGGGATATGCCGGTTTGCCCTTCTTTCGCGATGCGTGGACCGCCCTGCGCCACGGGGCGGCCAACATGAATACTCTTATTGCGCTTGGCACAGGAACGGCATTCGCTTACTCGGTGTGGGTGCTGTTCACGGGCGGGATGAGCATGGACGTCTATTTCGAAGCTTCCGCCGTGATCATTTCCCTGGTTCTGCTGGGAAGAATGCTGGAGGCGCGGGCGCGCGGGCGTGCTTCCGATGCTATCCGAACGCTGATGGGCCTGCAGCCTCCGGTGGCGCGCGTGGTGCGCAACGGCCTTGAGGTGGAAGTTCCGCTCGCGGAATTGTGCCTGGGGGATCAGGTCGTGGTGCGGCCGGGCGAAAAGGTTCCGGTGGATGGAGTGGTGCGGGAGGGGGCGAGCGAGATCGACGAATCGATGCTAACCGGGGAAAGTCTTCCGGTGGCGAAGTCGACCGGGTCGGACGTCAACGGCGGTACCGTGAACGGTGCCGGCGCGTTCCGATTTGAGGCGACGAAGGTGGGCAAGGATACGGCGCTGGCGCGGATTATCGACCTTGTGAAGAAAGCGCAGGGTTCGAAGGCGCCAGTGTCGCGCATGGCGGACGAGGTGAGCGGTTACTTCACGGTGGTGGTGTTAGTGATCGCGCTGGCGACGTTTGGCGTATGGCTGTATTTTGCCCCGGTGGCCATGGCGCTGGTGCACGCAGTGGCGGTACTGATCATCGCCTGCCCGTGCGCGATGGGCCTGGCGACGCCGACAGCCATCATGGCGGGCACAGGGCGCGGTGCGTTACGCGGCATACTGTTCAAGGGCGGAGAAGCGCTGGAGGCGGCGGCGCGGGTAGATACAGTGGTGCTGGATAAGACAGGCACGATCACGACGGGCAAGCCGGTGGTAACGCGGGTGCGGGCCTTGAATGGGTTTAGCGAGCCGGAGGTCATCGGACTGGCTGCGGCCGTGGAGCAGTGGAGCGAGCATCCGGTGGCGCGTGCGCTTTTGGCGAAGGCGGGCGGGGGCACTCGCGAGGCATCGACCGAGTTTCGCGCGATTTCGGGAAGGGGCGCGGAGGCTGTGGTGGCTGGACGGCGCGTGCTGGTGGGGCGGGGAGAAGCGGGGGCCATCGCGCTCGACGTGGATGGCGTGCGAGCCGGGGAGTTTGAGATCAGCGACGAAGTGAAGACGGGCGCGGCTGACGCCGTTCGCGATCTGGCTGCAATGGGTGCAAAGGTCTGGATGATCACGGGCGATCACGAGCGTGTAGCTCGCGATGTGGCTCGTGCGGTGGGGATTGAAGACGGGCGTGTGCTGGCGGGTGTGTTGCCGGAACGGAAGCAACTGGAAGTGGCGAGACTGCGCGGGGAAGGGCGTCGGGTCGCGATGGTGGGGGACGGGATCAACGACGCGCCGGCGCTGGCATCGGCGGATGTGGGGATTGCCATCGGTACAGGGACGGATGTTGCGATTGAAGCGGGTGGCGTGATTCTGATGCGGGGCGATCTGCGCGGGGTACCGGAAGCGCTGGCGCTGGCGCTGCGGACGCTGCGGGTGATCCGGCAGAATCTGTTCTGGGCCTTTATTTATAACGTAATAGGGATTCCGTTGGCCGCGGGAGTTTTCTATCACTGGACGGACTGGACGCTATCGCCCATGATTGCCTCGGCAGCGATGGCGATGTCGAGTGTTTCGGTGGTGACGAACAGTTTGCGGTTGAGGAGGGGGTGAGACGAATTGACTTAGTTTAGTTAATAGGTCAGAATATGGTCATGGGCCAGGTGAATATCCACGACGCAAAAACTAACTTGTCGCGCTATCTTGCGGAGTTGCAGCCCGACGAAACAATCGTGTTGTGCAACCGCAACAAGCCGGTAGCCGAAATCCGATCACTTCGGGGGAAGCCTGTCCGTAAGCCCCGGATTGGGGTTGCAAAGGGTGAGTTTGTCGTCCCCGACTCGTTTTTCGAACCACTGCCCGACGAAGTGCTGCGCCTTTTTAACGGAGAGTGACAGATTTCGCAATGCGCATTCTGCTCGATACCTGCACTTTTCTCTGGATTGCGTCGGGGTCTCCACGCCTAAGTAAGACAGCCTCGACCGCTTTTCTCGATCAGGCGAACAGGCGTTTTCTCAGCGCGTCATCGGCGTGGGAGATCGGTATCAAGCACGCGTCCGGTCGTCTTCCGCTCTCGGAACGGCCAGACGTTTTTGTACCACGAGTGCGCGAAGCCAGCGGCATTGAATCGCTGTTGATCGACGAGGAGTCTGCGCTTCACGCCGGCCGGCTTCCGGCTCTTCACGCCGATCCCTTTGATCGCATGCTGGTGGCACAGGCCATTGTGCATGGCTTGACGATTTTGACCCCCGATAAGGCCATCGAGCAATACGGCGTGCGCGTGTTATGGTGACTCCCGGATTCGGCGTGAGTCCGCTCTACTTTCCGATGAAGAGGGAAGCGCCTGACGGCAACACGGTGAACCTGTCGACACGATAGCCAAGATCAAACCACTCATCGATCTTCACGTCCGGAAACGTGGGCCGCAGCCAGTTCTGGACCAGGAAGTTCAGGGTTGCTCCCTCGATGGCGACTCCGGAAACCTCCACCCGGTCAACATCGACGCGGGCTCGGCGATTGCGCGATTCGAAGCGCACCTTCACGGAGACCGGGCGTTCGCCGGAAAACAAATTCCGCATGAGCCAGCCGGGATCTTCATGCGTTGTGGCCTGGCGTAGCTTCAGGAAGTCGATCATGGCGGAACCGGACGCGCCGTTCGTAGTCAGTGAGAGTCGCAGATTGCGGGTTGCGCCAGGGGCGTAAATAATCGCCTCGTCCGCAGCCCAGGCGTTGAGTTCACTGGCGGACAGATCCACGCGCATTCCGGCCGGCAAAGTGCCGGTTTCAATGCGAGCGAACTTCTGGTGTGCGACATCGGCCGCGGGGGTGCCTGCGAGGAGCAGCAAGCCAACGGTCAAGACAGCCAGGGCCACAGTGGCTGCTGTGCGTCGCGTGGAATGCCCGATGGGTGTCATGTCCAAATACCATCACAACACGGCTGGCGGGACAATGGGACATGCCGGATTCAGGCCCAGCTATGACCAATGCCATTCTCATCCGGGCGGCAGCCGAAGCGGACTATCCTGCGATTGCGCGGCTTCAGCAGACTTCGCCTGAAGCTGCCCAGTGGCCGGTGGGCGATTACTCGGGTTTCCGAATTCTGTTTGCGGTGCTGGAAGCAGAAAAAGGGATACCCGCGGGGTTCTGCGCATGGCGGCAATCGACGCCGGATGAGGCCGAATTACTGAACTTGGCGGTTTCGCCCGATTATCGCCGCCGGGGGGTGGCTTCCTCTCTGTTGAAAGCCCTGGCGCGAGAGGCGGCAGGGGACATTTTTCTGGAAGTGGCTGAGCCAAATGAGCCAGCCATACGGCTTTATGAACACCACGGCTGGGTGCGTGCCGGGGTTCGAAAGGGCTATTACGGAAGTGGGAATGTAAACGCTATTGTCATGCAAAAGAGACCGTGATAAAGTCCAGTTAGACGGCGGAAGATTCCGCCGCACTTCAAACATGAAGTGAAGCTACCCGCCGGGCCAGATGGTCTGAGTTGTCCTGGAAAAGGGCCCGGTGAGCAACTCCACTCTAAGGAGAGAGACCAGGATGGACAAGGCAATTCAGGAAGAACTCAAAGCGCATCTGATGCAGACGAATGAGACCTTTCGCGACCTCATGACCCGGCACCACGAGTACGACGCTCTCGTGGAAACGCTGGAGAGTAAGCCGACCCTGTCGGCGGATGAGGAAATTGAGGAGCATCGTCTGAAAAAACTCAAGCTGCAATTGAAAGATCAGATGGAGCAGATTGTGAGCGAGTACAGGCTTCAGCACGCAGGCTGAAATTCATCAGGTGCGCTTTCCAGCAGAATTGAAGAAGCCCGGCACGGGACACCTCTGGCCGGGCTTTATTACGTTTGAACCGGTTGCAGACATCTCAGCGAACGGCGGGCACGAGGCCCAGAGCGATCACGCCCGTGGCGATAAATTGCACAGCGAGGGCTGTAATGAGCATGCCCATGATTCGCGTCAGGATGTGAATGCCGGTTTCGCTAATGTGTTTGCGGACGTTGCCAGCGCCGGCGAGCACGAAGTAGCAGGCGAGGGCGGTTACGGCGATGGCCGCATAGACCATCAGCTTTTCCCACAGGTTGGATGCCTGGCCGATCAGTACCACGACGTTCGAGATGGCACCAGGACCGGCGAGCATAGGCATACCCAGGGGGACGATGCCCGCATCGCTTCTCACCGCCGCCTCCTCTGCCTCGCCGGGCACTTCCTTGGTGCCCGAGCGCCGGGCCTGCACCATATCCAGCCCAACAAGGAGGAGGATAATGCCGCCGGCAGTTCGAAATGCCGGCAGTGTGATGCCCAGGAGATGAAACAGCAGGGTCCCCGCTACCGAAAATCCTGCGAGCACGAAGAAGCAGGTTAAGGCGGCACTTCGTGCTATTCCTGAACGCTCTTTCGGGCCCGCATTGGAGGTCATGTGAAGAAAGACGGGAATGGTGGCGACAGGATCCACAAGGAAGAAGACGGAACTGAGAGCGACGAGCCCGAGTTGCAGCGCAGCGATGAACTCGGTGGCGTTCATGGCCGCCCTGTTCCCGCGGCGGCCAGCGCACTCAGGCGGGTCGCCTTCAGTTTCAGGGCGATTTCCGGGTGTTTGTCGAAGTGATCGAAGCTGGAGAGAATCAATTCACGAAAAAGATCGCGGAAATCCTCCGCAACGGTGCCGATTTCGGCTTCAATCCCGTCCACGTCGGGCTCCCCTTTGTACCAGGCCCAGCTCTGTTTGCCGGAATGACTGTATTCCTGAATGCTTTGTTCAAACATGGCTGTCGCTGTTTTCACGGCATCCTTGTCGCCGAGGCCAGCGGCCCGCAGCATGTCGGCGGCGCGGTCCACGAGCGGCGTGGTAACGGCTGTGGACAGGGTCTGGACGGCGGCGAACAGGTAACCGGCGCCCATGGCGATTTCGATTGGCCGGAGACGTAACTCCGCGGCCAGACGGTGCGCGCATGCAAGCGCCGCAGGTTGGCCTTCCAGCATGATCTTGCCGGCAATTCCGAACTGGCGGGCTACGGCGGTGCTGGCGCCAAGCGCTCGAAAGCTATGCACAATCGCGACGGGGGCGTCGCAATCGCAGAAAATGAGGCACTTGCCTTTCCAGCGGATCTTCGCGTCTTCGAGTAAGACTGCGATTGCGCGCATCTGATCAGCCTGCGCGTGGAGGAGAATGATCGGGATGCCGTCCAGTTCTTCGACGAGCGCCGGATGCCCCGCGCGCATGACGTTAGTGATTCGGCTGGCGTTTCGGTACGAGACACTGACCACCGGGCCAATTTGCCGGGCTTTGCGCGGGAGTTTGCCGATGAGGCTCTTGCTCAGAGCGCCGCCGCCAATTACGCCGTACTTAATCTGGGATTCCGATGCCCGCAACGTCTTTTGTCCGAAGTTGTTTGATTCTATCGCGAAGCTGTGCGGCCTGCTCGAATTCAAACTTGCGGGCTGCTTCTTTCATGGCGCGTTCGAGGTCCTCAATCAGCTTTTCACGCTCCGCCGGCGGCAGTTCGGCGTCCGCTTCCGTTTCGTCGGGAACGGTGACGTAGTCACCTTCCGCGATGGCGATCAGCATCATATCGATGGGTTTGATGATGGATTGCGGGGTAATGTTGTGTTCTTCGTTGTATTGCTTCTGGGTGGTGCGCCGGCGATTGGTTTCGTCGATAGCCCGTTTCATGGAATCAGTCATGACGTCGGCGTAAAGGATGGCGCGGCCCTCCAGATGACGCGCAGCGCGGCCCATGGTTTGAATGAGCGAGCCCATGGAGCGGAGAAAACCTTCTTTGTCGGCGTCGAGAATCGCGACCAGCGAGACTTCCGGCAGGTCGAGACCTTCCCGCAGGAGATTGATGCCAATTAAAACATCGAACTCGCCCCGTCGGAGATCGCGCAGGATCTTGATGCGGTCCAGAGTGCTGACTTCGGAGTGGAGGTAGTTGCACTTGACGCCGGCTTCCGCGTAGTATTCCGAAAGATCTTCCGCCATGCGTTTTGTCAGGGTGGTGACGAGCACGCGTTGGTTCTTCGCGGTGCGTAGACGGATTTCGTGCAGGAGGTCGTCTACCTGCCCGCGGATGGGACGTATCTCCACTTCAGGATCCAGCAGCCCAGTGGGTCGGATGATCTGTTCCACCACAACGCCACCGGATTTGGTCAGTTCGTAAGGGCCTGGAGTGGCTGAAACGTAAACGATCTGGTTGACCCGGTGTTCGAACTCTTCGAACGTCAGCGGGCGGTTATCGAGCGCGCTGGGCATGCGGAACCCGTGCGCCACCAGGACCTCCTTGCGTGAGCGGTCGCCGTGGTACATGCCGTGAAGCTGCGGGATAGTCTGGTGACTTTCGTCGAGGAACATCAGTGCGTCGTCCGGCAGATAGTCGAGCAGAGTTGGCGGCGCTTCACCCGGGAGACGGTGGGAAAAGTGGCGCGAATAGTTTTCGATGCCGTGGCAGAAGCCGATCTCTTTGATCATTTCGAGATCGAACATTGTGCGCTGGTGCAGGCGCTGGGCTTCCACCAATTTGCCCTGCTTTTCCAGTTGTGGCCGCCAGGCTTCGAGTTCAGCCTTGATGGATTCGATGGCCGCGTCCTTGGTGAGCCGCGACATCACATAGTGGGTCTTCGGATAGATGGGCAGGCGCTGGTAGACCTGGAGGATTTCGCCGGTCAAAGGATCGATGCGCGAGAGATGCTCTACTTCGTCGCCCCACATTTCGATGCGGAAGGCGGACTCGTCGTAGGTAGGATAGATTTCAATCACGTCGCCACGCACGCGAAAAGCACCGCGACGGAAATCGAGATCGTTGCGGTCGTAGAGAATCTCCACCAGCTTGGCGATGATCTCTTTACGGGTGATTTGCTGGCCTTTTTCGAGCATCAGCAACATGCCGTAGTAGGCTTCCGGCGATCCGAGGCCGTAGATACAGCTGACGCTGGAGACGATGACGCAGTCGCGGCGCTCGAAGAGGGAACGGGTGGCGGAGAGGCGGAGGCGGTCGAGTTCCTCGTTTACTGTGGCTTCTTTTTCGATATAGACACCGCTCGAAGGGATGAAGGCTTCGGGCTGGTAATAGTCGTAATAGCTGACGAAATACTCCACCGCGTTTGACGGGAAGAAGGTCTTGAATTCGTGGTAAAGTTGGGCGGCGAGGGTCTTGTTGTGGGCCAGAACGAGCGCGGGGCGGTCCAGTTGCTCGATGATCTTGGCCATCGTAAAGGTCTTGCCGGAGCCGGTGACACCGAGCAGAACCTGATGCTTCTCGCCGTCTTCGATGCCGCGCGCGAGTTCCGCAATGGCGGCCTTCTGGTCGCCCTGAGGACTGTAGTTTACGGCCAGATTGAAGGGCATGAAATCAGTATAGGGGGCGGCGGCTGGCTCCTGATAACGTATTAACCGAGGGAATTTTCTTGAGCACCGACACACCGCATCGCCTGCGCAGTGAGATCTGGTTTAACGACCCGGCAGAGCCTGGCGAAACCGCCATTTACATTGACCGCTACATGATCTGGGGACTCACCCGGAAAGAACTGCAATCCGGGCGGCCCATCATCGGCATTTCACAATCGGGCAGCGAACTAACGCCCTGCAATCGGATTCATCTGTCACTGGCGGCGCGCGTGAAAGATGGCATTCGTGATGCTGGCGGCGTGCCGATCGAGTTCCCGCTGCATCCGATGCAGGAGAGTTGCCGGCGACCGACGGCGGCGCTGGATCGCAATCTCGCATCCATGGGACTCGTGGAGATTCTTTGCGGGTATCCATTTGACGGTGTGGTGCTGACCACGGCCTGCGACAAGACCACGCCTGCGAGTTTGATGGCTGCCGCAACAGTGAATCTGCCCGCGATTGTGCTTTCGGGCGGACCGATGATCGATAGCTACTACAACGGCAAACTGGCTGGTTCCGGCACCGCGCTTTGGGAAGCGCGCAGGCTGCGCGCGGCGGGACAGATTACGGACGATGAACTCATTGAGATTACGTGTCAATCGTCGCCCGGACCGGGTCACTGCAACACGATGGGTACGGCGCTGTCTATGAACTCAGTGGCGGAAGCGCTGGGGATGTCCCTTCCGGGATGCGCGGCGATACCGGCACCCGATGGCGCACGGGCGCGCATGGCTTATGAGACAGGCCGGCGAATCGTTGAAATGGTGCGGGAGGATCTGACGCCGAAGAAGATCCTGACGCGACAGGCCTTTGAGAACGCGATAGTCGTGAACTCGGCGATTGGCGGTTCGACGAACTGCGCCCCGCACATTACGGCCATTGCGCGGCATATGGGCGTTGACGTAGATGTGAAGGATTTTGAGACGGTCGGTCACGATGTTCCGCTGTTGGCGAATGTGCAGCCAGCCGGCGAGTATCTGGGGCAGGGCTTTCATCGCGCGGGCGGCGTCCCGGCGATCATGGGCGAACTGGTTCGGGCCGGACGCTTGCATGCCGATGCCATCACCGCGAACGGTCGCACCGTGGGAGAGAATTGCCGGGACGTTCGCATTCTGGATGAGAAGATCATTCGCCCGTATTCGAATCCGCTGAAGAAACAGGGCGGGTTCATGGTGCTGAGCGGGAATCTGTTTACCTCGGCGCTGATCAAGACTTCGGTGGTGAGCGAGGAGTTCCGGCGGCGGTTCCTGTCTACGCCGGGTTCGGAAGAATGCTTCACGTCGAGGGTCATCGTGTTCGATGGGCCGGAGGATTACCGGAAGCATATCGACGATCCAAAGCTGAATATCGACGAACACTGCATGCTGGTGGTGCGCGGGACGGGACCGCTGGGATATCCGGGGTCGTCGGAAGTTGTGAATATGACGCCGCCCGGCGCGCTGGTGCGCAGCGGGATGAGGATGCTGCCGTGTATGGGCGATGGGCGGCAGAGCGGGACGTCGGATAGTCCGTCGATTCTGCATACCGTGCCGGAATCGGCGGCGGGCGGGAATCTGGCGATTTTGCAATCGGGCGATATGGTCAAGGTGGATCTGAAGAATCGGCGAGTGGATCTGCTGGTGAGTGATGAGGAGATTGAAGCGCGGCGGCAGGCGCTGCCGCCAGTGAAGTTGCGGAACGATTCGCCGTGGCAGGAGTTGTATCGCGCGCATGTCGGGCAACTGGATACGGGGGCTTGCCTGGAGTTTGCGGTGGGTTATGGGGATCTGCGGGAGGTTGTGCCGCGGCATTCGCATTAGTGGCGAACGGCGACTCTGAGTTAGGCTTGTATGCCAGTCACAATCCAGATTGGGCCGTGGACAGTCGAGGCGGAACCCTCCCGGAACCGTGCCTGCTGCGAGCGAATCGAGCAAGGCAGCCCCGAAGTGTGCGGCTGCCCCAACTGCGGGCCCTTTGGAGGGCGCAGAATGTACCTTGGAGCATTCTTTGCTTGTGGTCGAATCCTTAGCGGTCCCATGGCACCCGTCAGGAGAGCGGAGATGTTTTCCGTTTCAGAAACGTTCAAAGTGCGTTTGACTTCTGAGGGCCGGCGCTCCGATCAGTTCCCGGAAGGCGGTGGTATTCAGTTGGAGTTTTGTACGGAAATCGCCGGGCCTGCCTGATCGCTTTATTTATGGTTCGTAAGGCTGGAATTGCTTGGGCGTGTTTTACAATGGGCAGCGATGGTCCTCAAACAGTACTATCTGGGCTGTCTTGCGCATGCGTCGTATCTGCTGGCGGACGAGGTCAGCCGCATCGCAGTCGTGGTCGACCCACAGCGGGACATCCAGCAATATCTGGACGACGCAGACCGTCTGGGCGTGAAGATCCGCCACGTCTTCCTGACGCATTTCCACGCCGATTTTCTCGCCGGACATCTGGAACTGCGGGACCGTTGTGGTGCGGATATCCGGCTCGGGTCAAAGGCTCAGGCGGAATACTCATTCGTTCCGATGAAGGACGGCGAGGCTCTTGAGTTCACGAGGATGAGGTTACAGGTTCTGGAGACTCCCGGGCACACGATCGAATCCATCTCGATTCTCGTTTTCGATTTGCAAAAAGACGCGACCAAGCCCCACGCTGTGCTGACCGGCGACACGTTGTTTATCGGCGATGTCGGGAGGCCTGATCTCCGTGCGTCCCTTGGCTGGACGGCGCAGGCGCTCGGTGGATATCTCTACGACTCTTTGCACGACAAGCTGCTGGCCCTTCCCGATGAGACGCTGGTGTATCCCGCACATGGCGCGGGGTCGCTGTGCGGAAAACAGCTCTCCTCCGACACGGTGTCCACGCTTGGCGATCAGCGCCGCCTGAACTACGCGCTTCAGCCGATGACGAAAGAAGAATTCATCCGACTGGTCACCGCCGATCAGCCGGAGGCACCGGCGTACTTCACGTATGACGCAATTTTGAATACGCGTGAGCACGCGACACTGGACCAGACGCTGCGGCAGGTCCTGAAGCCGATTGAACTGGACGAGGTCCTTCGAATGGGCGACGCGGGTGCGCAGATTCTTGATGTGCGCGATGCCGCTGAGTTTGCCAAGGGCCATCTGGCGGGCAGCCTCAATATCGGGCTGGGCGGACAGTATGCCACCTGGGCCGGGACATTGCTGGACCGTGCGAAACCCATCGTGATCATTGCCGAACCGGGCCGCGAAGAGGAGGCGGCACTTCGGCTGGGGAGAATCGGGTTCGATCACGTGAAGGGTCATCTGCATGGCGGAATGGCCGCGCTGGCGGAGAGGGGAGATCTGGTCTGGCCTACTGAGCGGGTGAGCGCGTCCATGCTGGCAGAGGAACTCGCGTCGGAAAATCCGCCCCTGGTTGTCGACATCCGCGCCCCTCGCGAATGGAATACGAAACACCTGGAAGGCAGTGTGAACATTCCGCTGAATCATTTACAGGAGCGAATTGCCGAGGTCCCGCGGACACGGCGTATTGCCGTTCACTGCGCAGGTGGGTATCGGTCGTCCATTGCGGTCAGTATCCTGAACCAGTACGGCATCACGAATCTGATCGAACTGGCGGGCGGGATTACGGCGTGGGAGGCGGCTCGGTATCCGGTGGTGTCGTCGACATAGCCCGGCGAGCATGCGCCCAAACCGGGAACAGGGAGGGATCGCCAAGCCAGACCAGCATCCATTCCGCCATGGTGGCCTTTCGTTCGCGTGTCTCCGGACTGACAGTGCTGCGAATGGCTACGAATTTCGCGTGATCCTTGGCTGCGATGACCTGTTCCCGACAGAATTGCTGCAGGTCTGGTCGGGCTTCATAGACCGCACTGAATGCCAGTAGCGAGTCTGACAGCTCTTCAAACGTGTGCTGCCGGATGCCGCACCAGGGCGCATCGATCGGGAGTCCTGCTTCACGGATTGTGGCGACGGATATCTCAGGTAACGCCTGGCGAAGTTCGTTCCACTCCGCTTCGCCAATGCCAGTCCAGCCTCGCGAGGCCGCGAATTCCAGAACCTTCGCTCTCTTAGTGGCCCGAGGCACGGTGATATCGCGCGACAGCCGCGACGTGTTTCTGCAGAGAGTCGGTGAAGTTGTGGCCGCCGGAGCCGTCCGCTTTGGCGACGAAGAACAGATACGGCGTATCCTCCGGCGTCAGGGCCGCCTTGATGGAACTCAGGCCTGGGTTGGCGATCGGCCCCGGCGGGAGTCCCGTGTGCTGGTAGGTGTTGTACGGATTCTGGCTGTCGAGATCCGACTGGTGAATCACTCCTCGATAGCGATTTTCGAGCAGCGCGGCGTATACGGTGGTCGGGTCGCACTGCATCTTCATCCCGATGCGGAGGCGATTGTGAAACACGGATGCGACCCGCGGCCGTTCCTCCGGCAGCCTTGCCTCCCTCTCCACGAGCGAGGCCAGCGTCACCGCGTCGTGCGTCGCCTTCGTCCCCGCGGCAAGAGATTGCCACTGACTGCGGAATTCGTTGGTCATCATGCGGCACAGTTCGCGCGCCGTGGTCTTGCGGTAGACGCGGTACTTGTTCGGGAACAGGTAGCCTTCCAGTGACTCGGCCTTCGGGTCCAGATCCAGGATCAGGGATGGATCGCGCGCTGCATCGAGAAACGCCGCAGCCGTCATGGTGCCGAGCTTTTCCACTGCCTCGGAAATGTCGAACATGTTGAACCCCTCCGGGATCAGCAGATCCATGTAATAGATATCGCCACGCGCGATTCGACCGAACACGTCAAGCGGCGATGCGGCTTTTTCGAATTTGTACTCGCCTGCCTGTAACCGCGCGCCGCGCCGGACCGCTCGCGCCGCCATAAAGAGCCACGGCCGTTCGATGACGCCATGTTCGGAGAGCATGGTGGCCATTTGGGCGGTGCTGGTCCCGCGAGGGAATTCGATGAGGACCGGTTCGGCGAAACCCTTATACGGCTGCGTGACTTCATGCAGCGCATAGACCCCGGCGCAACCGACAACCACGGCCAGCAGGAGCAGGAACGCGATCAGTTTCTTCACTGCCATTGCTCCATCTGAAATGAGCCCGGCCGGACGGAATCGAGGTAACTTTGCAGCAGAATTACGGCAGACAGCTTATCGATGGTTGCCTTGCGTTTGCCGTTGGCAACGCCGGAACCACGCAGGGTGCGTTCCGCTTCGCGACTGGTCCAGCGCTCGTCGCGGAATTCGACAGGCAGGCCCGTCTTGCGCTCCAGTTCCGCGGCAAACTCGCGGGTGTAGTCGCCCTGACGGCTGGCATCTCCGCTCATATGCATCGGATCGCCGATCAGGAACTGCGTCACCCCGCGGACGGATGCCAGTTTGCGCAGATCTTCGATGTCGTCACGGCGTCCCCGCCGCTCCAGGGTATCGAGACCCTGTGCGGTGAAGCCCATTTCGTCGCTGATGGCGAGGCCGATCCGTTTCCTGCCAAGATCGAGCGCCAGAATTCGTCCCACCTTTCGATTGTAGGGCGGGGGATACCGCGGGGGCGGGGCTGTTTGAGAGGAGCAGCGCACACTCACCCACTACACTGGTTTCAAAGGCCATGTCCATGGAACTGCGCAGCCGAAATTTTGGAGCCGCGGCGGAAGAAGGAGCGCGCAGTTACGCTCTTTCCGTCATAGCGGGCGGCGTTGTCATCGCCTTGCTCTACTGGGCACGACCGGTTTTCATCACAGCGCTCGTCGCTGTGATTATCGCCTTTCTTCTGGAACCATTCGTCGGCCTGCTGACGCGAATCCGGATTCCGCGCCCGCTGGCGACATTTATCGTCTGTCTCATCGCGGTTTTGGCCCTTTACTTCACCGGCGCGGCGTTATGGAATCAGCTTTCGGGGATAGCGCGCGAGGCACCGGAACTGCAGAAAAACCTCACCAAAGCGGTGGGACGAACGACTGCAGCCATTCAGAGCGTTGGCGACGCCACCACCCAGATTCTTGGCACCGGACCGAAATCAGGAGTGCCTGGCGCTTCGGGGGCTACCGCGACACCTCCGAAACAGGGCAGGAAGGCGACCGCGCCTCAGCCCCCCATACCGCAGCCCGGCGCTATTCAGGAAGTTCGCATTCACGACGATCGCAATCCTGTTGCAGACTATGTGGTTTCGAGCCTCGGTACCGTTTATCAGTTCGTGCTCATGTCGTCTTTTGTACCCTTTCTCGTCTACTTCATGCTGAGCTGGAGAGATCACATTTACAAGAGTTTCCTGCGTTTCTTTGAAGGGGCGGACCGGTTGGTTGTCGCGCGGAGCGTGAGCGGCATTTCGACCATGGCGCGAGCCTTTGTGGTAGGCAATTTCATGATTGGCATCATCCTGGCGTCCTTCAGTTGCGCGCTGTTCGCCCTGATCGGTCTTCGTTATCCGTTCCTCATTGGCGCATTGAGCGGCTTTCTCAGCCTGACTCCCTATATTGGACTGCCTCTGGGTATGTTGCCACCGCTGTTTGCGTGCCTGGCGGCGGGGTCGGACAGCACCGCGATTCTGTTATCGTGCCTTGTTGTCGTCACCCTGCATCTGACGGCGATGAACGTTTTTTACCCTAAGCTTGTGGGCGCACGGGTGCATCTGAATCCGCTGGTTGTGACGTTCTCTCTTATGTTTTGGGGATTTCTATGGGACGCGGCGGGGCTGGTGCTTGCCATTCCAATCACGGCTGGAATTAAGGCCATTTGCGACAATGTGGCGGGGCTGAAGGCCTATGGCCGGTTTCTTGGAGACTGATCAGGGGCGTAACCGGCGTTAGTTGACAGGGATCGTCTCCATCAGGTGCCGTTTCAGATACCAGCAGGGCCGGTATCCTGAGTGCGGAAACAGCGCGTTGACGCAGCGCACGTCCATTGAGGGTAGCGGCTCATAGCTGAACTTGTTGTATTTCTCGTTGATGTAGAAATAGCGCTTGACCGTCATAGTGGCGAATTGAGGTCGGGATGGCACGCCAAACCGGGCGGAGAGATCATCCAGTCCATACAATATTGACACCGCCAGCAAGACGGCAATCCAGTTCTTCTTTTTCTTCAGTATCATTCGAGGACCAGGCGGAGAAACGCCTCCGCTGCGTAGCTCAGGGCACGGCGCGAGGGCTGCACAAGGTAAATCTTTCGTTCCACGTCGAGTTCGGGCACACGCACGGTAACCAGACTCTTTTCGGCGATCTCCTGCTCCACACACATACGAGGCAGGAAGGCGACACCGAGGTTGCGTTCCACCATCCAGCGAATTGTTTCCACGGTGGGCATTTCGATGTCCATATTCAGGCGTACGCCGCGCTCGTGGAAGCTGCGCAGGACGATTTCGCGGTACGGGGAGAGCACGTTATGCGCGATGAAGGTCTCGTCGCCCAGTTCGCTGATGGGAACGTCTTTTCGTCCCGCCAATCGGTGTTGGGGGGAGACTACGAAGACGAGCGCGTCGGTATAGATCACCGTGGAGAGCAGCCGCTCATCGCGCGGTTCGTAGCTGATCACTCCGAGTTCCAGATTTCCATCCACGATCTCTCCGGGGATGCGGCTGGAAAAACCCCGGCGAACCTGTACCTTGACTCGCGGATACAGGTGCCGGTAGCGTTCGATGTGCTTCAGCAGGTACAGGCCCGTGGACTCGTTGGCCCCGATGGCCAGGCATCCCGCGGAATGGTCGCGCAGTTCAGCAATGGCGTTGCCCAGTTCCGATTCCAGATTCTGAAAACGGCGGGCGAATTCGAGAACCGTGCGGCCGGCGTCCGTTAGAACCACGTCTCTGGCAGAACGATCAAAAAGTTTTTCGCCAAGCTCAGCTTCGAGGCGCTGCAGCGCGAGCGACACGGCGGGCTGCGTCCGTCCGAGTTTCTCGGCGGCGCGCGAGAAACTGCGCTCGTTGGCGACCGTCATGAAGACCCGAAGCGGCGTGAGTTCCATCTCTAACAGAGTAGCGTTTGACTCCCCTGCCGCTAAAAACGTAACCCAAAGCCGGCCTCCGGCGTTAGAATCTTAGAAGAATCTCATGCGCTCCACTACTCTGGCTTTGATGTTCGCGTTGGCAATGATACCGGCTACCTGCGCGACCAACGATCTTGTGGAAGGCAACCCCGACAGTTCGATCAAAGTCACCATTTATGAAGACATGCAGTGCGGCTACTGTCAGGCGTTCCGGACCATGCTGGACGATAAGCTGCTGCCACGGTATGGATCGAAAGTGGCCTTCATTCATCGCGATTTTCCGCTGGGTCGTCACGAATGGGCCCGTTCGGCCGCGATGGCGGCGCGGTGGGTCTTCGAGCATAGTCCCCGGCTCAGTGTGGTCTTCAGGCGCGAGTTGCTGGCGGAGCAGGAACATATTACGCCGGCGGGCCTTAGGTCATGGGTGAGCGATTTCGCGGCGCGCAATAAGCTGAGCGACACGGGGATTGTCGCGGCGCTGACCGACCAGCGGCTGGCTGCAGCGGTAGATCAGGATATTCAACTCGCGGCGGCGCGTGGCATTAAGAAGCTTCCGACGGTCTTCGCCGCGGGGAAAGTCTTCAGTGAAACCATCGTTTACGACGATGTCGCGAAGGCGCTGGACGATGCGCTGACGCGGTGAATCCGCTCTCCCGCGTCAACCGGTACGGGAAGCTCTGATATTCTGGTAATTCCGTTCCATTCTTTTCTCTCCGAGGTAGACCCAAATTGGCATTGGTAGAAGGCTGCAAGCACGAGCTTGAAATCACGATTCCCGCTGCGGACGTCGAGCAGGAAACCGCGAAAGTCGCGGAACAGTTTCGCGGACGCGTTCATCTGAAGGGATTCCGCGCCGGCAAAGCGCCGATGTCGCTGATTCGTAAGAATTACGACGGCGATATTCGTCAAAAAGTACTGGAAAACCTGGTCCCGAAGGCGATCGACGAGCGTGTTGCCGCCGAGCAACTGCGCGCGATCAGCCGTCCCGACGTTACGGATGTTCATTTCCATGACGGCAAGGACGTTCATTTCAAGGCGAGCTTTGAAGTGTTCCCTCAGCTCGATATCACGAACTACAACGGTGTGGAAGTGGTATACAAAGAGCCGGAAGTGACGGACGAAGACGTCAACAAGCGGATCGAAGAGATTCGCGATACCAAGGCCACTTACGCGAATGAAGATGCGCGTCCGCTCGCGGCCGGCGATTACGCCGTGGTTTCGCTGGAAAGTCTCTCCGGGACCGATGAAGGAATCAAGGCCGATGAAGTTCAGGTTCTGATTGGCGGACCCGAGACGCTGCCGGGCTTCACGGAAAACCTGACGGGTGCTTCGCCGGGCGACGACAAGGAATTCGATGTTGTCTATCCGGCCGATTACGGTCGTGAAACACTGGCGGGTAAGACGGTACGCTTCAAGGTTGGCGTCAAGGGTTTGCGGCGTAAGGAACTTCCCGAACTGAATGACGAGTTTGCTCAGGATCTGGGCGATTTCCGCACGCTCGACGAAGTGAAAGAAGCCGTTCGCAAGTCGATTCAGGCGCAACGCCTGGGCGATGCCCAGCGTGAGGCGAAGGACAAGATTGTTGAGAAACTGGTCGACACCAACGATTTCCCGGTGCCGGAAGTTTTCATCGATCGCCAGATTCAGAATCGCGTGGAACAGCGCCTGCGCGCGCTGCAGGCCGAAGGCGTGGATCCGAAGTCGTTTAACCTGGACTGGACGAAGGTCAAGGCTGCCCAGAAGGATGCCGCGGCTCGTGAAGTGAAGGCGTCGATGATTCTCGGCAAGGTTGCGGAAACCGAATCCATCGTGGCCACGAACGAAGAAGTGGATCGCGAGCTGGATCGCATCGCGCGGCAGGAGAAGCAGACCGTGGCCGCCATGCGCCGAAAGCTGACCGAGAACGGCGAACTGGGCCGCATCGCGTCGCACATCCAGACTGAGAAGACGCTGAACTACCTGTTCGAGCACGCCACGAAGACGGCCGAGTAGCTTGCCCCGGGCTGGAACAAAGGCTTCCGCCGCGTCGATCGGTATCGACTTCGGAACCACGAACAGCTCGGTGGCGTTTGCCCGCGAATCGGGCGAAGTCAGCCTTGCGTATTTCCCCTTTCGCGGCGAACTCACCGACTCATATCGCTCGCTTCTCTACCTGGAACAGGCCAGAGAGGCGGGCCGCGAAATACTGAAGTCCTGGACGGGTCCGTTTGGTATCGAGCGATATCTGGAGGCCGAAAACAAAGGCCGCCTGATTCAGTCGCTCAAGTCGTTTCTCACCAGCCGCAGTCTCAAGACCACGGAGGTTTTCGGTCGGCGGCGTACGCTCGAAGAACTGATCGCGCGCATTCTCAAAGACCTTCGCGTGGCAGCCGAGCACCAGTTCGGCATGCCCATACATTCGGCGGTTGTGGGCCGACCGGTACGGTTCGTCTCGGCGGAGAGTGAAGACGACAATCTCTACGCAGAAGAGCGTCTGCGCGAGGCCTTTCGTATTGCGGGCTTCCATACCGTCTCGTTTGAGATGGAGCCGGTTGGTGCCGCCTATCACTACGAATCCACCCTGGCGCACGACGAACTGATTCTCATTGGCGACTTCGGCGGCGGCACGAGCGATTTTTCACTGATCCATGTGGGCCCGGAAGTTCGCCGGCGCGGCAGAAAGCCTGAGGATCTGCTGGGGAATTCCGGCGTTGGCATTGCGGGCGATGCCTTCGATGCGAAGATCGTGCGGAAGCTCGTGTCGCCTGCGTTGGGTGCGGGAACGCAACTGCGGTCGATGAATAAGATGCTGCCTGTACCGGGCTGGGTCTACGCGAAGGTGGAGAAATGGCATCATCTGTCTTTCCTGCGTTCCAAAGAAACGATGAACATGCTTCGCAGCGTGGAAGCACAGGCGGTGGAGCCGGAGAAGATTGGCGCGCTGCTGCATCTCATTACCGAAGATCTTGGGTATCAGCTGCATCGCTCGGTGCAGACGGTGAAGTGCGATCTTTCGGCGCGGGATACCGCGACGTTCCGGTTCTCGGATGGCTTCGTGGAACTGGAAGAGAACGTGGAGCGGACAGCGTTTGAAGGGTGGATCGCTGAAGAGCTGGAGCAGATCAGCGGGTGTGTTGATGGCCTGCTGAAGCAATGCGGCGTGGCTGCGGCGCGGGTAGATAAGGTCTTTCTGACGGGCGGGTCGTCCTTTGTGCCCGCTGTGCGGCGTGTTTTTGAATCGCGCTTTGGAGCGGAGAAGATTACTGCGGGGAATGAATTTACCTCGGTGGCCCGGGGGCTGGCTTTGAAGGCGCGGGATAGTCACTGACGCGCGGCACTGTCTGGCCTCGAACTGCGGCAGGCCACCGTTATCGCATTTACTCGTGAGAAATGATTTGTGGTGCAACGAAGTTGCGGAGAAACACTTGCCGCATCCTGGGCAACGCCAGTTTGAAAGCTGTGCTCCTGCAACCACGAACAGGAGCATCCAAATGCCGATCGGTCCGAATCCGGGCACGGTAGTCCTGAAAAAACGGTTCACAGCCATGTAAAAACGAAGACGACCGGGATGCAGGTATCCCAGACAAGTTCCGACTGATTTCTCGGCCTCTTGTAATGACGCCAGGCCTCGTCGTCGGCATCGCAAGTCGTTTCATAAGTAGCGGCGGCTAAATTGGCGAACCATCCGGCGCGTCGGCAGGCTTACTTACCGTGATCACTTTCGGGTCATCCTGAAAACGCTTGATCTGTGCGGCAGCGTAAACCGAATGGGCGCGTTCCGCCGTATCAGTATTCTGTCTGGCCAGCAGCCATTTCCGCAGATCATCCAGTTTCGTAAAAGCAATTGCGCGGGCCTGCTCCGAAGCTGTTGCGTTCTGTGCCAGTGTCATCAGGCGGTACAGCACCACATTCCCAATCGTGCGCTGTGTCTCGGAATCCCGCAGGCCGGCGCGTGGTGTCTTCCACGCGGCCGTAATCAGCCGGTCAATCACTTCATCCAGACCCGGATTCTTCGCATCGCGCGAATGGTAATCGATCAGGCGCGTGGCACGTTCGGGATTGAGCAGCATAGCGACAGCCATATCGGCGGCGGCTTCCACCGGAGCCATGGAGTCAAACGTGATCTGGGTCCGCGAGTGAAAGTCCTCGCGTGTCGCCTCGAATTCCGGCGGATGCGGTGGCAACAGCTTCAGAATGCGCTCGGGCAGCGTCAGCGCTGCGGGGTCCAGCGTCTTCACGATCGCATCGAGCGCGCGGTGTTGTTCGGCTGCGGGTACGATCTCTGCCACGGTCTGACCATCGCCACGAACCGCATACGTGTAGTTCAGCCCGCCCACCACTTTTGCCGTCGCTTCCAGTTGGTAGCGATGGAGCAGATATACCGGCGCGAGAACTTCTTCCAGCGTGCTCATCGGCACGCCGAAACGGATTTTCTGTTCGGAGAAGCCAGCCAGTGCCTTCGCACGAATCTGCATGACTCGGTTGAGATCGTCGGCTGCATTCGCTCCCGTGTCCCAAAGATGCGCGATCGGATGCGCGCCGCCCGCTGTGCGCGCGTCGCGGTCGGAGATGAAGACGATGCCCTTGTCGCGAGCCTCATTCAGAATCGCATTGAGCGCTGCGCGCTCCGCGTCGGTACTCACGCCCGTCGCGAACTGCGAATACCCATATCGAATCGCAAGTTTGTCCCATTCGCCGATGCCGGTGGCATAAGCTTCGTTTAGGTCGATTTCGCCCGCCTCGTTGAGCTTTACAAACGGCGGCGGGTAGTCCATCACGGAAGCTCGGTCATGCGCGCTGGCGGCGAAGTTATGCTCCAGTCCGAGTGTGTGGCCAACCTCATGCGCGGCCAGTTGACGAAGACGTGCGAGCGCCATTCGCTCCATGCGGGGATCGATTGGTTGACCCTGCTCATACTTTGCGATCAGACCCTCTGCAATCAGAAAGTCCTGACGCACGCGCAGCGAACCGAGCGACACCTGGCCCTTGATAATTTCGCCCGTGCGCGGATCTGTGATGGCCTCGCCGTAAGACCAGCCCCGCGTGGAACGGTGCACCCACTCGATCAGGTTGTAACGGACATCCATGGGATCCGCATCTGCGGGTAGCATCTCCACCCGAAAAGCATTGCTGAACCCCGCTGCTTCGAAAGCCTGCGACCACCAGCGGGTGCCTTCCAGCAGTGCCGATCGGATCGGCTCCGGGGTGCCCGGGTCGAGATAGTACACGATGGGTTGAACAGGATCGCTCACGGCGGCCGCCGGATTCTTCTTCTCCAGTCGGTGGCGGATGATAAAGCGCTTCATTACGGGTTCAGCAATCGGCGTCGCGTAATCCATGTAACTCATCCCAATGAAGCCGGCTCGGGGATCATAGCCGCGGGTGTGGAACGTCGCGGCGTCAGGGAGCGCCACAAAGGAATGGTGCTCGCGGACAGTGAGCGCATCCGGGCTTGGCGTCACGGACTGCACCCAGGGCCCCGCGCCTCTGCCGGAGAACGTCAGCATCGCCTCCACTTCCGTGTTGCGGGGGAAGTTCCTGGTACGGTCCGGGTAAATGGCCGAACGTCGGTCATCGAGCGAAAAACTGCCCTGGTTTTCGCGTGAGAGTGTTTCGGGGACGCTGTGCGCATCGCGCAGAAAGAAGCTGGTAGCGTCGATCAATACGCGGTTCCCCTCCTCGGCTTCCGAGGTAAAGCCCCAGATCACGGATCGCGCAAAAGACTCTTCCACGGCCCGGCGTTCCTGGGGGTCCGAGGTGACGGCGCGATAGCTCTGATTCGGCTGCACCAGCAGCACCTTCGGGCCGTAGCGCTCAAAACGCACCACCATGGAACCGCCGATCTGACCTCGATCCAGTCCGATATCGTTGGAGCCGACCCCTGCGGGCAGGGAATTGACATAAAGAAAGTCGCTGTTCCAGCGGCTGACTTCGAGGAACACACGGCCTGTTTTCGCGTCATAGTACAGGGGGAAATAGCCGGGCATCGCCGTCATTTCCTTTGTTTTCTCTGCGATGGTGGCCGGAGCGGCGGGTGCCTGCGCGGCCGCCAGGGCAACTGAAGTCAGGAATAGAAGGAAGGTGCGCATGAAATTGATGTTAGCCTGGATGCGAACTATCGTCTGCCTCCGCAACTTTGCTTCCCCAAAAGCGTTAGATAATGGGAAAAGCCCTATGCAACGAAAATCTCTGGTACTGGCATTCGCCGGCCTCTCGATGATGGCAACCGGCTACGCGGCGAAGAAGCCAAAGGCGCCCGCCGCGTCGAAGGCCGCGACTCTCGCGGCACCGAAGATTCCGCTCATGACGGACGATCAGAAGGCTCTGCACGCTCTGAATCGCCTCACTTTCGGGCCGCGCCCTGGCGATCTGGAGCAGGTGAAGCAGATGGGCGTGGAGAAGTGGATCGAGCAGCAGCTTCAGCCAGCTTCTATCCCCGAGAATCCTGTCCTGCTGGCCAAGTTGGAACCTCTGGATACCCTGCAGATGGGTACTGCGGCGATGCTGCAAAAGTATCCGTCGCAGCAAATGATTAAGGCGATGATCGATGGCAAGCTGCCTCTGCCTTCGAAAGACGATCCCTTGACGCGGGCTGCGGTTCAGACCGCAATTTCGCGCTACCAGAAGAAGAAGGCCGCGGACGACGCAGTTACAGCAAAAGCCGCCCAGCCGACTGGTCCTGTCGTGGCCGAAGCCAGCATTGGTAACGTTCAATCCACCATGAAGGATGCCGTGCCGCCAACGTCCTCCCCCGCGCCAATGATGACGGACCAGGCAACTGCCCAGGCTGCGGCTCCGCGCCCTGTGGCACCGAGCAGACCAGCGGGGGCTGCTGCCGGTCTAATGCCCCCCGGTGCCCGCATGACGCCTGAAATGCTCAGCGCGCTGCCCCTCAGCCCTGAGCAGAAACAGGCCTTCCTCAACGGAACGCAGGAAAGCCGTCTGGCTCTGCTGGAATCGCTCCCTGACGATCAGCTGGTAGACGCTCTCGAAGCGCTCCCGCCAGCCATCCGGACCCGTCTCGCTAATGCCGGAACACCCGCTATGCGTCGGCGCGTGGAAGTTCTGAATACACCGCAACAGGTGGTCAATCGTGACCTCACAGAAGGCAAACTTCTGCGGGCGATCTATTCGAACCGGCAGTTGGAAGAGGTTTTGGCGGACTTCTGGTTTAATCATTTCAACGTGTATCTCGACAAGGGTGCCGACCGTTTTATGGTCACCGCTTACGAACGCGACGTCATCCGCCCGCACGTTCTGGGTAAATTCAAGGATCTGCTGCTGGCGACCGCGGAGAGCCCGGCCATGCTGTTCTATCTCGACAACTGGGAATCTGCCGGCGATCCGAACGGAGCGGCCCCGCGGCCCAACGCGCCCGCGAATGGGCGGAAGCAGGGACTCAACGAGAACTATGGGCGCGAACTGATGGAACTCCACACGCTCGGTGTGGACGGTGGGTACACGCAGCAGGATGTTACAGAAGTGGCGCGTTGCTTTACCGGCTGGACCATCCGGCAACCGCAGCAGGGTGGGGGATTCTTTTTCAATCCGCGTATGCATGATCGCGGCGAGAAGCACGTTCTTGGCGTGACGATTCCCGCCGGCGGCGGCATTGACGATGGGCTGAAGGTGATCGACATTCTGGTGAAGCATCCTTCTACCGCTCATTTCATTGCGAAGAGTCTGGCGATCCGCTTCGTGTCTGATAACCCGGCCGAGGCATTGGTCGACAAGATGGCGGCTACATTCACAAATACCGATGGCGATCTGCACGAAGTGATGCGCACCATGCTCGGTACCGATGAATTCTGGGCCGCAACCAATTTCCGTGCCAAGCTGAAATCGCCTCTCGAAATGGTGGTCAGCGCAGTGCGTGCGGTAAACGGCGAGGTGGCTACGGCGGTACAAATGGTGGGCCTGATGAATACTCTGGGGCAGCCGCTTTATCGCAAGGCCGAGCCAACCGGTTACACGAATCGGGGTGCCGACTGGCTGAATTCAGCGTCCCTGCTGGCTCGGATGAATTTTGCCCATACTCTGGCTCAGGGAAAGGTAGCGGGCGTCAAGGTGGATCCGACCCAGTTTGCAGCGGATCCGGCGCAGATCGAGCGAAATATCCTGCTGGCCGATGCGTCGCCTGCGTCTCAGGCTGCGATTCAGGCTGGTTTGGATCAGGCGATCGCGGACCAGGCGGCAAAGCAGCAGGCGCAGAACGGTCGGCCCATCCCTGCCGCTCCGCCTGCGGGTCCGATGGTGGCCGGCCTGACCCTGGGGTCGCCGGATTTCCAGCGTAGATAGGTCAAAGGTTACAAAAGAGGTCCAAAATGCCGGTTTCACGACGTATATTTCTGAGAGATTCCGCTATCGCCATGGTTGGCGTCGGAACCTCGCCGCTCTGGCTGCAGCGGGCGGCGTTCGCGCAGAGTAACAGTGGTCAGCGAAAGAAGGTTCTGGTTGCGATCTTCCAGCGGGGCGCGGCCGACGGCCTCAATATTGTGGTGCCGCACGGCGAACAGCACTACTACGATCTGCGCCCCACGATTTCCATCCCTCGTCCGGCGGAGAACATCGCGAAGGAAGACGCTGTCATCGACCTCGATGGCATGTTCGGCCTGCATCCGTCGCTCGCTCCGCTCAAGCCGCTGTGGGACAGTCGGCAACTGGCGATTGTCCACGCGGCCGGTTCGCCTGACCCCACTCGCTCTCACTTTGATGCGCAGGATTACATGGAGTCCGGCACGCCCGGTCTCAAGGCGACCAACGATGGGTGGCTCAATCGCGCGTTGCCGCCCGCCGAGGGCAAACCCTCGCCCGTGCGCGCGGTCAGTCTGGGACCCACCCTGCCACGCAGTATGCGCGGCGATAACGAAGCCGTTGCGGTGGAGAGCCTGGGTGCGTTCGGTGTTCGCGACGCGGCCGCAGCCAAAGCGTTGGAAGCGATGTACGCGGGCTCGGGCGATCAGATTCTGAATGGCACTGGTCGCGCGACATTTGACGCCGTGGCATTGCTGCAATCTGTTCAGAAGACCCCGTATCAGCCCGCGGGCGGTGCGCAGTACCCAGGCGGCCGTTTCGGCGACAGCATGCGGCAGATTGCCCAGTTGATTAAGTCCAACGTGGGCGTGGAAGTCGCGTTCGCAGATCTGGGAGGCTGGGATCACCATGCGCAGGAAGTTGGCCCGAAGGCCTCGGTGGGTCAGTTGGCCCAGCGACTCACGGAGTTCGGCGGCGGGCTCGCGGCGTTCTACAAGGATCTGGGCGACCGCATGGAAGACGTGGTCGTTGTGACGATGTCGGAGTTTGGACGCACGGCGAAAGAGAACGGCGACCGCGGTACGGATCACGGCCACGCCAACGCGATGTTCGTGATGGGCGGCCCGGTGCAGGGCGGTAAAGTGTACGGGCAATGGCCGGGGCTTGCGCCGGAGCAACTCTATGAAAAGCGCGATCTGGCGCTGACAACGGATTTTCGCGACGTGCTAAGCGAGGCCGTCTTCAACCATCTGGGGAACAAACAGATCGGTAAGGTGTTTCCGGGTTATCCGGGCAGCGTGGATAAGTTCAGGGGCTATCTGAAGGGCTGAAGCCTCGGCTACTTGAACCGCTTCTTATAAGTGAAGTCCAGCCCGACGTAGCCGTTCTGTTCGCGCTCCAGCACGGCGGACCAGTTGCGATTGAACGCCCATTCCACCCGAATCAACTGCTGACTGGTATTCGATACGTCCGTGATGTAAGTAAACAGAATATCCGGAGTCACCTGCTGCTCCACCGTGAGCCGCGCGCCGGGATTGCCGCCAACACCCGATAGCTGCGGATCGATCTTGATCCGGCTGACGCCGAAGAATCGCTGCAGACGTCCAGCAACAGGGTTCGCCAGCGTTTGGCCGATTAGTGCCGAGGCCCCCAGTTGCTCAAAGCTCGGTGTCGGCGCATTGCCGCGCAGGGCGACCGAGGGATCGTCCGGCGTTCGGCCAGTGGCCAGCAAAGCGACAATGTCCGAAAACTCCAGCGGCGGGTCAGACCTGTAGGTCATTCCCAGGTTCGAAGGTGAACCTGTGACCGTGAGTGTTACATCGACCCCGCGCGCCTTTGTCTGAAGATCCACATCGAGAATCGGATCGATCTTCGACGGATTGAAGAAGGAAATTGCCCCTCGGCTGATGGTGTACTTGTTGCCGAAGAAGAGCACTTCCCCCTGGGAAACGTTCACCCTTCCCAGCAGTGCGGGGCTCGCGACAGTGCCGCGCAGTCGCAGTGACGCGTCGGCCTGAATACTCTCCGCTACCTTGGATTGCAGCGCTACATCGGGCGCGGTCTGGATGAGGATATCCAGGTTCATGTTCGCCAGCGAATTGCTGCCGGCTGCCGGAGTACGCGCGCTCTGGCTCATATCCGCTAACATCCCGGCGGCGTCCTGCTGGGGGTTGAACACTAATCTGCGCACTGTTACGGTCCCCGAAATACTGCTCCGCTGCGGATTGCGTACCAACTGGAGTTCAGAGTCTGATATGGAACTCACCCCCTGCGGATAGCGCAGACGAACGTCCTTCGTCCTTGCCGAGAACTGAAAAGCAACTTCGCCGGTATCCGGAATCAGATTAGCGAAGCCTGCGCCTGTGAGCTTACCCCCGCCGGTCTCGGCATTGAAGGATTCAATGGTGGCCCGCGAACCCGAGAACACGACGGAGCCTGTCGCGTTGCTCAAACCATTGGCGAAATCCGGATAGTGGAATTCGCCATTGCGAATACCTGCGCGCCCGCTGAAATCGGGAGTGCCCCAGCTTCCCCGAACCAGGCCTGCGACGGAGACTGTTCCCGACGCCACCAGATCCGGCACGAAGTTCCGCAGGATGGCGAGATTGACGTCGCCCTGCAGGCGCAGATTCAACGGGGTCGCACTCAAAGTATCTGCAGTACCGCTGATGGTCATGTCTGTTTCCGGTGCCAGAAAGTGCGCAGAATCCACCCGGATCACCGACTTCTCGTAGGAGACTTTTACCTGCCCGCTGCTGCGAAGGCTGAATCCGGCGATCGCCTTCGCAAGAGGCGAGCCTGCAGTTGGATGTACCTCGAGTTGCCGCACCGTGGCTGTTGCCGTCATCTGCGCCGGGAGGAAAAGCGGGCCGCTGAAATCCACCTGCGCCTCCACCGAGCCATCGAACGCGAATTTCTTTGCATCGTCGCCGCTTGACAGCAGGGCGGCCACAGCGCCGACGTTTGCGTTGGACAGGGAAATGGAACCCGTTGTCCGGTCGTCACCCGTCAGTTCCACTCGCGCCTGTCCTTTGATGGCGGCATTTGCCACGTTGGAATCAAAGTCGGCGGTCAATGTGCCGGCCTGTGTTCGGGCGGAGAAATGTGAATTGCCCAGTTCGCGCCCGGCAAGTCCGATACCCGTGGCGGTGCCATCGCCGTTCAGGCTCGTCAATTCGAAGTGGGCGGTCTTCTGTGCGTCAACGGAGACGCGCACGGTCGACTTTCCCTGAAACTGTGCAGTGCCCTGAATATCCGGTTGCCGCTGCCGCAATAGCGCAATCTGGTTGAGCGCCATCGTATTGCTGGCTGCCGAGATTTCCAGCGAGCCGGCGGGGAACGTCTGGCCGTTGTGCGGGTAACGAATGTCGAAGGTGACTCGCTTCGGGCCGGAAGTGAAGACGCCGCTGGCGGTTTGCAGATCCGCATTGGTGTACTGCAGATGACTGGTGATGGAGTCGTACGGCTGCTGGTAAAACAAGCCTTTGCTGAACGTGACGTCGGCGCTTCCCGCCGGCTGTCCGACCGTTCCGGATACCTTCGCGCTTACCGATACAGTGCCGGTTGCAGGCACGTCTTTTTCCAGTCCCGATAGTGTCAGGGCGTGCACCAGATCCACGTTCCCGATCGTCACATCGCCCGAAACGGCTGACTTTTTGTCTGCGGACCAGTTCGTGAGTGTGATTGTGCCAGCAACGCTCGCGGTGATGCCGTCATAGACCAGAGTGGCGTGGGTGGTGGTCGCCTGCGTAGCCGATGCAGTGACATCTCCGGTGACTGAATCCACAAGGCGGTTATCGTAGACGGCGTGGTTCAGGGTGACGTGGCCTTCCACGCGAGGGTCGTCGAGAGTGCCGCTTACAGTTCCGGCGAATGACGCCGAACCGTTTCGCAGAGTGAAAGGCAGAGCCTGCCCGCTCATCACAGGGAGAAGATCGTTGAGGTCGTTGGTGTCGAGTTTGACAGCCAGCGATGTGGACCGCGAGGAAGCCCGCGATATGGTCTGTGCGGCACCAAGTGTTCCGCTCACATCCAGGCGGGTATTGGGCAGTTGAAGCCACGAATTGGACACTTCGAGTTTTGAAGTCGAGCCGGTGTAATGTACTGATAGCTCTCCATGAGCGGTGGGGCCGATTGCGGCGGGCCCGATCGTCAGGTGCGCGGTGGCATCGTCGAAACGCGAGGTATCGCGAAATCTCCCGGTGGCGGCCACCGTGCCTGCCAGCACGCCATCGTAAGGAACGGTTTGTGTGGTGCCCAGTGCCGCGAGGTTTCGCGCGTCGAGGCCTGCGATGGTACCGGCGATCCGGTAAACCTCATAGCCTTTTGTCTCCACGCCGCCAACGGCGGTGCCGCCCAGCAGACTCGCCCGCAACGAGGTGATCGCCATTTTGGCCTGCGAACCCGCGACCTTTCCTGTCAGTCGGATGTTGCGAACCTTGCCATAGGCAAGTCCGGTGCCGCGGAGATCCCCTGCAAGTTCGAAATCCTCCGGTGACACGTATCGCGCATTGCCCGCCACGTTTACCGTGCCCGATATAGGAAGCTTCCAGTGCAGCACCCGCGCTGCCTCCGCCGCCGAGACTGTTACACCATAATGCGCGGTCACTACGGGGTCGGCGAAGCTCCCGATATTGATCTCGCTGAGGTCGATTTCCGAGCCCTGGCTCTTCAGTGTGGCCTTCTGTACGAACACTCGATTCCGCTCCATGGCTGCCGTCGCCGTCAGGTCCACATCCAGCGGACCATACCCTTCGAGCGTCAGATGCAGCGGAGCAAACGAGACGTCGCCCGCGTAGCGATCGCGCGCGGGGTCATAGGTGGCCAAAAGAGCGAGATTCCGCCCGCCGCCACTCCATGGATAAGTATGCGGCGGATTGCCTGGCGATTCAGCCAGCGCTGTTCCGTCCCGCACCGCAACGTGCGCGATCTTCAGATTGAGGATGGTGTCTGCCGTACGTGCGTTTGAGGTTGTTTTCGGGCGCGGCAGATTGGTGCCGCCAGCCGCGTCGATGATGATATGCGCTCGTGGGCGCGTGACGGTGAGTTTCTCCAGACGAATATCGCGTGTGAAGAGGGAGACGATCCGGAGGCCTATGGTTACATGGTCCACGGCGAGAAACGGGGCCTGGCTCGGCGCTTCCGTGCCGTGGATAACAAGACCGTCCACCTCAGCGTTCAGGCTGCTCCAGTTGAGTTGAAACTTTGCGATCTCAACCCGTCCTCCGGTAGCCGTTTCCGCCTGCTCCACGATGGCGGCGCGGAGCTTCTCACGAAGCCAGTCGCTCTGCGCGACGAAAAGCGCCGCGCAGCCGGTCACCAGCACCAGAATTACCAGGGACGCGAAGACTGCGAGTCCAATTTTCAGGCGGCGGTTCACTGCAGGTCCTCCACCACGTAAACAATTTTCGTCCGCTTCTTTTGGTCCTGCAGCCACGCGTCCAGATCCTGATCCGCACGGTGTGCGGCCAGAATCTGCTCGATGCCGGTCCGGACATCGCTCAATTCCACGGGCGGGACGGGATTCTTTGACTCAATGTTCTCGTGAAAATACTTTTCGATTTCGGCGTCGGAAATCTGCACCGAGGGACGGAAGCGCAGGTCGAGAAATGAAGTCAGATCGTTTTGCTCGGCGAGTTCTTCCATAAGATCGGCGGATGCGAGGGAACTTCCGGCCAGCGCCATCCGCAAAGCCTCCGGACTGGAGCGAAAATGCTCAGCGGTAAACGCGGCCAGCAGCGTTTTCGCCCGCTCCGGCTCCGTGCGGGGATAGTGACCGAGGTCCATCTCCCGCTCCGGCTCCGTGCGGGGATAGTGACCGAGGTCCATCTCCCGCTCCACCATCTTCAGATCAATCAGACTCCTGGCCGCTTCCCGGCGTGCCGCCAGACCATAGTCCGGCTGCAGCCCGTTCTGAAATGCAGCGAGCCGGATTCGCCGGACAATCTCGCTTTCCGTGATGACCTTGTTTCCCACCGTAATGGCCACCCGATCCACCAGTGCGGCGCTCGCTGGCGTGGCGCTCCACGCGAGCAGTCCACACATCATGAATGAGAATGTGCGAGTCATCAGAAGGCCTGCCCGATGGAAAAAAAGAACTGAATGTGGCTGATCTGCTGCACCGACGGCTGGCAGACTCCGGTTGCCGGCGTGCCTGGCTGCGTACACTGCACCAGTTGGGAATAGTCGCCCGTAAACCCGTTGTATTTAGGCGGATTCAGACCATAGGAAAGATCGAAGCGCAGAGGGCCCAGTGGTGTTCTGTAGCGCAGGCCGAACCCCGCTGCGTGCGTCATGTAGTCAAAATCCCCAAGGCCATTCTGATTGAACCGGAGCGACATATTGCCGATCGTCGAAAACACGTTACCCATGTCCTCAAAAAATACTCCGCGAATATTTGTGCCGTAGAGGGGGAAGCGCAATTCGGTACTGTTGAAAAAGAGTGCGGAGCCGCCGATCGGAAACCCTGTGGACGGATCTCGGGGGCCGGCCTGGTTTTGCGGGAAACCGCGCATAGTGGTTCCACCGCCACCGTAGAATCTTTCGGGCAGGGGGATGGGATCCGAAAAATCGGTCGACACCGTCGCCCGGAACGCCTTCTCCACGCCGAACTGTGTTTCACGCGCCAGTACCAGTTTCGGCCCCAGACTGTAGTACGTCGAATTGCGTCCCAGTAGCCGGACAAAGTTGGTCTGCGAACCCAGAGCCTTCGTGGCCACACCAACGTCAAGCGTACTGTAGATTCCCTTGTGAGGATCGATGGGATCGTCCCGGCGGTCATGCACCACGTTGAATGACCCGATTCCCACCCGTGCGGATTGAGCCAGCCGCGGAACCAGATAGGGCGAGATTCTGAGTTCGGATACGCCGACATCACGGTACGAGAGGCGATAGAAAGCGGTCAGCGTTTTCGAAATGCGCTCTGACACCTGCGCCGAAACTTCCCGGCGAATGGCTCGAAACGTGTTCACGTCGTAAGTGTCGTCATAGAGGATGGTAAAGTTCCCGTCAAAACGCGCTCGGTTGAAAACCCTGGGCACGAAGTAGTTGATCGAGCCGCGCTTTTGCACCGTGGAGAGCCGCAGCTGGATGCCAAGCGACTGGCCCAGCCCCAGAAGATTCAGGCGTGTCAGCCCCAAAGAAACGCGGGGCGTCAGGGTTGCCGAACCGCCGGGATTTGAAAGATCGGACGACGTAGTGCCGGTGCCTATGCGTCCGAACTCCGTGCCAAGACCGGCGGTGAAAGAGTAGCGTGATGCTTCCTGAAGATCGTACAGAACCCGGCGGCGTGTCTCTTCCCCGTCCGGATTCTGCACTGCCATGTTGACCTGAGAAAAAATTCCCAGATCGTATAATCGCCGCTGCGTTTCCGCCATCGCTGTGGCCGAAAGAGGATCCCCTGGCCTCTCTTTCACCTGCGCATAGGCCAGCGAACTGCGCGTGGTCGAGAGACCCGTCACAATAACGTCGCGGACGAACTGCGGGGCTCCCTCACGGATCGTGAATTTCAGCGCAACAGTGAAGGGTGCGGGACCTTGAGCCCACGTCCATTCAAAAGCAGCATCTGAATACCCGGCCGCGCCGTACGCATTTAGTATCGTTTCCCGGTCAGACGCTACATCGGCCTCGCTGAATGGCTGCCCCGCCTGCGACGTTAATCGGTCAGTTGTTGTTGAGAGATCCAGCTTCTCTGCACCCGCGACGGTGAGGGATGCCACCCGGTATTGCTCGCCTTCTGTAATGGTAAAGACGGCCGCGATATCGCCTTTCACCATCCTGTAGTCATCCTGTGTCTCGATGAGTACGTGGACGTCACGGAAGCCATTTGAACGGTAGAGTTCTTCTATTACCGCCTTATCCCGGGCAGCCATGCTCTCGCTGTACCGTCCCCGGCGGAACTCGAACGATTTCGGTAACACCAGCATTCGCTCCCGGAGCGTTTTTTCATCGAAGTACCTGTTGCCACGGATCGCGAGGCTGACCATTCGATGCCGCTGCCCGGGTTTGACTGCATACTCAATCTCCGTCTTGCTGCCATTTACATCCCGGCGGCTGAACTCTACCTCCACATCAAAATAGCCCTGCTCCTGAAAATAGTTGCGGAGATTTGTCTTCCCCTCTGCCAGCAGGTCAGCATCCACAGCGCCTTCTTCAAAAATGGGCAGATTCTGAGTCAGATCCTTCCGGGACACTTTGGCTCCGGTTGCCTTCACATCGACGACCGGTCCAGGCGTTACTTCAATTCGTGCCGTTCCCAGTGGCGTGCGGCCCTTGCCCTTCCCGTCGCCACCCGCCTGATCGATGCCGGAGAACGTCACGGTCGCCAGTAATCGGTTGGACTTCTGGTAGGCGAGCCGGATCTTGTCGATACCGACTCTCGTGCGCGTCTGAGTAATGCCGCGATAGCCTGGCATCAGAAACCGGTGCCAATCGGTCACCCTGTCGATCGCCCGTGCGCTGAGAACGGATGTGTCGCCCGTAATCACCGGCAGCGCGTAATGAGCCCGGCGGCCGACTCTTAGCTCAAAGGTCACGCGCACCTGTTGATCCGCGTTCTCATAGTCAATGCGGTGGGAGATCGACGGAAGAAAGTAGCCGTTGTTGATCAGCAACTGACGGATCTTCTCTTCGGCTGCTGCAATATCCCCGACGTCAAACGGTTGGCCAAGCGTGATGCCGGTCACGCTCAGGATCTGGCCGGCGTTGGGTGGTTCGGAAACGTCGCCCTGAATCTCGACATGCCCGAAGAACCAACTGCCCTTCGTAACAATCCGAAGGTCTACGCCGGAACCCGTACCGGGTACACCGGCACCAGATGGCTCGGCATCGATCTGAATATCCGCGTAACGGCCAGTCGCGTAAAGTCTCTGGATCGCATCCCGCGTTAACGCGGCGCGAAATGTACCGCCGACGCGGAAAGGCAGCAGGTCGAACAGGACGGACGCCTCCAGCGGTTGCTCTGCGGGTTCGAACGTCAGATGTGCGATGGTCAGGCCGTCCAGCGATGCGCCATTTGCCGCCGCAGCCTGGCTTGTCGCCACGGGCACACGTGTTACGGCTTGAGGCTCCGCGTTAGCGGCGGGACCGAGCAGACAAATAGCTAAAAAGCTCGTAAAACACAGACTCCGCACCAGTTCCATACTACCAATGGAAATGCCCTATGTTGATGGCGTTGCCGTTTATTTACAACAATCCCTGACTATCTGTTACGATGTCGCCAGACGCCATCCGTCTGCAAACAGTGAGCGAACCCCACAACAATCGTTACAGCAGACAGACCCGATTCTCCCCTCTGGGTCCGGAAGGGCAGGAGCGCCTGGGCCGCGCCACCGCAGTGGTCGTCGGATGCGGCGCCCTCGGAACGGTTCAGGCCGGGCTCCTGGCCCGAGCCGGCGTGGGTACTTTGCGCCTTGTGGATCGCGATTACGTGGAAGTCAGCAACCTGCAGCGCCAGGTGCTGTACACGGAGGCCGACGCCGAAGTCGCTCTGCCTAAGGCGGAGGCGGCGCGTCGCCATCTGCTCGCGGCGAATTCGAACATCGCCATAGAGGCCCACATTTCAGATCTGGATGCGGGGAATGTTGAGGAATTGCTCGGAGGTGCCGACGTTATCCTCGATGGCACGGATAATTTCGAAACCCGCCTGCTGATCAACGATTTTGCGGTGCGCGACGGGGTTCCCTGGATCTACGGCGCGGCCGTTTCGGCCTATGGTATCGCGATGCCCGTCCTGCCTGGGGATTCAGCCTGCTTCCGTTGCGTCTACCCTGAGCCACCCGCTGGTGCCCAACCGACATGCGAAACGGCCGGCGTTCTGGGCCCCGTGACGAGCGTGATTGGATCTGTTCAGGCGATGGAAGCGATCAAAATTCTGGCGGGACGTACAGGAAGTGTGCGGCGGAAGATCTTTACGGCGGACTTGTGGGCAGGGCCGGTACGGGAGGTTTCGATGCCATCGCGTAATATCGATTGCCCGACCTGTGGGCGGCGCGAGTTTGTCTGCCTGACCAGCACCAACCGTGCGCCAGTCAGTTTATGCGGCCGCAATGCGGTACAGATTCACGAGCGGAGGCGGCCAGTCGACCTTGTGGCGCTTGCCGGCAGCCTGGCGGGTCTGGGCACTGTGCGAGCGAACGAGTTTGCTCTGCGCTTTCAGGATCTCCAGTACGAATTGACTGTTTTCCCGGACGGTCGCGCCATTATCAAAGGCACTACCGATCCCGGCATAGCCAGAAGTGTCTATTCCAGATACCTCGGAAACTAGTGACAAACAGGAGCGCCAAAAATACCTCGCACCAGCAAACACCATACGGCGATGCGAAATAATGGCTGCTTCGGATCCGCCCAGGACTCTCCCGTACCGGCAGAGTCACAAGATACGCCTCCTCTCAGGCGCACTTGTGGGTAAGACGGCAGCGATCAGAAACTGACCGCTGCCACCTACGACTCGCTTATCTCACGCGAAGCGGTTCCGCAACGGCCGCCGTCTTACTTTGCCTTGCGGAGAACGGAAACCGTCTGCGCCACGGCGATACCAAACAGCGAGCCGGTCAGCAGCAGCATGCCGACATTCACGGTCCGGATACCTTCCATGGTTGGACGTGTCATCACCATGCCCAATACGATCAGGGCCATGACGAACGGGATCATTACATTCACTACAATCTTTTTGCGTTGTTGTTCCATATCATCCACCTCCTTAGGGTGTCTTCGAAATTTATTATGCGGGAAGCGTCAACAGGAATCTATATATTCTTAGGCTAATTAACTAAAATGATCAGTCGTTGGTTGATGGCGTACGGCGTGAGATACTGGTCAATTCCGCCCCTTCGATATGCCGCAACAGCAAACATTTGAAATCCAGAGCGCTCACAGTCCGGACTCCGACGACGCGTTCATGTTTTACGGACTGGCGACCAAGAAAGTCCGCTCGTCTTTTGTTAACTTTCGACATACACTGGCGGACATCGAAACGCTCAACAGGAAAGCCCGCGAAGGCTTTTACGATCTCAGCGCAATTTCGTATCACGCGTATACATACGTGGCGGATAAGTACGTCCTGATGGCCAGTGGGTCAAGTGTCGGCGACGGTTACGGCCCGCTGGTCGTCACCACTCACCCGATGGAAGCTTCTGAAATCAAAGGAAAGCGCGTTGCCATTCCGGGCATGATGACCACGGCATACCTGGCGCTGAAGATCTTCGAGCCGGATTTCATCCCCGTGGTGGTCCCGTTCGATCACATTCTCGAAGCGGTGCAGGACGGCGCGGCCGATGCCGGCCTCATTATCCATGAAGCGCAGCTCACTTATAATAAGGCTGGCTTTCATCGTGTTCTGGACACCGGCAAATGGTGGAAGGAAACGTTCGGACTCCCGCTGCCTCTCGGTTGCAATGTTCTCCTGCGTTCCCTGCCGGATCACGTGAAGACGGAATGCTGCCGCATGATGCGCGACAGTATCCAGTACGCGCTGGACAACCACGCGGAAGCGCTCGAATACGCCATGCAGTTCGCCCGTGACATGGAGCCGCGACTGGCCGAAAAGTTCGTCGGGATGTACGTGAATCACCACACGGTCGACGCTGGCGACGACATCCCGAAGGCCACTCGTCTGCTGTTCGACAAAGGCTTCGAAGCCGGTGTAATCCCAAACAAAGTCGAAGTCGAATTCATTCGTTAGACTTCAACCGCCCAAACGCCGCATTCCGCTGTCCGTTTGTGCGGCATAATCGATACAGATGCCTTGTTCGATTCCTTGTCGCCTCCCGCTTCGCCTGATACGTTATGGATTCCCGCTGGCCGGAGTGGTCTGCGCATTACTGGCTCTTCCCCCTGTTCCAGGGTTGGCCCAGACGGGCCCCCAGCCAAAAGACGTGCGTATGGTCGCAAAAGATGGCCAGGTCGCCATCCCGAAGCTTGCCCAATACCTCAATAGCCCTGCCCTGATCACCCGTATCGAAGTGGTCAAACAACTGACAGAGGTAGGTGGTAAGGATTCCCTCGATCCACTGATCCTCGCCAGTCATGATCCCGATCCGGAAATGCAGCTCCGCGCCATCGATGGCATGGTGAATTTCTATCTGCCCGGCTATGTCAGACAGGGACCCGCCGCGTCCATCGCGCGCGCAGGTGCCGCGATCAAAGCGAAGTTCAGCGACTCCAACGATCAGGAGATTGAAGGCTTTGTAACCGTGCGTCCCGAAGTGATTGAGACCATCGGGAAGCTGGCGAGCGGCGGCAACGGTATGGAAGTGAAGGCCGGAGCCTGCCGGGCTGTCGGAATCCTCCGTGGTCGCGCCGCGATCCCGGATCTCCTCGAAGCGCTGCGAACCAAAGACAACACCGTTATGTATGAGTCGCTGGTGGCGATCCGCAAGATTCGGGACCCGGAAGCCGGCCCGAAGATTACTTATTTGCTGCGCGATCTGGATGACCGCATCCAGGGAGTTGCCATCGAAACCGTCGGCCTGCTCCAGGCGAGGGACGGACTGCCGACGCTGCGGGGGATCGTGGACAAACCTCGTGGCAGCAAGGCCGAACGTGCCGCGCTGGTGGCCATCGCCCTCATGCCGGAACCGACCGACCGCACGCTTCTGCAGCGTTACCTGATGCACAAAGACGAAAGGCTGCGCGCTGCCGCAGTCGAAGGCTTAGGCCGGGTTGGCGATGCCTCCGATCGGGTCGCCATTGACCGCGTCTGGAAGGACGACGACAAGATGCCGCCGCGTTTGGCCTCCGCTTTCGCCATTACGCTCGCGGGCAACGTGGATACGGCGGAGAGCGCTCCTTTCCGTTACTTACTGAACACGTTGAATTCCGCCGCCTGGCGCGAAACCGCCGCAGCCTACCTGACTGAGGCTTCGCGAAAGCCGGCCGTGCTGGCCGCACTGCGGCTGCCTCTGGAAACGGGCACGAAGGATGAGAAGATCCAATTGGCCAGAATTCTGGCCGTTACGGGCGATTCCAGCGCCGTCCCGTGGCTGGACAGGCTAAGCAGGGAAACAGACACCAACATTGCACAGGAAGGCCTGCGCGCGCTCCGGTCGCTGCGGGCGCGGCTGTGAGCCGGAATGCCACCGCGAACACACAACTAGCCGGGCCAGGGGTCATCCGCCCCACGGCCCGGCTATTAGGCTTAAATGATTCAAATCGCGAGGCTTACCGGCCAATCCGGCATCCATGCCCCGGCAGAGGGAAAAACTACTTCGCCTTCTTCTGCTTCTGCTGACCGACGCGGACCTTAGTATGAAGGTTCTTCGCATCCTGGAAAGCTTTGTGGTCGTGACGTGACACGACATCAGCCAGGTACGCCTCCACATTCGCATTGTTGGGCAGAACTGCCATCACAGAGAAGCTCTCGTTGCAGACACTGCAGAAAGGGCGGAAACGCTTTACATTCGGGATTGCCATAACAGATCTATGGTAGCAAACCTCGTTTAGTAAAATCGTAAAGTAGTCAATCTGTCGTCGAATCCCGATACCAAATCAAGGTCGTCTCCACTCAACATGCTCTGTGCCGGAATCGTAGGTCTGCCCAATGTGGGCAAAAGCACGCTTTTTAATGCGCTGACGCAAAGCCGCAAGGCTCTGGCGGCAAACTACCGGTTCTGCACCATTGAACCCAATCAGGGGGTCGTTACGGTCCCGGACGAGCGCCTCGATGTGCTCGCAAAAATCAGCAAAACGCAAAAGATCATCCCCTCGGTCTTCGAATTCGTCGATATCGCCGGTCTGGTGAAGGGCGCGAGCCAGGGCGAAGGCCTCGGCAACCAGTTTCTGGGCCACATCCGCGAAGTCGACGCCATCGTGCAGGTGGTTCGTTGTTTCGAGAATTCCGATATCGAACACGTCATGGATACGGTGGACCCCATCCGCGATATCGAAATTATCAACACCGAACTGATCCTGGCCGACCTCGACAGCGTCCAGAAGCGCCGTCTCCGCCAGCAGAAAATCGCCAAAGGCGGTGATAAAAAGGCACAGGCTGAACTTGCCCTTCTCGACCGTGTTGAGGTTCATTTGAACGATGGCAAGCACGCTTTCACCATGGAAGTCACCCCTGAGGAGGCCGCGATCCGCAAGGGTCTTTTCCTGCTGACGGCTAAGCCCACTTTGTTCGCCTGCAACGTTTCGGAAGACGATCTGGCTCATCCCGAAAACAACTCCTGGGTCCGGAAAGTGCGTGACTACGCGGCTACCCACCTCGGCACGCGCGTTGTCGTGGTTTCCGCGGAAATTGAATCTGAACTGATGACGCTGCCGCCCGAAGAGCGCGCTGAGTATCTGGCGGGTCTGGGCGTCGAAAACGGCGCGGAGACTGGCGCGGGCACGCTGATCAGGGAAGCCTACACGTTGCTGGGCTTGCGCTCTTATCTCACCACCGGTGAGAAGGAAACGCGCGCCTGGACTATTCGTGCGGGTGACAAAGCCCCGGTGGCCGCCGGTGTGATCCACTCCGATTTCGAGAAGAGCTTCATCTCGGCGGAAACCACCGCTTACGACGATCTCATCGCCTGTGGCAGCTTCGTACGCTGCCGAGAACTCGGTAAGACCCGCACCGAAGGCAAGGAATACGTGGTCCAGGATGGCGACATCATGGAATTCAAAACTTTCCTCTGATAGCCAGTCAGAAAGCGATTCAGCGCCGCGACCGCGAGGGCGCGACTGATGCCACCTGCGGCTATTTCGAAAAAGGAGTCACGGCCTGTTTCCCTTTATTAATCAATAGCTTAGCTGTTTTTCCCTTTTCGGTCATGCTACACCCTGTACGTAGGCAACCCCTGCGCACAGGAAAACTGCATGGCTATTCTTCTTCATCGCGGCTCCACCGGTAGCTCTGTCGGGCATTTGGAATCCCGTCTGGCGGAATTAGGACTCTACACCGGTTCCGTCGACAATATTTTCGGCGGCGGCTTAGAAGCCGCCGTTAAGGGCTTCCAGAAATCGAGGGGCCTCGCGCCCGATGGCGTCGTCGGCGACCAAACATGGGCTTCGCTATTCCCTCAGCCGCAAACCGCGCCGCCGACTCCCGTCAATCCGCTGCTCAACGCTCCTCTCACACAACGATGCCTTGCCCTCACCGGAACCTTTGAAACTTCAGCAGGCATACCGGATTGCTTCGCGGGACTCTCTGGCGATTTCGATGGCCAGGGCCTGAGCCTTGGCGTGGCTCAGTGGAACTTTGGCCAGGGAACTCTCCAGCCGCTCCTGACTCAGATGCTGAACAATCAGGAAGCCGTGATGTCCGGCATCTTTCACGATCATCTGCCCGAAGTTCGCTCGATGCTCGAGACAGCTCGGGCCGCGCAATTGACCTGGGTACGTGGCATTCAGGACCCCGTGCGTCACCAGATCTTCGAGCCGTGGCGGGGCATGTTCCGTGCCCTCGGGCGCACATCGGAGTTTCAGGCGATTCAGGTGGAGCACGCCGCGGCCATCCACGCCGCCGCGCTTCAGCTCTGCGCGAGGTTCGGCGTCAGCTCCGAACGCGCCCTTGCTCTGATGTTCGATATTCGCGTTCAGAACTATTCAATATCCGCAGCCACAGAGGCTGTCATCCGCGCCGATTTCGCGGCCATCCCGGCAACTGCCACGCCGCCCAATATCGAAGTGGCGAAACTCCGCTCAATCGCGAATCGCCGCGCCGAAGCCGCCGGTTCAAAATACGCGGAAGACGTCCGTACCCGCAAGCTCACCATTGCCAATGGTGCCGGCACTGTCCACGGCGTGACTTACGATCTGGAGCGGCAGTTTGGCATTGGCCTGCGCAACATGACGGATGGGTTACTGACCCCAACTTAACGGAGGATCTTGTACAGGTTGCTGTAATCGTCCGTCCACTCCCGCAAACCGGGAATCGGCGCAATTGGCTTGGCCACCGGCTTGATCTCGTCACGGTCGAAGAAGCCCTTCTTTGACGTCACCAGCACCCACTCCGACGACGTCTCTTCCTTGTCTTCGTTGCCGTCAAAATTGATCACCATGGCCTGCTTACCAGCCTCCGCCGCGGCGAGTGCCACGCCGGGAGCCAGCGAAAGATACAGATTGGAAACGTGAACCGCCAGCACGCCATCCGGCAACAGGTGCTGCCAGTAGATTTTGTAAGCCTCGCGGGTCAGCAGATGCACCGGAATCGCGTCGCCGGAAAACGCATCCACAGAGAGGAGATCAAATTTATGGTTGATGCCGCGCTTCAGTTCGTTCTCCAGCGAAAGGCGCGCGTCGCCCAGAATAATCTCGTGCGTTCCGTAGCAGTGCTTCAGAAACGAGAACTGCGTATTCGCGATCTTCGGCACATTGGGGTTGATGTCATAGAAAAAGTAGTGATCGCCCGGACGCGCGTACACGGCCGTGGTGCCGGCACCCAGCCCGATCGAGCCCACATTGATATTCCCTTCCTGCCGCAGTGTGTGAAGCGCCAGCCCCAGACCTGATTTGTCCGCGTAGTACGTAGTCGCATGACGAAGGTTCTGCGGCCAGAGAAACTGTTCGCCGTGGTCGATAGTCCCGTGCTTCAGCACGCGGTAAGGCCCCATATCGCCGCCGGATTCCTGATCGTAAACCACCAGTGCGCCATAGAAATTCCGCGTCAGGAGCCGGGCCGAGCCGATGCCACTCCATGCATCTTTTGCCATATACCCGGTCATCGCGAATGCAAGCCCCGTGGTTGCGGCGCAGACGATCAGGTTGTTATCAAGCGTGTCGCGGCAGCGCCAGAGGAGATACACGCCAATTAGACATGCCAGACTGACGGGCACAGTGACATCCCACGGCCCGTCGGGCAACTGCGGCGCGCCCCAGATCCGGATCGCCGCCAGTCGCCAGACCAGGAACGCCACAATGCCTCCGGCAAATGTGAGCACTATCCCGCGGTCCCGTTTCTCGGTGTCAGCGTCCACGGAACCGCGACTCCGCCATAACAGGTACTCAATAAACACGCAGGTCAACGCCAGCAGGGCAGGCACATCGTAGGTAGCCTCGCCCGGTGCCGGCGCACCCCAGTATTTCGCGGCGACAACCCGCCCTCCGACAAACAGAATAGCCGCTGCGATATTCGCCGTCATCACGACCTTGTCCCACGGCTTGTCAAACGTCGTCTCATCGCTCTTCCCTGCCGAATCGCCTTCTGACGTTACCGCGTAGTCGCGCCACAGCAGCCATGCCATCAGGAAACCGGTAAGCGAAAGCACGATCGGCAGGTCAATCAGCGCGGGCAGCACGTAAGGGAACACAAAGCCGATCAGCAGACCGCCGATCGCGCCACCCACCGACACCATCAGATAAAACGACGTCAGATAACGCGGCGCAGGGCGGTGCCTGGCAAGTTCTCCGTGACACACCATGAAAACCACGAACAGCGCGCCGCAATACATGCCGACCGCCACTAGGAGATTCGTGAAGTTGCCGTTGCCGGAGATAGCGTAAGCGATCGAAGGCAGCGCAACCGCGGTCAATCCGGCGAAAAATCGACGCCTGTACCAGCGGTCGCTGTCGAAGCAGAGAATGAAGCTCAGCAGATACAGACTCAGCGGCAGCACCCAGAGAAACGGGATGGCCGCAACGTTTTGCGTCAGATGATTCGTCACGGCCAGCAGCAACGCCGATGCGCAGGCCGCCAGTCCGGTCCAGAGCAGCTTATCCCGCCAGGTTGGTGCGGCGGTTTCAGCGGCAACGCCTCCGGCAGATGCCCCGGGTGATTCCACAACGTCGGGAGCCGAATAAGACCGGAACGCCACCACGGCGAAGCAAACGAAGAACAAGGCGAACCCGGCGGACCACATCCATGCCTGATAGCGATTTGTAAGATTCGGCTCCACCAGAACCGGATAGGTCAGCAGCCCGGCCATGGAGCCCGCATTGGAAAGCGCAAAGAACCGGTACGGAACAGCCCCGCCATTAGCCCGCGAATACCAGGTTTGCAGCAGAGGGCTTGTAGCGGATAGCAGAAAGTAGGGGAGCCCCACGGTAGCGGTCAGCAGCCCCAAAATGCCAAGCAGCGGATCCTCTCCGCCGGTGGGCTTCCAGTAAGTGGAGGGGATGATCGGAAGCACAGCAAGACTCACAGCCAACAGGCCGACATGCAGCAGGATCTGCCGCTTCAGAGGCTGTCCGTTCAGCCAATGTGCCCATGCGTAACCGCCTAAGAGCGCAAGCTGGAAAAAGAGCATGCAACTCGTCCAGACGGCGGCGGAGCCTCCAAACCACGGCAGGATGAGTTTCGCGATCAGCGGCTGAACCTGAAACAGCAGGAAGGCGCTGAGCAGGATGGTCAGACCGAAGAGAACGGCAGGGACGCGGGGACTGCTCGCGGTTGGCGGGGAGGCGGTTGGATGCGTCATGGATGCCGCTTCTTAGAATACAGCGCGGGCGATGACGCGAAAGGAAAACTCTGGCGAAAGCAAATCCCCGGACAGAGCTGCTTGCGAGTTGGTGCCCGGGGCGGGAATTGAACCCGCACGCCCCTTGCGAGGCTACGGATTTTAAGTCCGTTGCGTCTGCCGATTTCGCCACCCGGGCACGTTGATAACACCAAGTTTATCAGGCCTTGCCGGAAGGTCTGCCGACCAGTCGTGCCCCATTACCCTACAGCCGCGACAGCCGAACGAGGTAGTAAACCATCGGTACCCCAACCCCACCCAGAAAAAGCGGCAGGAAGGCCTGCCCCAAACCGTTCGCTTCACCGAGCGCCGTCCGCATGGTGGCGTCCACAATCCAGAAGAAGGAAACCGTGACCACAACCTTCAGCGTGATCGCCATGCTCCGCAGTAGTTTCCGCACCGCCGGCGACTCCCGGTCCACCGTCATGGGAAGATTAATCAGCCACTGGTACTTCTCTGCCGCCGTGAGCAGGGCTGACATCACAACAGTCGTTCCCAGCAGCAACAGCAGCATATTCTTGCCACCCCACCCGTTGGGCTGACCAGACGCCCCGAAGTGCACTGGAATCCGGTCGGGAACCAGGCTCCAATGGATGGCGACATCGCCAATCGCAGCCGCCAGCGCAATGGCCGAAACAGCCTCCAGTGTCCAGGCCAGTCTTGATCGTGGAGTATCCATGTGATTACTTGCTGAAAAGACCAAACGGCTGAGCTGCTACCTGGTCCGCCTTCCATTTCTCAACCTGACGCCGGGCCTCGGCAAGCTGCGCCGCATTCATTCCCACGGCCACCTCATTGCGCGATTTCACGGCAACCGCTGCCTCCTCCGCGCTGGCCTCTGTTCCGCCAGTCGCCAGGTCCAGCCACTTCCAGGCTTGCACTCCGTCCCTTTTCACGCCCTCGCCCGCGGCAAACATCTTCCCGAGCCTCAGCTGCGCGGTAGAGTCTCCCTGATCTGCCGCGAGACCGTACCATTTCGCGGCCTCTACAAGCGACTTGGTCACGCCCTCTCCACGTTCGTACATGCCGCCGAGATTGAACTGTGCGACGGCGTCCGATTGATCCGCCGCGGCGTGGAACCACCGCAGAGCCTCCTTGTAGTCCTGCGCAACACCCTGGTCGCCCTTTAGGTAGACCGTCCCTAAATTCACCTGTGCCCCCGGATGGCCCTTTTCGGCGGCCTGTCGGAACCATCTCACCGCCTCCACCGCGTCCCGGGCCACCCCATCGCCATCCCGATAAGCCATACCAACGTTATTCTGCGCTGGCAAGTCGTCGTGCTCAGCCAGAAAACGATACAGCCGCAACGCCTCCTTCGGATCCCGTGCGACGCCCTCTCCCAAGCGGTAGCAATCCGCCAGATTGAACATCGCTACTTTGTGACCCTGATCCGAAGCCAGTTTGAACAGCCTTGCGGCTTCAGCGACATTTCGCGGCACGCCAAGACCAGCCGCGCTCATGAGTCCAAGGAAGGCCTGGGAAGTGACATATCCCTGATCGGCCGACAACCGATACCAACGCGCTGCCTCTTTGTTGTCGACGGCAACGCCTTCGCCTGTCCGGTAGGCCTCCGCGACATGAAACTGGGCGACCGCATTGCCTTGCTCAGCGGCCAGGCGGTACCACCGCAGCGACTCCTTGAAATCGTGCATCACGCCTTCGCCATCGTGGTAACAGTCGCCGAGTGCCGTCTGCGCGGTGGCATTGCCTTTGTCGGCTGCCATGCGATACCAGCGCACAGCCTCTTTGGAATCCTGCGCAACACCATCGCCCTTGCGATAGCTGTAAGCGAGATTATTCTGTGCGAGATCGATACCCTGTTCAGCAGCGGCCCGATACCAGCGCACCGCTTCTTTGTGGTCTTCCGGCACGCCCTGGCCGACGAAGTAGAGATAGCCGAGGTTGAACTGCGCCAGCGCATTGCCCTGGTCCGCAGCGAGTCGAAACCATCGCGCGGCTTCTTTCAGATCTTTGGCGACGCCGTCCCCGTCCCGGTAGCTTTCGCCGAGGTACAACTGCCCGGTCGCCACACCGCGTTCCGCCATCGCGCGCGCGGACACCAGATCGTTTGGGCCTGTCTGAGCGTGCAGGGAGACCGTCAGGACCAGCCACGCACTCGCAATAGCGGAGAATCTCTTCACGGCCTGATTATAGCCGCCACATCATGTCTGCTGAGACGAATTTGTTCTGCGGTTGCGCAGCAGCATCAGCCCATACAAAACCGCGAACAGCGCCACGGCCGACGCTGTCAATTGCCAGACATGCGTTTTCAGGAACGTGGTCGAGTTGCTGCCCAGTGTCACGCCCAGCCAGGCCTCGCCGAAGTAGCGGAGTATTCGCGCCAGCAGCACCACCCCCAGGAACTCAAACAACGGTGTCCCAAGCACTCCGGCGGTGATCACGAACAGCTTCATTGGCATCGGTATCGGGATCAGCGCAGGAATGAACACAGTGAGCAGGCCATACCGCAGGAACCATGCGCGAAAGCGCATGGCGCGGCCTTCGGAAGCCGATTTGGCCAGAAACCGCTGGCCACCCCGCCTGCTCAGGTTAAAAAGAATTACATTGCCAACCGTGGAGCCGATCACGGCGAGTCCCGCGCACCACCATGCCACTCCAGGCCTCTGGACGGAAATGAAGATCAACAGCGCATCGAAAACGGCCGCTACGGGAATTCCCGCCGAATCCAGAACGGAGAGCAGCAGAATACCGAGCGGGCCCCACGCAATGAGGACTTGGGTCAAATGGGCGAGCAACTAATCATGTTAGCGCGCCTCGTCTGAATGACTCGCGCGCCTAGCGGGCCGCGTTAGCGATGAACTGGTCGATTTGCTCCGTCAGCAGATCGAGCGGCAGTCGGCCTTCCCGGATGACCGCGTCGTTGAAATCCCGCACGTCGAATCTTGCGCCGAGTTGCTGTTCGGTCTTTGTCCGCAATTCCCGAATCCGCAGTTCGCCCATCTTGTAAGAAAGCGCCTGTGCCGGCCAGGAAATATAGCGATCCACCTCCGCCAGCGAGACCTGCGGCGAGTGTGCCTTGAAATAATCGATGGCCTGGTCCCGCGTCCAGCCAAGATCGTGAATGCCGGTGTCCACCACCAGCCTCACCGCGCGAAACCGTTCGCTGGCCAGCTGACCGAAATGGCTATAGGGATCCTTGTACAAGCCGAGTTGCGATCCCAGCGACTCCGCGTATAACGCCCAGCCTTCGCCGAAGGCGCTGTTCGAGTAGTAGCGGCGAATATCCGGCAGTCCGGTCTGCTGCCGTCCAACCGCACCCTGAAAAATGTGCCCCGGAATCGCTTCGTGCAGGACCAGCGACTCCTGGTCGTACCGCACCTGCTTCTCCGGCTTGTAGGTGTTTAGATTGAACCAGCCTGGGGTGGAAAGATCGGCGGACGCGCCCTGTGCGTTGGTGGCAGAGGAGGCTTCGCGATCCGCCGGAATGGGCCGCACGCCAAACAACAGCGCCGGAATGTGCCGAAACTGCTTAGGCAATTCCGGCTCGACGATCATCGCGATGTTTCGCGAGTTGGCCAGCATCTCGTCCTGTGACTTGAAATGCTGCGAAGGATCGTCGTCCATCTTCTTCTGAAATTCCGCGACGGTTCCCGAAAAGCCGGCCTCTTTCATGACTGCCGTCATCTCGCCTTCAATTCGCAGAACTTCCTGTTCGCCGAGTTTGTGGATTTCGGCGGGAGACAGAGTAGTAGTGGTCAGACGATGAATCAGAATCGAATACGCCGCACGCCCTCCGGGCATGGAAGACACGCTGTCCGTAGGGCGAACATGCGGCAGGTAGGAACCCACCATGTAATCGTGAAGTTTGCGCCAGGCCGGCAGAAACTGCTGGTTGTAGGCGTCTTCCGCTGCGCGTTTCAGTCGCTGCTGCTCGGCCTGCGGGATACCCGTTGGGAAGGCGCGAAAAGCCTTAAGCAAAGCCGTTTGCCCGGCATCCTGCTTCATCTGCGTATCAAGCTGGCCGATGACAAGATCCGCCACAATCCGCGGCTGCATCGTGCCCGCGGCAATGGCTTCATCCATGATGCCGATGTACTGATCCACGTAGACTGGCACGCCGCGCAGCCGGGCGATGATGTTCTCGTAATCGTGAACCGTGTTCGAAGGCATCTGGTCGATGGTCACGTAAACGCTGATGTGAAAACCATGCATCTGGCCCACCGGAAGCAGGTGGATGTCCAGATCCCAGGCTTCCAGTCGCGAGGCAAAGTCATAACGGACAACGCGCTTGGTCAGCAGGTCCGCGGCGGAATCGCCGACCGCCGCGGTTTCAAGCTGGGCCATGCGTTGTTCCAGAAACCGGCGGCGCTGGTCGCGTCCGGCCTTTGACCAGTCCGTCCACCGATCGTCATATTCGTGGCGACCCGTGCCGGTGGCATACTCCGGATCGTCGCGCAGCATTTGTTCAAAGGTGTCTTTGAAGAAGTTACCCGCAGCAGTGGGTGTCTGGCCGTGGACCAGCGGTGACAAACAGATCAGGCAAAGCACAGCAAGGCTACGCATGGTCGAGTTTAACTGATTTCGGCGTTGCCCCGCTACGGATTCTTGCCGCAACCTGACTTCCTCACGGTGTTTCGGATGGCCTTCGCGGCCTCAGGAGTCAGCCATCGCATATTCAAGGCGGTGTCCGTGCCGCCACATTCGAGCGGTCTGATAAATCCCACCACATAGCCAGGGCACTTGCCCGCGCTGCCGGTTGCCGGGCACACGGCAGTGGCTTCGAACTGCAATACCTCCAGTTGATGCCCGGACTTCGGCCCCGGAGGTGTTTTTGGCACCTTGGGTGGCTTTGCAGCCTGAGCGGACCAGGTCAGCAGAACGATCGCCATGAGAATCAGTTTGCGCATGACAGCGATTGTATCTGTTTTGCCCTCCGATTTGCGATAAGCTGATTGTCTGTAAACCCATCCATGACCCACACAACTTTCCTGAAATCCTGCGTTGTTCTTCTGTCCCTCTCCGTTTCCGCCTTTCCCGCAGGCGATCCGGCTGGCTTCCACGTCTGGAAGTCGTCCGATATTGCCGCGAAGGGCGTACAACTGGCCGCGAAACTTGATGCCAATAAAGTCGCGTCCGAAACAATCGACACTGTGGGCAACCGGACTTTCATGGTGGCTCATCGCGAAGGTTCCGGACAGGCCGAATGGCACGAAAAACAGGCTGACATCATCATGATTCAGTCTGGCGCGGTGACAATGGTCTATGGCGGCGAAGTCGTGGAAGGCAAGACTACCACCCCCGGTGAAATCCGCGGTGCCTCGATCAAAGGCGGCACTGAGGTCCTGCTTGGGCCTGGCGACGTTCTGCACATCCCGGCAAAAGTCCCGCATCTCATGAAACTGGCCAGGGGGAAGAAGGTCACCTACTTCGTGGCCAAGGTCGTGGAATAGAAGTTCTGCAGCGCAATTTGCAGCGCTTCTTCCTTGCCTGTGACCCTGCCCTCCAGTTGTGCGTCCTCGGCCTCGCGCAGCGCTGAAGCGAAAGCGGGGCCGGGGCGGCAGCCTGCGGCGATGAGATCGCGCCCTGTGATCAAAGGCACCGGGCGCAGTTGCTCCGGCGGAACTTCCCGGAGTCTGGTCTGCGCGAAATCGTAATTCGTCAGGCTTCCATGACTCGAAAGGCAATCCAGGCGATGCAGCGCCAGATGCTCTTCGAACGCCGGCATCCGCAGGAAGCGCTTCAGTTTGCTTTCGCGCATCTTCGGCACGTCTTTGAAACGCATATGATTGGCAATCAGCGCTTCCACCTGGGCGATAACCGCCGTGGGGAAGCGAAGCCGCACCAGCAAGCGGTGTCCCACTTCCAGACCCTTTTCCACATGTCCGTCAAAGCGAATGCGATCAGCCACCCGAAAAGTGCCAGGTTTGCCCACATCATGCAGCAGCACCCCGAGCGCCAGTTCAAGCGACGGCTCGTGTAGACCTTCCAGCATGATCATCGTGTGCGTCCACACGTCACCCTCCGGATGAAACTCGGGCGGCTGTTCGACGCCTTTCATCGCCTCCACTTCCGGCATGATTTCGTGGAGCAGGCCTGTCGCGTCCAGAAGCTCGAAACCCCGTCGCGCACCGCCTTCGGTCAGGATGCGCGAGATCTCGTCGCGAACTCGTTCCACCGATATCGTCGCGATCGCCGGCGCCAATTCCCGGATAGCCGCGCAGGTCGCAGGCTCAATCTCAAAACCCAGTCGCGCAGCGAAGCGTACCGCCCGCAGCAGCCTGAGATGATCCTCCTGAAAGCGGCGGATCGGATCTCCGATGGCACGAATCACTCCGGCGTGAAGATCGGCGCGCCCCCCCACGTAATCCAGCACTTCGTCGGTGTCGGGATCGAGAAACAGCGCATTGATTGTGAAGTCCCTTCGAATCGCATCCTGCGCCGGATCCGTTTCGAACTGCACCGTTTCCGGCCGACGTCCGTCCGAATAGTTGAAGTCGCTGCGGAACGTCGCCACCTCAACGTGGGCACCGGCTTCATGTACCAGCACTACGCCGAAATGCGCGCCCACCTGGCCCGCCTTCGGGAAGAGCCGAAGCAATTCCACGGGTTGCGCGGAAGTCGCCACGTCGAAGTCTTTCGGCATGCGGCCGAGCAGCAGATCGCGTACGCAACCGCCCACCAGCCATGCCATATGGCCGCGCTCGCGCAGGTGGCGAACAACGTGCTTTGCCAGTTCTTCGTTTGTCATAATCCGTACACTCCCATGCTAATCTGAAAGGAGCCGAATCGGTCGTGAGACTCTTCACGACGTGAGCGGGGGACCCATGTAATACGGGGGCTAAGTCCGGAGTCAGGACGGAGTACTTTCAAGCTCCAGCCCGTCAGCTAACCCCGCAGGCCCAATTTGGAAGTTGTTTCCGCAATGGCAACAGGAACCAGGAGAATTTCTTGACACAATCTGAACCTCGCCCCGAATCGGCGAAAACTGCCAGGGTAGTAGTCGCAACTACCGTAGCTCTGGCCTTCATCTCGTTCTGGCGCGCAGCCTCCATCGTATTAAGCGATCTGGCTTCGTCGGCCTTTTACGCCGGCGGTATTGCCGAACACGCTGTCGGTCGCAGTGCGCCATGGTTCGTGCTTGCTGTCATGTTGTTCAGCTTTGCCGTGCGATCAGTCTACATGGAGAGTTCGTCCATGTTCGTCCGTGGCGGCGTCTACGTCGTGGTTCGCGATGCCATGGGACCTTTCATCGCCCGTATCTCGGTTTCTTCGCTGCTGTTCGATTACATCCTCACCGGGCCCATCAGCGTGGTGTCTGCGGGGCAATATCTGGCCGGTCTGACCAATCAGATCGCCAAAATGATGCACTACAATGCGCAGGTCTCCCCGAACTCGTTTTCGGCGGGCTTCGCCGTGCTGGTGACCATCTACTTCTGGTGGCTGAATATCAAGGGCATGCATGAATCGAGCGGAAAAGCGCTGCGCATCATGCAGATCACGACGGTCATGGTGGTCATCTTCGTGGTCTGGTGCCCGCTGACTCTAATTCTGCACGGTCCCGCTCAAATCCCACCTGCGCCGCTGCCGCACAATCTCCATTTCACCGATGAATCCCTGGGCTGGTTCAAAGGCACCATCTTCCCTGCCATTTCGTTCGTCGCGGTCATCATCGCGTTCGGCCACTCGCTGCTCTCCATGAGCGGCTTTGAAACCCTCGCGCAGGTCTACCGCGAAATTGCCTATCCCAAACTGAAGAACCTGCGCATTACCGGCAATATCGTCTGCATCTACTCCGTGGTCTGCACGGGCGTGATCACGGTCTTTGCGGCAATGATCATCCCCGATGCCGTTCGTCCCCAATACGTAGACAACCTTCTGGGCGGTCTGGCAATGTATCTCGCCGGCCCCGAGATCATGCGCCTGGGCTTTCAGGTATTTGTTGTATTCGTGGGCGTGATCATTTTGTCGGGTGCTGTCAACACTTCCATGATCGGCGCCAACGGCGTGATGAATCGCGTGGCGGAAGATGGCGTGCTGGTCGATTGGTTTCGCAAACCGCACAAGAAGTACGGCACAACATCGCGCATCATTAATCTGATTTCGGTGTTGCAGATCCTCACGATCGCGCTCAGCGGCGGCGACGTCTATCTGCTCGGCGAAGCCTATGCCTTCGGTGTGGTGTGGAGCTTCTTCCTGAAAGCTCTGGGCGTTCTGGTGCTTCGCTACCATCGCAAAGATCAGGAATACAAGTTCCCCGGAAATCTGCGTATCGGCGGCGTGGAGATCCCCGTGGGTCTGGGCGCGACAACGCTGCTTCTGGGCATGACCGCCGTCGCCAATCTGTTTTCCAAGAAGAACGCGACTATCTACGGCATCATCTTCACCGTCATCCTGTTCGTCATCTTCACAGTTTCCGAACACATCAACAGGAAGAAGATGAAGGGCGTGAAGCACGGCCTCGAAGAATTCAATCTCGAACTGCAGCCTGAAGTGGCTACCACCAGCCTGAAGGCCCGCCCCGGTTCCATCCTGGTCGCGGTGCGCGACGCCAACAATCTGTCGCATCTGCGAACGGTTGTAGAAAAAACTAACCTGCGGCGCCATGACATCGTCGTCATGACGGTTCGCCAGATTTCAACCGCGTCTTCTGAATACCACCTGGCCAACGACCAGCTTTTCACCGATTACGAGCGCGAACTCTTCACCAACGTCGTAACCACTGCCGAAAAAGAAGGCAAAACGGTGGAACTGCTGGTAGTGCCAAGTCAGGATCCCTTCGCAGCCATCGTGCAGACAGCAGCCAAAATTCAGGCGATCCGCGTCGTCGTCGGCGCTTCCCTGCGAATGGACGCCGCCGATCTCGCCCAGCGCATCGGTCTGGCCTGGGAGCAACTGCCCGAACCGCGGCACCCGTTCTCTCTTGAAGTGCTGGACCCGAACGCCAAGACGCTGTTCGTCAATCTCGGTCCGCATCCGCCGCGCCTGTGGCCGGAAGATCTGGATCGCCTGCACGGCATGTGGCTCAAGCTGACGCAGGACGAATTCAACTCGAAGTTGCATCATCGCGACATTGTAGGTGTTGCCCTGCAACGCCTGAAACAGGACCTCGACAACCCAGAGCGCCACGCCGGGGCGATCGCGGACATTCAGGAAGAACTGAAACACCACTAAAACGGCGAAACACCGTCAAAACAAAGAGCCTGCCGGACGGATCCTTTTGGATCGTCCGGCAGGCTCTTCTCTTGCCAGATGCGCGTTCTTTACGCCTGTTCGGCGGGCTTCTTCGTCGGCGGTTCCACCACCCGAATATGCAGTTCGCGCAGCTGTTCCGGACGCACCGTATTCGGCGCGTTCATCATCATGTCTTCCGCGTTCTGGTTCATCGGGAACATGATGACTTCGCGGATGTTCGGTTCGTCGGCCAGCAGCATCACGATACGATCCACACCCGGAGCGATGCCACCGTGTGGCGGCGCGCCGTACTTCAGACCGTTGATGAGCGCCTTGAAGCGCGAATTCACTTCCTCGCGCTGATAACCGGCAATCTCAAACGCCCGATACATGATCTCGGGCTGGTGATTCCGGATCGCGCCGGATGAAAGCTCGTAGCCGTTACACACGATGTCGTACTGGAAAGCCTTGATGGTCAGCGGGTCCTGATTGTTCAGCGCATCCAGGCCGCCCTGCGGCATCGAGAACGGGTTATGGCTGAAAGCAATCTTGCCATCGTCATCGGTTTCGTACATCGGGAAATCGACGATCCAGCAGCACTTGTAGACGTTTTCTTCGATCAGCCCGAGCTGGCGGCCCAGATTGTCCCGAAGTCCGCTCAGAATGCGGCACATCTTTGCGACTTCCGTGTCCGCCAGGATAATGACCGCATCGCCCACGCCTGCGCTGCATTCACTCTTCAGCCGTTCAGCCGTTTCCGGAGTCAGGAACTTCGCTACCGGACCCTTCAGTGAGCCATCGGCTTCCACGGTGAGCCATGCCAGGCCCGCTGCCCCGCCGCCCTTTGCCTGTTCTTCCAGCTTGTCGAAGAAGGTACGGGATTTGCCGGCACCACCGGGAATATTGATCGCGCGAACCACCTTGCCCGCAAACGCCCGGAAGGTCGATTCCCTGAACATCTCGCTGAGGTCCTGTATGACCAAAGGATTGCGCAGATCCGGCTTGTCAGAGCCATATTTCAACATGGCTTCAGAGTAGGGAATCCGGGGGAAGGGCGTAGCCGTGATTGGTCGATCCGCTCGGAATTCGGTAAACAACCCGGCGAGCAGCGTTTCCACGGCCTTGAACACGTCGTCCTGCGTGACGAAGCTCATCTCAAGATCGAGCTGGTAGAACTCGCCAGGCGAACGGTCCGCGCGCGAATCTTCGTCGCGATAGCAGGGCGCGATCTGAAAGTAACGATCGAATCCAGACACCATGATGAGCTGCTTGAACATCTGCGGAGCCTGGGGAAGGGCGTAGAACTTGCCTGGATGCCGCCGTGACGGCACCAGGAAGTCGCGCGCGCCTTCCGGGCTGCTTGCGGTCAGCGTCGGTGTCTGGTACTCCACAAAGCCCAGGTCCACCATGCGCCGCCTGATGCTTGCGATGATCCTCGAACGCAGCAGAATGTTGGCATGCATCTTCGATTTGCGAAGATCCAGGAAGCGATAGGTCAGGCGCAGATCTTCCGGCACCTGCGATTCCGGAAAAACGCTGAAAGGCACTGGCTCGGTGGTGCCCAGCAGTTCGGCTTCCGTCACTCGCACTTCAATCTCGCCCGTTACCATGCCCGGATTTATTGCCCCGGCGTCGCGGGCCACAACCATGCCGTCAACCCGAATCACGGTTTCCTTCGGCAGGCCGGAGAGCAGTTCGTAAGAAGCGGTGCCAGGCGCTATGATCACCTGCGTCACTCCATAGTGATCCGCCAGATCGATAAAGTAAACGCCGCCGTGGTCTCTGCGGTTGCGGAGCCATCCCGATAGCCGTACAACGCTGCCGGTGTTCGAGGCTCTCAGTTCGCCACATGTATGAGTTCGGTACTTATGTATTTCGCCTGACTGCATGGTCAATTCCTGTTTCCAATCCTGTCAAAAATTTGTTCCCGCGTCACCCGGTGCTGTTCCGTTGTTTTCATGTCCTTCAACGAATAAACACCCGCCGCAATTTCGTCGTCGCCCAGAATAAGGGCATACCGCGCGCCAGCCTTATTCGCCAATTCCATGGCGCGCTTCAGCTTGAGATTCGCGGCCACTTCCACAGAAATGCCCTCGCGCCGCAGGTCGCGCGCCAGAATACCCGCATGGCGCAGCGCCGCCTCGCCTAAATGCGCGATAAATACGTCGAGCGTCGCCGCCTCGCTCTGTGCCACCGTCATTACCAGCCGGTCTTCGCCGATCGAAAACCCGATCCCCGGCGAATGGATGTTCGACCCCAGCGATTCCGCCAGCCCGTCGTAGCGCCCGCCGCCCAATACCGAATTCTGTGCGCCCAGATCCCCGTGCGTCACTTCAAAAGTGGTGCGCATGTAGTAATCGAGCCCTCGCACCAGCCGTGGCTTCACTTCGAAGGGAATGCCGCGATCCGTCAGATACGTCCGCACGTGCTCAAAATGTGGCGCGCAGACTTCGCACAGACTATCCAGGATCGAAGGCAACTGCCCGATCAGCGCCTGATCTTCCGGTACCTTGCAATCCAGTACCCTCAGAGGATTCGTCTCCGCGCGCCGCTGGCAATCTGTACAGAGTTGTGCGGCGATCGGCTGCAACGCCGCACGCAGCTTCTCGACGAACTGCGGCCGGCAATTCTGACAGCCCACGGAATTGATCAGCAACGTGAATCCGCTCAACCCCGTTCTGGTGAGCATTTCCGAGACCATCTCGATCACTTCGGCATCCACAAACGGCGAATCGGACCCGATCGCCTCAGCGCCGATCTGGAAGAACTGACGGTAGCGGCCCTTCTGTGGACGCTCGCGCCGGAACATTGGACCAATGTAGTAGAGCTTCTGCACGCCGGGCCGTTGGTCCAGCCGATGCTCGATGTAGGCGCGAATCACCGAAGCCGTATTCTCAGGCCGCAGCACCAGCCGCGAGCCATCGCGGTCCTCAAAGGCGTACATCTCCTTGGAAACAATATCCGTATCGGCTCCGACGCCCCGCGCGAAGAGCTGCTCTTCTTCCAGAATGGGCGTCCTGATCTCGTGATAATTGTAGGCACGGAAAACCTCGCGGGCGCATTGCTCTACCCGGTTCCACACAGCGGTGTCCGGAGGCAATAAGTCCCGGGTTCCTTTTACGGCTCGAATCATTACAGGAGGGGGGAATTTTTCATGCTATCACGCGACCGGATAGCGTCAGGGTTTCCCCGAAACCGAGACACTTCGCAATTTGTGCCTTGTAAGGCCCTAAGAAGCGCATAATCATAATATGAGTTCCATCGCCAAGCGCTTCCGGCCCGGGTTTTCGACAGTTCGAGTCGTGGGGCTCCTCTCCCTGGGGACAATTGCCGCGTCTGCGCAGGTTCTCTCGTATCCGGATTTCTCGGTTACCACGGGCCTGTCGATCAATGGCACCGCCTCTACCACCCGGACCAGCGACGGCAACGTCCTCCGGCTGACCCCCGCGGCCTGCTGCTCCGCAGGCAGTGCCTTCGCTGCCCAACCCGTTCCGTTCCAGCTGTCTGCCGATACTTTCAGTACCTTCTTCCAGTTCCGAATCACCAATCCGGGGGGCCTCGCGCCGGCCGATGGCATCGCATTCATCATTCGCGAAAAAGGCTTGCCCAATCTCGGCATCACCGGTGGCACCACCGGGTACGACGGCATCGGTCACAGTATCAGCATCCGGTTTGATACCTACCGGAACGAGGGCGAAATCAATAACAACCGCGTCAACATTCAGACCGACGGCACCAAAGAGAATCTGGTCAGCCGGACTCCCCTCGGCGTGGCCAACTGCAGTCTCCCGGCCGGCATTGTTGGCTGCATGTCCAACGGTGATGTCTGGTCGGTCTGGATCGACTACGATGGCAGCCACGTCCATGTTGCCCTCGCCGATAGCTCCACAACGCGTCCGGCGGATCTGATAGACCTTCCTCTTTCGCTCCCGGCCCTGCTTAACTACGCACCGGATGCTGCTGTAGGCCTCTCAGCCGGCACAGGAGGAGGCTTCGAGAACCACGACATCCTGAACTGGGTGTATTTCAGTACCTTCAACCCGACGCCGACAGGAACTGCGCAACTGATGCCCGCAAAGCTCATCGCGCCGCCCGCGGTTGTCAGCCAGGCCATTGTGCGCAGCGGTCCCGGCCCGCGGTAGCCCGTCCGCTCACCGTCGAAAGGACATCCCGGCGAAGCTGACCACGCTCTGCTCGTCGATATTCCACTGTTCGTAGCGCTCCAGTCTGCCCCGCGCCTGCGGGCAGACCTTCATGAACGTATAGAACGGCGAAGATCCGCACCACTTCAGATCGTCCCGATTCTCCCGCACCAGATCCCAGAAACCAGCCGAATCCCCCTCTGCGATACGGTCCATCCGCTGGCGATCCCGCCCGCCTACCGCGAGCATCTCATCGGCATCCGCCAGCGCGGCAAACTCGTCGCCATAGCGAACCCCCATGTGCGCCATGTCGACTCCCAGCACCCAGCACAGACGATCCTTCTCCCGTTCCGCGATTTCGCCCAGCGAACCGAGGAAACGCTTCACGCTGTCCTCATCCTCCGGCATCCCGCCTCCGTAAATGCTGCGAAAGTAGGACCCGCAAAGGATCGGCAGTACCTGTATATCCGGCCCGAAGATCGATTGCAGGAAGACCACCTGAAACTCGATGGAATGCTCCACGGAGTGGCAATAATCTTCCATCCCGATCGCCTCATCAGCCGCGCCGGCCAGTTCATCCACCAGCGCGATATTCGTCTTTGCCGCGCCAAACGGCGTGACGTATGGCTTGCGGGTCAGGCCGAATTTGTCCGGCGCGCCGTAATGTGATGTCCCCAGTACCACGAAAGTCTTCTCTCGCATCTGTTGCCCCAGCTTTGAGTACGCAGCCCGGTACGATTCGTACCCGCCCTCAGGGCTGACGTGCGGCGCAGCAATTCCCATCACTTCAGCGTCGCCTTCGCCCGGCTCGCCCATCCAGTGCCGCATTACCAGATTCAACTCCTCGGTATTGTCGGGATAGCCTGTACCTGCGTGAGCCGGGACGCGCGACGGAGCCTCCGCAAACTCTCTGTGTCTCGCTTCGCGAATCGTCGCGAAGGCCTCATCCTGCAGAAAACCGCTGCGAGTGAGCGCAGCCGTCAACTGATCGCCCGCTTCACCTGCCCGAAGATCGCCCGACATCCGATAGAGCAGGTCATGCAGATCCCGCTCGGTGTGCTGCCCGTCGAATAATGACAGGCAGTCGATCAGATGCGGAGGAATGATCAGCACGGAGTCCGAATAATGCAGGGAGTCGCGCATCAGAAGACCGGGGCGGTCCTCTACGGGCGAGGGCATGATGTCAAGGTCAAAGCGAAGGCGTGGAAGGGTGGCAGACACCCGCCCATCATATCCAGGCTAGTTGCCGAAGCCGCCGCGCGGTCCGCCAAACCCGCCGCGCCCGCCACCTCTGCCGGAGGACGTAAACCCCTCGCGCTTACCATCCAGTTGTTCCAGCACCGACTCAATTCGCAGCGGTATGAACTGTCGAAGCGGAGGCGCATTGTTGCCCGGGCCACCCCGTCCGCCGCCGCGCCCACCAAAGCCGCCACCACCCGGGAAGCTGTTATTCACCGGCGCAGCATCCACCAGCGTCACGGTGGAAGGGTCCGTAGCCATATGGCGTTCGAACTGCGCGTAGGACACTGCCGTATCGGTCTTCACGGACGAACGTATCGCTCCCGCCATGAGTTCCATCAGCTCGCTTACGCGCTTTTCCGTGAAGTTCTTCGTCACCAGAGTCCGCACAATTTCGTCGTAACGTGCGAGTACTTCCGGTATGGCCAGTAACCGGTCCGCCAGCGGCATTTGTCCTTTGGCGGCCGGTCGGTTGACACTGAGATCCTGTGGCGGATTGCCGCCTCCTCCGCCGCGCCCCCCGCCGCCAAAGCCACCGAACGCCAGGTTGAGATCCCAGGGGATCCACGTGACTTTCTGCGTTTTCGGGTTCACGGTGATGTAGTAATTGTGGTTCATGCCGAGCGGACTGTCCAGATTCACCAGCGCAACTTCCACAGCGAGGAAGTGGAGGAACTCGTCAACGTCGACATACTCCCCGATGTGCTTCGCGAAATCTTCGTCTGACGCCTGATTGACGAATTTCACGAACGCCATGAATCTGTTCGCGTCTTCCGGGTTGATCTTATCGGTGGACTTCGCGCCATAGCGCACCAGCCAGGCGTTCCAGTCTTCGCCCAGATAGGGCATGCCACTGAGGCCCTCGGGCTTCACCACTGGTCCGGCCTTCTTGCCGAAGCGGTCTTTGAAGAACGTCTGGTCGATCTGTTCCACTACGGTGTAAAGCCCCGCGTACTGGTTGTCATACCTGCCGGGCACGGTGATGTAAAGTTTGGCGAACGCTGTTCGCGCCGCGGGCACGCCCTCACGCCGGAATACTTCATAGCCGAGAGCTTCCCGCATCTGGCTCGCGTCCATAGCGTTGTTATTCAGGTTGATTTTCGCCATCCCAAAGAACGTGCGGTCTTTATCTTTGGTGTCTCCCGCCCCCTGGAACTCCAGCTTGAGGGGACGTTTCAGCGCACCTGCCGAACGGTAGCTGGAATTGCCTTTGTACCGCAGGGTCAAGGTACCCCAGGTGCGGCCCTCGAATTCCAGAGAAGCGGTGGACGCGGGATAACGATCGTCTCCAGAAACGCCAGGTCGGGCCATGCCGCCTCCTCCGGGTGGTTCCAGTTTGTTGTACTGCTCAGCCGTCATCGTCAGGTGAAACGCATAGACTTTGTCGACGCCGAAGAACTGATCCGCTGTTCCGGTTGCAGGGTCGACTGAGGTGGCGGCGGACAGGCAGCCAGCCAAGGCAAGGGCGGACAGCCACGCAATGCGGTTAAGTCGGGATATCGCAATCGGTAGTCTCATTCGTTTCGGCCCGATCCAATATTAGCCGAAAACTGTGGCAAGCCGGGGATTGCCAGACACAGGTTTACATTTTCCGGAAGTTCGGCTGTGACGGCGGTTGGGCGTGGTCGGCTCGCGCCAGGGTGGTGGTGAAGGGTCGGCTCACGCAGGGGGGTGGTGTGGGTGTTCGGCTCACGCTGGGGGGTGGTGTGGGGGGCGGTTCGCGCCAGGGCGGCGGGGCGAGGCCGGTTTACGCCAATCGGGGTGGGTGGTCGGCTCACGCAGGGGGGTGGTGAGGGGAGGCTCACGGCAATCGGGGCGCGCGGTGTCGTCGAGTGGTCACGGGGTGGTTGGCTGCTGCGGGACTAGCGGCAGCAGGTGGCGGGCGTTAACCGATGGGGGCTGTCGGGTGCTGGGCTGGGGCGCGATAATGGATGGATGCACGCGAACCGAAGAGGCATCAGAGACGAGATCGCGTGTCTCGTCCTGCGCGTACTGGCGGCCGGGTGTCTTGTCGGCGTTGCCGTCGCTGCGCCGCCCACGCCGACCGAGGCACAGAAGGCGCTGGCTGCCGGCATCGCAGCAGCAGCCTCGCCTGCAGGTGAGGCTGCTACCCATCGGAGCGAATGGTCGCCGGGGCTGGTGCAGGCACTCATCGCGGAGGCCGTCAAGCGAGAGTCCAAAGATATGGCCGGTGCCGAATCTTTGTTGCGGCTCGATCAGGGGATCGCCTCCGGCATCGGCGACGCCGACGTGGAAGCGCTGGTCCTGTCGGAACTGGGCTTTGTCCGCGGACGGCAGGGTGAGTTTCAGGATGCCATCGCGCTTTCCCGGAAGGCGCTGGCCATTCAGATCGCTCCAGGCCATGATCAGCCGACGGAGCTGGTTGAGGCCGCTAACACCGCCACATCGCTCTCCCAGTCGCTAAACAGCGTCGGGCAATACGAAGAGAGCTTTAACGCCGGGGTTCAGGCGGTGGAACTGGCCACGGCGAGCGGGAATGAACTGGTGCTGGGCCGCGCGTACTCGGCGGCGGGTGGGTCGGCGACGTTCAATGGGAACCATCGGGCTGCGATCGCCTATCTGACGAAGGCACTGGCCATCGCGGAGAAGCTGAAGAATCTGAGCGGTCAGGCCGCCGTCCTGAACAATCTGGGGGTAGCGGCGCGTCATGTCTTCGATTACGACTCAGCGGCCGGCTATCTGGAACGCAGCCTTGCGATCAAGCTCCAGCAGGGGCCGAATGCGCGGCTGGCCTCGGCCTATCAGAACCTTGGCGAACTGGCGCTGGTGCAGGATCGGCTGGATCAGGCGGAGCGTTACTTTCGCCAGTCGCTGGAGGTGGCGCACAGCCCTCAGGATGACGATATCCGCGCAGGATCGACAATGAACCTCGGGCTGGTAGCGCAGGAGCGGGGAGATTTCACGAAAGCGCTCGACTATCTGGAGCAGGGCATTGCGCTGGCGGAGAAAGCGGGCGACGGGAGCGGTAAAACGCTGGCGCATCTGTTTGAAGCGGCGGTCTACGTCCAGCTGCTACGGCCGCTGGACGCGCAGGCCCAGGTGGATCAGGTAAAGGGGCTGGCGGAAGAGGCGGGCGACTGGCGGGCCATGATGCACCTGACGATGGCGCAGGGCGACATTTACCGTGTGGAGAAGCTGACCGACAAAGCGCGCGCGGAGTATCTGAAGGCTATCGGGCTGTTTGAACAGATGCGGCTGAAAGTGGCCGGCGACGAAGCGACGCAGGCCGACTTTGCCGATAACACCCGTTATGCGTACAACGGCATGGTTGCGCTGGAGGTGGGGGACAGGAAGACGGCAGCGGCTTTCCGTTATGCGGAGTTGTCGAAGAGCCGCGTACTGCTGGACGATTTCAACGCCGGTCGCGCCGAGATGGCAAGGCTGCTGACGCCGGAAGAGGCGCAACGGAACAAGGACCTGCTGGCGCGGCTCGCCCAGATGAATCTGCGCGTGCGTTCGGCGAAGGCCGCGGAGCGGACGCAACTGACCACACAGATGGAGAAGCTGCGATCCGAGTACTCGGGCTTCCGGACGAGCGTTTATGCGGCGCACCCGGAACTGGCGTTGCGGCGGGCGGATCCGGAACCAGTCAGCATGGCGCGGGCGGCGGCGCTGTTGCCGGACGAGCAGACGGCGATGGTGTCGTACTCGGTAGGGGAACGCGAGGTTTACGCGTTCGTGGTCCGGCGGGTGGGTGGCAAACCCAGCGTACGGGTGCATCAGTTGGCCATCGATGAGCACAAACTGGCGAGCATGGCGGCCAGGTGGCGGGGCCAGATCGCGGCTCGCGATCTGGGTTTCGGGGCGCTGGCCGGGGAGCTTTACAACGCGCTGGTGAAGCCGCTGCAGACGGATCTAAGCAACGTGACCCGGCTGATTGTTTCGCCCGACGGCCCTGTCTGGCAGATTCCGTTCGACGCGATGCAGGATGGCAGCGGTAAGTTCGTAGCCGAGAGCTATGAGGTGTTCTATGTGCCCTCGGCGACGGTACTGGACCGGATGCGTTCGGTAAGTGCGCGACGTCGCGGGGTAACCACGATGCTGGCACTGGGCGATCCGACCGGCGATCTGCCGGAGGCCGCGGCGGAGGTGAACGCAATCGGGAAGCTGTACGCGGCGGGTCGCAGCAAAGTATTGACAGGGGCGGCGGCGACCGAGGCGGCTCTGCGGGATGACGGCAGCCGCTATTCGGTGATTCATATCGCATCGCATGGGAGTTACGACGATGCGCAGCCGCTCTATTCGTATCTTGCGATGGCGCCTGGGGCGAAATCGGGTGGGAGTCAGAACGACGGTAACCTGGAGGCGCGGGAGATTATGGATCTGCATCTCAACGCGCGGTTGGTGATTCTTTCGGGCTGCGAGACGGCGAGGGGGAGTGGCAGCGGGGCGGGCATCGCGGGGATGTCGTGGGCGCTGTTCGTGGCGGGTGCGCCGGCGACGATTGCCAGTTTGTGGAAGGTGGATTCGCGGTCCACGGCAACGCTGATGACCGGGCTGCATCAGGGGCTGGCGAAGGGGGAGACGACGGCGCGCGCCTTACAGGAAGCGAAGCTGAAGCTGCTGCGGAACCCCGCATGGCGGCATCCGTTCTACTGGGCCGGATTCGTGGGTATTGGGGCGGGGCAGTAGCCGGCGCTACTGGCAGGAAAACGCCACAAAGGCGCTTCCGGTGCCTCCGGAGAATGTGAGGTACATGGGGGTAGCGGCGGCGACGTTGCTTCCGGCCGTCACCGTGCATGAGGTGGGGGATCCGCTGGAATAGCCAGATGCCGTACAACTCAGAATGGTGGAGCCGGCAGATCCTGTTAATGATCCCGAAGCGAACGATGCGGAATTCAACGTGAATGTGGTGGAGGCACTCATGAATGAATAGATGGTCATTGCCGGCTTGCATGCGGTGGTGGAAAGCGACATGACGGTGGGAACGATCGAAGCATTCTGATTGCTGTCGCTGGGGTCCCAATTGGCGGCCCCGCTGTTGTGCCCCACGATAGTAAACGGAATTCCGGAGGGGTTAGCGGCCGATGTCTGGCCGCCAGCGGCACCGGTTGTACCGGTGGGGCCGGTGGGTCCTGCGGCACCAGGGGAACCTGCGGGACCCGTATTGCCCTGGGTTCCCACGCCGGTTGCGCCGGTGACACCGGTAGCTCCTGTCGATCCGGTGGCGCCAGTGGCACCAGTAGCGCCCGTCGAGCCAGTGGTGCCTGTCGATCCTGAGACTCCGGTGGAACCTGTGGCTCCGGTGCTGCCCGACGAACTGAGCGTGATCAGCAACTGGGCCGGATGGCTGGTAGTGGCACTTTCCTTACTATCGAAGAGCACGTTCACGACGCCGTCGTTGGCCGTAATGATAAAGCCGTTGTTGGACGTCGGGCTGGTGAGCCAGGCCTGCACCGCGGAGGTGGCTTCCACGTAGAGGTACCAGCCGGAGGTCACCACACTGACACCGCTGGCGACGGCCGTTCCTGCCGAGGGAGCGTTGTTGCCGTTGACGCCGAGCTCGGTCCAGGATCCGCTGGCGCGGGAAATATTGACGGTTCCGGCGGCGGTCACTGTTTTCGAGAACAGGACAAGAGTCGCCTTGCTGATGTTGGCTGCCGTGGTGCCACTCGGCAGGGTGGAGAGATCGAACTGGACCAGCGCCTGGTTCGCGTTGGAGCCGCCCACGGCGAGGAACTGCTGGCGGCCGAAGTTGGCGGAGGTGCCCGGTACGACGTAACTGTCCTGCGCGAGCGGGACCGACTGGGCAAAGGCCGCCATCGGGATGAGAGCCAGTCCGCCAAGGAACAGACGCGTGATGCGGTTCGCGGGCATAGGCCCCATTATAACGAATATTTAATTGTCAACTCTACGGCCCGAGGTGCGGGGCACTCCTGGAGATGAAAATGTTCGGAAACGTGATCGAATCAGCCGGAGGCAAGATCGCCTGGCAAATTTCCCAAAGCCGGTCCGACGAAAGCTGCCGCGGCGGCGGGAGTTCGGG
>CAIQWJ010000028.1 GCA_903875575.1 uncultured Acidobacteriia bacterium | reverse complement strand
GACAAATTGTCACCCGTTGCCTTCCCGCCGGTGAAGCTGAGCGAACCGTCGATCGCCTTCGCTGTGGAAGCAAAGAGCCGGAACGACGAAGACCGGATGGGCAACGCGCTCCACAAGCTGCTCGAAGAAGATCTCTCGCTCCGTTTCTACCGCGATCCGCAAACCCGGGACTTTCTGGTAGCCGGCACCGGCCAGCAACATGTGGAAATCGCCGTCAGTCGGCTGAAGAAGCGCTACGGAGTGGATGTCACCCTCAAACCGCCGCGCATCCCTTACCGTGAAACCATCCGGGGCAATGCGGACGTCCAGGGCCGGCACAAGAAGCAGACGGGCGGCCATGGCCAGTTTGGTGATTGCTGGATCCGGATGGAACCTCTCGCCCGTGGCAGCGGTTTCGTATTCGCGAATGAGGTGTTCGGCGGTGCGATTCCCAGGAATTATATTCCGGCTGTGGAAAAAGGGATTCTGGAAACTTCCGAGCGCGGCTTCCTGGCTGGCTACCCCATGGTGGACTTCAAAGTCACCGTCTACGATGGCTCCTACCATGATGTCGACTCCTCCGAACTAGCCTTTAAGCTGGCCGCCCGCAAGGCGTTTCGGGCTGCCATGCAGACCGCCAGACCGACACTCCTCGAGCCCGTCATGCACGTGGAAATTCAGGCCCCGGTCGAATATGCGGGAGACCTCATGGGAGATCTCAATGGTCGTCGTGGCAGGATCTCCGGCATGGAAACGCTCGGAGCAACCCAGGTTCTCCGCGCGCATGTGCCCATGTCGGAAATGCTGAGTTATCAAAGCGATCTGACTTCCATGACCCAGGGCCGGGCGTCGTTTTCAATGGAGTTCGATCACTACGACTACGTGCCGCAACTCCAGGCTGACAAGATCATCGCAGCCGCAAAGGCGGCCCGCGCCGGTGAAGAAGAAAGCGACGACGATTGACCCGGAAACGGCCGATCAGTGACGTGTGATTGGCAGTTTCCAACGGGTTTCAGATCCGTTAATCCCCCAAACGGGCTGTGATAGCCTGATGGAAGCACACTTGGCGTTCGCCCGTCCGGAATGATAGGCCGTACGGGGCGTTAGTCGGTGGTCAATGATTCCGGTGGGTGGCTCCGGACGTAGTTCTGACTGGACATCCCGCAGCGTGAATACGGAATTTGGAAAATCAAACAGGAAGGAGACTGCATGGCTCGACGTCGAAACCAATTCCACACCCGCTATCGGCGCAGCCTCGCATTGTGTCTCTGTCCTTTTATTGTTTCGATACCCGCATTTTCACAGCAGTCCGGCATCCAAAGCTCATTCCTTCCTGCCATTGTTCGTCTTCCCGCCGCCAGCGGCGTCCTTCCGGATCTTGGTGAGTCAGATCATCTGCCGTACATCCAGCAACTCGCCAGGGAGAATCAGGGCACGGGATTTCGTCCCAATGCTTCTGATCTGTTGATTCAGCAGGCGGAGGAGAAGTTTCGCAGCGGCAGTAAGTTATACCAGTCGGGCGATATAGACCGGGCCCGGTCGGAGTTCGATGGTGCCATTGCTCTGATGCTCAGGGCTTCGGACGCTCCAGGGAATCGCAGCCTTTTCGAACACACCCTTGAAAATATGGTGGATGCCATCCACCGGTTTGATCTGACGGGTATGGGTGCCGCGGAAACCGTTCAGGAGCCTGGGTTCGACAAATCCCCCCTGGATGACATCCTCCAGTTGACCTTCCCGGTAGATCCCCGCATCAAGGACAAGGTTGAGACCCAGTTGAAAACGACTTCTTCCGTTCTCCCTCTGACGGTGAATGACGCGGTCCTCGGCTATATCAATTACTTCAGTGGTCGGGGACACCGGACCATTGAAAACGGTCTGATTCGGGCCGGGAAATATGACGCGATGATCACGAAAATCTTCGCCGAAGAAGGTATCCCTCCGGAACTGATCCGGCTGGCGCAGGCGGAATCCGGCTTCATGCCGCGTGCAGTCTCCGTGGCCGCAGCCAAGGGCATGTGGCAGTTTGTGAAGTTCCGGGGAAACCAGTATGGTCTGATGCAGACGCCCTGGACCGATGACCGCCTCGATCCCGAAAAGGCGACTCGCGCCGCCGCGCATCATCTTCACGACCTGTTCAACGAGTTCCATGACTGGTATCTCGCCATGGCATCCTACAATTGCGGACCCGGCGTGATTGAAAAAGCGGTCGAGCGCACTGGCTATGCCGATTTCTGGGAACTGCGCGCCCGCAAAGTAATTCCTGCGGAAACCGCCAACTACGTTCCGATCATTCTGGCCATGACGATTGTCTCGAAGAACGCCAGGGAGTACGGCATCTACGACATCACTCCTGAAAAGCCAATTGAATACGAGAGCCTCAAGCTCGATGCGACCGTTAACCTCGGTTTGATTGGCGATTTGACCGAGACCCCTATCCCTGAACTCCAGCAACTGAACCCTGCTTTGCTGCGGGGTACGGCTCCGGAAGGCTATGAACTGCACGTTCCGAAGGGTATGCTGAGTGACGTCAAGGCGGCGCTCGATGCCATCCCGGCGGCCAGTCGGGCCACCGGCCGCCTGCATAAAGTAGAGCCGGGCGAAAATCTCGCTGCCATCGCGACCCACTACAAGTCGAGCCCCGCCCTGATCGCCGGAGCGAATGGCCTCGAAAAGGGTGCCGAACTGGCACCGGGCGATCGCCTCATAATTCCCGCAGCCTACCATGATGCACCGCCGAAGGCTCCTCGCGTCGCCGTCGCGAAGACGAAGACAAAACGTGGGCGCAAGCCGGTTGTGACTGCCAGGGCCCAGTCAGCGCCATCTGGTCCGGTTGCCAAAATGGCGAAGAAACCGTCGGTGAACGGCAAGCCGCCCGCCCACTCCAGTGCCGGACAGCCAGTTGCTGCCCTGATCCGGTAGAACATCTGATGCCGGCGTCGCCCTGCCTGCATTTGCCCTGGCAACACCCTCTACGGGTGTCCCTGCCCGTTTTAACGGCATCGCAGGCACTTTCTTTAGAAAATTTCGCCTAAAAATGCGCCAGGACTGTTGCAGGCAATTTAAAAACAGGTATGCTAATGATGATTGTGCCGAATCAGGAGGCTGACGGAATGTTTGAGGATCTGAAGCTTGTTGCCCGAGACGAGGATGAGATGGAAGACTTTCGGGACTATGACGACGAGGGAGGCGAACCCGCCAAGCTCGACGACTATGAGGACGGCGAACTCGAAGACGACGAAGAAGACGACGCCGTTGTTATAGTGGCTTCTCCGATCATGATCACGGAAGTGGAAGTGGTGGAATTGGTGGAAGTGGCTCCCGTATCCGAGCCCGTAGTTTCCGCTCCGCCACGCAAGCCAGCTAAGAAGGCACGCAAGGCCTCTGCGTCCGCACCAGTCGCCCCATCCGCTCCGGCCCAAAAGGCTCCAGCAAAGAAGGTTCCGGCCAGCAAAGCTCCAGCGAAGAAAGCTCCCGCTAAAAAAGCTCCGGTAAAGAAGGCTACGGCCAAAAAGGCCCCGGCAAAGAAAGCTCCAGCCAAAAAGGCTCCGGTGAAAAAGGCCGTGGCTAAAAAGGCACCAGCGAAGTCCGTATCAAAGGCAGTCAAAAAAACAGTAAAGAAAGCAGCGAAAAAACTCGTGAAAAACGCCGTCAAGAAGGTTGCAGTTCAGAAGGCCGTTAAAAAGGCCGATCCCAAGGCAGTCGCCGGAAAGGGGATTGTGAAGAAGACCGCAGCGCCTGCGCCGAAGAAGGCTGCAACAAAGCCGGCCGCCCCCAAAAAGGCTGCGCCCAAGAAAGCTGCAACAAAGAAGGCTGCAACTAAGCCGGTCGCAAAGCCTGCAGTGAAGAAAGCCGCTGCGCCTAAGGCAACCGCCAAAGCGACAAAGAAGGCTGGCCGCCGCTAACCCTTGTTTCGGTTACCGCTGGCCTGGCCAACTTCCACCGAAGATGAATCCTGCCCGCAGGTAGCTGATTTGCAGGTAGCTCGTTTAGCTGAATACCAGAAACAAAGAGCCGCGCACTCCTTCGTTGCAGGCCTTCGTAATGAAGGCTGTAACGGGGAGGGCGCGGCAGTTTTATTTGCTCTTTTACTTCGCCGCGACAACAGGCTTGGCAACCACAGACCGGCACTTCTCGAACAACTGCAGCAAAGCGTCCGTATACTCTTCCGCAGATTTCGATGGCTTCCCCTGGAAACCAGCCGCCGCCGAACTTCCTTTTCCGTACCCTGTGGTCACGGCAATAAACTTCATCAGTTCCAGCGCCACTTCATCGCGGGATTTCTCCGCACTGTTCTGGGCTGCGTCTTTCGTGGCATCCGCCGATTTCGTCTCTTCGGGCAAGTGATACTCTCCTCAAATTTGAATTCCCTCTTCCCGCGGTGCCCATGCCGGTAAACGCCCGCCACTTCATCCGGAAGATGAGAGGAGGCGCCCAGTCGCACCTGCTGGAAGCCGACGACGGTCATTACTACATCGTCAAGTTCCAGAATAACCCCCAGCACCGCAGAATTCTTGTCAACGAATGGATTGCCTGCGAAATACTCTCGCATCTGCAGATCTCCGCGCCGGAACACCGCCTGATCGTTCTCTCCCGAGACTTCCTCGATAAGAACCCGGACATCCGGCTGGAGACAGGCAATCGCCAGATTCCGGTCGAACCGGGTTGGCACTTCGGCTCCCGCCATCCGGGTACGCCCAACTCGACCGCCATTTACGATTTCATCCCGGATGCGCTCCTCAGCCAGGTAGCCAATGCCGATCAGTTTCTTGCCGCGCTCGTGTTTGACCGCTGGGTTGCGAACGCCGATGCCCGCCAATCGATCTTCTTCCGCGCACAGTTGAAAGACTGGCTGGCCCGTCCCGGGATTCCGCCTCGAAAGATGGGCTTCGTGGCTCTCATGATCGACCACGGGTTTTCCTTTAACGGGCCGAACTGGGATTTCCCGGAATCGGCCATCACCGGCCTGTTCAACCGGCGTTTGGTCTACGCGGGAGTGAGGTCCATCGATGATTTCGAGCCCTGGCTGCATCGTGTGATGAACTTCCCGGAAGAAGTGCTGGATCGCGCACTGAGTCAGATCCCGCCGGATTGGATTGGCGAGGATGAGCTGGCCCTCACGAAGATGCTGGAGCGCCTGCTGGAGCGCCGCCGTCGCATAGCGGATCTGGTCTACGCCTGCCGCAAGGCACCAGGCGATCTGTTCCCGCTGTGGTCAGCAGGTTAGGAACTTCAGTCTCCGCCTGAGAATATTCTCGCCGTGCGCCACTATATTCCTGCACGGAGTCTCATGCACGAATACGATACCGCGCTGAAAAGCGTCCTGCGGCGGTTAAGTGGCACGGCGTTGCGCGAATTGACGGGTTGCGCGGTTGCACGCTGGCATAATGTGGAGCTTCCTGCGATCCAAAGCCTGAGGGCTGACATGCTGGGCGAGACGGTCGGCGGCGGGTTGCTGCATATTGAGTTGCAGAGTGCCAACGATCCGGCAATGGCTTCGAGGATGCTCGAATACGCGGCGGCCATCCATCGCCAAATGGGAAAGCTGCCGCGTCAGGTGGTGCTCTATGTAGGGCGCGATAAGCTGCGGATGAGCGGCGAGTTACAGGCGTTGCAGTGGAGCTTCCGGTGCAGTGTGGTCGACATCCGACAACTCGACGGCGACAAGTTGATCGCCGGCGGCCGTGTAGAGGATAATGTAATTGCCGTGCTGGCACGGTTGCGCGATGAGCAGACCGCCATCCGTCGGATTCTTCGCCGGATAGCGAAGTGTGGGCCGCGTCGGCGGACATCGGCTTTTGATGAGTTGATGACGCTTGCAGGCTTAAGGACACTGGGGCCGGTTATCAAAGAGGAGGCCAGGCAAATGCCGATCTTAGACGACATCATGGATCACGAGGTGCTCGGACCAGAACGCCGCCGGGGCATCGAAATTGGTCTGCAGAAAGGCCTGCAAAAGGGTCTGCAAAAGGGTCTGGAGGAAGGCCGTGTGGAAGGTGAACGCGCCACGATTTTGCGGCTGATCGGGCAGCGTTTTGGCCCCGTATCGCCGACCGTCCGAAAACGAATTGAAGCGCTTCCCGCGCCTCGTCTGGAGCGGATTTCGCTTCGCCTGCTGGAAGCTTCCAGCCTGACGGACCTTCTTCGTTAACGCAACCCGCCCGCGCGTCCGGGCGACTCGTGTACGATACAGCCGTGGCACCAAAATTCAGAAACCGCTTCTATGCTGCGGCATTCCTGCTGATAGCTTCGCTGCCGGTAACCCCGGCCCTTGCGCAGGACGCCGTCGCCATTCGCGTCAATGCCGCGGAAACGATCGGTCCCTATAAACCGATTTCCACCTACTTCGGCTATGATGAGCCAAATTTCACCTACGCGAAGAATGGCCGGAAATTGGTTGGTGAACTGGCCACGTTGGCAGGAAGAGGCGGCCCGCCCGCCTACATTCGCACGCACTTCATGCTCACCACAGGTGATGGCACTGCCGGTTTCAAGTGGGGCTCCACCAACGCTTACACGGAAGACGCGGCAGGCAAGCCTGTCTACGACTGGACTCTTTCCGATCGGATCATCGACACCTACATCCAGGCCGGTGCGAAACCCTTCGTCGAAATCGGCTTCATGCCGCAGCCGCTCTCCACTCATCCGGATCCCTACAAGCCAGAATGGAAGCCCGGCGACAATTTCAACCAATACTATTTGGGCTGGGCTTACCCTCCGAAGGATTTCGCCAAATGGGGAGAACTGGTGTACCAGTGGGTGAAGCACGACGTTGCAAAGTACGGGCGCGCCGAAGTGGAGAGATGGTATTGGGAAGTCTGGAATGAGCCAGACATCAGTTACTGGCGTGGCACGGCGGAAGAATACGATCAGCTCTATGATTTCGCCGTGGATGGCGTGAGGCGCGCGCTGCCCACCGCAAGAGTGGGCGGACCGGCCACCACCGGCCCCGCCAGCGCACGCGCGGCCAACTACCTGAAGCAGTTTCTTGAGCATTGCTCCACGGGTAAGAATGCTGCCACTGGCGCTGTCGGCGCACCGCTCGATTTCATCACCTACCACGCCAAAGGTTCGCCCCAGGTCATCGATGGCCACGTCAGAATGGGCGTGGGAAAGAACACGGCGGACGCCGCGCAGGGCATGCAGATCGTGGCGTCTTTCCCGAAGTTCCGCAACCTGCCCATCATCGTCAGCGAATCCGACCCCGAAGGCTGCGCCGCCTGCTCAGCGCGCGTCTATCCGCAGAACGCGTATCGCAATGGACCGCTCTATGCTTCATATGAAGCGGTCATGCTGAAGAACATGTTCGAACTGGCGGACCGCGAGAAGACCAATATTGAAGGCATGCTCACGTGGGCTTTTGAATTTGAGGACCAGCCGTACTTCGATGGTTTCCGTACCCTTGCCACAAATGGTATCGATAAGCCGGTACTCAATCTGTTTCGCATGGCCGCCCGCATGAAGGGCAATCGCGTAACGGTGCAAAGCAGCGGCAGTATTCCGGTAGCGTCCATACAGGCTGAAGGTGTCCGCGGCGCGAAGCCCGACGTGGATGCGCTTGCCGTTCGTTCTGACCATCAGCTTTCCATCCTGGTCTGGAATTATCACGATGACGACCTGCCCGGCCCGGATGCTGCGGTGCAGTTGCAGGTCTCCGGTCTGCCGGCTGCGGCAAAGAAGGCCATCATGCACCACTACCGCATCGATGAGACGCACAGCAACGCGTGGACAGCGTGGAAGAAGATGGGCTCGCCGCAGCTACCGACCGCCGCGCAATACAGGGAACTCGAAGCTGCGGGACAGCTTCAGGAGCTCAAGCCCGCGGTGTCTGTGAATATCGCCAAAGAAACCAGACTCGACTTTAGTCTGCCGCGTCAGGGACTCTCGCTCATCGAATGGAACTGGTAGCTCACGCTACGGCCATTCAGCCTTCGCCAAACTGGTCCGAAATTGTCTGCGCTGTCTCAGGTCCCAGCAGAATGCCGTTCCGGAAGTGCCCGTAGGCAGTCCAGATATTGGTATCGCCCACCCGGCCAATGATCGGGCCCGCATCGGTCGCGGGACGCAATCCGTTCCAGCAATCGAGCGGTTTCACACCAGCGAGTTCTGGCACCAGGCGTGCCGCGCGGCGATGAATGTCTTCGGCAACCGCAGGGTCCACGGTGCGGTCATAGCCGACGTGCTCCATCGAACTGCCCGCAATCACGCCGCCGGATTCCCGCTGGAACACATATGTGTGGCCGTTGCGCACGATCGTCTTCAGTACCCCCGGCTCCAGCTCGAAGTAAAGCAGGTGGCCTCTCACCGGATGGACTTCGGGCAGACCAGGCATCAGAGTTGAACTCCAGGCACCCGCCGCGATCAGCACGCGGTCCGAGGGAAAGTCACCCTCCGCCGTTCGCACGCCGGAACCGTTTGGCAGGACTTCTGTCACGGGCTCATGTTCCCGAAGGACGACGCCGCGGGCGCGGCAGGCTGCCAGCAATGCCGCGTTGATGCTGAGGGGGTCCACCGTGGCATCGCTGGGGTAACTGCGGGCTGCCCAGTCGCGATAACGGCACGGTTCCGACTGGATGCCGCCCACGGCCTGTCGCGCGGCCTTCGCCGTCAGTTCCGAAAGTTCTTTATCGTCGAAGGCCACTTCGACGGCACCGCAATCCCGGTATTCGATCGTGACGCCGGATTCCACTTCCAGAGTCCGCACAAAGACGGGGTACATGCTGAGGCTGTGCAGCGCCATCTTTGCGAGTGCGGTGTTGGAGTCGATTTCACCGCCCGGAGCGAGCATGCCGGCGGCTGCCCAACTGGCCTCTGCGACAGCTTCGCGCTTGTCAAACACCGTGACCTGCCAGCCGTGTTGTGCGAGGCGCCAGGCCGAGGTAAGGCCCACAATACCGGCACCCACGATAGTGACTGTTTTCATTTGTCCTGGTTACTTCTCCGAGACCAGTATATTTCGGAGGGGCGCTTAGTTGACCCGGATCAGCTCCGCGCTCGTGCCCTGGCCCACTAATCCGCTGCCAGTGATCAGCACGCCGCCATCCTGCAGGAGTGTGCTCGTGTGTCCTGTGTGCCGGCCAGCCAGCGTCGATCCAGCCGCGAACGACCCGGCTACAGAATCATAAACCTCGGTGACAGCGATCGGAGTTCCAGGTGAACCGGGAATGCCGCCAGAGATCAACACGCGTCCGTCTTCGAGCGCCATCGCGGTGTGAAACTCCCGTGCTTCAGTCAGAGCTCCCGTGGCATGGAACGCGCCGGTCGTGGGATCGTAGATCTCAGCCGTGTTCGTCGCCGGGCCCGTGCTGGAGGAAAAGCTTCCGCCGGCTACCAGAACCTTGCCATCGGGTAACGCCGTGGCGGAAAATCCGTATCGTGCCGCCGTCAGGTTTCCCGCGGCGCGAAACGTGCCACGCGCAGGATCGTAGATCTCGGCTGTCCCGCCAGCCGCGCCGAAGCCACCCAGCAGCAGCACTCCATTCTTCAGTACAACCGCCTGGAAAGAGGATCTTGCCGTCGTCATGTTGCCTGCTGAAACAAACGATTTCGTACGAGGCTCATAGATCTCCACGGAAGCCAGGTACTTATTCCCCACGCCAGTTCCGCCGCAAATGAGAACACGTCCATCAGGCAGCAGGGATGCAGAGTGGGAATCACGCGCTTCGTGAAGGTTCCCCGTAGTTGAGAATTTTCCGGTGGAAGGATCGAAGATTTCCGCACTTGCCAGTGGTGCATCGCTCCGGCCGCCCGCGATCAGCACCGTTCCATCCTTCAGCAGCGTGGCCGTGTGATTCTGTCGTGCTGTCAGAAGTTCGCTGGTGTTCACGATTCGCCGCGTCGCCCAGTCGAAGATCTGCGACGATTGCAAGGCATAGAAGTCGACCGCGCCCGGACCTGATTCGTTGCGGTGCGCCGCACCTCCGGCAATCAGAACAGTTCCGTTCTCAAGACGCGTCGCTGTATGGTGGCTCCGCGAAATCAGTCCGGCTACCTGCACCGGGGCGGGAAAGCGGCGAATCAGAGTCTTCTCTTCTTCGGGAACCTGAAGCGTGACCTGCACCGGAGGCACCTCATCCGTGCCGGTGTGCTCCATCACGAAGTCGGCTTCGGCGGCAATGTCCTTTCCATCCAGCGACGCCGGGCGGAAACGCCACGTCTGAACTACCTTCTGAACCTGTTTCTCCCACACTTTGTCGGTCGAACTGAGGGCCGTCACATTTTTCGGCACGCCCTGGGCATCCACCTGTAGATGAAACTTCAGCGCCTGATCGCCGCCGCTTGTGGGATTACCCGGCAGCTTGCCGACGATCAGTTCAGGCCGGTTGGCATTGGCTGGCAGCGTGAAGTTCAGCCGCACCAACTGTCCGGTGTGGTCTTCCGGATCCCGCACGCGCATATTGAAGTTCATTTCAATATTGGCGGGGTAGGGAACTGGCTTGCCGTCTTTCGTGGCAGGCTTGAACACCCAGGTTTCCACCGCTTCAATCGCCTTCTCATCAAGTCCGAAGCCCGCGCCGTTAGCCACGCGGACATCGCGTGCTTTGCCGTCTTCACCGATGACGATACTCAGCATTACGATCGATTGCGCCCGCACCCGCGCCGCCTCCGCAGAGTATTCCGGTTCGTTGCGCACAAGAAGCCCAGGTGGGGTATCGCCGGTATTTTGCGCGGCCTGGCAGCAGGCAAAAAAGAATGTAACCAGCAGGGTGGCTGAGATCGGACGGGAAATCCTGAAAGAGCGCATGGCTCTTCCTATTCGAACACAAGAGCCAGCAGCGTTATGTAAGGAAAAGTTACTGGCAGACGCCGTCTTATAAGCCGGTTTCTGTACCCTTGCGGGCGATAGCCATTCATCCAGGCCACGCATTACTGCGTGGCTCAAGCGACCTACCCGGAAGTATAACGGAGCGGGCAGCTCCTCCTCCCCTATTTGGTCTTGCTCCGCGTGGGGTTTACCCTGCCAGACGAATTGCTCCGTCCGCGGTGCGCTCTTACCGCACCTTTTCGCCCTTACCGAATCCCCCGAAAGGAATCAGGCGGTATATTTTCTGTGGTACTTTCCGTAAAGATCCCTTTGAGAGATCCCCCCCGGCCGTTAGCCGGCACGTTGCCCTGTGGAGACCGGACTTTCCTCTCACTTGCGCGAGCGGCTATCCATCCGGCGTCTGCCAGATCCAAGTGTCGCACGCAACGTATGGTTGACAAATTGGTTGCATATGCTACTATTTCTGGGCAGGAGGCTTTTCCCAATGCGCTTTATCGCCAACAACATCTTCCGGATGCCGGTCTTCGCAGTTCTTCTCGGCGGGCTTTCATTACCTTTATTTGCCCAGTCACCGCCCAGTTCGCCGGCTACCGCCGTTTTGGTCAATCTCATCGTGAAACCCGACGCAGATATGGCCCAGCTATCGAAGGTCATGCCGGAAGAGGTCCGCGCCACGGTTCGGCTTTATCTCGATGGCAAAATTCAACAATGGTATTCCAGAGGCGATGGTAAGGGCGTAGTTTTCGTCATGAACTGCGCCACCGTCGAAGAAGCCAGGTCGCTGATGGATGGCCTCCCGCTTTCAAAAGGGAACTTTGCAAATCTGGACTTCATGGTTCTCCGCCCGCTGATGCCGCTGCGAGTATTGCTGGGCGAAGGCTTAGCGCTGGGGCAGCCTCAAGGCGAAAAGAAGCAGTGACACGCGTTGCAAAAGAACGGGGAGCGGCCACGCTTGCCGAACTCCCCTGCGCCTGCGCAACGGCCCGTCAGATGGCACGTGGGCTGACGCAGTTATACGACAGTCGATTGCGAGGTGCGGGAATCGAAGCACCGCAATTCATATTGCTGATGACACTCGGCAAGCTCGGTTCCGGTAGCGAGACCGAACTCGGGCGGCATCTCGGCTTGGACAAAACGACTGTTTCCCGCAACCTCAGACTCCTCGAACGATATGGTTGGATTGTATCCTCCATTGGACTCGACCGCCGCAAACGGCAGTTTGAACTGACTCCCGCCGGACGTGAGCGGCTTGCTCTGGCGTTGCCGGAATGGAAGAAGGCCCAGGATCAATTGCGGGACGCTCTGGCACCTGAGGATTGGGCTGCTCTCTTCCGCATTTCGAGGCTCGTCGCAAATGTTGCCCAGGGGTTGAATTCCTGATGTCAACCAGACCCACAACGTCAACACCACAGCGGGCGCGACTGCGCCGGGAGCAGGCCCAACCACATGCCCGGCGGGTTAGTCAGAACCGGTGTATATGTCTGCGGGGCCTCGCTGTAGCCTGATGTAGTCTGTAGAAGATCAAATGCTAAACTGATGTATTCGGCGGCGTAGCTCAGCCGGTTAGAGCGACGGTCTCATAATCCGTAGGTCCGCAGTTCGAGTCTGCGCGCCGCCACCAGCATTCCCTCCGTACTTAACGCTTCCTCAAATTCGGCAGGACGGTGTCTGTCTCTGAGACGAGCCATTCGACAGTTTGCTCGTCGCTCAGAGTCTGACGTCGCAATTCGATCTCCCAGGCGCGCATCTGCAACTCCCTGTGCTGAACCTCTTTCCGGCTGGGCGTATCCGTCCAAAGTCTTGGTGGACGAGGCGGTCGAGGGGGGCTGGAAGGGGCCGCGCCCGTTAACTCCGTCACTCGCTTCAGGACATCCGCGCTTGACATGCCCCGATCACGGGCGTTGCGTGCTGCCAGCGCTACTGCGAGTCGGGTGTGCGCTCGTTCCGTAACTCGCTCCCAAAGTCCGGCGCGATTGGGGCCGACAAATTCGCCGTCCCCGAAAAATGCGCCGTCAAGGGTTAACGTCACCGACTGGAGCGTTCTCGTCCGGACGGTGCTCTTGCCATCTGGGTCGCGGATGCAGCGCACCGACCCAGGCAGAATTGCCTGCCCGGACGTCGACCGCTGAGTCCATGAGCCCGAATACTTCCGGCCGTCGGTCTCCTCATAGAGCCACGTCATACAGAGCGCCACCACCGGCTTGTCACTGCGGTTGATCAGAATCGCCGAGGTCTCGCTCCGGGCTGCTCGCGCGGACGGGGCTTCGAGGCCCGGTTGGATTTCCTTCAGCAGCCGATCGTAGTCCGGCCACGATGCGGGTACCAGCACCAGTCCCGTCTCCGGCAGATCTTCGCATTCAAATCGCAGTTTCTACCTTCCGATAACGCCAGCCAGCGGGCTCGACGCGCTGGCGTAGAGCTTCTTCTCCATGCGGCCGGACTCGAAGGCCAGTCGCCCTGCCTCAATTCCAAGCTTCATCGCCAATGCCATCTTCTCGGCGTCTTCCGCTGCCGCTATGGCGGTGTTCATCAGAACGCCGTCAGCACCCAGCTCCATGGCCAGCGCCGCGTCTGAAGCCGTTCCTACGCCGGCATCGACAATCAGAGGAACTTCCGTGATCATCTCGCGCAGGATTCGCAGGTTGGTCGTGTTCTGAATGCCCAGGCCCGAGCCGATTGGCGCGGCGAGCGGCATCACAGCGGCGGCCCCGGCGTCGATCAGACGGCGCGCGTTCACCAAGTCGTCGTTCGTGTAGGGCAGGACGACGAAGCCCTCCTTCACCAGCACGCGGGTTGCTTCGAGCAGGCCGGCGTTATCCGGAAAGAGCGTTCGCTCGTCGCCGATCACTTCCAGCTTCACCCAGTTCGACAGGCCGACTTCGCGGCCCAGGCGAGCCGTACGAATCGCGTCATCCGCCGTGTAACAGCCAGCGGTGTTCGGCAGAATAAACATGTGGTCGCGGTCAATGAAATCGAGCAGCGACTCTTTTGTGCGGTCCGTCAGATTGACGCGGCGGACGGCGACCGTGACCACCTCGGCGCCGGAGGCGGCATGACAGCGCGCCATTTCCTGGAAGCTGCGGTATTTCCCGGTGCCGATCAGCAGACGGGATCGGAAAGTTCGACCTGCAATGACCAAAGACATATAGCTCCAGTTTAGAGCGGCGGATGCCACGAGCCAGTTCAGCGATGTGCGGTCAGTTACAATAGTCTCTGAGGTAGCCCGTTACATGCAGATTCCACAAAACTTTCAAACCGCTGGCCCGTTCGGTCTGGGTGGTCCTGAAATCGTAGTGATCGCAGTGGTCTTCCTGGTTCTGTTCGGCGGCAAGAAACTTCCTGAGATGGCCAAGGGTCTCGGCCAGGGCATCAAGGAATTTAAGCACGCCATGAAAGAACAGGAAGATGAGCCCAAGAAGCCGGAGTAGGCTTCACGCCGTCGCTCTCCGGTGCGACGGTCTTCCATGCAACGAATTGGATAGTTAGTCGCCGGCAAGATGGGCGGCAGCGGCTCCGCGACAAAGTTCTGAAGCAAAAATAAACCCCCGCAAACGCCTGAACAGGTCGTTTGCGGGGGTTTCAGTTTTTGATACGCTTTGAGCTAAGCTCTTTTAAACAACTAAGCTTTCTTAACTTTTGGCGGAACGATCGCGTCTTTGGCCGACTTCGCAATGCGGAACTTCACCACCTTCTTGGCGGCAATCTTGATCGATTCGCCAGTGGCCGGGTTGCGTCCCATGCGGGCCTTGCGATCCACACGCACCAGCCGGCCGAGGCCGGGCAGTACGAAAAGACCGTTCTTCTTTGTTTCGCTGATCGCCAGGCTGGACAGACTATCCAGCACTGCGCGCGCCTGCTTGTTCGTCAACTCACACGCTTCCGCCAGCGAGCGAACCAGCTGGGTCTGCGTCATTCTCTTTGTTGTGGCCATTCAACCTCCCGATTTGATAGCGTGAGAACTCGTCTCTGGGCCTTTATTTACAGGGCTTCGAAGCACTTCGTTCAGGCACGTCGATATCATCATACGGGAAGCCGGAGAGCGAAGTAAAGAGGAAATGTTCGAAAACAGCCCACTTTCGCAGGTTTTTTTGCGGTTTGGCGACTGCCCTGCGCGGAGCGCAAAAAAAGCGGCGCTTGCGCGCCGCTTTTTCCACAACCTGTCGCTTCAGACGCACACTAGGCAGTGCGTGATTCGCTCTTGCCGTTTCTCGCTTCGATCGCGCCCTGCGCAGCCGCGAGGCGTGCGATCGGCACACGATACGGGGAGCAGGACACGTAGTTCATGCCGACCCGCTGGCAGAACTGCACTGAACTCGGCTCGCCGCCGTGTTCGCCGCAGATGCCGACTTCGAGATCGGGACGAGCCTTGCGGCCGGCATCTACTGCGATCTTGACGAGCTTGCCCACGCCTTCCTGATCGAGCACCGCGAACGGGTCGGCCTTGAAGATTTTCGCTTCTTCGTAGTCCTTCTGGAACTTCGTATAGTCGTCGCGGGAGAGGCCCATGGTGGTCTGGGTGAGATCGTTGGTGCCGAAGGAGAAGAACTCCGCTTCGCCCGCCACGCGATCCGCTGTGAGAGCCGCACGCGGGATTTCGATCATGGTTCCCACCATGTAGTGAACGGTGATGCCCGCCTTGGCGAAGACTTCTTCGGCAACGCGAACCACAATGTTCTTCTGGTTCTTCAGTTCTTCCACGGAACCGATCAGCGGAATCATGACTTCGGGGATGACCTTGATGCCCTTCTTCGCGACCTGAACGGCGGCCTCGAAGATGGCACGGGCCTGCATCTCCGTGATCTCGGGGTAGGTGACGCCGAGACGGCAGCCACGGTGGCCGAGCATCGGGTTGAATTCGTGGAGCTCTTCCACGCGCGAGAGCAGTTCCGGCAGAACTTTCTTCAGTTCTTTCACCGGGATGCCGTAGCGGTCGGAGATTTCCTTCTTGACCTTGGCGTCGGCGTACGGGAGGACCGCGTTATCCACCATGAGGTTCTCGCGCTTGGGCAGGAACTCGTGGAGTGGCGGATCGAGCGTACGGATGACGACGGGGAAGCCGTCCATCGCCTTGAAGAGACCGGCGAAGTCCGAGCGCTGCATGGGCAGGAGCTTGGCGAGGGCCTTCTTGCGATTGGTGATGTCGCGCGCCAGAATCATCTGCTGCACGAACGGCAGGCGATCTTCCGCGAAGAACATGTGTTCCGTGCGGCAGAGGCCGATGCCTTCGGCACCGAATGCGCGCGCAACCTTCGCGTCACGCGGGATATCGGCATTCGCGCGGACGCCGAAGCTGCCGCGGAATTCGTCCGTCCAGCCCATGAACTTACCAACCGACGCGTGTGCGAGGTTCGGTTCCATGGTCTTGGCGTGGCCGGCGTAAACGTCGCCGATGGTGCCATCGAGTGAAATGAAGTCGCCTTCTTTCACTGTGATGGTCTTGCCGTCGACAACCGCCGTGAAGACCTTCTTCTTCTCGTCGATCTTGATGCCGGATGCGCCGACCACGCAGGGGCGGCCCATGCCGCGGGCCACAACGGCCGCGTGACTGGACTTGCCGCCGATGGCGGTCAGAATGCCGCGGGCAACGTCCATACCGTGGATGTCGTCCGGTGTGGTTTCCTTGCGGACCAGCAGGACGGGACCGGATTCGGACATGACGACGGCATCTTCCGCCGAGAACGCAACGCGACCCACGGCCGCGCCGGGCGAGGCCGAAATGCCGGTGGTGAGCTTGACGAGTTCCTTGAGCGTCTTCGGATCGAAGACCGGGTGCAGCAACTGATCGAGCTGGGCGGGAGCCACACGCATGATGGCTTCTTCCTTCGAGATCATGCCTTCTTCCACCATGTCGACCGCGATGCGGACGGCGGCCGGACCGGTGCGCTTACCATTGCGGGTCTGCAGCATGTAAAGCGTGCCTTCCTGAATGGTGAACTCGAAATCCTGCATGTCCTTGTAGTGCTTTTCCAGATTCGTCGTGATGTCGACGAGCTGCTGGAAGGCTTCGGGCATGACGACCTGAAGATCGGAAATCGGTTCCGGGGTGCGGATGCCGGCGACGACGTCTTCGCCCTGCGCGTTGAGCAGGAATTCGCCGTAGAACACCTTTTCGCCGGTACCGGGATCGCGCGTGAAACCGACGCCGGTGGCGCAGTTGTCACCCATGTTGCCGAACACCATGGCCTGGACGTTGGCGGCGGTGCCGATATCGTCCGGGATCTTTTCCATCTTGCGGTAGTAGTTGGCCTTGTCGTTCCACCACGAGCCAAACACCGAGCCGACGGCCAGCGTGAGCTGCTCGCGCGGATCCATCGGGAAGGGCTTCTTCGTTGCTTTGAGGACGAGCTTTTTGTAGTCGACGATGATGGCCTTGAGGTCATCCGCGGTCAGAGCGGTGTCGCTCTTCGCCTTCACTTTGGCCTTGCGGGCATCAAAGATTTCGTCGAAGTGTTCCATCTCGATATCGAGGGCGACTTCGCCGAACATCTGGATAAAGCGGCGATAGCAATCGTAGGCGAAGCGTTCGTTGCCGGACTTGGCGGCGAGACCGGCGGTGGTTTCGTCGTTGAGGCCGAGGTTGAGAATGGTGTTCATCATGCCAGGCATGGAGAACTTGGCGCCGGAGCGGACGCTGAGGAGCATCGGGTTCTTCGCATCGCCCAGCTTCTGGCCCATGGTCTTTTCGAGCTTGACCAGGCACTTGTCGATTTCCTTGTGGATCTCGTCCGGGATCTGCTTCTGGTTTTCGAAGTAGATGTTGCAGACGTGGGTAGCGATGGTGAAGCCGGCCGGGACGGGAAGTCCGGCGCGACACATTTCGGCGAGACCGGCGCCCTTGCCGCCGAGGATCTCTTTCATCTTGCCGTGGCCGTCGGCGGTACCGCCGCCGAAGGAATATACGTTCTTACTCATTTGTTCTCCTGAGAGGTAGTTACGATTTCTGAAAAATCCGCGATGGTGGAAAACCCGGTCAGGACGCTGTAAAGCAGCGCGAGCCGGTTTTGGCGAACGTCGGGATTCTCGACGTTCACCATGACTTTGTCGAAGAAGTGGTCGACGGCCGGACGCAATGAAGCGATGCGTTCGAGTTTGGAAGCGTAGTCGGGCAGGCCGCGAAGTTCGTCGGCGACTGCGGTGAACCGCTGGTACAGCGTTGTTTCGGGACCGGCTTCGAGCAGCGCCGGATTGACCGCGATGCCTTCACCGGAGAGGCCGGACTGACGCAGTATATTGCTGATGCGTTTGAAAGCTGCCGCGAGAGGTTCGAAGTCCGCTGTGGGGCGAACCTGTTGTAACGCAGTGAGGCGCTCGTCGATATCGACGAGGTCTGCTGAACTGGCGGCCAGGACAGCGTTCACTTCGTCGTACTTGAAGCCGCGGATTTCGCGGAAGTAGTAACGGACGCGATCAAAGAAGAATTCTTCGAGTGCCGCATCGCCGCCGAGTAACTGGCGAATCGGTAGGCGGAGCTTACCTTCCACTACGATCTTGACAATGCCCTGTGCGGCCCGGCGGAGTGCGAACGGATCTTTCGAACCGCTTGGAATCATGCCAACGCTGAAGCAGCCGCGAAGCGTGTCGAGTTTATCGGCAATTGCTGCCAACTGGGCGGTCTGCCCGCGCGGAATATCGCCGTCCATGCTGACGGGCTTGTAGTGATCGTAGATCGCGGTGGCGACTTCTTCCGGCTCGCCCTGCGCTTTTGCGTAGAGGCCGCCGACGACGCCCTGGAGTTCGGTGAATTCTTTCACCAGTTCAGTGGTGAGGTCGCTCTTGGCGAGTAATGCGGCCCGTTCAGCGTTTGCGTTGCCGCCGAGTTCTTTCACCAGCGCGACTGTGCGGTTGGTCTTTTCGAGGTAGGAGCCGAGCTTCGCCTGGAATGTGACGTTTGCCAGGTCAGCGACGCGCTCCGAGAGTTTCCGCTTTTGATCGGCATCCCAGAAGAACTGTGCGTCTTTGAAGCGCGAGCGGAGCACGTTTTCGTTGCCGCGGACGATCAGGCCATCGGGATCGCCATCGGTGTTCGTGACTGCCACGAATTTCGGGGCGAGTTGCCCGTCTTTGCCGTCCGGACCGACTACGGAGAAGAACTTCTGATGGACCTTCATCACTGTTGCCAGGACTTCGGCCGGCAGATTAAGAAACTCGGGATCGAAGTTGCCGGTGATTGGCGTGGGCCACTCGGTCAGGTTGACTAACGTGTCCAGCAAGTCGGTATCGCACTTGTACTTTGTGGGTACAGCGCGGATTCGCTTCTTGCGTTCTTCTGCGGAGAGGATCACGAAGTTGGCGCGGAGCTGGTCTTCGAAGTTTTCGTAGGTGACATGGAAACGGTACGCGCCGAGTTTGCGATGGCCGCTCGATTCGTTGCCGGATTTCACGTCGGCGATTTCGAATGGAATGACTTGATTGTCGAGCAGCGCTACTACCCAGCGGATGGGGCGGATGAAGCGTGCGCCGCCTTTTCCCGGCCAGAGCATGGTCTTGGGGAAGGGCGTCTTCAGGATCAGTTGCGGCAGGGCTTCGGCGAGGATTTCGGTTGTGGCTCGTCCTGCGATTTTGCGGAGGTAACTGTATTTTTCCGCTTTGCCGTCGGAGAGGATTTCGAGTTGGGCGGGATCGACGCCTTGTTTTTTTGCGAAGCCGGCGACGGCTGGCGCGGGCGCGGATTTCGCCGGGCCCCAGACACGCTCTTCGGAATCGGGTTGGCGCGCGATCAGGCCTTCGGCTCGGACTACGAGACGTCGGGGGGTGGCGTCGGTGCGGATGGCGGCGTCGGCTGGGCGGAGATTCTTTGTGAGCTCGCCGAGGGCGGCGCTTAGGTGTTCGAGGGCTCCCGCGAGCATCCAGTCGGGAATTTCTTCGCAACCAATTTCTAAGAGGAGGTTCATCGGGTTGCCTCCGAGTGGGTGTTGCGGGTGGTTTGGCAGATTAGTTCGCCCAGTGAGCGGGAGTGCCGCTCCTTGCCAGTCGCGGTTCGGTAGTTTACGTTCATGCTGCCACCTCCGCTGCCGCGGCCACTACCGCTTGCTGGTCGACCCAGGCTTCGGCTACTCCTACCGCTAGTCTTCGCACTCGGCCAATCACGCCCACGCGCTCGGTCACGCTGATGGCACCGCGCGCATCGAGCGTATTAAAGAGATTGCTGCATTTGAGGACATGGTCGTAGGCCGCCAGTAACGGGTAGCGGGCCGTCTTGTCGTAATCGTCGATCAGCCGTTTTGCTTCGCTTTCGTGGATGTCGAACAGCTTCCAGAGAACCGGGACATTGGCTGCTTCAAAGTTGTAGACGGAGTATTGCAGTTCGTCGGTGTAACGGACGTCGCGATAGGTGACGCCGGGCGTCCACTCAATGTCGTAGAGACTGTCAACTCCCTGGAGGAACGCAGTCAGGCGTTCGATGCCGTAGGTGATTTCGGCGGGTATCAGATCGAGGTCGATTCCGCCGCACTGCTGGAAGTAAGTGAACTGCGTGATCTCCAGACCATCGAGCATCACCTGCCAACCGACGCCCCAGGCTCCGAGCGTGGGCGATTCCCAGTTGTCTTCTTCGAGCTTGATATCGTGCTTGCGGAGATCGATGCCAATCGCTTCGAGGCTGCCCATGTACTGCTCGATCACGTCCGCCGGAGTGGGCTTCAGGATCACCTGGAGCTGCATGTGTTTGTAAAGGCGGTTCGGGTTATCGCCATAGCGGCCATCGGCCGGGCGGCGGCTGGGCTGTACGTAGGCGGTGCGATAGGGCTTCGGGCCCAGCACGCGCAGGAAGGTTTCGGGGCACATGGTGCCGGCGCCGACTTCCATGTCGAACGGTTCCTGAATGATGCAGCCGCGTTCGCCCCAGTATTGTTTCAGCCGGAGGATCATCTGCTGGAGCGTAAGTGCGTTCGGAGTGGGCATTGGGTCAATAGATCGTGTGGATAGAGCGGGGGGCGGGATCAGGCGGCGGCTTCCAGCACCGGGGCGGTGATCAGTTTTCGTTCAATATGAGTTTCGATGCGCTGGGCGAGGAAACGGCGGAGATCGGCCGCGGTGGACTGCGTCCAGTTGCGTTCGGGTAACTCGCCAACCGGAGAGCGGAGCATCTCCTGGGCAATGGTGCGGGATTCCTGCGACATCTCCCAGGCGTTACTGAGGTGCAGTTCGCGGCGGCAATCCTGGCAATGCAGACCGGCGCTGAATCGGCTGAAGAAAGCGCGGACGGGGTATTCGGGGTCTTCGAGCCACGTGCCGCAGCCGAGGCAGACATGCATTTCAGGGAGGAAGCCGGCCAGCCGGACCGTCCAGAGGCTGAAGTACGTGACGGCGCGCCATACGGAACCGGGCGAGGTGGAGCGCAGATGTTCGAGGACGGAGGCGAGCAGGCGGAACTGGCGTTCGCCTGGTTCATTGGCGGGCAGGATCTGTTCGGAGACTTCGGCGAGAAAATCGAGGGCGCAGGAACCGGAGAAATCGCGAATGACGGAGAATTGCGACTGGATCAGTTCGCACGAATCGATGGTGACAAGTTCGCGATTCTCTCTCTGGTAGTAAGACATTCTGATTTGCGAAAGCCGTTCCAAGCCGGCACCAAAACCACTTTTTGGCCGCCTTGCGCGACGTGCAATGCCCCGGAGCTTGCCATGGTCGCGGGTGAAGAAGCTGACCACGGCATCCGCTTCCCGGTATGGCCAGGTTTGCAGGACGAAAGCTTCGCTCACACGAGCGGACATATATAAAGGTACAACCGGAAATACCAAGGTTATCATGGCGTTTGGCGTTTTCGGTTTACCGTTGTCCGTTTTGCGTTTGGATGGAGCAAGGGCTCTGTGAGGTGCGGCACAGGCGGTGTGAAATGTGTGGTCGAAAAAACGAATCCGATTTGCGCGGAAGTTGCGGGGAATGTGGTGGTTAGCGGTTACGTGGCCAGGCGGGTGCGTGCTACTCCCGCAGATTCGCCGATGGACGCAAAACGTGAAATTACAAAACGGAGCCGATTTGGCTGGGCGGATGGCGCGAAGTGGGATGTGCGGGGCGCGAATCAGGCTTTCGAAAAAACGAATCGGTTCCGGAAGGATGTCCTGGGTATTGTTGCGGTTAGCGGTTGTCGGTCCCAGGGCGGGCGGCAGGTCAGAACCGGACTCGGGACGCTGCGGCAAAATGAGATTTGCGGATTTACAAAACGGAGCCGATTTGGGGGCGCTGGTCCGCGGCTGAGCGGAAAATGTGAAATTACAAAGCGAAGCCAATTTCAGGTGGTTGGCGGTTCGTGGTGCCGGACCCTGAGAGATCCCAACCCAAAGGCGGTTGGGACATTTCGCGCCTCGAAATGTGAAATTACAAATCGAAGCCAATTTGGCGGTGTGCGTTTTTACCGGCCCGTCCGTAGCTTGTCGGCATCTGTGCATGCAGTTGTCCCTGCCCGAAAAAATACCACGCGGAAAGAGGGTCGAGGGGTGTGCGGCTCGCAAGGCACTGATTCGATTGGTGAGATATTTTGAAATCGTTGTGACTGGCTTCCGGCAAGGCGGTTGGCTGGTATTTGGGGGTATTGGCGAGGGGAGGGAAATGTGGTAAGTTGATGCTGTGGAGGCCAGCGACTGCTGATCGCTGACCCCCATGGCTAAGGCTCAAAACCAGAAGTCGATTTTGATGCCCAGTCGCCGCAGTCTCTTTACAAGCAGACGTACGAGCAACAACATCAGAAGAAGCATAAGCGTTCTCCTTTCTACTCCAGGTTGACGCGCAGACCCCGCCCCTAAATGGCGGGGTTTGCTTTTGGAGTCCGGAATCTCCAGCAACTTAGCCTCTGCACGGACCGGAGTAGAACCCTCAGCATAGACCTTTTGGGAATCGTTTCGCTATTGGCCCATTGAAGATTTTGGTGGTATTACCTTTCCTTCTGGGCAGACGAAAACGTTCTGCCCCACCGCGGCGGATTTGGGGTAATTGGTGCGAGGGCGAAAATGTGGTAAATTGATGCTGTGGAGGCCAGCGACCGCAAGACGCTGACCCCCATGGCTAAGGCTCAAAACCAGAAGTCGATTTTGATGCCCAGTCGTCGCAGTCTCTTTACAAGCAGACGTACGAGCAACAACATCAGAAGAAGCATAAGCGTTCTCCTTTCTACTCCAGGTTGACGCGCAGACCCCGCCCGGTAATGGCGGGGTTTGCTTTTGGAGTCCGGAATCTCCTGCAACTTAGCCTCTGCACGGACCGGAGTAGAACCCTCAGCATAGACCCTTTGGGAAGTGCTGCGCTATTGGAGTCTTGTCCAACGCCAGATGAGCCTGAAGGGGCAAGGCGTTTCCAACGCCGGATGAGCCTGAAGGAGAGGGAAGCAGATGCTGGGGATTGAACATCAGCATGATCAAAGGCGAACAGCAGAGCCTGGAGCAGATCCAGGCATTCATGGAAGGCAGCGAAGGGGTGACTTTCAAAGGCCGGTCGCAGAGGGAAATCTACGAATGGACGCAGGCGACGCTCTGCTGGCACAGCTATTCCAGCCTGCCGCGCGCGGATAAGGGACTGGTGAAAGGATACATATCGAAGGTGACGGGATTGAGCCGGGCGCAGGCAACACGACTGGTGGCTCAGTATGTAGCCGACGGTACGATCGTGGTGAGCCGGGGCCGGGGCAAGCGATTCACGGTAACGTATCTTCCGGTCGACGTAGCGCTGCTGGCGGAAGTGGACGAAGCACACGAAACCCTGAGCGGACCGGCTACGCGGAAGCTTCTGTATCGCGGTTATTACGAATTCGCCGACGCCCGCTACGAGCGGCTGGCGCACATCTCGTCGGCGCATATTTACAATCTGCGGCAACTGCGCAGCTACCGGGAACGGGTGATGGTCTTCAGCAAGACCAGGCCAACAGCGGTGGCGATCGGAGTACGGCGCAAACCGGAGCCGGGAGGGAGACCGGGATATCTGCGCGTGGATACGGTGCATCAGGGCGATCAGGACGGAGTGAAGGGTGTTTATCACATCAATCTGGTGGATGAAGTCACGCAGTTTGAGATCGTGGGCGCGGTGGAGCATATTTCGGAAAGCTATCTGAAGCCCCTGCTGGAGCGGCTTCTGAAGCAGTTTCCATTCCGCATTCTCGGCTTTCATACCGACAACGGGAGCGAGTTCATCAACCATGTTGTGGCTGAACTGCTGAACAAGCTGCTGATCGAACAGACGAAATCGAGGCCGCGGAAGTCCAACGACAACGGGCTGGTGGAGTCGAAGAATGGCAGCGTGATTCGCAAGCATATGGGATTCGACCACATGGCAAAGGAACACGCGGCAGCGATCAATGCATTTTACGAAACGCACTTCAACCCTTACCTGAACTTTCACCGGCCGTGCGGCGTGCCGGAAACGAAAAAGGACAGCAAGGGCAAGACCGTCAGTGTCTACAACTGGTACGCGACGCCGTGGGAAATACTGCGCCAGTTACCCGGACTGGCCGGTTTTCTGAAAGATGACGAGACGGTGGAGCAACTGGACCGGCTGGCCGCCGCTGACAGCGATACCGGAGCGGCGACAAAGATGCGCAAAGCGAAACAGCAGTTGTTCGCCGGCTTTGAACAAAGGCGGAGCGCATGAAGTTTCACGCAGAAGAAAAGAACTGCGGAAATGCCGGGCTATGGACTACGAGGAAAACCAAAAGCAGGTTTTCCCTCGCAGCCCACGAGCCCTTGGAAATCGCCAATGCGATTTCCACATTTCCGCAGTCCCGACGTGCCGCCGCGTGGAAAAATGGAAATCCAAAGGCAGGATTCCCACTTTCCCACGCTCTGTTGTCTATGTCCAACACCAAAAACGAAAGGAGACTCAACCCCGCCTGTTAACCTCGTCCTTCAGGCTCATCTCAGAATTGGAAAACGCTATTGGCCCATCGAAGATTTCGGAGGTATTACCGATTCGGTTGGGGAGTATGTGTGTCTGTCTACTTCGCGACTATTTGCGCGTTCAGGCGGTCGCGTTCAAAGCCGGCAATCGCCTTGTAGCGGTTGGCTACTTCTTCGAGTTCTTCGCGACTAATCACGTCGGAAAGCTGCGCAAAGCCCCGTGGTGCGCGGTCTTCCACCATCTGCATCACGATCTCCGGGCCCTGCTTGCGATTGCTGAGCACGAGTGCAGCGGTCTTGTCGAGGCGCTCATTCTCATAGGCTTTCAGCGCGGCAACCGGATCGGTGTGGGTTACCAGAGCGTTGGCAACGGCTGCCGCATCCAGAATCGCCTGTGAGGCACCGTTTGAACCAATCGGATACATGGGGTGCGCGGCGTCGCCGAGCAGAGTCACGCGGCCGAAACTCCAGCGGGGGAGCGGGTCGCGATCGACGAATGGGTATTCGTAAACGGCGCTCGCGCCTTTGATGAGGGCGGGTACGTCGAGCCAGTCGAAGTGCCAGTCGTGAAAGTGTGGGAGCACGATATCGATTTCGGTGCGGCGGTTCCAGTCGCGGGGTGGCGGGGCTTCACCGCCGACGTAAACGTCGGCCACCCAGTTGATGAGGGCGCGACCGGTTTGGGGGTTGGTTTCGCGGATCGGATAGGCGACGAACTTACGGTTTGCATAGCCCGCCATGATCATGGATCTGCCGGTAAGAAAAGGCGGCGCTTCGGTGGTGCCGCGCCAGAGGACGCGACCGGAGTACTCGGGTTGTGTTTCGTTGGGATAGAACGTGCGGCGGGCGACGGAGTGAATGCCTTCGGCGGAAATCAGGACGTCGGCGCGATGCTTCACTTCGGCACCTGCGGGTTGGGGGAGAAACGTTGCGGTGACGCCGTCGGCATCTTCGCTGAAAGATTCGAGGAAATGGCCGGTGTGGACGCGGTGCGCACCGAGACGCGCGATGGTTTCTTCGAGGAGGAGCATTTGAAACGCGCCGCGATGGATGGAGTATTGCGGCCAGTGGTAGCCGGCGGCCAGACCGCGAGGTTCGCTCCAGATGGGGGAGCCGAATTTGCTGTAGTAGGCAAGTTCCGCGGTGGCGACGCCGGATGCTGCGAGGCGGTCGCCGAGGCCGAGGATAGTGAGTTCGCGAACGGCGTGTGGCAGGAGGTTGAGGCCGACGCCCAGAGATCTGATTTCGGGGACTGCTTCGAAGACTTCGCACTCGATGCCGAGGCGATGGAGGTGGAGTGCGGTGGCGAGTCCACCAGGGCCTGCGCCCACGATCAAAACTTTCATGTCAGTGCAATTATAGTGTGCCTGTTTTGTTCCAACGGGCGGTGCAAAAAAGGGGTATTGACATTGAGCTGTAATAGGAGCACAATCCAATCACGGAACCAAAGTGATCGAGAGTAATCGTCATTCTGACGAACGTAAATCTTGAGATCGGGAGGTGTTCATAGAACCACCTGAGAAGCCCTGGGGCGGGCGCTGTCAACCAATCTGCAAGTCTTACACCGGCAACGGAACCACCGGATTACAGCGCTAGTGGTCATGCGCTGTGCGCTCTAGCCAGACGCACTCTGATGGCGGTTTGCGGTTCCCGGGCAGATTGACCGACAGCTTCCCGCCCCTTGCTATTTTTCTTGCAGGTCTTCATTGAGTTGTTTCTCCATGCACTGAGCTGACAGCTCCGGGGGGGACAGCGTTCAACCTGGGCGGCCAATGGTTCCCGTCCCACTGAATCGCCAAACGCAGAGAATCCACCTGATGCGCCGCTATCGGATTCTCCGGGCCGCGCGACGTCCACCAAAACCGCCAGCAGGGTCTACTGGACCGCCGCCGCGCCGAAGATCACGGTGACCAACAGGGCCAGGGAAGCTCTTTTCACGGCGGTCACCTCAGTAAGCGATCACAATTATCACAGGTGGAGCTCTGGTGCATCCGAGCCGGTGTCGTGTGTCAGGGAGCGGGCGTATTGAGTGAAGTAACCTGAAAGTCTGGTGTTCGCAGTCCCGCGTGGCACCTCCCTATTTCTATGGCCGAATCACCAATCACTCCCCGTCAAAAAGACTTTGCCGCCTGGTATCAGGATGTTGTCCTCCAGGGGGACATGGCGGAGCCGGCGGAGATCGTCAAAGGCTGCATGGTCATCCGGCCCAACGGTTACGCCGTCTGGGAAGGCCTCCATCGGGAACTCGACGCGCGTTTCAAGGCCACCGGCCATGAGAACGTCTACTTTCCCCTGCTGATCCCGGAAAGCTTTCTGAAGAAGGAAGCCGAGCACGTGGAAGGCTTCGCGCCGGAACTCGCGGTGGTCACTATCGCGGGAGGCAAGAAGCTGGAAGAGCCCTACGTGATCCGGCCGACGTCGGAAACCATCATCGGCCACTTCTTTGCCCGCTGGGTGCAGAGCCATCGCGACCTGCCGTTGCTCTATAACCAGTGGGCCAACGTGATCCGCTGGGAACTGCGCACGCGCATGTTCCTCCGTACCACGGAATTCCTGTGGCAGGAAGGCCATACGGCGCACTCGACGCACGCCGAAGCGCAGGAAGAAGTACTGCGCATGCTTGACGTCTATGCCGACGTGGCTGAGAACATCATGGCCATGCCCGTGATTCGCGGCGTGAAAACGCAGACCGAGAAATTCGCGGGTGCGCTGCGCAGTTTCTCCATCGAAGCCATGATGCAGAACGGTCTGGCGTTGCAGGCCGGCACCAGCCATGACCTGGGCCAGAATTTCGGCAAGGCGTTTGACGTGAAGTTCCAGAGCAAGGAAGGCCAGCTCGAATACGTCTGGCAGACCAGTTGGGGTGTTTCCACTCGTCTGATCGGCGGCCTCATCATGAGCCATTCCGATGACAAGGGTCTGGTGCTGCCTCCCAAACTGGCTCCGAAGAAGGCCGTGATCGTGCCCATAGCCCGCAAGGACGAGGAACGCACGGCTGTGCTGGAAGCGGCTCACCGGATTGCGGCGGATATCGGCGCGAAGGTGGACGATCGCGAAGGCCAGTCGCCCGGCGCGAAGTTCTTCCACTGGGAACGCCGCGGCATTCCTGTGGTGCTGGAACTCGGGCCCCGCGATCTTGCGAGCGGCAACATTGTGTTGAAGCGGCGCGATACGGGGACGAAGGAGATTCTGCCGCAGGAAGGCATCGCCGCGAAGGTGGCGTCCACCCTTGATACCATGCAGATCGACATGCTGGCGGCCGCAAAGGAGCGGCTCAAGGCCAACACAGTGCTGGCGAATTCCATTGAAGAAGTGGAAGATATCCTGCGCGATGTCACGGCGGAAAAGGGCGGTGGCAAGTTCGTTATGGCCCACCTGAAAGACGACGCGGTCTGCGATGCGCGCCTCAAAGAGTTCAAAGCGACCGTGCGTAACATCCCCCTGGTGGATGAATACGACGGTGCCGGCAAGTGTCTGATTACCGGCGAAACGGTGGACCGCCGGGTTGTGATCGCGAAATCGTACTAAAGTTTGCCATCGGCACCAAAACAAAACGGCGCGGTATGGGTTGTCCATACCGCGCCGTTCTTCATTCTCCCGATCGGGAAACTTCTCAGAATGTGAAGTGAGCCGAAAGCTGCATGATGCGCGGGCTGCCCAGCGTCTGGGTAATGGTCCCCAGAGTCGCCGAAGGCGCACGCACCGTAACCGCCTTGATGATGTTGCCCGATTTCGTCAGGCTGTAAAGGCTCGTGCTGTTGCTCGGGACATCGAAGTCAGGGTGGTTCAGAAAGTTGAAGACTTCGAAGCGCAGCTGCATCGTCATCCGTTCCGTCAGCCGGGTTCTCTTTCCGAAGGAAATGTCCGCGCGGGTCTGGAACGGGCCGCGGAAGGTGTTCTTGCCCCAGGCACCGTAGGATGTTTCGTAGGTATCGCAAACCTGCGCGTTATTCACCGTCGCGCAGGCAGGTACTCCGAAGGTCCCCGGCGCTACCGTCGGGATGTAGAGCTTCGTCGTATCGATCAGCGGTTGCAGGATGTTAATGCCCCTTGTGCCCTGCAGCATGACGGACGATACGGTAGAGCCAGGCGCGAAGCCGATGATCGGATCCGCAATGTTCACCGTGTTGCTGTTGTAGACCCCGGCCACCGCGCCGGAGAAGTCGATGATGTTATACGGCTGGCCGCTCTGCAGACTCACAAGGCCGTTGATAGCCCAGCCGTTGGCGAGCATCGCGAGGGGGCCTGTGGCCGCCTTGACGCCTGGAATCGTGTAGCTGTAGGTCGAGGTAAATACGTGGGTGCGGTCGTAGGTGGAGGTTCCGTAAGAATTCTTCGGCTCCAGCGGGTTGTTGCCATTGTAGAACAGGCCGAGGTTGGACTGAATATCCAGCGAGTGTGACCAGGTATAGGAAGCCGAGGCCTGGAGATTGTGGCTCAGGCTCTTACGGATGCTGAACTGGAGGGCCTGATAGTTCGAGTAGCCGGCGCCGCGATAGAGCACCGAGTTGGTCGAATAGCCGAGGTAGGGGACGCGCAGATCGGAGTTGCCGCCTTCAAATGTGGCGATGTTTTCCGCTGGCACGATGTTGAAGCCGTAGCTGGAGGTCTGGCCGTTGATCGGCGAACCAGCCGTGGCGATGCCGCCCTGATTGAAGGGAATCGGCAGGATCTGGCGCGCGCCATGATTGCCCACATAGCCGAGCGTCATCACCACCGAGTTTACCGGCTGGTACTGCGCGTCGAAGCTCCAGTTCATCGTGTACGGCAGACGGTTGTTGGCGTCGTAGCCGCCAAAGATGTACGGTGCTGAGCCGGCGATCATCTGCGTCATGTTGGGCAACTGCTTTGCCAGGATGCTCGGGTCGCCCGGCGAGCCCGGGGAATTGGCACCGAAAGGATTGGAAAGAGTGGCTCCGGCGACAGCGCTGGTGGGCACTGTGAACGGCAACTGCATGGTGACGCCAAACGGGCCGCTGAAACCGCGTCCCGCACCCGGTGAGAAGTAGGTGAACAGTTCGCCGCGGTCGAAGTAAAGACCGAAGCCGCTGCGGATGGTCAGGTGCTTCACGAAACCGGGACTCCAGGCCACGCCGATGCGCGGGCCAATGCCGGCCTGCGTGTTCTTCAGCGTGGAATTGGAAGTTCCCGCCGTGGCGTACTTCGAGTTGCCTGCGAAAACCAGGCCGCTGTTCGTGATGGTGTCGGTAGTGGCGTTGTAGGAGTACAGGGAAGAATCGAAGTTGACCAGCGTGCCGTACTTCTCCGTGAAGGGACCGTCATAGTCGTAGCGCACGCCCAGGCTGAGCGTCAGATTGCTCTTCATCTTGAAGCTGTCCTGCACGAAGCCGCCAATCTGATTGGTCCGGTAGTAGCGGTTGGCCGCGCCGTTGTAGAAGGTGGAGGTGGACGGGTTTACCGCTCCCAGCAGGAACTGGCCGAAGTTGGTGAAGCCGACCGACGCCGCAGTGGTCTGCTTGTTAATAATATTCAGCTGCGTGTGGTTCCAGGTCACGCCGTAGGAAAGCGTGTGACGGCCCACCACGTGGTTGGCGGTGGAACTGATATCCCACTTGTTCTGGTACATACCCACGTTGGCGAAGTTGCCGCTCGGGCCAAAGCTCAGCGTCTTGTTCAGCGCGTTATCCACCGTACCCATGGCGATCTGCGGGAACTTGTCAATGCCGAAGAGGTTGACGCCAAGGTCCGAAGGCGCGAAAGGCTGCGCGGTGTTCGCAAAGGAATTCATGCGGAGGAAGCCAACCTTGTTTTCCCACGTCAGGTTGGGGCGCAGGATGGTGGTGCTGTCAATTGAGGCCAGCCGCGAGCCGGAATCGAGCGACTTGCCGAAACCGTTGATCGCCGTGCCGCCGCCGTAAGGATTGTAGTTGGGCGAATCCTGATAAATACCTTTGAAGCTCAGGCGTTCTTTGTCCGACAGGTTCCAGTCCAGACTGGTGGTGCCGATGTCAGCCTTCGAAGTGCTGGGCGTGCCGGGGACGATCACGTTGTAGCCAAGAACCTTGGCAGCCACCGGATCCGTGACAACAGCGCTCGGAATGAGATAGCTGCCGTTGACCTTTGCGTTCATGATTTTGAGCGCGGCCGGGTCAATCTGGCTCGGCGCGACGTTGATGTTTACGTCCTGCAGCGAAATCGCGGCCAGAGCCGCGGCGGAGCGGTCGTCCGTCAGATGCTGGGGAACGGTTGCCGTGGAAGTGCCGTTTAGGTTGTCGCTCACGCGCAGAGCCTGATAGGACGCGAAGTAAAACAACTTGTTCTTCACCACCGGACCGCTGATTGTGGCGCCGGGGCGATTGTAGTGCAGTGGCGGCACTTTCTGGCCAGCCGGAACCGACGCGTTCGCGTTGCGGAAAAACGGGGCCGCGTTGAAAATGTTGTTCTGGAAGTATTCGTAAAGCTCGCCGTGGATGCCGTTGGTACCCGATTTTGTGATCAGCGAGATGTGAGCGCCGGATTTCGCGCTCTGCGTGGCATCGTACATTGCTGTATTCACGTGTATTTCCTGAAGAGTTTCCTGCGGGGGAGAGGGCAGCGCCTGACCAATGCCATCGAAAACCGACGTGTTGGTGCGGACTTCGCCCGCGACAGTGTTGCCCTGACCGGTGTTTGCGGTATAGCGGCTCGATTCCACCTGGCTGCTCGATTTGCCGTTGAAAAGGTTGTCGGCATTCACTCCGTTGACCACGAAGCTGTTGGAAGAATCGCGCTGGCCGTTGGCCCAGATCGACTGGTTGCCAAGGCCGGTGTTGGAGCCCGTGCCGCCCAGAAAGTCGGCGCTGACGCCAGGCGAAAGAAGCGCCATCTGGGTGAAACTGCCGGTGCCGAGCGGCAGGTCCCGAATGGCCTGTTCCTGCATCACGTAGCCGTTGGTGGCGTCCGTCTCATTCAGCAGCGGAGTACCCGTGACTTCCACCGTGGTGGTGACCGCGCCAACTTTGAGGGACGCGTTCACCGTAGCCGACAGGTTGCCCTGCACCAGAATGTCGGGGTGGACTTCGCTGGTGAAACCAGTCTTCTGGATGCTCACCGAATAGCTGCCGATGGGCAGATTGGGGATCTGGTAGAGTCCGGTGGATTGGGTCTTCGCCGTCACCTTGAGGTTGGTGCCCTTGCTGGTGGCGGTTACCGTTGCATCCGCGATCACCGCGCCGCTCGGATCCGTCACGCTGCCGAGAATCGTTCCCAGCAAACCCTGCGCGAAAACCGATTGCGACATGGCAATCGCCAGAAGCGCGGCAAATAGTACCGTCCTGTTCAACGTCATTCGACTCATCTGTTGCTCCCTGAAGTGGTAGTGGCAGCCCCCGGAAGACCTTCTTCCAAAAGGTGCTCATGAACGCTTGCCCACCGCAAAGTGGTGCTGCGATGAAGCGAAACGGCCAAACAGCTATGATAAGCCCAACTTGGTGTCAAAACAATCAATGGAACGTGACAAAAATGATTGTTACCTAATATTAATCCTGTGCTCCCCGGACCTGCGGGGAGCCAGTCGGCACGAAGCGCGTAAAATATTGATAAATATATACATGGGGCTGTGTGACATGCCCCACTATTCACGATTTTGATGCGCCAAAACACGAACTTCTATGGCGACTACCGCAGTAGTGGATTAAAAAATCGTAACGTCACGCTGTATTAGTTGGATTGCGATATTTCCCGGTTACCATGGAGGTATGGGATCTTCTTTTTTACATTTCCAAAAACTTTCCGAAAGATGTTTTCGTACGGTGGTTCTGCTCCTATGCGTGGCTGCGGCGATGTTCGCTCAGTCCGGCTCCGGCACTATCACCGGAACTCTTAAAGACGCCTCGGGCGCGGTTGTCCCCGGTGCCACGGTTGTAGTTACGAACGCAGGGACGAGCGCGAGCCGTACTGCGGCGTCGAACGAAGCCGGTATTTATTCTGCTCCCTTTCTGCCGCCTGGCACCTACACTGTGTCGGTTTCGCGGTCTGGTTTCGGCAAGCAGGAACGCAAGGGTTTGCTCCTCGAAGTGGGCCGCACACTGACCGTCGACTTCGCGATGGCCGTCCAGACCAGCACCGAGACGATTTCGGTGACGGCTGACACTCCGATTGTGGATACCGATAAGACGGACGTATCGCAGATGGTGAGTGCGGCTGTGATTGAAGAACTGCCTCTGGCCGGCCGTCGCTGGGAAACGTTTGCGCTGAACACGGCGAACGTGACGGGTGATGGCGGCAACGGTCTGATTTCATACCGCGGCATCTCCGGCCTGTACAACTCGACCTCGGTGGACGGTGCCAACAACAATCAGGCGTTTTTCTCTGAAGCGAAGGGCCGCACCACGGTGCCTTACGTTTACAGCATGGATTCGATTCAGGAGTATCGGGTTGCGTCGAGCAATTACAGCGCGGAACTCGGCCAGTCGGCCGGCGGCGTGGTGAATGCGGTCACGAAGTCCGGCACCAACGCGTACCACGGCGATCTTTTTTCTTATGTTCGGAATCCGAAGTGGAATGCGCTCGATTCGCTGCAGAAGTCGAAAGGGATTTACACGCAGCCGGTACACCAGCAGAATCAGTTCGGCGGCAGCTTTGGCGGCCGTCTGATCAAAGACAAGCTGTTCTTCTTCATGACCTATGACGGATCCCGCAAGGTGTTCCCTATTTCCTATACGAGCAGCGCGACCTTCCCGGTGGCGTGCACGAACGCGGCGATTCCCGCGGCAACCTGCGCGGCGGCGAACGCTTACGCGGCCGGTCTGCTCGGGTCTTACCCGCGCTTCCAGAATCAGGATGTCGGTTTCGGCAAGCTGGACTATCAGGTCAATGCGCGCAACCGTGTGAACCTGTCGTTCGACTTCGACAACTTCCGCGGTCCCAATTCGTACAGCACGGCGATTACGTCGAACAACAGTTCCATCACAACCAACGGTGCGGCGATCACGCATGAGCGCTTCCTGGTGGGCAACTGGAATTCGACGCTCAGCCCGACGATGATCAACAATTTCCGCTTCCAGTGGTCGCGCGATCTGGAAATCATCAAGGCGAATTCGACGGGTCCAAGTGTTTCCGTCGCCAACGTGACGGGTTACGGCCTGCCGAACGCACTGCCCCGCCCAGCCTTCCCGGATGAACACCGCGTGCAGACGTCGGACACATTCTCATTCTCCAAAGGCCGTCATATGGTCAAGATCGGCTATGACATCAACATCATTCACGAACTCCTGATCAACCTGTTCCAGGGCGGTGGCGTTTACAGCTACTCCGGCACCTCGGCCTTCACCAACTGGGTTGCGGATGTCACCGGCACCAACCTTGGCGACAATCTCACGGGACGCCATTTCAATACCTTCGTTCAGGTGACCGATCCCGTCACCGGCGTCGGCAAGGACGATTTCAAAGACAAAGATTACGACGGGTTTGTGGAAGACACCTGGAAGGTTCGTTCGAACCTGACCCTGAATCTGGGCGTTCGCTATGACATCCAGCTGATTCCGCAGCCGTCGCTGCCGAACGGGGCCACTCGTCTGACGAAGCTGTACACTTCGACGATCAATATCGACAAGAACAACTTCGCTCCGCGTCTCGGTCTGGCCTGGACGGCTCCGGGCGGCATGGTTGTGCGTGCGGGTTACGGTATCTTCTACGGCAAGACTTCCAACAGCACGTATTACGCAACGCGCGTGGAAAACGGCGTGATTCAGCAGACGTTTAACTGCAATCCGACGACCTGCCCCACGCTTTCGTTCCCCAACCTGATTTTCACGCCTCCGGGCGGCGCGCCGGTGGCTCCGTTTGCGGGCGCTCTGACTCCGAAGGTGGTGCCTTTTGCGCCTCCCTCGGCGACGCAGACCTCGCGCGGTCAGTCCCCCGACTGGGTTAACCCGCTGGTTCATGAAGGCGAAGTCTCGATGGAGCGCCAGATTCCGGGGCGCAGCAGCGTGACGTTCTCCTACATCTTCAGCCGGGCTCTGCACCTGCCGATCTTTATCGATACGAACATTGCGCCGAGCACGACGACGAAAACCTTCACGGTGGTGAGCCCGGCAGGTGCCAGCAGCAGCCTGACGGTGCCGTTCTACACGAGCCGCATTGATCCGACGGGTCCGGTCCTGACCGGTTTCAGCTCGGTGAACTCGTGGTATAACAGCCTGGTGATCAGCTTCAACCGGCCGATGAGCCACGGTCTGGCGTTTACGGCGAACTACACGCTCGCCAAGGCCACCGACGGTGGTCAGGTTCCCGGCCAGTTCGGTACGTTCAACGGCACGGATTCGCCGCTCGATCCTTACAATTTGAAGGCAGAATATGCGCGTTCGGATCTGGATCAGCGTCAGCGTTTCGTGAGCAATGCGGTGTGGAAGCCGCAGATGACGAGCAAGCTGCAGAACAAGGCAGCCCGCGCGATTCTGGATGGCTTCAACTTCTCCGGCATCGTGACCATCGCAACGGGACAGGCTCTCACGGGCACAATCAACGGTTCGGCTTCCGGCGGACCCGCCGGTGGTCTGACGGGTGCCGTGGTCAATAACTCCGGTACGGCGTTATCGGCTTCCCGTTTCCCGGGTGAGGCGCGCAACAGCTATACCGGTCCTGGCCTGACGACGGTGGATTTCCGTATCGCCCGCGATTTCGTGATCAAAGAGAAGTACAAGTTCGCCTTCCGTGCGGAAGCGTTCAATCTCTTCAACTTCACGAATTTCACCTCGGTGAACTCGACAGAATACAATCTCAGCGGCACGACGCTGACGGCTAACCCGGCCTTCTTTGCGCCGACGTCCAGCAACAATAACCTGTACGGTGCAAGACAGATTCAGTTGTCGGGTCGCTTCTCGTTCTAGTTGCTCCACAGCAGTAAGCCGAAAAGGGCCGCCACGCATTTGCGTGGCGGCCCTTTTTGGCTGCAAGGCTTCTGCAATAAATCAAGGCTCCACCATCACCGGCCAGGTGCATCCAAATGTTTGTGGGGCAGGTTTCCAACCGACCGGTCGAGCGAAGCTCGACTCCGCCGTTTCCTGAGCGTCTCGAGGCACTCGTGCCACGCGGCATTGATTGGCAGGCGTGGCGACTTCTGAACAGCAGACGGCGTGGGCGGTGGCGAAGTGCGCGGCAGCCAGCGAGTTGGCTGGACGTCATACCCACAATGCAGGATCAGTAGTTTTTGATCTGTGTCGAGCGGGCCTTTGGCCTGCGCCCTTCCGCCTCCCGATAACGAATTAACAGGAGGCGCTTACGTCTATGATTTTCGTCAAAGAGGCTTTCTGCCGCGGGCCGCACGGTGGCACAAATCGGCTTCGATTTGTAAGAGCCGTCTTACGCTGGCCGCAGTCGTTCGCAGATCTGCTGTGCCGCGTTGTGCGAAGCCGTCTTCTTCGAAGTCCCTTCGGCCGTCGCCTTCAGCTCCGCACCCAGCCGGACCTCCACCAGGAAAGTCCTTGCGTGACCAGGACCATTTTCCCCAACCAGTTGGTACTCGGGGCGTGGAAGCGCCCTGTCGCGCGCCAGGCGGTCCAGTTCCGCCCGGTAATCGCGGGGCGGTCCGGCACCGGCCAATTCGGCCAGTTCATCTTCGGTCGGGATCGTGTGGCCGACAATCAGCGTCCGCGCCGCCTCCACCCCGCCATCCAGATACACTGCCGCGAGCACGGCTTCAAACGCGTTCACCAGTAGCCGCTGCTTAGACCGTCCGCCAGCTGTCTCTTCGCCGCGGCCCAGTTGCAGGTGTCGACCGAGGTCCAGACGATGCGAGGCCGCCAGCAGGTGATTCGCGCTCACCAGATGATTCTTGAGGAGGGAAAGTTGTCCTTCGGAGAACTGGGGAAAGCGGGTGAAGAGCCATTCGCTGACCAGCCAGCCGAGGATGGAATCTCCCAGAAACTCCAGCCGCTCGTTGTCCGCGCGGTTGTTGTCCAGACGCAGTTCGACGCGCCCGCTGCCATCGGCGGCGAGAGATTCGTTTGCTTTGGAGCTGTGGGTGAGTGCCCGATGCAAAAGCGCGCGGTCCCGGAATGTGTAGCCGAGAGACTGTTCGAGTTCGTCCAGGTTTGGCGTCATCGCTCTTGTCAAACCCGGGACCGGCGCGCTGTTTGCATCAATAACGGAGGGTATTTAAAACAACTACTTCATCTTCTGAACGCGGGTTTTGTCGTCTTCGGCGATCTTCTTCACCTGGTCGGTTACGCCCTGCGCGCCGATGGCCTTGTCGATCCACGCCAGCGCGTCATCGTAGCGCTTCGCCGTGGTGTAGGCGCGCTCAATATAGAGCATGTCGAGCGGATCCGGATAGAGGTCGATTCCCTTCTGGAAATTCGTCTTCGCGTCGTCATACTTCTTACGGAGCAATGCCGAGAAGCCCAGTGCCATGTATGCACGCTGCGTCTCGCCCTGCTTCACACCGGCCCACTCTGCATCGCTGATCGAGGCATTCGGCTTGGCGGCGGTCTTCAGTTCCGCCATCGCTGTATTCGCGTACTTGTCGGATTTCGCCAGGCGATCATCCATGTCGAGATCTGTGGACCGCGTGGTGCGCGAATAGATCTCCGACATGAGCAGCAGCGTCTCATAATCCTTCGGGTTCACGTCGAGCGACTTCTCGCCGGCCACAATGGCTTTCGGCTCGTCCTTTTTCATGTGGTAGGCATTGGCCTGCAGAAAAAGCATCTGAGCTTTGTAATCGGTATCCGGGAACTTTGAGAGAAACTCCTCGGAGGCCTTGATCTGCGAATCCGGATCCTTGGCGCCACCGATGGCGAGCAGAGCGTCGTTCTCTTCTTTGGTCTTCGGCTTCGGACCCTGGTCGGCCGCCGCCGCGGGGGTTGCCCCCGCCGCTGGTGCCGGTGCCGTCTGGCAGAATGCCGGGATGGCCAGCGCGATGGTTAAAATGGCGATACGCCTCATTGTTTTTGCTTCTCCTGATTTTTAGATATTTCCTGTAACTCGCTGCTTGCGGCTTGTTTCGCCTTTTCCGATGCACCGTTCACGGCCAGTGCGTCCTGGTAATACTTCACGGCCAGGGTCAAATCTTTTTGCGCCTTCGCCAGACGGGCCAGGTACAGGTTGGCCCATGCCCGCGTAAAATCGTCCGGAGACGATTCCAGCGTCTTCTGGAACAACTGAATCGCCACGGAAGCCTTGTTGTCCAGAACTGTGATGCGCGCCAGCCCGTACCACGCCTGTGCGCGCTCGGCCGGTTCGCCTTTCTGGTCTAAGGCCTTCGTAAACAGAGTTTTCGCTTCTTCCAGATTACCCGGTGCTGCCGCGCGTGCGGCGTAAAGGTCTTCCGCCTTCTCCAGAGTCTTGCCGGCGGGCGAAAGTTCCGGCCCAGCCACGACTACTTTTTTCGCCAGGCGTTGCAACTGCCCGCCATCGAACTTCACGGTGGAAATGCGTTCCGATTCGGCCTTCAGGTCGATGGCGTTGATCATGACGTCCGCGTAGTAGCGCAGCCCCTGCTGGGCCTTTTCGAAGCCGGGCAGTTGCTCGGCGAAAAACGGCGTCATAATATAGCCCTGGCGCGTCGCCATGTCGATGGCATTGATGTTCTTATCCAGGCGGCCTTCCACTGCCTTAATCAGGCTCTCGGTAGCGAGCAGTTCGAAATTGTTCTTGTAGCCATCGTCCAGCGGCGTATTCTGCACCAGATCGAGCATCGATTGCTTCAACTGAAGTTCCTTGCCGTACCGGATCATGACGGGGTCGATCTGGAAGTGCAAATAGGAGTGCCGGATATCGTACATTTTCGGCTGCTCGGAGGGTGAAATGACGACGTACTCGTCATCCGCGTTATTGAGCATCTGTACAATCTGCGGCTGGATCATCAGTTCCACAATGGCGTGGTAATGGCGCTCCGGGTAATCGTTGGTGCCAACCCGCAGATAAGCGTCCACGGCCTGCGTCATACCCAGAATAGGAGCATGGTAGCGTGCCAGCTCTTTCTCGTAGGCGGGCTGAACCTTTTTCCAGAGTTCGGCCAGATTCGCCTGGCGATAGAAATCGGCCATCAGGGGCTGGAAACCGTCGAGCGCAATCGCTGCCGGCGGCACCTCGACATCGCGGCCTTTCCAGGCGAAATCCGGGGCTCCTGTTACGGCAACTGACCACCAGAGGAACTGCGAGACATCCTGAACCGCGGTCTTCTGCATGTGGTGCCGGAAGTAGAGCTTCAACTCGGGTAATACGGTGATCCGCTGGGTCGCCAGGTAGTCGCGGATCTGCTTCCGCAGAGGGTTGGCGTCCGGCAGATTCAGCCCTTCGTCATAGCCAGCCGCGTTGATCGCGGTCATGACGTAGAAGATGGTTTCGTTGGAATCGAGATGCAGAGTTTCGGCGGCGTGCAGACGCACGGAGGCCACTGATAAAACGAGGGTGACAACCGCGCAGGCCGATCGTGTCCGTTGCGCGCGCCTAAAAAAAGTAAGAAAATGCGTCAACACTCTTCCGCCTGGATGTCCTCAAGTCTACCATTAAGTTACAGATGGCAATTCAACGCGAACGAGTCATGATGGTATCTTCCGAAGTCAGCCCCTGGGCGCGGAGCGGCGGGTTGGCTGACGTCCTGGGGGCGCTGCCCCAGGCCCTGGCGGCGCTTGGCCACCAGGTAGCGGTCGTCCTGCCCCGCTACATGCACGCGGCCGACGCCCCGGCCACCCGCGTGATCGACGTGTTGCCGGTCCCCATGGGACCCGGCACCATCGACGTCGCCGTCTGGAGCATGACGGCGACCTTCGGGCCGGGCTCCGTTACCCACTATTTCATTGAGAACGCCGCGCTCTACGGCAGGGAAGGTCTTTATGGGGATACACATGGGGAATTTGGTGACAACCACCGTCGGTTTGCCCTTCTGGCCCGCGCAGCCCTGGAGATCTCCCGCCGGCTCTTCCCCGCCGACGTCTTCCATGGCCACGACTGGCAGGCCGGCCTTCTGCCCGTTTATCTGCGTGAGCATTTTTCCTATGACCCCGAGTTTGCCGCCGCAAAGACTCTGCTTACGATTCATAATCTTGGCTACCAGGGGCTTTTCCCGGCCGCCATGCTGGACGACCTTGGCCTCGGCCGCCACCTTTTCAATCCGTCTCAGCTCGAATTCTGGGGCCAGTTGAACTTCCTGAAAGCCGGGATGGTCTTTTCCGATGCCCTCAATACCGTCAGCCGCAAGTATGCCGAGGAGATCCAGACCCCGGAGTACGGCTTCGGCCTCGATGGACTGCTCCGGGAACGAAAGGCCGTACTGAGCGGAATTCTCAACGGAGTCGATTACGAGCGCTGGAATCCCGCGACCGATAAGTATCTGCCGGCCCACTACACTCCGGAAGATCTGAATGGTAAGCGGGAATGCAAACGCGCACTGCTGCAGGAAATGGGCCTGCCGGAGAGGCTGATTGACCGCCCCGTCTTCGGCATCGTGTCCCGTTTCGCCGGGCAGAAGGGCTTCGACCTCATCGGCGAAATCGCCCGGGAAGTCTTCCAGTGGGATGTCGGCCTGGTCGCGCTCGGCAACGGCGAGGCGCGTTATGAAGATCTTTTCCGCAGCCTCTGCGCCGAGTTCCCCGATAAGGTGGCCCTCCGGCTGGGCTTTAACGACGCTTTGGCGCACCAGATTGAGGCGGGCAGCGACATGTTCCTGATGCCAAGCCACTACGAGCCCTGCGGGCTGAACCAGATTTACAGCCTGAAATACGGCACGGTGCCGGTGGTGCGGGCCACCGGTGGACTGGACGATACTATCGACGATTCCACCGGATTCAAGTTCGCCGATTACAATGGAATTGCATTGCTGAGTACGATTCGCAATGCCGCCCTGGCGTGGGAAGATCGCGACGCCTGGCGGGCGCGGATGGTGCGTGGCATGAACAAAGATTTCTCCTGGGCACCTTCGGCGCGCGCTTATTCCGAGCTTTACGACCGCCTGTAGAAGGCGGTCCGGCGGAAACCGCGAATCTTTCAGGGCAGTCCGGGTATCTAAACTTCTGAACGAGGAAATTGAACAATGGCTGGAGCAAACACACTGAACTTTACCGACGCTGCATGGGACACCGAAGTCCTGGCCTCGGACACCCCCGTGCTGGTGGATTTTTGGGCGACCTGGTGCGGCCCCTGCCGCCAGATGACCCCCATCATCGACCAGTTGGCCGATGAATATCAGGGCAAGGCCAAAATCGGCAAGCTGAACGTGGATGAGAACGGACAGACCGCAATGCGCTATCAGGTGCGCGGCATCCCGACCATTCTGATGTTCAAGGGCGGCCAGATCGTCGGTTCCAAGGTTGGATCCGTTGGCAAGGCCGATCTGCAGAAGATGATCGACGCGGCTGCCTAAGACAAGCCTGCGTCAGAACAGTATCGGGTCGCGACCGCAGAGGAGTGGACATGCGGTCGCGGCTTGGTACAATGAGTTTAGAGCTACCCACCGAGCGGGAGTAACTCAATGGTAGAGTCACAGCCTTCCAAGCTGTTGGTTGCGAGTTCGATCCTCGTCTCCCGCTCCAATTCCTTAAAAAAACTACAGCAGTGCATGGGTTGCGCTTCATGGAGTCCGTGACCAGTAATCGTCCATACCCGTTCCGAATCGAGTCGGGATTGCACGGTAGTTACCAATGGTTGACGAGTGCACACCACTGCATCGGTGACATCGTTCGGTACTGCCCCGAGGTGTTGATCGGTCGCTATCTCGCTGTTACCTCCACCGATAGCGGTGATCCAAAACGGCGAGCTGAAAAACTCCCGGGTTGGAGGTGCGCTGGATATGTCCGTACAGCCCACTCCTGGAAAACACCGAGGGACTTTTCTACCAAGTGGAGGGGCCAGACACCGCCGGCTTTGACGAGTGGTGGACGTTCAACCAACCCCACGATCTGGGCGAAGTCATTCGCAACGAACCACCCCGGACCGACGAGTCACGCGCGAAACCGCACCGGATCATAGCCTTCGTGAACAACTACTTCGCTCCGGATTCGAGTGGCGGCGACCCCAAAAACGTGTTGAGCGAGATGTTCTGGAGCCAGCTTGAGACGCATCAGCCGGAGTCGTACATTTCGGACGGTTCTCAGGTCGTGACGTTCGTCAGCAGAAACCGACAACTATTCCACGTTGTTCATTCTCTGTTTACGTCCGACAGCGTGTCGGGTTGCGAAAATGCTGCCGGTTAGCCGCGGGCACCAAACTCTACACTCCGAAATGCGTCGCCGAAGTCTGTAAAATCGAGCCCTTATTCTGAAGGCCGGTGTACGCCAGGCCATAGCGCCCGCGAACGCCCGTTTTTTCGAAGATATGCTTCAGGTGGATCTTCACCGTGCCGGTCTGAATCCCCAGAATGCGGGCGATATCGCGATTCCGCAGGCCCTTTTCCACCAACTCCACAACCTCGGCTTCACGATGGGTCAACTGAGAGCGCCTCGGATTGAAGAGCTTATCGGTAGAGCCGAAAATGCCATCTTCCATCCACGTGCCGCCACCGGTTACAGCGCGTAAACAGGTCAGCAGTGTGCCGGATTCAGAAGTCCGTCGTACGATGCCCCGAGCACCCGCCTGCAACAACCGAAGAGCCTCGGCCTCACTGATCGCGCCCCAGACTACCGTTGGCACGGGGTTCGGCGACATCGCCAGCTTCTGCAGGAATTCCATCACAGAAATCATCCCAAAGCCCTTATCCAGCACGATTGCTTCGACTTCAAGCGGGTCCGGCAGCGGCTCGGCTTCCGTTTCCATCGCAGCCTCTGTTTCGTTCATGGCGTCGCAAAAAGCTGTATCGTGGAAGGCTGCGTCGCCGATGATGCTCTCCGCAACCGGTTCGGGCTTCGTGGTTTCCGATGTGAGGCCCGCCACGCCCTCAGTCAGTGCCGTTGCGTTCGCGCACGCAAGAATGTCCGCCGTCGAATTCGCATCTTCCGGGACCGCCGCGTTTATCGCCGCAGCATCCGGCGTTTCCACTTCAGCTGAACTCGCCGACAATGCGGCCAACTCCGCGGCGAGCCGTGCCGCAGCGCCGGGATTCAGAAGTTCGGTCACGGCTTCGAGCGTCGAAACGGCCGCTTCCACGCGCAGATCGCCGGAGTTCTCAATCAGCCACTTCAACCCTTCCACGGCAACGGGCTGCGTGTCGCAGATCAGGACCCGTCGCTTGGTGGACTGAGGCGTTGTGCCCCGGTCCGTCGTCTCGCAGCCGTTGGCTGCATTCGCTTTTTCAATGCCTGTTGCTTCTGTGGTCATCCAATAAAACCTCGTATATACCCCATCGACCAACTGCACCCTGGACTTTAGTGCAATGTGGCGGGGAATATCTCACTTTTTTGGATGGCTATCTCACTTTTTCCGGATAGCAGGCCCTGTGCGGGTCGAAATGAAACGCTACTTCAGATTGATCGTGCCCCGGCAGGACGCCGCGCCGCACTTGCAGATCACCGTCTCGATATCTTTCCCGAAATGGTAATCGACAGTGAGCTCTTCGCCGCGCCGAATCGGCTTGCGCGACATGTAGAGGATATGACCCTTCTTGATCTCGGTCACGATATTGGGATCGCAGCAATGGTTGATGAACTCGGCACCGCTGCCGCCCACGGAGCCGTCCAGGGTCCAGTAGCTGTCGAGCGTGAACAGGTAAATCAGCCGGTCCTGCTCATCACTGCGACGCTTGGTCTCTTTACGGTTGATTCGCTCTCCCGTGTACTCCATTACCTTGCGCCGCACCGGAATGTCTTCCGCCGCATAAACGCCCCAGCGGTGGATTTTGGAAGGCTTGATTTCCAGCTTGAAGCAGGCGTACTTCGGGTTGATTTCCGGAACCTTCTTCGCTTTGGCTGCGGGAGCTTTCGCAGCGGCAACGGTCTTCTTTAACGTCTTCGCGGACCCGGCTTTTACGCCTTTCATGGGCACGCTTTTCACGGCGTTGCCGGAAGCGGACTTCTTCACAATCGATGAAACCGGGGACTTTGTTGACTTTCGCGAGGCCATTTTATGCATTGTAACCGGGGGCCTGCGGCGGGACGGAAATGACGAGTTTTTACGGCCGGAAAATTGTCCCGCGGGGGCCCCGTCCCTGCTTCGGTCTGACCTGGTACACCACGGCGGCCCCAAATAGGTTATCCTGTAACCCATGAAACGCACCATACTTATTATTTCCGCCATTGCCATCTTCAGCGCCTTCGCCAGCGCTCAGGATGATGCCGCCTACACCGCTGCCATGAAGACAGTAAACCCGTCTCTGCGCAACGTTGGTACGGCCATCACCGCGAAGGACAACGCGACGGTTGCCACCGAAGCAAAGAGCCTTGTCGCGGCCTTCACGACGATCAATGCTTATTGGAAGGCAAAGAAGACTGACGACGCCGTTGCTCTTTCGCAGACCGCGATCGACGCGGCCACCAAGCTCGCCGGTGCCGCCGATTCCGATGCCCAGACTGCGGCTGTGACAGCTCTGCGTGGCACCTGCAACGGTTGCCACATGGCCCATCGCGGTGGCATGCCGCCCGCATTCCAGATCAAGTAACCGGATCCTCCGCCGGTTATCTTGTGGGGCGGAGTGCGGCTCTGAATTCGTTCAGGTCCGCATTCCGCCCGTACACATTAAGATCTCTCCCGTCACGTAGTCGCTCAGCGGCGAGCACAGGAAGAGCACCGCGCCGGCAGCTTCCTCTACGGTCCCCACCCGTCCTAACGGACACGCCCCCGCCACATAGTCCAGCACCGATTGCCGCACGCCTGCCTGTATTGCCCGTCCGTTGACTTCAATTTTCGAGTCTTCCGTCCACGGCTGTGTCAGTCGCGTACCGATCAGCCCGAACCCCACCGCGTTCACGTTCACGTTGTAGCGGCCCCACTCCTTCGCCATGGTGCGCGTCAGGCCCATCACCGCCGCCTTTCCCGATGAATAGCCCGCCTGCCCCGCGCCGCCATCCGTGGCGGCTACCGAGGTAATGTTCACCACCTTGCGCGCCACCCGTCGACCCTCCGCCGCCTCACGCTTCGCCGCCTCCCGGATGAAGCCCGATGCCGCGCGCAGCATCCGGAACGGGGCCACGGCGTGAATATCCAGCATTGCCTGGAACTGTTCGTCCGAAGTCTTCTGGATCACGCTGTCCCAGGTGTACCCGGCGTTGTTCACAATGATGTCGAGGCCGCCGAACGTAGCGACCGTCTGGTCCACCAGTTTCTGCGGAAACGCGGGGTCCGTGACGTCGCCCGCCAGCTGCGCGCAGTTTCCGGGCAGTAGTGCCAGCGTTTCGGCGAGTGGCACAGGGTCGAGGTCATTGACCATGACGGAGGTGCCCGCCGCCGCCAGTTGCATTGCGATTGCCCTGCCAATGCCGCGGCCTGCCCCGGTCACCAGGGCGATTTTCGATTGAAGCGTGAACATGCTTTCGATGTTACCGCCGCCCGTTCGCGGGCAGGGAACTCAGGCTTTGGCGAAACGCTTCGTGTCGATGATCGCCCGCAGGTGCGTGCCTTCGCCGATGAGTTTCTCGCCCGCACGCGCTTCCACGCGGAACTCGCAGCGCCGCGTCGTCAGCTTTGTCAGCTCGGAACGATACGTCACCGTCGCCCCTTCCTTCGCCGCCGCCAGGTGCCAGATATTGACGTGCATGCCCACCGTGGCCCGGTCCGCCGGCAGCGTCTCGGCCATCATGTTGCGGCACGTCCGCTCCATGAACAGAATCATGCGGGGCGTGGAGAGCACCCGCGCTCCGCCCGGTCCCAGGAACGTGATGACATCCTCTTCCGCCACCACGTGATCTTCCAGGCGCACTGCGCCGATTTCGGGTTCTGCCATGGTAAACAAGCATGATACTGCACGCGCCACCCGGCCCCGCTATCATGGTCTTTTGACCCGACCCATGAAGTCTCTCCTTGTCTTTCTCTGCGCCCTCGCCGCCCTGTCATCCCTTTCCTGCACGAAGCCGGTGCCGAAAGTGGCTCCGCGCAACGAAGTCGCGCCCCCGGTGTTCCGGGTCAACGTCGACACCACCCGCGGCCCCGTCATCATCGAGGTCACGCGCGCCAACGCCCCGCTCGGTGCCGATCGCTTCTACAGTCTGGTGAAGTCAAACTTTTTCGATGGCGCGCGCTTCTTCCGCGTCGTGCCCGGCTTCATCGTGCAGTTCGGTATGAATGCCGATCCCAAAGTGCACGCGGCCTGGGACGTGCCCATCAAGGACGATCCCGTCGTGCTGGGCAACGCGCGCGGTACCGTGACTTTCGCCGCTTCCGGCGTGGATACCCGCACCAGCCAGATGTTCATCAACCTCGGCGAGAACCAGCGCCTGGACGACCGGCCCCAGCACTTCGCCGCCATCGGCAAAGTTGTCAGCGGCATGGACTATGTCGACAAGCTCTACTCCGGCGACGGCGAAAAGCCGAAACAAAACCTCATCGAACAGGAAGGCAATAAGTATCTGGAGCGCGAATTCCCGCATCTCGACTACATCCGCACCGCGCGCCTGGCCGAATAAAATGCGCAGGCCGCATAATCGGGTTATGCGCTTCGCCAGTTGGCCTTTGTGTCTCGCGATTGCTCCCCTTTACGCCGCCGCGCCAACCTTTTACAAGGACGTCCTTCCCATCCTGCAGGACCACTGCCAGGCCTGCCACCGCACCGGGCAGATCGCCCCCATGCCGCTCGTGACGTACGCCGATGCGCGGAAATGGAGCGCCGCCATCGTGACACGAACCGCCGCCCGCACGATGCCACCCTGGTTTGCCGATCCACGCACCGGCCACTTCTCCAATGACCCCTCCCTGACGCCCGCCCAGATCTCTACGCTGGCCGAGTGGGCGCACGCCGGTTCGCCCGCGGGTAACCGCACTGATGCGCCGCACCCCCGGCGGTGGACTCCGGGCTTCACTATCCCGCAGCCCGATCTTGTGATCTCCATGCCAAAGCCGGTCACAATTCCCGCCCACGGAGACATCGAATACACCTATGAAATCGTCCACACCGGTTTTACGGAAGATCGCTGGGTGCGCATGTCTGAGGTTCGCCCCGCCAGCCGCGCGCACGTACACCATGCCGTGGTCTACATCCGGCCTCCCGGTTCCACGTGGCTCGCCCAGGCTCCCATAGGCACTCCCTTCACTGCGATGAGCATGCCGGACGAGCAGTCGCGCCACGATGCGGAGATGACCACCAGCGACATGCTTCTCGTCTACGCCCCCGGCAGCTCGCCCGATCAGTGGCCCGAAGGCATGGCGAAGCTGATCCCGCGCGGTTCGGACCTTGTCTTTCAGATGCACTACACGGCTAACGGCCACGCGGCCACAGATCAAACCGGCATCGGCATCATCTTTGCAAAGGATCCGCCGAAGCAACGAGTCATCACGCTGCAGCTCACCAATAGTCACTTTCGAATTCCGCCCGGTGACCCCTCTTACCGCGTGGAAGCACGTGGCACCCTGCCCAACGATGCCCTGCTGCTGAGCTTCTTTCCGCACCTGCATCTGCGCGGCAAAGAGTTCAGCTACAATCTGGTGCATCCAGGGGAAAACGGCGCGCCGCCGAAGATTGAGCCGCTGCTGGAAGTGAACTACAACTTTTTCTGGCAGCTATCGTACCGGCTCGCTGAACCGCGCTCTCTCCAGGCAGGTGCTGAACTTCAGGCGGTAGCGATCTTCGATAACTCCCGGAAGAACGCGCATAATCCCGATCCCGAGGCGGAAGTGGTATGGGGGGACCAGACATACAACGAAATGATGGTGGGGTTCTTCGATATCGCGGTTGCTCCCGACGTGGACAAAGTCCAGTTCTTTGACCGCACTCCGCATTAAGGGTTCCAGGAACATGGCGGTTGAGTCCGGTCGGGCCAGTGACTCCCGTTTGGCCAGGCCAGGCGACACCGTCATCACAGGCGCAGCCCACCAGCCGGGCGAGAATGACTCCAGCGAATAGCTGTCGGAACAGATCACGAATTGCAGCGTGGGGACGCGGCAAACGACTTCATCGGAACCGCAGAATTTTACTGACTGCCGGAGAGTACGGTGACCGGACCCCGGAAGTCGCCCCGGCTCGTCCCCGCCCCATAGACTTCCACTTCGCCCACCGCGGGATACAGCACGCCATTCGTCGTGTTATTCCACACGTTGATGAAAACGTAGCGCGCGCTGACCGGGTTGGGCAGATAGAATGTCAGGCTGTTCGCGCTTCCCGCCGGAGGTTTGGAAGCTACCACCGTCGGATCTCCGCCGAACGCCCACCATTTTTGCGCCGTGCTGTTATCCGCAGTGTCGGACAGATTCACAATGTAGCTCTGAATGCCAGGCCCGCCTGCAGGAAACGTCAGGCGAATAGCCTGCACGCTCTGCGTCGAGCCGAGATCCACCGACGCCACTCCGCTGTCGCCGTACCACGTATTGTCCGGGCACAGCCCGGACCACTCGGCGGTGTTGCAAACGTTCGTCGTGTTGTTTTGCTGCCAGTATGTGGCAGGATTGCCGTCGGTCAGTAAAGAAGAAGCATGCCCGCTGACCGCAGTGCCGCCAAACGTGGCAGTCGTCTTCCCCAGCGCGATGTTTGTCATGGTGGAAAGATCCGGGGCCGAACTGGTCCCGGGAGACCATTCATAGACGGAAAATTCGCCAGTGCCCACGTACTGATACCACCACGCCCAGCCTTCGTACTTGAAATAGCGGGCACTGTAGGCACCGTTCGGAGAGAAGGTGACCGGTCCGATGGTCGCGTTTGCCAGCCCCGTGGTGTCATAGCCGTCGAGTTTGTGCTGCTGAGTCCACGTTGTGCCGTCCGCAGATGAAGAAATCCGAAGCCCCCTTGTCTGCGCCGGTAACACGTTGACCTTCCCGATCGAATACACCGCGCCAAGGTCGACCGTGAAAGCCGTGTAGTAATACACTCCATTTCCCCACACGTTCACCGGCGTGCAACTCAGCCCGAAGGTTGTGCAGTTCGTCTGGTCCACGCTGTACCAATAACTACTGCTGCCAAAGTATGCGCCGTCCGTCACGCCGTTGCTGTTGCCAAGGACAGTTCCGGTTATCGCGGTGACAGGCTTTCCAAACGCCAGGTCCACGCTGCCATAGCCTGACGCCGCAGAGAGAGTGGCTGGGGCCACGCAGCAGCAAGCAAGCAAGGCAGCCAGGCAGTAAGTAAGGTTTTTCGAAACCATTTCTTTTGACCTCCGTCAGGGTTTACTCTGCCGGGTCCAACCCGCGATGCTCCGGCGTCAGTGATCCTGCATCCGAAGGCCCATCGCCACAGGCCAAAAAGACGCGCGGCCGCCGGGAGCTAAGCCCTGCCGTTACAGCGATAAATGGAATCGCGTCGCCTTACAGGTTGCGTTGTACCCTGCGTGTTTCCAACCGAATTCCTGGGTGAACGGGCGCAGCACGGGCACTGGTGGAGGAGCGCATGCCTGCGCCTCAGCCTCTCAGCCTGGAGCTAGGCCCGCGCCCGGATCCGTAGCGCTGGTCCTGCCGGGTTTACCGGTTGCAAATCCCACTCGCCGGGGCCGACTGCGGCCAGACGGAACTCCCGGTTTACGTCCTGTAATACCGGCTTAACGTTTTCAGGGAATGCCCGGGCCTGCCGGGCGGTCTCCCACTGTCGAATCGCCTCGAAAATCGCGGCCTTCTTCTCGTCCATTCCTGCCACGTCGCCTGACGTCTGGGTTGCCTTGCTCGCAAAACTGGTAGCGAGCGCGAACCCCGCATTGAAACCGGCGGCGCGGGCGCAGAGCCACTCGGCATCTTCCAGTGTCGTCTCCCCTCGCACGGAAAACCAGCCGAGCATATGCGGGATCAGGTTGCGCGTATAGAAAAGCTGATTCTTCAGTCGATAAAGCGTCTGGCTCTGGCGGAAGCCTGCATACCACGGCTCGCCCCAGTTGTAGCGGGTGGCGATATGCCAGTTAAAGTGGCCAGGATTGCTGGCGTCGTTGACCACGTTGCCACGCAGTTCCGGCGTCAGCGCGTCGTACCACGTTTTCGTGAACAGCGTGCGCCCGTATTGCCCCATGCCGGTGGACCAATTTCCTTCCAGCCCGTCGAGCGACAACTGGGTGGTCCCTGTGTGATTGCAAAACGCCGCAATATTACGCGCTACTTCCTGCGTGAGCGCGGCGTCCGTCAGAAATACCTTGTAGCCGTGATCCATCAGTTTACTGACCGTGTCGCTTTTGCCATGCGCGGCCGCTCTTGTATTCCATGCGCCGCGCTCGCATTTCAGCAACCGCCACGGCGCTTCCGTGGAAACTCCTTCGTAACGGATCAGTTCGTCACCCACCACGACCGTGTTCAAATCGGTCTTCTTCTGAAACCAGCCCGGATCCGCCACCGGGATCTCTGTCTCCGTATCGCCAATGCCAGCGGTGAGTTCGCTCGTGCCGATGCGAGCCAGTCCCGTGTCCGGTTTCGGCGTCACGAAAGGATCGTTCGGAGTAATGAAGTTAGAGAGGGTATGGAATCCAACGCCGATACCGGCTTTGCGTGCCTTCTCTACGCAGTCGCGAAAACCATCCCAGCCCCGCGGGAACAGGGCGGGCTTGAGCTTGAAGTGTCCCCAGGTTTCGAATGGAGAGCTCTGATAAACATGCTTCAATCCCGCCCGTCGGGTCATCTCAATCGCCAGGTCAATCGTGCTCTCGCCAAAATCGACGATCAGGTAGGACTCCGTCGCTCCCGTTGCCATCTTCGCCCATGTGCCACCCAGCATGGGATGCGGCAGGCCTTCCGTAACTTCAATTTCGCCCAGCGTCGGCAGTGCTTCCGCGGAGGGGCACGCGAACAAAGCGATCTTGCTGCCAATTACACCCCCATCGTCAAACGGCAGGGCGACAAATTGGTCGTGGCCCCAGTTGCTGATCACACGCTGCCGGTTGCGGTTCCGGCAATATGCCTGCAACGTACTGCCAAATGGCATCCGCTTCGCCGTATCGCCGCGCCAAAGCTGTTGTTTCTTCAGTTCATCCGGCAGGCCGGGATATCCGCCCGTATCATCGGCCACCGCGCCATCGGGTTCAATGTCGTTCTCCGTTGACGGATACCCGCCGAGCGTCCTTGCATTGAGCGCCTGAATCCCCATCGCAAACTCGCTATCGCGCACCACACCGACCACTTCACCCACCAGATCGCCAATTCCAACGGGATACGGTCCCCACAAGATCAGCTCCACCAGACTGCGCCCTCGCAGTTCCGTCAACTCGAATGTTATGTGGGTCTGCTTTGCACGAACTGCCACCATCGCCGTGGTTCCGATGTCTGCGTACTCAAGTGTCAGCGCCTTCGCCGATGTATCCCACGTTGCGCGACTCGGCCCGTGTAACTGCCCGGCCACGCGCATACTCAGTACCGGTGCCGGTTGGCCTGGGGCGAGAAGATTGTGCCCATCCGCGGTGATCGCATGGAACGAGCCACTTGCATCAATACTGAATGAGGCGCGGCCGCTGCTGAGTGTCAGCGTCCCGGCTTCTTCCGCGTCTGCTGCTACCGCGGTTGTCAGCAGGGCTGCGGCTCCGGTAGTCGCCACGGAGCAAAGAAACCGGCGTCGGTTGCCCTGCATCCCCTCACCGCCGCCCGAGCCTGAAAGATTCGTCTTCCCGGACCCGGTTATCCCGGCGCACGCTTTCTTTTCCATGTTTAGTCGCTCATTATATAGTGATGGCCATGTCGCGTTTACTTCCAGCTATTCTGTTCGCCTGCCTGCTGGCCACCGCCCAGACACCAGCCACCAGGATTCCGGCTCAGGACTCCCGCAATACCGACACCCCCAACACTGACACTCATTTCGTTCCCCAAACGTACAAGACTCTGCAGGCGTGGGAAGCTCACAAACGAGTTCTCCGCACGCAGATTCTTTCTGCCGCCGGCCTCCTGCCTCTCTTCCCGAAGAACGACCTCCATCCTCAGATCTTCGGTCGCACCGAGAACCGCGACTGCATCATCGAAAAGGTCCTTCTCGAAACTCTCCCCGGCTACTATCTCGCGGGTAACCTTTATCGCCCGCTGAAACCAGCCCCCGCCGGTGGTTACCCCGCTATCATCAGCCCTCATGGCCACTGGACTTACGGCCGCCTGGAAAATACCGACCTCGCTTCTGTTCCCGCCCGCGCGATCACCCTCGCCCGCCAGGGCTACGTCGTCTTCAGCTACGACATGGTGGGTTACAACGACACCATTCAGACCCCGCACGATTTCGGCGACACACCGAAAGAGGAACTCTGGGGCTTCGGCCCCTTCGGCCTCCAGTTGTGGAACTCCATCCGCGCGCTCGATTTCCTCGAACAGCTGCCCGGCGTGAACCCGCAGAAACTCGGTGCCACCGGCGCGTCGGGTGGCGGAACGCAGACCTTCATCGCAGCTGCGGTGGACGACCGCATCCGTTACGCCGCGCCCGCCAACATGGTCTCGCTCCTCATGCAGGGTGGCGGGCTTTGCGAAAACGCCCCCGGCCTGCGCTTCGATACCAACAATGTGGAAATCGCAGCCATGATGGCCCCGCGCCCGATGATCATGTCGGCGGCCACCGGCGACTGGACCCGCAATATGCGTACCGAGGAATACCCCGCCGTCCGCGCCATTTACGAACTTTACGACAAAGCCGCTGAAGTCGAAATGTTCTTTCAGGACGCGCAGCACAATTACAACAAGCCGAATCGTGAGGCGACGTACGCGTTCTTCGGCAAGCACGTTCTCGGCGAATCCGATGTCACCAAACTGCTGGAAAAAAACATCAGCATGCCGAAGCTCCAGGACATGCTCGTTTTGCACAACCGAACTCTGCCGGCCAATGCGATATCCTTCCCGCAATTGTTCGACGAATGGGTCAGCCTCGCGAAGGCGCAGACTTCAAATTTCCGCGAACGCCTCACCGTGGCACTGGGGGCCGAGTGGCCGCAGCAGGTGCTCAGCGAAGGTGTGGGCGAACGTATCGTGCTGGGCCGCCCCGGCAAAGGCGACCGCATACCCGCCATCTGGATCAAGGGCACCAGTCAGAACCAGCCGGTCCTCGTGGTCCATCCCGAAGGCGCGGTGGCTGCCCGCACAGACCCTGCCGTAGCCAGTCTCATTGCAGCGGGCCGCTCCGTCTTACTCATCGACGCTTTCCAGACCGGCACCGCTGTAGCCCCGCGAGATCGTTCCGTTAAGATGTTCCTTACCTTTAACCGCAGCGACGATGCGAACCGGGTGCAGGACATCCTCACCGCGCTGGCCTGGCTGAAGCAGCCCAAAACGCAGTTGATTGGCCTGGGCAAGGCGGCCATCTGGACGGAATTCGCAGCGGCAATTTCACCGGTACCCGTCGATCTCCAATCCGACCTTGCCGGCTTTCAGGGCACTGACGACGACTTCGCCAAAGACTTCTTCGTCCCCGGCATTCAACGCGCCGGCGGACTCTCCGCAGCGCGTGCGCTGCTGGGCAAATAAGCCAGTCAGAGTGCCAATTCACCCCTATCTCGCCTTTGATCTCGGCGCGGAAAGCGGCCGCGCCTTCCTCGGCTCGCTCCACGATGGCGACCTCAAAATTCGGGAAATTCACCGCTTCGCCAACGAGCCGGTCGAATACGGCGGCACCATGCACTGGGATGTGCCGCGCCTCTGGCTGGAAATCCAAAAGGCTATTACCCTGGTGGATGAACCGCGTCTCTCTGGCATCGGCGTCGATGCCTGGGGCGTCGATTACGCGTTGCTGGACCAGCGCGGCGACCTGCTGCAAAACCCCTTCAACGCCCGCGACCCGCGCAACCTCAGCGCCTTCCATGAAGTCCTCGCCAAAATCCCGCGTGCGGATATCTACAAAGCCACAGGCATCCAGTTGATGGCCATCAACACGCTCTATCAGCTTTATGCGGCGCAACGCGATACCCCGTCCATTCTGGCAGCTGCCGACAAGCTGATCATGATGCCGGATCTTTTTCACTACTGGATGACCGGCAATGCCGTCTGTGAATACACTGACGCCAGTACTACGCAGTTCATGGGCCCTGTCACACGCCAATGGTCCACGGGTCTGCTGGAGCAACTCGGCCTTCCTTCCGGTCTTCCGGGCAGAATCGTGGAACCTGGCACGGTGGTGGGTCATCTCCTCCCGGGTATTGCACGCTATGCGTCACTCAACGGTACGCCCGTGATCGCTCCCGCGTCGCACGATACGGCGTCCGCCGTTGCGGCTATCACGGCCCGTGGCGACACGGCCTTCATTAGTTCGGGTACCTGGAGTCTCGTTGGCACGGAGTTGCCGGCTCCCATTCTTACTGAACAAGCCATGCGCCTGAATTTCACCAACGAAGGCGGCGTGTGCGGAACAACCCGTTTGTTGAAAAATGTAACGGGCTTGTGGTTGCTTCAGAACTGCCGCCGCGACTGGTCTGCGACAGGCCACGAATACTCCTACGCCGAACTGACCGGCGCTGCGGCGCATGCGCGGCCCTTCCGCAGCCTGATCGATCCGGACAGCAGTCTTTTCCGCAGCCCCGTGAGCATGACGGCGGCCATCGACGAATTCTGCCGGAACACTGACCAGCCTGTTCCGGACGGCCCTGCAGCCTACACACGCTCGATTCTCGAAAGCCTGGCCCTCAAATATCGGCTCATCCTCCGCGACATGGCAATCCTCACTGGACAGCCGCTCCACCGCATTCGCATCATCGGTGGCGGTTCAAAGAGCTGGCTATTGAATCAATTCGCTGCCGATGCCACGGGCATGACGGTTCTGTCCGGACCCGCGGAAGCCGCGGTGCTGGGCAACATCGGCATGCAGTTGCTGGCCACCGGAGTGGCCGGTTCGCTCGAAGAGATGAGAGACATCGTGGCGCGATCCTTCCCCGTTCACATCAATGAACCTCGCGACACCGAACCATGGACCCACGAGGCTCGGCGGTTTGAACAGTACCTGACGGTCGCAATCTGACGAGTGTTGTCATCCTGCGATCCGGTTTTGGGAGCCTCCGGGAGCGCCCTTTGTGCATTCGTGAATCGTGATAGCATGTGGCCGAAAGGAGTATCGCAAATGGAACAGTGCTCCCGACGCAGGTTCCTGCAGACAGGCCTCGCTGCCGGTGTCCTCGCGGGGACGGCAGGTCTGCCATTGCGCGCGGCGCGCGGAAATGCGACCGATTGGGTTTGGCTGGGAAAGTCCGGCGTGAAGGTGACCCGGCTGGCGTTCGGCACGGGTACAAACAGCGGCCAGGTACAGCGCAGTTTGGGGCAGGAAGAGTTTACGCGGCAGGTGCGCCACGCCTACGACCGTGGCATGCGCTTCTTCGAGACCTCAGAAACTTATAGCGGGATGCACCAGATGCTGGGCACGGCACTGAAGGGTGTTCCCCGCGATACATACCGTCTGATGACCAAGGTGACGACGCGGGACGGGGTGAATCCACAGGACAAGATCGATGAACTGCGTAAGCTGGCGAACACCGAGTACTTCGACGTGATGCTGATGCACTGGCAGCACGTCGCTTCATGGCCGACCGATACCGTGCGGTGGCAGGATGGCATACTCGAGGCGCAATCGAAGAAGATCGTGATGACGCATGGCGCTTCCGTGCATGGGTTGCCCGCGCTGCGCCAGATGACAGGCAACAAGTGGCTGGAGATCGCCATGATCCGGATGAACCACACGGGTGTCAGGATGGATGCCGAGGATTTCAACGCCGGCGCGTCGGAGAGCAGGGATGAAGTGGTCTCGCATATGAAGGAAGTCCACGGGCGGGGCCTGGGTGTGATCAGCATGAAGCTGGCGGGCGAGGGCACGTTCCGAAGTCGCGAGGACCGGCAGGCAGCGATGAAGTTCGCGTTCAATAACGCAGGTGTCGATTGCGTGACGGTGGGTTATAAAAGTGTGTACGAGATCGACGAGGCTATTGAGAATCTGAACCTGGCTCTGGCGTAGAGGGGTGGTGCCGTGCCGCCGCCTACGCCCCAACCTGATGCGCCACGGCGATCGCATGCTTCAACCGATCCCAACTGGTATCGGCCTCTACCGTGCAATCCGCGCCCAGCAGAAATGGACCCGGCGAACTCTTCACCACCCGTCTGATCTCCTCGTCCACCTGCGCCGGCGTTCCCGTGCCAATGACGCCGAGCCTGTCCATCCCACCCATAAAAGGCCGCTTGAACTGCGTCGTAATTTCCTTCGCAGTGATCTGCCGGTTAACCAGCTTCACGTTGCAGTTGACCACATGTCCCGGATAATCGTAAACCGCATCATAATCGGCATACGGAGCCATAAAATCGCAAACGTGCAGTATGTTGAACGGACACGCGGTCGCCGCTTCTTTCATCGCCACAAGATCGAACGGCTTTACGTATTGCCGGAAGATCTCGGGGCGACTCAATCGGCCGGCTTCTGAGCCCTGCGTCGAAGCGTAAAACCCGTCGATGCCCTCTTTCATGCAGGCCCGTACAAACAGCATCTGACTTTCCGTGAGAATCTCCAGACCCTTCTTCACCGCTTCCGGATTCTCCTCCAGATGCTGCAGCAACAGCGGCGCGGTGGCGCAATGCCCCGCGCACATGAACGGCGAATACAGTGTCATCAGGATCAGCGAGTTCTTCTTCTCGGCCTTCACCAGTTCGCGCACCGTCTGTAGCTGGGGCTCATAGAAGTCGAGTCCGGCAAGCTTGAGCTTCGCCCAGTCGGCCGGCTTCTGCAGAAACTCCTGGCGCGAATACGTTTGCTCGAACTGGATCTTTACGAAATCCATGTCGGTGTGCCGGAAAAACTCGAGATGGCGCTTGGCGGCCGCCGAGCCCGTCTTATAGGGATCGCCGAAGTGCAGGAAGAAGGCCGCCGGCGTATAGTGTGGCGCACCTTTGCCGGCAAGCCATCCGAGCATGCGTTCCCGCTTGTTGACCGGTGCGGCCGCCAGACCAGGCCGGGCCAGAGCCGCGGCTGCGGACAGAGTGAGAAACGTTCGTCGGTTCATGTATGCAAAATATCACCTTCGTGGTCGCGCTATTCCGCCTCTTCTTCCCAACCCTTCACCGGATGCCCCACCAGCTGCGCCAGGCTGATCGGTTTCGGCCGGAAGGCCTCGCTCCGGTACTGTTCGATCTCGTCGCGATACGACATGCGCGGCCCCGGAAACCCGATCAGTTGCCACCCAATCATCCCCGCGTTGCCCCCATGCATGGGATCGCAGAACATCCCCTCGATGGTGTGCGTCCGCAGCAACCGAAAGAAAGTTGTGCTCTCCATCGACTGCAGTTTCTCGTCCTGCTGCGCCGGCGTTAGGCTGGCGAAATTGTCGCTCAGTGTCGGAATCCCCGCTTTATATATCTCTCGCGGCGTCTCCTTCGCCTGGTACCCATGCTCCGGCACCGATTGCACCCATGGTCCCTTCGTATACCGATATTTGTCCCTGCCGTAAGGTCCCGCCAACTGCCTGTCGATATAGATCGCCACTCCCGCTTCGTTTGCGCCTGGACCCGAAGCGTCGCTGGGAAAGATGCGGGCAGTCGCCGCCGCCACCGTCTTCGCCTCCTCGGCGGAGAAGAACTTCAGCGGAACGTTGACAATGCCATCCTGCGCCTGGGCATGAACAATGAACGGCTCTTTCCGGAGGGTGTAGAGCAGCGTGCCGCCAAGCGCTACAGCGGGAATGCTGAGGAATTCGCGGCGTCTCACCTTATGCTTTCTCCTTCTGGCCGCGCGAGCCGCCGTGTGCCGCGACAAACGTATCCGCCGCCTTGTAGACTGTCGCCAGTGCCGTCAGGGTAGGGTTGCCCGAAGCGTTTTGGGGAAACGTGGAAGCGCCCATCACGTAGAGATTCTTCACATCCCAATGCCGCAGATTGGTATCCACCACGCTCCGGTCCGGCGACGTACCCATAATCGTGCCGCCCTGCACATGCGTGGTCTGGTACTGCGTGACGTTGTACTTCGCTTTTGTCGGTTTGGCCTCCTGATACGGAAAGCCCATAGCTTTCGCGATCTTCCCCTGGATCTGCGCCGCGTGCAACCGCTGCTGGTGCTCATGCTCCGTCCAGTCCAGCGTAAACCGGATCAGCGGATCGCCCATCTTGTCCTTATAGATCGGGTCCAGATCCATGTAGTTCGTGCGGTACGCCATGTGTTCCCCGGCGCAGCCCATGGCGCCTACACGGTCGCGCCATGCCAGCGCCGCGGCCTTCCAGCCCGAACCCCAGTTGCTGCTAGCCACGCCAGTGGGCATCATTCCAAATGTCGCGATCGGCCGGTTCCCCGTGGCCGTCATCCATACGGTGCCACCACGCACAATCGGCTCCGAACCATCAAAACCATGGTCGCCGTCGAAATCCGAAACCATTACTCCCAGGCTGCCCGCGCCCATGAACAGATTCATCGGCTTGTCGAAATATACCTGCGTGGCTACTCCGAATACCTGGTGTGTCAGGTTCCGGCCCAGCGTGCCCTTTCCGGTCGCCGGGTCATACGGCGTGCCGATCCCCGAAAGCAGCAGCAACTTTACGTTATTCAGCGTGAACGCACCCAGAAACACCACATCGGCAGGCTGGAAAACTTCGTCGCCTTTAGCATCCACATATTGCACGCCCGTCGCTCGCCCGCCCTTCGTCACCACCTTGCGGATCCAGCATCCTGTGCGTATCGCGAAACTTTTTGTCCTGCTCAGAATTGGCATCAGCGTGTTGGATGGCTGCGCCTTGGCCCCGATCATGCACCCGAAGCGATCGCAGTAACCGCAATACGCGCAGCCAGCTCGCGAAACCCCGTCGGGATTCTTATACGCCTCGCTCGCGTTGGCGGCAGGGTAGGGAAATGGGTGGTAGCCCAGCTTTTCCGCGGCATCGCGAAACAGGCTGGGCGCGTAGGCCATCTTCAGCGGCGGCAGCGGATACTCGTGGCTCCGCGGCCCCTCAAAAATATTGCCGCCGGGCTGTTTCACGCCACGCAGATTGCCCGCCTTGCCGCTGATACCCAGCATCTGCTCGGCCTTCCAGTAATACGGTTCAAGGTCGGAATAGCGGACGCCCCAGTCCTCCACCGCAAGATCCTCCGGCAGCTTTCGCGAGCCATATTTCTCTTTGAGATGAGTCTTCAGCACGAACTGGCTTTCCAGAAATCGGAACGACATGCCATTCCAGTGCTCACCCGCGCCACCCACGCCCGAACCTGGAAGAAACGACCCATACTGCCGCACCGGCATAGCCGGGTCCTTCATCGAGTGCCGATGTGTCAGCGTCTCATCAGCGATGTTCTGCATCATCTTCAGCCGGATGGAGTAATCCAGTTCGTCCATGCCCTCCATGTACTCGCTCGCCTTGCGCGGGAGACCACGCTCCAGTACAAGAACATTCAGCGACGTTCGGTGAGTGATTTCTTTCGCCATTGCGAGGCCCGTCCAGCCGCCGCCGACCATCACCACGTTCACCGGCCTGAGTGTCTTCATCTCCGCTCCGCCACGTAGTCTATCAGTGCCTTCGGCGGAAATGTCACCCCGCCCGCCACACATCGCCCGCCCGCCGCCGCTTCACTGTTAAACTCAGAAGTCCGCAAACCCCGTCGGTTTGCGCCGTACAATCAGGCCCTGTCGCCCATGAGACTTCCCTTGAGAGGATTCCTCCGTCACCATGGATACGGCCGCCATTCCCTACCGGGTCGCAGATTTTCTGAAGCAGCACCCACCCTTTCGTTTCATGGCCGAGGCCGATCTGGTCGGCCTCGCCGCCCACGGCCGCGTGCGTTTTCATGAGGCTGATGAATACATCTGCTGGCAGCCGTCTGCTTACGGCCCCTTCGTCTGGGTGATCCAGCAAGGGTCTGTCTCCCTCTGGGACGAAACCACCAGCCCCGCCACGCTTGCCGATATTCGCGGGGCGGGCGACAGTATCGGCATGGAGCGCTTCAACGGAATCTCCGCCAATCCCTGGTCGGCCAGGACAGCCAGTGATGTCGTGCTTTACGCTCTGAATGCCGCCGACCTGCAGCCGCTCATCGCACGTTACCCCCAGGCCGCGCACTACGTGGCCGCTTACTCCGCCGTAACGCCCGACTATTCCGGGCAGGGCGAAAGACCGCGCGCCCATGAGATCTACGCCGCCGACCTCGTGCGCGACCGTGCTCCCGTTCTGTGCCCGGCCGCAGCACCCATTACAGAAGCCGCCCGGCTGATGAGCGGCACAGGCTCGCACGCGCTCGCGCTGATGGCAGAAGGGAGACTGGCGCGGCTTCTCACCGCCGCCGATCTGTTGCAGTGGATCGCAGATGGCGCGCAGAATCCGCAGCAGTCCGCCTTCAGCGTCGCACGCACGCCACTGGTGACGGTGCCCCCTCAAGCCCTTGTGAGCGATTGCGTGCTGGCCATGGCGGAGGCCCGCGCCGCGGCCGCCGCGCTCACCAGCGACGGCTCACCGAACACGGTCCTGCAATCCACAGTCACCGCCGCAAGTCTGGCCCCTGCCTTCGGCGATCACCCGGTGACCATCCTCCAGGAGATTGCCACAGCTCCGAATGTGGACTCGCTGCGCAACCTGGGCGTCCGGGCCCGCGCCTGGATTCTGGACAACCTCTCATCGCCCGCCGCGGTCGGCTGGCTTGCGCGCTGGGGAGATCTCGTCAACCGCCGCATTCTGGATCGCCTGCTTCACCTGACGGGTAACGATCACCCCGGCCTGCTCTGGTGCTTCCATGGCGCAGCGGGCCGTCGGGAACTCCTCACCGCTGAAGCCCCGCACATCGCAGTCATCGGTACGGCAATAACTTCCCTCGAAATCGCTCTCGCCGAGTGCGGTTTCCTCGCAGCCGAGCCGGTCGTGTCCGCCTCTCTGGATGAGTGGAAGGCGTGCTTCACCGGCTGGATTCGCGATCCCATCCGTACCCGGGTTTATTCGTCACGTACCTTTTTTGACCTGCGCCCCGTTCACGGCTCCCTGGACATTTTCCATGAACTGGAAGCCCACGTCCGCGCGGAACTCGCCGCTGAACCCGCTTTCCTTCGCCTGGTTGCCAACGATTGTCTTTCCACTCTTCCGCCGCTGACTTTTTTTCGCGATCTGGTGGTGGAAGAATCCGGCGAAAGGACCGACACGTTTCATCTCGAAAGCAGCGCCGTGGAACCGCTGGCCGACGTAGCCCGTGTGTTCAGCCTCGCGTCTGGTAGCCCTCTGGGGGCCTCAACCACCGAGCGTTTCCGCAAGGCTCGCCATCTCCTGCCCGCGCGTGAAGCCATCTTCCGCGAAGCGGCCGAAACCATGCGGGTCATGCTGTTCCACGAAGCCCGCGCGGGGCTGCGCCTGCGCACGAGCGGCGCCGAAGTGCCGCTCTCCATTCTCAGCCGTGAGGATAGGCAGGTGCTGAGAAGCGGCTTTCACGCCATCCACCAGTTGCTGGAATTCACTGCGTCCGGCGAATGGCTGGAGGGACTTTGAATCCCGATCTCGAAACGCCCATCGGGCAGGTCCGCTTCGTGGTGCTGGATTCGGAGACCACAGGCCTCAATCCACGCAAAGACCGCATCGTCAGTATCGGTGCCATTGCGGTAGTCAATCACGAGATCCTGCTGGAGGATTCCTTTGAAGCTCTGCTCAAAGTGGAATACAACTCGAGCGCCGTGACCGTGCATGGTGTGACGCGCGACGAAAGCCGCGAGGGACTCGATGAACCCGTAGCTCTGGAACGGTTTCTCGCCTGGTTGGGCGATGGCGTGATTGTCGGCCACCACATCGGCCACGATGTGGAGACCTTCAATGCCGGCTATGAACGCCACTTCGGCTTCCGCATGCAGAATTTCAGCCTGGATACGATGGCGCTGACGTTGCATCTGGAACGGGACGGTGCCTTCGCGGGCAGGGAAGCGATTCGCGAATTTTCACTGGACGCCCTGTGCACGATGTTCGACATCATTCCGCACGACCGTCACACCGCGGCCGGCGATGCCTTCATGACTGCGCTGGTCTTCCAGCGGCTGCTGCGTCTGGCGGTCAGACACAAACGAACAACGCTGGTGCAGCTTCTGGAGCCATTCGAACCGTAGCGCCCCGTTACCTTACAGGCCCCCGGTTCCTACCGGATCGTTTGTTCCGGCAGTGCCATCTTCATTTCAGGATTCACCGGCATATGCTCCGGCACGGCACCCGTCTGCTGTTGCAGTTTCGTCAGTTCGGCCTGTAACTGCCGAACCCGCTCCGGTTCCGCGTCCACCAGATTCTTCGTTTCGCCCGGGTCGGCCTTGAGGTTATATAGTTCGGCCCGATACTTGTCAGGCTGATCGTCTCCGTTTGGCGACCGGACATACTTCCACTCGTCCGTGCGCACCCCGCGAACGTTTGGCGTGTACGGGAATTCCTTCTCGTAGTTGTATTCATAGTGCCAGGACTTCCGCCCCTGTGCCCCCGGGTTCTTCAGAAGAGGTTTCCACGATTTCCCATGTGCCACCGGTAGCGGCGCCGCGCCGCAAATGTCCAGAATGCTGGGCGCAAAGTCGATATTCAGCACCATTTGCGGCAGCACCCCGGAAGCCCGGATCAACTCCGGATAGCGCACCAGATGCGGCACCCGGATGCTTTCTTCATACATGGCACGCTTGTCCACGCAGCCGTGCTCTCCCAGCATGAAACCGTGATCCGCGGCAAAGAAGAGCACCGTATTATCCAGTTCTCCGGTAGCGCGCAGCGTCTCATAGATCTCGCCCATGCTGTCGTCCACAGATTGTATTGTGCCCAGGTACCGGCGAGCGAAATCGGTATAATCCTTTGAGCCATAGAGCGGCCCCTCGATTCCATGCCAGGTCGGCACCCTTTCTTTGATCCATTCGGGTTTTCCGTTTCCGGTATCTTCCGCGGTCGCCGGACGTTGCAGCGGCATCTGGTCGAACGTGTGTTCATACTTCGGCTCCGGCGTGCAGAGCATGTGAGGAGCTTTGTGTCCCACCGTCAGCATGAATGGCTTGCGCTTTGGTTTCTTCAGCCAGTCAATCGCCAGTTCCGTTACCCGGTGCGAGTAATACCCGTTCATCGTCTGGCGCTTGCCATTGATGTTGAACTCCGTGTCGTAGTAAGCACCCTGTCCCTTGTGGCTCGCCCAGAAGTCGAAACCGGGACGCGGATCGTCAAACTGCTCTCCCATGTGGAACTTGCCAATGTAGGCGGTCTCATACCCCGCGGCCTGCAACTGACGCGGATAACTCGGCAGATCCGCCGGGTAATCCGTGAAATTGTTCATCACCCCGTGCCTGTGCGCGTACAGGCCGCTCAGATAACTGGCCCGCGCCGGCGAGCATAACGAGGTAGTGCTGAACGCGTTCGCGAACCGCACTCCTTCATGTGCAAGCCGGTCAAGATTCGGTGTCTTCAGAAACGGATGCCCGGCGCAGCCCAGGCAGTCCCAGCGTTGATCGTCGGCGAGGACGAAGACAACGTTCGGTCGTTTATCCCGCCGAACGGTACTGCAGGCGGCGGTTGCGGCTGCGGCACCGAGTGCGGTGCCGGTTGACACCAGAAAATCACGTCGTGTGGAATTCATGAATTGAATAATACCCCTGGTGATTCCATGACGCCAGAAGCCCCGCCATCTTCATAACGTAGAATGATTGGATTCCCCGGGACATCCCGATCATGCCATCAATGAACCGCCTCAGCTGTACCTCCTTCCCGTTTATTCTGATGTTGCTGTCCCTGGCCCTTCCGGCAGTCGCCCAAACGACCGGTCGAACATGGGCGGCCGACAACGGCAACGGGACCTATTCGAACCCGCTTTTCTACGACGAATTTTCCGATCCCGACATGATCCGCGTCGGCACCGACTACTACCTCACAGGCACCACTATGCACACCATGCCTGGGTTGCCCATCCTGCACTCCAAAGACCTCGTGAACTGGACTCTGCTCAGTTACGCCTTCGATCGCCTGGATCTCGGTCCGGATTTTCGCCTGGAAGATGGTAAGAACATTTACGGCGGCGGCATCTGGGCACCGAGCTTTCGCTACAACAAAGGCACGTTTTACATCTTCGCCAACGTCAATCGTTTCGGCCTTCAGGTCTACCGCGCCACGGATCCACGCGGCCCGTGGACACACAACCGCATCGATCCGGGCCTGCATGATCTCTCTGTTCTGTTTGACGACGATGGAAAGATCTACGCCGTCTATGGGGCCAACAACATCCACATCGTCGAACTCAACCAGGCGCTCACCGGACTCGTCCCTGACACCGACCGTCTGCTGATCGATCGCAGCCAGGGGATGGGCGAAGGCTCCCACATCTATAAACTGAACGGCAAGTATTACATCGTCAGCGCGATCCCCGGCGCACACGTTCCCATGAAATGCGCCCGAGCCGACAAACTCACGGGCCCCTGGGAAGTCACTACCATCAGCGAAGCGGAGAGCCTCGGCATCGGCCAGGGCTACCGACCCAAAGCCAATCGAACGAATACTCCTCCATATGAAATTAATCCACCGGATCTGGCCGAAAGCAAGAGCCTCGACTTGCATCAGGGCGGAATCGTTGACACGCCTTCCGGCGAATGGTGGGGTTTCTCCATGCAGGACCACAATTCGGTGGGGCGGTTGACTTCCCTGTCTCCGGTCACGTGGAAGGATGGCTGGCCGTATTTCGGCTTGCCCGGGAATCTCAAACGGACGCCTTCCACGTGGGTGAAACCGAACACAGGTTACACCGGTCCTGTCACCTCCCCATACCAGCGGAATGACAACTTCAACGGTCCGAAGCTCCAACAGGTCTGGCAGTGGAATCACGTGCCAGACGACACGAAATGGTCATTGTCTGAACGCCCCGGCTACCTCCGGCTCCACTCGCTTCCCGCCGCCGATTTCTGGTGGGCCCGCAACTCACTCACCCAGCGCGCGATCGGCCCGGAGTCGACAGCGACCACCGAACTGGACGGAGGCGGCCTCAAACCCGGCGATATCGCAGGCCTGGCCTTACTGAATTCTCCTTATGCCTGGATAGGCCTCACGCGCGATGACAGCGGCTTCTCCATCGCGCAGTACAGCCATATCACAGGCAAGACAGAACGCCAGCCCCTTACTGGTTCACACCTCTGGCTGCGGGTGCATTCCGACTTCGATTCGGAGGTTTCAAAATTCAGCTACAGCACCGATGGCAAAACCTTTCTACCGCTGGGCTCCGACTTCATCACCGTCTTCCAGCTCCGGACCTTTCAGGGCGTTCGATTTACTTTGTTCCACTACAATACGGGGGCTACTTCAGGCGGTTATGCTGATTTCAATGACTTCACGGTGGATGAGCCGCGTCCGCGTGGCTTGACCCGGCCCATTCCTGTGTCGCGATCCATTACCTTCACGGATCTCGCCAACGGGAATTCTCTCGCCGTGGTGGATGGCAAGCTGCAGTCCGTAGCCGGGCCAGCGAAGGCCAGCGCCTTCACGGTTGTGGACCGCGGCAAGGGCCGCATCGCCCTCCGGACCAAAGATGGGAAATACATTTCGGTTAGCGGCGAAGGCAAATCCGGCGAAGTAACCGTGAAGCCAGGTAAGCCGGGCGACGCCGAGACTTTCCAGTGGATCGATCTCCAGCGCGGCGACACATTATTCCTGTCGCTCGCGACTGATCGCTACATCGTCGCCCCGAAGGAACCGGGCCTCGTAGCGGCGGATCACGCCGGTCCCGCGCCGGACCGCAAAGACGGCTCGTGTTTCGCATGGAAGATTGCAGGAACTAAGTAAGCGTTTGCAGTCTGCGGACGGCGTCCTTTTCACTGACAACTCAGACTCAGAGTGATATGCTTGATTCGCATATATGGAAGCGGTACCAGAAGGGTGAAATGCTATCGTCACTCAAAGACACTCGCTACCTCAATTGCCTCAGTCGGGGAAAGGGGTTCGCCCTAATCAATTTGGAGGTTTTCGTGAAAACAATTTCAGTTTCTCTGCGCCGTTGGTGCGCAACATCGCTTTGCCTGCTGCTCTCGGCTCCCCCGCTCATGCAGGGTCAGCCAACGGCCATGAACCTCCAGATTCACGCCGATCAGTTCACGGCGCGAATCCCCGCCAACTTCTACGGCCTCATGACGGAGGAAATCAACTACGCGTATGAAGGCGGCCTCTATGGCGAACTGGTTCGCAACCGCAATTTCAAAGAGGCCGTTCCGGAACGTCGAAATCCACAGAACCCCAATCAACCAACTCCAGGTAAGGAACCAAAAGATCTGGTGCACTGGGCACTGGTGCAGGACCGTGGCGGCACCGGTTCCATGGAACTCGACACCGCAACGCCTCTGAACAGTGCGGTACCCGCCAGCCTGAAACTCACCGTCGCGCAGGCTTCCGGCGCGGGGTCGGTCGGCATTGCAAATGACGGCTTCTGGGGCATCCCGGTAAAGCCCTCAACTCAATACAAGGCGATGTTCTACGCGAAGGCCGCTGCCGGCTTCACCGGCCCGGTGAACCTGTCCATCGTGAGCAACGACGGCGCAACTGTCGCAGCCACCGGCCAGGTTGCGAAAGTCGGGCAAACCTGGCAGAAATACGAATTGACCCTCACCACCGGCGCAACCGCAAAGGCCTCCGCAGAGAACAAACTCGTCCTCAGCACCAACAAGCCAGGCACTCTTTGGTTCGGCTTCGTGTCTCTGTTCCCGCCTACCTACAAGAACCGTGCCAACGGCAACCGTGCGGACCTCATGCAGCTCATGGCGAACATGCAGCCGAAGTTCCTGCGGTTCCCGGGTGGCAACTATCTGGAAGGCAATCAGGTGGCGACCCGGTTCGACTGGAAGAAGACGCTCGGCCCCATCGAAGAACGCCCCGGCCACATGAACGATGGCTGGGGCTACTGGACTTCCGATGGCATGGGTCTGCTCGAATATCTCGGATGGTGCGAGGACCTGGGTATGGAGCCTGTGCTCGCGGTCTACGCGGGCTACTCGATGCGCCAGGTTCGCTTCAAACCCGGTCCCGACCTGGACCCCTTCATTCAGGAAGCATTGGAAGAAATCGAATACGTCACCGGCGACGTGAAGACAACCTGGGGCGCGCGCCGCGCTAAAGACGGCCATCCTGCGCCGTTTAAGCTCCAGTTCGTCGAAGTTGGCAATGAGGATAACTTCGATAACGAAAAAGGCAGTTACGACGGTCGCTTCACAGCCTTCTTCGACGCGATCAAAAAGAAGTACCCGGATCTGAAAGTCATCGCCACCACCGAAGTTTCCACCCGCACGCCGGATATCATCGACGAGCACTTCTATCGCTCGGAAGAAGAGATGGCATTGCACGCTTACGATTACGATCTCCGCTCGCGGGGCGGTCGCGGCGGCACCGTGCCCAAAGTCTTCGTGGGCGAGTGGGCCACACGCGTCGGCAGCCCGACTCCGAATCTGCACGGTGCCCTCGGTGACGCAGCCTGGCTGGTAGGGTTGGAGCGAAACGCAGATCTTGTCCTGATGAACTGCTACGCGCCGCTGTTCGTGAACGTGAACCCAGGCGGCATGCAGTGGCAGACGGATTTGATCGGCTACAACACCCTGAGCAGCTACGGGTCACCCGCTTATTGGGTACAGCAGGTCTTTAGTTCGCATCACGGCGACCTCGTCCTGCCCATGACTGCCTCCAATATCCCCAATGCGGAATGGCAGCAACCTGCACCCGGCCGAGGTGGCCGCGGACCCGCGGCTGCTCCAGCTGCGCCCGTTCCTCCCGGGCCCACCCAGGTCCCGCTGATTCCCATGCCGAAATCCCTGCCGTTACTGTTTTCCAACGCGACGCGCGACAGTAATACCGGCACCATCTATGTCAAGATCGTCAACCGGTCGGGCAATGCCGCGCCGGTCCACATAGCGCTGAGCGGCCTGACGTCGGTCAACCCCAGCGGGAAGATAGTCACCATCGCATCGGGAAGCCCGGAAGACACCAACTCGATCAAAGAGCCGAATAAGATCGTGCCCGTCACAGCCGATGTGACTGGCTTGAGCACGGATTTCACCCGCACGTTTCCACCGTATTCCATTACCGTGCTGGAACTGAGCGGAAAGTAGCGTAAGGAGAATCATGACCGTATCGAAGCTCGCTTTATTTGGCACCGCCGCCGTGATCATCGGAGTTGGAACGGCACTGCTGATCCCGCCGGTCTCCGGACAGGCGCAGAACGCACCCGCCACAGGGGTCCGGTTCACAGGCGAGGCACCTCCGCCCGATGGAGCAATGACTCTCTGGTACCGCCAACCGGCCGCGGACCATCCTTACACGCCACCTGTGGCGGGTGGGGGCCGCGGTGCCGCCGCGGCGGCTTCTTCGGAATGGGTGAAGGCGCTGCCAGTTGGGAACGGTCGTCTGGGCGCGATGGTCTTCGGTGGCGTGGTGAACGAACGTCTCCAGTTGAACGAGGATACTCTGTGGGCAGGCGGTCCATATGACCCAGTCAACCCCGACGCACAGGCAGCCCTGCCCGAAGTGCGCCGCCTCCTCTTTGACGGCAAGTACGCCGAGGGCGCGAAGCTCATCACGGACAAGGTGATGGCCAAGCCGCTGGCTCAGATGCCGTATCAGACCATCGGCAATCTCCAACTGACTTTTCCGGAAACAAACGCCGCGGAGAACTACCGGCGCGATCTGGATCTGGACACGGCCATCGCGCGGGTGGACTACACTTCCGGTGGCGTGCACTATACGCGGGAAGTGTTTTCAAGTCCCGTGGATCAGGTGATCGTGGTGCACCTCACCGCCGGACAGCGCGGGAAGATTTCATTCAAAGCGGAGATGAATACTCCGCAGAAAGCTGCCGTTGTCGCTGAGGCTCCCGGTACCCTGATCATGACCGGCGTGAATGGCGATTCCTCCGGAATCAAAGGCGCGTTGACCTTCGAAACGCGCGTGCGGGTTCTGGCGCAGGGCGGACGTACTTCGGCGGACGGTCAGTCCGTGGCGGTGGATGGCGCGGATTCCGCCACGCTCCTGATCGCGGCTGCCACCAGTTACAAGAGCTACAAAGACGTCAGCGGCAATCCGCGGGAGGCAAATCAAAAAACTCTGGTCGCGGCGGAAAAGAAGCCTTTCGATACTCTACGGCAGGCCCACGTCAAAGAGCACCAGCGCCTGTTCCGCCGAGTCCAACTCGATCTGGGCACCACTCCGGCGGCAAAAAAGCCCACCGACGAACGCATACAGGATTTTGCCAATGGCGGAGACCCTCAGCTGGCGGCGCTCTACTTCCAGTTTGCCCGTTATCTTCTCGCCTCCAGTTCCCGTCCCGGTGGACAGCCTGCCAATCTGCAGGGAATCTGGAACGATGCCATGAGCCCTCCGTGGGGCAGCAAGTACACGATCAATATCAATACGGAGATGAACTACTGGCCTGCGGAGCCGACGAATCTCGCCGAATGCGTTGACCCGCTGATCGCCATGGTCATGGACCTGACTGAAACAGGCGCTCGCACCGCGAAGGAAATGTACAACGCACGCGGCTGGGTAGTGCATCACAATACCGACATCTGGCGAGCCTCGGCTCCCATTGACGGTGCGCCCTACGGGATGTGGCCCATGGGCGGTGCTTGGCTGGCGCTCCATCTCTGGGATCACTACGATTACAGCGGCGACAAGGCCTTTCTCGCGAAGGCCTATCCGGCCCTGAAGGGTGCCGTGCAATTCTTCCTCGATACCTTAGTGGAAGAGCCGAAACACCACTGGCTGGTGACCAACCCGTCGCTCTCGCCGGAGAATGCGCACCCGATGGGGGCTTCCGTGGCGCCCGGGCCCACCATGGACATGCAGATCCTGCGGGATCTTTTTGCCGATACGATTCGCGCCGAAGAAATTCTGGGCGTGGATGCCGATCTGCGCGCGCAATTGACCTCCACGCGCGCGCGCTTTGCGCCAAGCCAGATCGGGAAGGCCGGACAGTTGCAGGAATGGCTGGAAGACTGGGACATGGAGGCGAAGGACGTACATCATCGGCACGTTTCGCACTTGTTCGGCCTTTATCCGAGTTGGCAGATCAATCCGCGCGATACACCGGAACTGGCTGCTGCGGCCAAACGGTCGCTGGAAATTCGCGGCGATCAGGCGACGGGCTGGGCCACGGCCTGGCGCATTAACCTATGGGCCCGGCTGGGCGATGGCGACCATGCGTTCAGTATTCTCAGCTTCCTGCTCAGTCCCCAGAGAACTTATCCGGACATGTTCGACGCACATCCGCCATTCCAGATCGATGGCAACTTCGGCGGTGCCTCCGCGATAGCGGAGATGCTGGTGCAAAGCCACAATGGGGAGATCGAGCTTCTGCCCGCATTACCGAAGGCATGGCCGAGCGGTTCGGTGACCGGCCTCCGGGCGCGCGGCGGCTTCGAAGTCGACGCCACATGGAAGGATGGGCACCTGACCAGTTCCACTGTCCGGTCAACGGCGGGAACAACGGTTCGCCTTCGCTATGGCAAGGCAGTCAAGGCTGCGACCCTGCGGTCTGGGCAGTCGCTGACCTGGAACGGCCTTTGATTCCTTCTCAGGGCACCCGGGCCTCCGCGTTCCGGCTTTACACTTGTCAGCGATGTCCTGTCAATGAACGCATAATTCTGTAAACGCCGTCACGCAAAAAGGGCACCGTGGTACACGGTGCCCTTTTTGCCCAACATAAGAACTACCTCACGGCAGCGCTGGCCACGAACCACTCTTACGGTTCTTCGCCCTTGGGCGGCGCGTTCACGTTGATCGGTGCGCCACCACGTCCCTGCGGCACGTATCCGTCATTCGATTTGCCGTTCTGAAAGAACCGCGCGTCGTAACTGTAAGGACCGGTTGAATAGTTTGCGGCGGCCTGCCCGAAAATCTTTCCGGCGCGAATCGTATCATCATGAACCTTTTTCACCATGGCCTGATACCGGTCATCGGACTGTGGAAAGCCGGAAAAGACACTCAAATCGTTGTTTCCGATGATCACGACATCCACGCCCGCCACTGATGCGATATCAAACGCGTTCGCCACCCCGGTAGGCGTCTCAATCATCACCACCACCAGCATGTTGTCGTTCACGGTCTTCGAATAATTATTACCCCAGATGCCGGCGGCCTGGCCCGCACCGGAACTGCGCCGCGCCACGGGCGGGTAGCGCGCCCACTTGGCTGCCTCCCTGGCCCGGTCCACGTCATCCACGGTCGGCACAATCACGCCCAGACATCCGATATCGGTAGCATGCTGGATGCGCATCTCCTGCGCGTCCGGCAATCGGATCATGGGTATGGCGGCCACATGGGGACAGGCCGCGATCATGGCCTCAATGTCCCGGAACTCCAGCGTGCTGTGCTGCATCTCAAACCACGTGAAGTCGTAATGCTTCGCCTTCTCGCAGTAACCCGCGGGGTCCATGGTCGATTGCGTGAAACTGAAAACCTGCTTGCCTGCAAGCAGCTTTTCCTTCGCCGTGTTGTACAGCCGGCCTGGCGGCAAAGTGGGGAGCGCGTTACCGCCGCGTCCGAACCCCCTGCCACCGCCGCCGGAGCCACCGGCAGCGCCTGGTCCCCCGGGTGCCGGGCCAGCCGGGCCAGGCGTCCCTTGTTGTGCCAGCAGCGCGACTGCCGAAAAAACGGCAATGGCTGCCAGAAGCGCCGGTGCTATCCTGGCTCCGGATATCGTCAAACGTTGTAAAGCCTTCATATTCCACCTCTCAGCTCACGCCAGTATATAGCGAATTGAAACATCCCGTGATAAAAAATTCTTCAAAATCCTCGGAATTCCAGATTGGGCCTGACCTGTGCCAGCCCGAACATCGCGCTTCACCGCAGGATCTGTACGATTCCCGGCCAGTCATCCGTCCGGAACGGCGAAGCAGGCAGGCCCGCCCCGTTAAACAGGTTCGCCTTCGGGTTCGCCTGCCAGGCGTAGCGTACCTCCTTGGGGTTTGTCACGGAACTGGATGTCACAACAATCGTGTCGCCCTCAATCCGGGCAAACGTTCCACGGATTTGACAGTGGGGCCTGAATACACCACCTTCTGACCGTAGTGCTCCGCCAGAGCACAGAGCGCGAGACGGTCACCGGGTTCTACCTTGTCAATCGGATGGACGTTATCGGGATTGCCCGTATCCACCGTGACGGCCAGGCATGCATGCGGGACGTTTCTTGCCGCCAGAGCCTGGGCTTCACGCACCTCCGCCCAGGAATCTTCCACCGGCACGTCGCTGTGATGCTTATACATGGGGAGACTGACGATGTAGAACGGGAAGTCTCCCTGACCAAAATTCTTCCGCCAGTCGGCGATCATGGCCGGAAGCAATTCCCGGTACTGCGCCGCGTGCTTCTCATTGGATTCGCCCTGATACCAGATTGCGCCGGTGATCGCCAGCGGAACAATTGGCGAGATCATCCCGTTGTACAGAACCCCCGCCATCACGGGATTATTTTCGAATCCGAGCGGCAGCGCCTGTGGCGGACGTCCGTCCACGCTCAGCTTGCCCTTCCACTCGCCCGCCAGAGGAATCACCGTGCCATCGCCCAGTGTGAGTTTCAGGGAATCCGCTCCGTCCAGAAAACCTTTGGACGCGCTCAGTTTAAACAAGCGAACAGCAATCACGTTCCGCCCCGGCTTGAGCATCCCCTCGCGAGCCATATACAGACGTGGGTTCTCAACCCAGGAACTCCCGCCCACCTGCGTGCCATTGATGTAAGCCGTATCCATCTTGTCCACGGAGCCCAGAGACAAGCGCGCCATACCCGCTGGCAAGGTGGCGGGAAGCGTTACCTCCCTGCGCAGCCAGATCAGGCCTGGGACGCCATCGACTTCCAGATCCTTGAAGTATGCACCCGGAACCTGGACGGCCTTCCATTGCGAATCATCCAGTGATGGCGCGGCCCAGTTAGCGCCCGCGCGCATGCCGAGATCGTAGTCGTCATACCAGTGCGTAATGTAGTTGCCATATTCGGTCTGGCCTTCCGCATGACGGCGTGCGACCTCCGCCACTCCGGCATCGAAATCCTTCAGCGGCCGCAGACCCTCGGCGCTGGTGAACGCTTCCGCCGGAACTCCGCCCACGGCTTCCTGCACCAGTCCAATCGGGACATGAACATTCCCCTGCAGTTTTCGCGCAAAGAAGTAGGCCACTGCGGAGATCCCGCCACCGCGACCGCCAACTGTCGTCGGCGAGACCACCTTCCACGAGCCGCGCGGTACATCGACGCGACTATAGGCCGCCCGCTGTCCAGCCACAAAGAAGCGGATCTGCGGATAATTCGCGTTCTTGATTTCCTCCGCGGCATTTCTTGCCTGCGTGAGACCGAATTGCATGTTGGATTGTCCGGAGCAGATCCACACATCACCCACCAGAACGTCGTGCAATTCAACGGTCTGCTTGCCGGAAATCTTTACCGTATAAGGCCCACCCGTAGGCGGCGGCTGAAGTTTCGCCTGCCACTTGCCGTCGGTTCCCGCCGTTCCGGTTGTGGTGTTCTCGCCGGCCTCCACCTTGACCACATCGCCCGGTGTCGACCAGCCCCAGATGGTGTTCGGCTTCTCGCGCTGCAGCACCATGTTGTCGCCGAAAATCGGACTCACGAACGGACGCGCGTTAGCATCCTGTCCGGCCGCACCGGTTACGCTTCCGAACAATAGAACAAGGGCCGGAAGGACTCCGGAAAACAGACAGTATCGATTCGTCTTCATAACTCCCCTTTTATGTCGACTCAAATCCTGATGGACGGTCAGGATACTTCCCAATAGACTGCATAACGGCGATCGAGCATCTTGTTCAGTGGCGCGAGCGTCACATCCTGCTTCTGCCCGCTGGTGCGGAACGTCTGCGGCTTCTCCGTCGGCTTGATCCACGCCGCCGGGTCCGGACCAGACGCATGCAGCGGGATCGAAATCGCTTCCAGCATTGGACGGTTTGGATTCGCAGGCGGGCCGTCCGGCCTCCTGACCGCCGGACCCTGCGGTCCAATAATCATCTGCTCCGTTAGCCCTTCATTGCCCAGGTCTCCCGCCAACACCAGCGGACCATAGAGAAATGCCTGTATGCTCGGATCGTCAGGCATGGCCTCCACGGTCAGCCTCATGGGCATTTCCACGTCGATGCGGTCGCCGTTCTTCCACGTGCGATCGAGAGTCAGATAACTCCCGGGTTCGGCCGTCGCTTCCAACGCGCGTCCGTTCAGTTTCACGCGCGCCCCGTTCGTCCATGAAGGAATACGTAGCCGAATCGCCGTCTGCACCGGCTTGTCCGCGGTCACAGTCAGGCTCGTCGTGTGCTCGTCCGGAAACTTCGTCTCCTGGCGCAGCTTCAGACCCTTTTCCTGCCAGTCGAGATCCGACGGAATATAGAGGTTGACGAAGACCCCGCGGTCGTCATGCCAGTAGATGCTGTCGTTGAGCTTGGCGTATTCCTCCACGCCTGTGCCCGTGCAGCACCAGAACGCCTTGTCTTCGTTATTGAAAGTCTTCCACGCACCCGAAGTCAGCGACGCATAGTACTGGGTATAGCCCTTGTCGAGTCGTATGGTCCCAATGCGCTCATTGAGCAGCGTCCGCTCGAAATAGTCGAAATACTTCGGATCCGGATTCCAGCTGTACAGATGACGCGTGAGCTTCATCAGGTTGTACGAGCAGCAGCATTCCGCTGCAGACGTGCTGCGTTTCAGTTCAGACGCCAGACGCCGCGGTTCGGTCTGCCAGAGTTCACCATTGCTCGTGCCACCGGTCACATAACTGCGCGCGCTGGAAACTTCCATGAGGAAGTAGTCCGCAACATCGTGAAACCTCAGATCGCCCGAGATCTCATAGCGCCGGGCAGCGGCGATTGCCTGCGGAACATGCGTATTGACGTGGAGCCCTTTGAGTTCGTCGCGCCGCAGCGCCAGCGGATTCACAAAGCGTTTCTTCGTAAAGCGGTCGCCCGCTTTCGCGTACTTATCGTCACCAGTGATCGCCGCAAGGTTGTAGAGCGATTCCGCGATGCCGCCGAATTCCTCATTCAGGATCTCCTGCATGTGCTCTTCGGTCTTAGCTCCGGACCACTTGTCGGCCCAGTCTCCCATGCCCTTCGTCACATCGAGCGCCTGCTTGTTGCCCGCGAGCGTATGCATGTCGAGCATTCCCGCGAAGATCTTGTGAATCGTGTAGAACGGAGCCCACGGAATTTGCGGCTGGTTCGGCTGCGGAGGGCCTGCGGGGCGAGGCTTGCCGCTGAGTGCGTCGAGCCGGTCGAACAATTCCATCGGGAAGGCGCTGAGATAGCCGCCGCCAAGTTTCTCCTGCACCTTGGCCAGTTCCGCCACCATGTAATCGGCCTTGGCCTTGGCGTCTTTGTCGCCCGTGGCGGCATAGAGATTAGCGCTGGCGGAAAGAAAATGTCCAATGAAATGCCCACGGAGTTCAGTGCCGTGTTTGCCGTCCGCAGGTGCCTCCCACCCACCCAGCGGCTCCGCTCCCTTCACGTCGAGCCCGGCGTTCTGACGGAAGTTGTACAAGAGACGATCAGCCGCCAGACGGCTCATGTAACCGCGATTCGCATCCTCGGCTGCCTTAAAAACGCCTCCGGTAACGCGAACCTGCGTCATCGGAAATGGCTTCGCCTTGAGAGCTACATCGCGTCGCTTGAACTCAAGCGGCGCGGCGAATGGGACCACTTCCGGCGGCGGGCCACCCGGGCGCGGTAGTGCCACACCCGGGGCCGGATTCGGTGCCGCGGTCGGTTGCTGTGCTGCCAGCGTAGCGGCGGCACCCACCCCGGCAATGGCCCCTGCAAAGGAGCGACGGCTCAGTCGCGAAATACTCTTATTCTTCATTACGAACACTCTCCTCAGAAATCCCTGACAGAACCGCCCGTTACTGTCTGATGCCGTTTGGCTTGAATTCGCCGCCCTTGACCAGCACGTCCAGCAATTCTTTTGTTCTCGCCGGGCAGGCGCGTCCCTTCATCGGCGTAAGATTATCATGCTCGGATTCGATCATCGGCAGTGGCTCCACCGGCGCGGAAATCTGATTCAGCGCCGTCCACACACCCGCTGGCGGTGAAATCGTATCGATGAACCCCATGCCCGCCATTACCGGCGCTTTGATGCGCGAAGCGAAGTTGACGGTATCGAAATAGAGCCCTGTATTCGCCACATCCGGGTTACTCACGGCCCAGTTCGGATACCCTGCTTTACGGCCGTGCAGGTCGCCGTTGCTGTCCGCGCCCGCCGGCACACATACCAGCACTGACGTAATCTTCTCCGGACGCAGGCCAGCCAGCATAAGACTCTGCTGCCCACCCATACTGCCGCCCGTCAGTACGATGGTCTTCCCGTCCCAGTCGTCCCGCGTCATCAAATAATCCAACGCCCGCGAATCGCGCAGATACATGTTCAGAAAATACGACTTCTCCCGGTCCGTATTTCCCACCGCCTGATAACCCTTAGGGACATCGCCCGCCGGATCGGACGGCAGCTTATCGTGCGAATCTACGTTGATCATCAGCCAGCCTTCGGCCGCGCGCTGTGCATCGCCACGAGCGTTCAGCGCATAGATGCCCGCATACTGCAACTGGATCACGGCTGGAAACTTACCTTCCTTCGCCGGCTTCGCGACGTACCCGTGCGCTTTGCTTCCCAGCGCATCCAGCGCGAACATATTCATTTCCACTCCCGGCACATCTGTCGGCACCGGCGTCAGCACGGGGTTGATCGGGATCTTCGCCTGCGCGGCGAGCTTCTGGCTCCAGAACGCGTCGAAGTCCGCGGGACGCGGAGTGGAAAGCGTCAGTTTCGTCGGCGACACTGCCGCCCCGACCGCATAAAGACCGTTATTGCGCCCCGTATTGCCGCCCAGATAACCGGTCACGGGGTCAACTGCCGGTGGTGCGGGCGCACCCGCCGCAGGCTCTTCGCCCGCCAGTTTCGCGGACGGCTCCACCGCAACATAAAGCATCTCCGGCTGATCCCCGGTGATCTCAATCTTGGCCTGGCCCGACGAAAGATCCAACTGGCCTTCCTTGAGAACCACGGCATTGTTCCGGCGAATCGTAAATTTGTAACTGTAAGTCGGCTTGTCCGGCCCTGGAGTTACAGTCCAGCCCACCGTCTCACCCACGTTGTAGATGCCACCCGCATGATAGGGCACAAAGGTCAGTTGCTGCTGAATCTGAGGCCGTTGCGGAGGTTGTGCAAATGCGGACACCGCCGCAAGCATCAGGGCAAATGCCAGCCGTGGCTGTTGGCGCGTCACTTGCGAACCTCGCCAACGCTGACCGAAAGGCCCTTTACAGGCTGGTCGTCAGCATCCAGAAACCGCGCGCAGAAATCGGTCGCGCCACCGCCGTTGACAATCGCGGCGCGAACCACATTGGGCCCCTTCTTCAGCGTCAGGCGCTTCGAAACGCCATCGTCGATCACCGTCTGTCGGTCGCCATAAATGCCAATCACTTCCTGGCCATTCACCCACCAGACTGACGCCGCGTTCGAACCGATCGCCAGCCGCACGCCACTCATCTCCTTCGGACTGGTAACCGTGGTGACAGCCCAGAACAGTACGTCCGAAGTCTTCTTGCCATGGCTTTCAGAGAAACGATACAAATTGATGTTGTAGTCCTTCGTATCCACGGCGTGCCACGTCAGATCGCCGCCATCGACAGCCACTTTATCGCCGTCGTGCGGAATAGCAGTGAACTGCCCGGGAAAATATTCCTTCTTCACGGTGGCCTGGACGATAGCGTCAGTCAGCCCGTTTGCGCCGATCGGTTCGAGCAGAAGCCATCGCTGGATGAAGCCGTCCGCACCGGTGAGCTTCTCCGGCGTAATCGGTTTAGTCAGTACCACCGGCGGCACTGGGGCCGCGGTGCTCACCGGATGCACCTTCGCTGCAGCACCCGCCGCTGGCACCTTCGCAGCGGCACCGGCTGGCGGCGTTTTCGTCGTGCCACCCACCGGCGGTACCTGGGCTGCCGCGCTCAGTAAGGCGGCGATAGCAAGCGCGCCGAGCGCCGGAATACGGTATTTGGAAAGAAGAGTCATGGAAGAGTCCCTGGTCATTACGGTGTCCTGAGCAGCCAGCGCTGCTTCTGGCTGGCCGGATCGAATTTCGATAAAGTCGCGAAACTGCTGCCCACAGCCGAAAGCGCCATCGTGTCTTTGGAATTCGGAATGGCCTTGGGCATGATGCGCCACGAGCCGTCCGCCAGTTCATCAAAACGCCAGAGTTGTTCGGGCCCGTTCGTGAAGGCGGGCAGTACCACAAGTTCTCCGCCTTCCGTAGCGGCAAGCGTTCTATCTGTGCCTGCAATCGTGATCTTGAAATACGGCGAACCCGGATAGCCGCCACCGTTCGCCACCGGCGTGATCGCCCATTTTTGTTGTGCCTCGCTCAGGTAAATCGCCATGCGCGGATCCACTTTGCCGGAAGGCCAGTTCGCCGAAACCTGCGCCACATCCTGCGCTGGAATCACGCCACCCTGGCCGCCAAACATTCCGCGTCCGCCGCCTGGAGCGCCGGCAGGTCCCGACGGACCCCGCCCACCACCCGCACCAAAGGCCGGCCCACCCGGAGTTCCACCAACAAACCCCGAAGCACCCCGACCGCCGCCGGCCGCACCAGAGCCACCGCGTCCACCCGGTCCACCGGGACCACGACCCGGACCACCGCCCCGGCCAACCCGTCCGCCAACCGGCATTCCCTCCACTGCGAGTTCCAGCGCCGTCCCTGTGTGCGCAGATTCAAGCTCGTACGTTCCCGCCTTCAGGTTGTCGCCGGCAACGGGCCAGCCATCCTTCCACAGCAAAGGCCGAATGTCGAGCACGCTCGCGCCGCCGCGATCCAGATCGGCTTCATAGTGCAGTGAAAACTTCTGCACGCCCTGGCCCAGATCCAGCAGTCCGAAATGGCCCGGGCCAATCAACGTCCCGCGAGATCCCACGAAAAGCTTCCCTCCGCCCTGGATCATATCGACGCCTTCGCTGTCGATGAACGGTCCCGTGACCTTCCGCGCCCGGCCCATGCGGATGTTGTACCCGGAGTCCGTCCCCCGGCAGCAACTGCCATGCGTGGCGAGCAGGTAATAATAGCCATCGTGAAAAATCATGTCGGAGGCTTCACAGTTCACCGCCAGATTGCGCGGCACATCGCCGGGATGCAGCCGTTTGCCCGTCTTGGGATCGAGTTCCACCAACCGGATATAGCCGAAATAAGACCCATAGACCAGCCAGAGCCTGCCGTCGTTCGGGTCCAGAAATACTCCCGGATCGATCGCATTGGAGTCTTCCACGCCGTCCGAAGACGCCACTACTCCGCCCTCTTCCCACTTGTAATCGGGCGAATCCGGATCCAGCGTCTTGCTCCAGATCATGTTCACCGCGGCCTTCGGCTGCGCGCCAATGTTCGCGGCAACGTAAGCATAGTAACGGTCGCCGATGTGAATTACATCTGGCGCCAGCCCCCGTCGCGGCAGTGGCGTGCCAGTCTTCCACGTCCACCCGTCGTCGGAGACAAGGCCCGTACCGCCCGTGCCCCACGTGTAGTACTTGCCGTTGCACAGCACTACTGTGGACGGATCATGTATCCCGGATTGTCCGTCCAAAGCGAGAGCGAGCGATGCCACAGCCAATGCGGCTGCCAGAACTGGAATGGAATATTTCATAAGACGATCAACTGAGTTTCTTTCTTTCGGGCGTTATCAATCAACCGCTCACTTGCAACTGGCGGTCGCGCATAAATTCTTGCTGAAAAACGGCATGACGTGATTCTGAAAGCGGTCGGATACCGCGCTCGTGTGCGTGCCCTTGTAAACTTCGAAACTGTTGGCCACGCCATAGCTGTCCAGTATCTCGTGCAGCTTCGCGGTGCCCGCACGCAACCCGTCCTGATCTCCCACGTCGATCGAAATCCCGCGGTATTGCTTCAGGTTTCCGATGTACTGATCCACAAATGCCAGCGGCGCGTTGGCGGCCCATTTTGCAATCACGTCCTGATCCACTTTTCCATCCTTCGACGGCAAATCCAGGTAGAGCGGAGGATTCTTCGGATTCGGCGACCACGCCGCGGCTGAAGCCAACTGCGCACGCAGTCCAAACGATAGCTTCGCCGAGTCTGCGGGTGATTGCACCGCGGCCAGCGCCTTATCCGTCTCCGCATTCACAGGACCCGCCGCGCGAGCCGTCATGCAGCACGGACTCATGATGTAAAGGCTGCCAAATACCTCGGGAAACTTCATCCCGATCCGGCTCGCCCCATAACCCCCCATCGAGTGGCCCACAAGGCCCCGGCTGGTACGCTGCGGAATCGTGCGGTAATGTGCGTCAATCCACGCCACCACATCGTGCGCAATAAACTTTTCAAAATCTCCGGTCGTCACGGAACTCGAATACATCGAGCCATTGTGAACGGTCTTCGAATCGGGCAGCACGACAATCATGTCCGCCGCGCCCTGAGCAAACGCGCCTTCAATCGTCTGCGGCACATGGATTTCCTTCGTCCACTGGTCCGCGCCAATCGAATAGCCGTGCAGCGCATACACCACCGGATAACGCCGGTTCTTCTGTGTCGCGTAGCTCGCAGGCAGGAATACAATCACGTCCCGATCCACATCGTCGCCTTCGAGATTCCCTTCGAGCGCCGTCCCGTGTACCTTGATGTGTTCTACTGCCACCGGTTTCGCGCCCGGGATGACCGGAGGCACCTCGGTCGCAACCTGCGCCTGTGCGGCCAGCGCGATACCGACGAACGCGGCGAACAGGCCGATGCTACTGATCCTGAAATTGATTTTCATGTGGTTCCTGCTGGAGTTTTCCCCGCGCAAAGCAAACTGCGATGTTATATCAATCCCCCGCCTATTGCAAGCGCTTGCAATACTTGGTCCGGCCAAAGTAGAATGGCGCTACGATGTCGTTGACCCGATGATATGCTCATTACCGGCAACTCCTCGTATCTTGCGCCCGGACCTGGTCTGAAATGAACAAGCCAAATGTCTCTCGACGGCAATTCGCCCTGCTGGCAGGAACCCTCGCCACAGCGCAATTCCCGCTGCCTGGTGCTTCTGCGCTGACCGCTCAGGATGTCGTTAAGCAGGTGCAGGCAAGCCTCGGCGGTGACTGGCCTGCCACTGGCCTCGATGGCTTCAAAGCGGGTGACCCCAACACTCCGGTCCGCGGCATCGCCACCACGGCCATGGCCACCGTCGAAGTTCTGAAACAGGCCGTCGCCGCCGGAACCAACCTTGTCATCTCGTATGAGCCGACCTTCTTCGGTCGCCAGGATGGACGACCGTCGCCCGCCGGACGCGGACCCGCCGGCGTCGCCCCGGACGATCCGGTCTTCAGGGCCAAGCAAGACTTCATCGAAAAGAACGGACTCGTCGTCTACCGCCTCCACGACCACTGGCAGGCGCGCAAAGAAAACGAGATGCTCACCGGCCTGGCCGCTTCCCTCGGCTGGACGAAATACCGCGTCAGGCCGGACGATTCTCTCTATGACCTCCCGTCTGGCAGCGCCGAAGACGTCGTCGCGCAACTCCGCAAGTCCCTCAACCTCCGCGGCGGCCTTCGTGCCGTGGGAGATCGCAAAGCCACCGTACGACGAGTCATGCTGCACCCCGGCACCCTGACGCCGGCAATCATGTGGCAGCGCTATTCCGAAACCGATCTGATCGTCACCGGCGAGGTGCGCGAATGGGAGAACACTTATTACGCTGCCGACATCTTCACAGCCGGCGAAAAGCGCGGCCTGGTGACCCTCGGCCGCATTGTTTCCGAAGATCCCGGCATGCGCGCCTGCGCCGACTGGCTCAAGACCTTGGTCCCGGACATCCCCACCCGCTGGATCTCCGCCGGCGATCTCTACTGGAGGGCTGCCTGATGACCGGCCGCGAAGTCGTCGACCTCATCCGGAAGAATATCGGAGTGCCCTGGAACGACCAGTCGTTTCGGGACACCTTCAAGGTCGGCAATCCGGACGCGACAGTCAAAGGCATCGCTACCACCGTTATGGCAACCTTTGGCATGTTGAAGCGCGCCAATGAGGCTGGCCTGAACATGATCATTTCCCACGAAGACACTTACTGGAATGATCGTGACGACACCAAAGACCTGACCTCCAATCCCCTCTATAAACTCAAGACGGAATACGTGCAGAAGAACGACATGATCGTCTGGCGCATGCACGATCACATGCACAGCATGCAGCCGGATTACACGGTCGTCGGGTCTCTGCGCTCTGTGGGCGTGAAAGGCGGCGAACATGTCGGCATGCACCCGCCCGCTATGACGATTCCGGAAACGACCCTCGGCGAATTCGCCTCCCAGGTCAAGCGTCTGACCGGCTCTCGCGCGTTCCGCTGCGTGGGCGATCCGAAAGCAAAGGTCAGCAGAATTCTCCTCGGCCCCGGCTACGCCACTCCGGTAATGACGGCCGATGCAGACGTCGTCATCGGCGGAGAGCAGCAGGAGGCCGATGGTGCTTTTGACAACGTCGGTTACGTCGCCGACGCCGCCGCGCTCGGCATGCCGAAAGGGGTCATTATGCTCGGCCACGTGGTTTCCGAACAACCCGGCATGGAAGACCTGGCGAAGTGGCTCGGCACTTTCATCAAAGACGTTCCCATTCAATTTGTTCCGGCCGATGAGCCGTTCTGGACCTGACGTGAAAAGAGATCTGTTTATGAAGGCTCGCCACACTCTACCGTTATTCCTGCTCCTGACGGCTTGTTCACGGACGCCGCCTCCGGCCCCCGCGCAGGCCAGCGTTGACACCGCGGCCGGGAAGATCGTCCGTCTCGATCCGGCCTTCGATGCCATCGTGCCAACAGCCGCCAGGATCGAGAAGATTGCCAGCGGCTTCACGTTTACCGAAGGCCCGCTCTGGAGGCCAGACGCCAGCCTCTGGTTCAGCGACGTGCCCGGCAACCTGGTCCGCTCCGTGTCCGCCACCGGCGAAGTGAAAGTTCTCATTCAGAACGCAGGCGGAACCATCGCTGCGCCTCCCGGCGCGTTCATCGGACCCAACGGCATGATCGCCGATAAGGACGGCAACGTGCTCCTCTGCCAGCACGGCAACCGTCGGATTGCGCGTGTAGGCAAAGATCTCGCAGTCACGCCCTTCCTCGAGAAGTTCGAAGGCAAACGTTTCAACAGCCCCAATGATCTGATCTACCGCTCAGACGGAGCTCTCTATTTCACGGATCCGCCCTACGGTCTCATAAAGCAGGATGACGACCCCGCGAAGGAACTCCCGTTCAACGGCGTGTTCATCTACGCCGCAGGCAAACTCAAAGTTATCGTCAAGGACCTCAGCCGCCCCAATGGTATCGCGCTCTCCCCCGACGAAAAGACCCTCTATGTCGCCGATTCCGACGAAAAGAAGCGCGCGTGGTGGCGCTACGATGTCGCCCCGGACGGCAGCGTTTCCAACGGGCGTAAGTTCTTCGATCTCGCGGACTCAAAAGAGCAAGGAATTCCCGACGGCATCAAAGTAGATTCCCAGGGCAATCTCTACGCCGCCGGCCCCGGTGGCATCTGGGTCTTCTCGCCCGATGGCCGCCACCTCGGAACCCTCCAACTCCCGGAAACAGCCGCCAACTGCAACTGGGGCGAGGATGGCAAAACGCTCTTCATCACCGCCAGCACCAGCGTCTACCGCATACGGCTGTCAGTCCCCGGCACCAAGCCGCTCTATCAGGTCTACCAATGAATCCATCAGGAGAAATCATGCAAAGACGTTCTTATTTAGCGGCCATGGCCGCCATGTTCACAGGTACGAAAGCCGCCTTCTCACAGCCCGCACCAAAGAATCCAATCGTCCTCTACTGCGATCTCTCCGTCGACGCAGCTCACGAAAAGCTGATGCTGGACAACTTCCATAACATCTTCAAACCTGCAGCGACAAAGTTCGCTGGCTATATGGACGTCAAACTTCTCAAACTGAGAACAGTCTACTCAGGCTCGGCTCCGGTCAACGTCAACTACCGCTTCCAGTTGACCTACGAAAACGAAGAACTCCGCCAGAAGTGGATCAAATCCGACGTGCACCAGAAAGTCTGGCCCACCATCGAAAACCAGCTGGCCTCCAAAGACTACGCCACGCTTCTGTTCGATTCGAAGTAGAAACTATCGCAGCAAGGGGAATAACGATGAAGGGTTATCAGGCAACACTTGTACTCGGTTTAGGCTTCGTGACGTTTCTGCCCATGGTGGCGCGAGAACCGCTGGCCGCGCGCATCGCGCACAGCGATCCGGCAAGATACCGGTCCAGCCCCGCGGTTCACGGCGGTGCCGGCACCCTCGACTTCACGGCTCTCTTTGACGCCCACACGCTGGAACCGAACCTCCAGTTCCTCCACCGCGGCGTCATCCAGCCGAAAAGTGGCATTGGCGCCCACTTTCACAATCAGTGCGAAGAGATGTTCGTCATTCTCGATGGCGAGGCCCAGTTCACCATCGATGGCCACACCTCGCTCCTCAAAGGCCCCGCCGGCGCACCCTGCAAACTGGGCCACTCCCACGCCATTTACAACGCGACAGACAAGCCGGTCCAGTGGCTCAATATCAACGTATCCATGGTCAAAGATCAGTACGACAACTTCGATCTCGGCGATACCCGCGTTGGCGCGCAGCTCGACGCCATTCCGCAATTCATCAACATGAAGCTCGATCGCGCTCTGCTCCGGCCCGTGGAAGCAATGAACGGAGGCAAAGGCACTGCCCAATACCGGCGCGCACTCGACCCCACTATCTTCACCTCAAGCTGGGCCTACGTCGACCACCTCGTCCTGACGCCAGGAGCCTCCGTCGGTCCCCACATGCACCACGAAGTGGCGGAGTTCTATTACGTCATGAAAGGCTCCGGCACCGCGACCATCGGTGGCGGACGCGGTGGCGCCGAAACCGCTCCCATCAAAGAAGGCGACGCAGTGCCCATCCAGTTGAGCGATGTCCACTCTTTTGAAAACACCGGCACCGAGCCGCTGGAATTTCTGATCGTAGGCGTGGCGCGAGACCTCAGCAAACACGTCGACAGCACCAACGTCGGTGCCGGACGCGGTGGACGCGGCCCCGGCGGTCCCCAGTAGTTCGCAGCCTCTCCCAACGGATAAATAATGACCAAAATCAAAGGACTTCGCTGGTGGATGATTAGCCTCATTATGCTGGGCTCGGTCATCAACTACTTAACCCGCAGCACCCTCTCTGTTGCCGCACCCACAGTACTCAAGGAACTCCACATCGGCCCGAAAGAGTACTCGTGGATCGTGGGTGCATTCCAGGGCGCCATCATGCTCCAGCCCATCTGCGGTTATGTTCTCGACGTCCTCGGTCTGCGTTTCGGCTTCGCCATGTTCGCCATAGCGTGGTCCCTCATCAACATGAGCCATTCGTTTGCGGGTGGCTGGCCGACTCTCGCCGGCCTTCGTGCGCTCCTCGGCTTCACCGAAGGCTCCGCCAACCCCGCCGGCATGAAAGCGACTTCCGAATGGTTTCCCGCCAAAGAGCGAGGCCTCGCTGGCGGCATCTACAACATAGGAGCGTCGTTCGGCTCTATGCTGGCACCGCCACTGGTAGCTTGGGCCATCCTCGCCTACAACTGGCGTGTGGCCTTCGTGATAACCGGCAGCCTCGGCCTGATCTGGGCGGTTCTCTGGCTGCTGCTGTATCGCGCCCCGGATAAACATCCCGCGCTCTCCGCCGAAGAGAAAAACTACATTTCCTCCGGGCAGGAAAAGCACCTCCAGGGCGATGGCTCGCGACCTTCCATCCTGCATATCCTTTCACAGCGTAATTTCTGGGGCATCGCAGTACCCCGTTTTCTGGCCGACCCCACATGGGGCACGCTCAGCTTCTGGCTGCCTCTCTACCTCAGCACCGTGCGGCACATGGAACTGAAGCAGATCGCCCTCTTCGCCTGGCTGCCGTTCCTCGCCGCCGATTTCGGCTGTATCTTCGGCGGCCTCATCGCCATGCGGCTCCAGAAGCACTTCGGCCTCAGCGTCATCAATTCCCGCCGCGGCGCTTTCACTGTCGGTGCCGTCATGATGCTCGGCGTGGGCTTCGTCGGCTTTGTGCAGAGCCCCTACGCGGCCATCGCGCTGCTCAGTCTCGCGGGCTTCGCTCACCAGACGCTTTCAGTCACCGTCATCACCATGTCGTCCGACCTCTTCCGCAGAAATGAAATCGCCACCGCCGCCGGCATGGCAGGCACCTTTGGCAACGCAGGCCTCCTGATCTTCTCTCTGCTCATCGGCGGGCTTGTCGCCACAGTAGGCTACACGCCTTTCTTCGTCTGTCTCGGCCTGCTGGACCTTGTCGGTGCCACGGTTCTGTGGACCGTGGTGCAGGAACGCAAAACGGAAGGGCAGTGAAGCGTCTGAACATGATCCGCAATCCCATCCTGCCCGGCTTCAATCCCGATCCCTCCATCGTGCGCGTGGGCGAAGACTATTACATCGCCACGTCCACCTTCGAATGGTTCCCGGGCGTGCAGATTCACCACTCCCGTGACCTGGTTCACTGGCGTTTGCTCACCCGCCCGCTCACTCGCCCCAGCCAGCTCAACATGTTGGGCAACCCGGATTCCTGCGGCATCTGGGCACCGTGCCTCACCTACTCCGACGGTCTGTTCTGGCTCATCTATACCGACGTAAAGCGCTACGGCCGCACCACCCAGGGCTCCGCCGCCGGTGCCTCTCTCCGTGATACCCACAACTATCTGGTGACAAGCCCTGCCATCGATGGCGAATGGTCTGACCCTGTTTACCTCAACAGCACCGGCTTCGATCCTTCTCTCTTTCACGATGACGATGGCCGCAAGTACCTGGTCAATCTCCGCTGGGACCATCGCCCCGGCGGCAAGCGCTTCGCCGGCATTGAACTCCAGGAATACTCGCACACAGAACGAACTCTCACAGGCCCCATCCACTTGATCTTCGAAGGCACATCAATTGGCTTCACCGAAGGTTCACATCTTTACAAGCGGAACGGCTATTACTATCTGCTGACCGCTGAAGGCGGCACCGGCTGGGGCCACGCGGTCACCATGGCGCGTTCCCGTCAACTCACCGGCCCTTACGAACTCCATCCGGATACTTACATCCTCACGTCGCGCAACCGCCCAGATCTTGAACTCCAGCGCGCGGGCCACGCCGATCTGGTCGAAACGCCCGACGGCCAAACTTATATGGTGCATCTCTGCGGCCGCCCAATTCCGAATCGCGGGCGCTGCACTCTGGGCCGCGAAACCGCCATTCAGCCCATGAAGTGGTCTGGCGATGACTGGCTCCGCACCGCCGATGCCGCAGGTGTTCCTTACACCGATGTGCCCGCGCCCAATCTGCCGGAACATGTCTTCCCCGCCACGCCCGAACACGAGGATTTCGACTCCCCGCAACTGCCGCTGGCTTTCCAGTGGCTGCGCTCGCCCTGGCCCGATGAGTTATTCAGTCTGACCGCGCGCCCCGGCCACTTGCGTCTCTATGGCCGTGAGTCGCTGGGCAGCCTCTTCCGCCAGTCGCTGGTGGCGCGCCGCCAGCAGGCCCACTGCTACAGCGCGGAAACCGTCATTGAGTTTGAGCCCGACCGCTTCCAGCAGATGGCCGGCCTGATCTGTTATTACAACAGCGCCAAATTTCACTACCTCTACGTCTCGCATGACGATCAACTCGGAAAATACATCCGCGTCATGTCTTGTCTGCCGGACCAACTCCAGTCGGATGTCTTCAGCGCGCCGGTCGCCATTCCCTCGGGCGTGCGCATACACCTCCGCGTCGAAGTCGATTTCGAACGCCTCTGGTTCGCCTTTCGGCTTGAAAGCGGCACGTGGACGCTCCTGCCCGGACCGCTCGACGCCAGTATCCTCTCGGACGAAGCCGCAGCCCCCGGAACGCCGAATTTCACAGGTGCCTTTGTCGGCGTTTGCTGTCAGGACGTCGCAGGCACCCGCCAACATGCCGACTTCGATTCTTTCGATTACCGCGAGCGCCCTTATCGCACAGAGCCATTCAGTTAAGACAACCGTGCCGCAAAACAACCGCGTACCTGGAAAATAACCGTACCTGGAGAGCCGCGACCGCAAGGGAGCGTTCTTGGAAAATTGCAGTTCAAAGGAGTCAACTATGCGTCGTTCATTAGCCCTGATTGCTTTCTTCTCCCTCACCCTGCCCGTGATCGGTCAGAGAGGCCCGGCGGCCTCACCCTTCTATGAGGACACCAACAACGTCCCGCCATCTCCGGAAATCCACGCCGACCGCACCGTAACCTTCCGCCTCTTTGCCCCCAAAGCCTCGGAAGTGATCCTGATGGGCTCTCCCGGAATTCTGGAGTTCATCAAGCAGCCCAAACCGCTCCAGAAAGATGACAAAGGTGTCTGGAGCCTCACCATCGGTCCGGTTCCGCCAGGCTTCTACACCTACGGTTACGCGATCGATGGCGGTCTGCGCATGCCGGACCCCTCCAACCCAAATCTGGAAGTGCGCCGCTGGGGCGATACAAGCTCCTTCATAGTTCCAGGCACAGAGAAAGCGATCTTCGAAGAACGCCCCGTGCCCCACGGCTCCGTTCACGTCGATTTCTATGATTCGAAAAACCTGAATACGCCCCGCATGTTCTACGTCTACACACCGCCGGGCTATGAGACCAGCAAGCAGAAATACCCCGTGCTCTACCTCCTCCACGGCAACGGCCAAATCGAGGCCTCCTGGACGTGGACCGGACGCGCCAACGTAATTCTCGACAACCTTATTGCCGATGGCAAAGCGAAGCCCATGGTGATCGTGATGCCCTACGGCCACATCCCGCGCGAGATCAAGCCGATCCCGGCCATTCCCGCCAGCCCGACCGATGGCGCGGCCATCGAGAAAGAACTCCTGACGGAAATCAAGCCCGCCGTCGAGAGCAAGTACCGCGTCCTCACAGATCGCAACCACCGCGCCATCGGTGGCTTATCCATGGGTGCGAGTCAATCCATGTCGATCGGCCTCCACAACGTGGACAAATTCTCGTACATCGCCGCCTTCAGCGGTGCCGGCAACCGGACGGAGTGGGATAAAGCGGATCCCGCCATGCTGAACAAGATGCTCAAAGTTCTCTGGATCGGCTGCGGCACCGAAGACCCCGGCTATGCCGGCGTCAAAGGCATGGACGACTTCCTGACCCAGAAAAACGTGAAGCACACCTTCAATCAATCCGGCGGCGGACACAGCTGGCCGAACTGGCAGCAGTATCTCGCAAAGTACGCCCCACTGCTCTTCCGCGATTAGTGTGAACCTCATCGTTGCCGAACGCGAAGTTGCGAAACCGCGTCTTCGCCGAACCGCGACGTTAATGAGCCGCGACCGCAAGGGAGCGTTGGCAGAATTCACCTTGCCCGCACTCTTTCGCGGCCACTGAACAAAACAAAAAGGAGACCCACCATGACAAACCGAACCCGAACCATCGTTCTCGCAGCAGCTTTCCCCTTACTCGCTTGCGCAGCCAATGCCGCTGATGCCGCTGGTACGGCATTGCTGCCACCGGGTGCAACCTCCTCGTTCAAACTCAGCGCAGCCGCAGCCCCATACGCTCGGATGAACACGACGGCGCTCACAGGCCAGCCGATATCCAGCGCCCTGCTCGGTTGAAGTAACCACGAAGCCCCAACGCGCCGCAGACGTGCAACTCACCGCTCCCGTGGATGCCGCCATGGCAAGCGGCGACGTCCTGCTGGTCTCATTCTGGCTGCGTGGATCATCGTCCGAAGTCACCCTCGATGCCGGCTTCCGCACGGTACCCGTAGCGGGAGCAGCCGGAGCCGGTCGAGGCCCCGGCGGCCCCCCGGTTGCCCCACCAGCCGGAGCACCCGGTGCATCCGGAGCCTTTGGCGCGTCCGGAGCAGGTCGCGGCCGCGGCCCCGGAGGCTTCCCCGCTCAGCCCGCTCTCAACGCCGCTGCCAGAGCAGGCACAACATGGAAACAGATCCAGTTTCCCTTCGCTCTGACACGCGCCTACAACAAGGGCGAGGCCGAACTCTACTTCACCCTCGGACTCCGTGAGCAGACGCTTCAAATTGGCGGCATCGAACTCGTGGACTACGGCACCACGAAAAAAGTCTCCGACGTGCCCTATACAAAACTCGGCTACCCCGGCAATGAACCTGATGCAGCCTGGCGCAAAACCGCCGAAGCGCAGATCGAAAAGCTCCGCAAAGGCGATCTCACCGTTCTCGTAAAGGACAAGGCCGGTAAACCCGTTCGCAACGCCGAAGTCTCGGTCCGCATGCAGAAGCACGCTTTCCCATTCGGTACTGCCGTAAGCGGAGCCGCCTTCTCCGGCGTTCGCATCACTCCGGAGAATCTCGCGATTTACAAACAGCACATCCCGGAACTGTTCAACTTCTCCGTCATGGAGAATGAAAACAAATGGCCGCAATGGGCCAACGAAGCCTCCCGCCCCGCCACCATCGCCACCATGGACTGGCTCCGCGAGAAAGGCCTTCAGGTTCGCGGCCACAATCTCGTCTGGCCCTCCTGGAACAACACCAACGTGAAAGCCGCACAGGACGCGAAGAATGACCCCGCCGCCCTTGCCAAAGTCATTCTCGATCACATCGCGGAAACCACCGCCGCCCTCAGCGGCCGCGTTGTGAACTGGGACGTTCTCAACGAGCCCTTTACCAATCACGACTTCATGGATATCCTCGGACGCCACGCCATGGTCGACTGGTTCAAGGCCGCCCGCGAGGGCGATCCGAAGTCCAAACTCTACATCAATGACTTCGCCATCCTCACCGGCGAAGATAAGGCCCACCAGGACGACTACGCTGCCACCATCCAGTACCTCATCGACCAGGGCGCGCCTCTCGATGGCATCGGCCTGCAAAGTCACTTCTCTGCTCGTGTCACGCCCATCGACGAACTCCTGAAGCGCCTCGACCGTTTCGCCGCCTTCGGCAAGGATCTCGAAATCACAGAATTCGATATCGACACCGCCGATGAAGCCACCCAGGCGGACTACACCCGCGACTTCATGACCATCGCCTTCAGCAATCCCTCCGTCAAGGCCTTCGTCATGTGGGGCTTCTGGGAAGGCGCGCACTGGAGGCCGAACGGTGCCATGTTCCGCCGCGACTGGTCCCTGAAACCGAACGGCGAAGTTTACAAAGATCTGGTTCTGAAAAAGTGGTGGACCAATACCGACGGCAAGACCAGTGCGCAGGGAACCTACGCCACGCGCGGTTTCCTGGGCGACTACGAGATTTCAGTCAAGGTCGCGGGCAAGACCAAGACACAACGCGTCACTCTGGCCCATGAAGGCACCAAAATCGAATGCGTATTGGACTGAGCTGATTATTCGCGAAAGAAAATAACTGATATCAGAATATTTCAATTGTCTTCAGGTCACCGCGATGGTAGCTTGGACTCGGCAGCTCTCGCCTGGTTTTAAATGGTGGCGTGACGCTGCGGACCCGTGTCCAGGGAGACAATTCATGCAACTATCCTTCATCGAACCAGGCATACCGGTTCATCGGCTTCCGTCCGGCGCAGGGCGAGGCCGTGTTGTCGTCCTTCACCTCGCCGTCGTCCTTATGCTCCTGACGGTCGCCATGGGTCCCGCCTGCGCCGCGTCCTGCGAAAGCCTCAGAGGCATGAAAGTCTCAGGTGGCACCGTCACCGCGGCCGAGCACATTGAAAAAGGCGCAACGCCTGCCGGTGGACGCGGTGCCATCACTCCCCCGCTCCCTCAATACTGCCGCGTCACCGCCGTTCTGTCGTCAGGTCCCGATTCCAAAATCAACGTTGAACTGTGGCTGCCCGACCCCTCCGAATGGAACGGCAAATTCCTTGGCACCGGCAACGGTGGCTTCGCCGGCTCCATTGCGGTCGGCGATCTCAGAACCGGCATCGGCCTCTCCTATGCCACGGCGAACACCGATATGGGTACCGTGGGCGGCTATGCGGGCGGCACCGGCAAGCCCGAAATGATCAAAGACTGGGGCTGGCGCTCCACCCACGCCATGACCGTGGCTGGCAAGGAAATTACTCTCGCCTATTACGCGCATCCCATCGCGAAGTCCTACTTCACCGGCTGCTCCACGGGCGGACATCAGGCCCTGATGGAAGCACAACGCTATCCCGAAGACTACGATGGCATCCTCGCCGGTGCGGCCGGCAACAACCGCATCGCCCTGCATCTTGCTTTTCTCTACTACCTCCGCGTCGCTCAGGACAACCCCGGCTACTGGATGTCGCGCGAACAGGGCACCATGGTACGCAAGGCAGTCATTGCACGGTGCGCGGGGCAGGGCAGTGGCCTGACGACGGATGACTGGGCCGCGAATCCGGGAACCTGCGACTTCAAACCCGAAACTCTCCAGTGCAAACCCGGTCAGGATCCGCAGTCCTGTCTCACTTCCCCGCAGCTCACCATGCTGAAGAAGCTCTATGCGGGTGTTCAGAATCTCGCCAACGGTCACACCATCTATCCGGGCAACCCGTTCGGCACGGAAGCTTCCGGGGCGGCGCGTCTCGGTACCCTGGGGGGCGGTGCCGGGCGAGGCACTACGGATCTCCTGAATTGGGCCAAAGGTCCCGCCTACAGCCCCGTGACGTTTGATTTCAACAAGGATGTTGAAGAACTCTACAAGGTCTGGGGTGCCGATATCAACGCGCTCTCCGCCGATCTCTCCGCCTTCAGAAAGCGCGGCGGCAAGCTCATCACGTATCATGGCTGGCAGGATACGACGGTCAGCCCCTTCGATTCCATCAACTACTACGACCGCCTTCAAAATTCGAAAAGCTTCGTGCGCCTCTTCATGGTCCCCGGAATGGACCACTGCCAGAATGGCCCCGGCCTCGATAGTTTTGGAACACGCGCAGTGGAAGGCCAGTTGCCCGATCCCGATCACAACATGGTCAGTGCCCTGGATCGCTGGGTCACGAAAGGCGTCGCGCCGGAACAGGTGATTGCCACGAAATGGTCCGGCGGTTTCGGCGCGGGTGGCCGCGGTGGCGGACGTGGTTTCAGTGGTGGCGGACGTGGCGGGAGCGGCGCAGGCGGCGCGCGTAGCGGCAGCGGAGCCGTTGGCAGAGGCGGAACTCCTGTAGCCGATATGCCGGCCCCTCCTCCCCAGCCGCGGGTTCTGCTTGCCACAAGGCCGCTTTGCGCTTATCCCAAAGTTGCCCGGTACAAAGGAACAGGCGACAACACGAAGGCCGAAAACTTCCAATGTGTTGCCGCGCCAAAAGCGAAATTCACGCCTCCCGCGCCTGAGTACCTCGACAACTCCGGCACCTTCGGCCACTGAGCCGGTCCCTCGGTCCCTACGAAACCGCGCACCTGGCTGCCGTCCTGACAAAGCCGCGCGGAATCAGTGCGGTACACTGATTCCGCAATGAGTTTGCAAGATGTCGCCGAACGCGCCCGCGTCTCCACCGCCACCGTTTCACGTGTTCTCAATGGCGTGGATACCGTAAAGAGTTCCACCCGCGCCCGCGTGATGAAGGCCATCTCCGACCTCAAGTACCATCCCAACCTCCACGCCCGCAGCCTCGCCGGGGCCACCAACAAAACCATCGGCGTAATAGTTTCAAATCTCGATAACCCGTTTTTTCTCGACGTCTACCGCGCAGTGGAGAGCGATTGCCATGCCGCCGGGTATGAAGTGGTCGTCGCGAACACACTTTATCGGCCTGAACAACTGACCGCGAGTGTCCGCGTCATGCTCGGCCGACGCGTCGCCGGTCTCGCCCTCATCGTCTCAGAGGTAGATGACGTCCTCATTGACGAACTGACCCAGGGCGATATGCCCGTTGTCCTCTATGACGTCGGCAAGGCCGGGGGCCACGTGACGAAAGTCAGCGTGGACTACCGCAGAGGCGTGGAGCGCGTGGTCGACTATCTCACCTCTCTCGGCCACACCGAACTCGGCCTGATCAGTCATCATGCGGCCCTCGGCCCCCTTCTCGATCGGTGCAGCGCCGTGCTCGAACGTGCCCGGGCGACCAACTCCTCCGCCACCGTTCGGCAGGCCTCCAGTGAAGATAGTCTCCAGGGCGGTCGCGCCGCCGCCGCCGAACTCCTTTCCACCGGACGTCCGCCCACTGCCATCATTTGCGTGAATGACATCATGGCAGTCGGCGCTCTGCTCGAAATCAGAGAGCGCGGTCTTCAGGTTCCCCGTGACATTTCCGTAACAGGCTTCGACGATATCGAACTGGCGAAGTACTGCTACCCCCCTCTGACCACCGTCCATATCCCGCGCGATGAAATCGGGCACATGGTTTTCCGGACTCTGGCCCGCGACGAGAAAGCAAAGGAACTCGTGGGCCGCGAATTTGCCTTCGCCCCGGAACTCGTGGTCCGCGATTCCACCGGCCCCGTCCGCACTGATCGATTATCGCTTTAAGAGCACCAGCAGGCTTGCCGGTGCCGCCAATTCTTCGCGGTGCGGCTCGCCGTGTGCAAAATCGTAGATCGGCCACCTCAAGGGCTCGGGCAAATCGCCTTCTGGTGATCTTCCTGGCTGCGGCGGCGCGCCTCGCTCCGCCACCCGATGTCCGTGATTGAGGCGGTTCGCCATGACCCTGACAACCAGCTTCCTGTCGAATTTGTGACCGCCCGTTCTCCGGCCGGCCCGGCCAAGCAGACCGAAAACGCCGATCAACTCCGGCGTTTTCTCACGACGCAGGGTGGCGGGGTTATCTTCACGACAATTGAGAGGTTTCGCCTGCATCGGTCGCAGTAAGGTTTCCTGAGCAGGATTGTTTCCTGAAAGACTGCGTGTGATCTCACGGCACCGCCAGTCCAACGGGCCGGCTGTGGGGCTTCACTGGTACGCCCGTCAACTTCCGGGCGCGAATACCTTACGGCAAACCACCTGCTCGCCACGCTGCCAGGGCGCGCCTGTTGCCTTCATGGGACCGGCTTCAAAACTCCAGCCGTGCCTGAAAAGCGATCATTCGCGGGGAACTGTCACCGCCCAAACCAACGCCAAGCAGCCCCGTCGGCGGGGCGGTCGTGTAACTGAGCGCTCCAAATCCGGTTTGCGTGGAAGGTTTGCCGGGGATGCCTGCATAGCCCAGGACGGGAAGACCAAAATTCGGGTGATTGAAGACGTTAAAGAACTGCCCGTCGATCCGCAGCTTCACGTGCTCCCGCAACGCGAACCATTTGGTGATGTAAAAATCGCTCCATCTGAAGTCTGGTCCGCGTAGTGCATTGCGCCCCAGGTTGCCGAACTGGCAGCTCTTCGGATTGTCGCCACCCACACACGCACCCGTGCCTGGATCTGTGGTCGAGACAAAGGCGTCGGGATTGAGCCACTGCACCGTTCCCGGCTGCGTCACGCCCGGGATGGCTTGATGCGCGTACAGCGGCACGCCGGGAACGACGCTGGCGTACTGAGGGCCACTACCCTGCACGATGCCATTTCCACTCGCCGTATAGGGCGCGCTTAGAACCGAGAACGGAATCCCGCTGTGCCAGAACGCCGTTCCGGATACTTGCCAGCCGTTCAACGCATAGCCCGCCATCCTGTTCCTCACCTTGACAGGCAATTGGTACGTGTACTGCGCCGTGAAATTGTGGCGCACATCGTAATCGCAGGGACCGTACTGGCGTCCCAGTTCTCCGGGCAGCGGCGAGACAATTCCGCCCGCGGAGAAGGGCAGGAATCCGCCGTTCGAAACTGTGTCCATGCAACGGCTCCAGGTGTAGTTTGTCTGTACCTGCAATCCGTGGGCGAGCCGCTTTTCCGCTGTCAGTTGCAGGCCATTGTAGTGGCTGTTCGCACCGGTATTCAGTTGCGTGACCGCGCCAAATCTGGGGTCCGTTGGCTTCCCATAGGGAAACGGCGCAAAGCATCCTTCGCAAACGGTTTGATAGCCGTTCACCTGGGTTTGATACGGCTGGTTCACCGCGCGCGTGCCGACGTACTGGGCACGGAGATTGACGGTCGATCCAAACTGTTGTTCCAGTGCAAAGCTCCACTCCATGAAATAGGGCGCACGGAGCTTGCCATCCGGAACGGTCGTGATTGCGATCGGCGGAAGGCACGTAACCGGGTTGGCCTGCGGTGAGGCGCAGGAGAGCCGGCCCTGAGCGAATCCGGAAAGGAAGGTCTGATTTGCCGCGATGGTCGCGTCCACGGCGCTGCCTGGAACTCCCGGCGCAATCGCGGTGCCACCCACATTGCCCAGCAGACCTCCCTGAAATGTTTTCGAGTACGGTGGGTTGCTGCCGATGAGATCGACCACGCTCCCAGGCAGGAGGTCGCTGAATAACCCGAACCCCGTTCGCAGTACTGTCTTCGGTGCCAATTGCAGGGCAATCGCCGTTCTGGGCTGTAAGAAGGCCGGCGCGGTTGAAGCGAAGACGTTTCCCAGATCGGTTTGGATCGCGGCGTTCAGGGGCTGGTTGACATCATGAAGGATTGCATCGAACGCGCCGGAGAGACGTGCCACGGCGTTATGCGGATTGATCGGGTTGGCGTTATGGGTAGCCCGCAATCCGAACGTCCACGTCAGGGCGCGGGTCACTTTCCACGTGTCCTGAACATAAAGGTCCAGATTGAGAAAGTTGTAAGGCTGTGAATTGGCCAGAGTGAACGTCCGGGAGGCCGTCGATGCAACTCCATAGATGAATTGCGGCAGCGTTGTGTAGTTCACCACCGGCACCGCGCCCTCGCCGAAGTCGTAGTCGTTCAGCCGAAGGATTCTGGTATTGGTCCCAAACCTCAGTTCGTGTGCCCCAACACTCCAGGCCAGATTATCGTTGATGAAAAACCGGGAAGCGCGTCTGCCTTGCACCCAGGTGTTATCGAGCCCGCCGAGAGTCGTAAAGGGCGCGTTCGCTCCGCTGCCTTCGAGCACGATGGGGAACGCAAGGAGCGTTTTTTGAAGATCACTGGGACCAAAAAGACTCTCATACCAGGAAAAGGCAGGGTTGAAATAGTTCACGACCTTTGGCGAATACACCTGCGTGAATCCCGCTGCAAACGAGTAAAGCGGTTGAGCCGATACCGCGTTGAACAATGGATTGATGGGGTCGGTGTAAGCGGCCTGCAATCCGCCGTCATACTGAAGGCGGAACCAGGCGGTGCTGTGCTCATTGATGTTGTAGTCCACCCGGCCCGTCTGGACTTGCTCGGAATCTGAGCTGGATTGCGAAACGCTCCGTCGATTCGCGCAACCGTTGCCCGCCGCCGGAGTGCCGCCTGCCGGACTTCCGTCGCTGTTGAACGGGCAGCCCTGAACCGTGAGCGGCGTGCCCGCGGTGTTTCCGTAAAGCGAGAACATCTTCTGATAGAACGGGACCGATTGTGGCGACGGTTGATAAACTGACCCCGTGATGGAATCTGTTCCGCCGCACGGAAGCTGTTGCAGTACGTAGTTTTCAAACGCGGGCGTTGGGACCGTGGTTGCCGAGACGATGGGAAGCGCGATTCGCACCCACTCGGAATCGAAGAAGAAGAACAGTTTGTTGCGTACCAATGGCCCACCCAGACTGCCCCCGAAGTGGTTCACCGTCGAGCGCGGCTTGTGGTTACCCGGCGTCGAATTGGTGAAGAAGTTCGCGGCGTTCATCTTCGAACCATTCCAAAGCCCGTAGAGGTTTCCGTGAAACTGATTCGTCCCCGATTTGGTCACATAATTGACCTGAGAAGCCCCGTACCGTCCCTGATCCACGGCGTAGGAAAGCGTGTTCACAGTCACCTCGGAGATGGAATTCAGGCCAAGTACCAGGTTGGTGGAGAGGCCGCTGTTCAGATTGGTCAGCGGGTCGTTCGTTTCCAGGCCGTCGACAATATAGCCGTTTGAGAGAGAGGGCAGACCATTGAACTGGACGTTGCCATAGCCGTTCGTGCCGCCCACGAAGTCATTGCCGCTGCCAGCCGTATTGATGAGCGCGCCGGCGGCAAACTGTAAAGGATACGTCATGTCGCCACCCGGATTGGGAAGGTTCTCCAGCGCCGCGGCGGTCAGCGTCGTCGATGTATTCGGATTCTGCGGATTGATGAGTGGCGTTTCTTCCGTAACCGTGATGGATTGGTTCGCAGCTGCGATATGCAGAGTGAAGTCGACTGTTTGTCTTTGGCCAAGTCCGGCCACAACCGGGTTATTCTCCTGTGCTGCAAACCTGTCCGCCTCCGCCCGCACCGCATAGGAGCCGGGCCTGAGCTGGGGAAAGTTAAATCGTCCGGCCTCGTCCGTTTTCCCGGATCGCTTCATAGCGGTATCCGTGCTCGTGACCGTCACCGTGGCCCCCGCAATGGCGGCTCCCGCCGGATCGCTGACGGAACCAACGATTGCGCTCGTGGTCTCACCCTGAGCCACCAGCGGAAGAGCGGTGAGAGCGGATAGCAGCAGGAGCCCCAGAGGAATCGACATGGCGTGTGGAGAAAACAGGTCGCGTCCGCCCTTGAATTTAGGCATGCCTAAATCTACCATGCCGGGCTCGAACCTATCAGGCCCGCCTGATTTACCGGATGGTCACGGAGCATGGCATCGGCCCATATCGTGGGCTGGCAACTCGTGACAGAAGTCCGGATCGACCGCTTATTTTGCCTGCGCGGCTCAGCGGAAGGGACACGTTCAGTGTCGCGAATCGCAAGGGAGCGACTGTTGCCACGGGCTGCTAGGATTGGTTTAGTGCCAGCTAAAAGTCGTGTCAGTACGGAATCGACAGATGATTACCTGAAAGCAATTCTGGAGCTTAGCGGACCGGACGGCGTCCGCGTTACCAGCAACGCACTCGCTCACCAGCTCTCGGTTCGTGCTGCGTCCGTGACGGGCATGCTGAAGAAACTGGCAGCCCTCCGGCCGCCTTTCGTGAAATATGAGAAGCATCATGGCGTGCGCCTCACCGAAGCCGGCAAATACCGTGCATTAGAGGTTCTGCGGCATCACCGCCTTTTGGAACGCTTCCTGCACGACATTCTCGATTATTCGTGGGATGAAGTGCATGAGGAGGCCGAACGCCTCGAACACTACATATCGGAACGGCTGGAGGACCGAATTGCCGCCAAACTCGGTGATCCCGAGACCGATCCCCACGGCCACCCCATCCCGGAAAAAGATGGCGTGATTGCCGTTCGCGATGAGATCGCGCTCTCGAACTGCCCCTGCGGCGTCCCCGCCATTATAAGCAGCGTCTCGGATCGGGACTCCGCTGCCCTGCGCGAGTTGGAGCGTTTGGGGTTGGTTCCCGGAACTGCCGTGATCGTCGACCCTGGGACACGCAAGGCTTCGGTGCTGGTCCGCATCGCCGGACGGCCACAGTGCCGGTTGAGCCGCGTGCTCGCCTCTGATATTCAGGTAATTCGCCAGACTGCCTGATACCGGCCCCTCCGGTACCCTATCGTTGACAAACCGAGCGTCGGCCTGTGCGGCCGCCACGTCAGACGGTTTCGATACATTCCACGTCGGCGCGCCAGGCGGGCAATGAGCCTGTGACGAAGACGCCTCGCGCCGAAGTGCTCCGCGATTCCACAGGCTCCGCCCGCCGCTTATGACGGACGCACAGCCGCCCGTGGGCTCCCGCAGTGCCACGGCAACGGGTCAAAGCAGCCAGGCAACCTTCGCAAACCCGACACCATCGTCCTGCGCAGTCACCGCCCCCGGGCAATCGGTATTCGGACGTTCGGGCGCGTGACCTGTCGCAGACCGTCGTACCGCTCCCGCCTTCCTCCTGCGATAATGCCCCAATGCCGCAGAATGTCGTCGCTTACGTCACCCTGACTCTCCTCTGTTGCGCCACGCGGTTGGCCGCGCAGAATCCAGTTCCCGTCACTGCCGTCCGCGCAGCCCGCATGCTTGATGTCACTTCCGGCACCTACATCCCGAATCCCGTCATCCTGATCGCCAAAGGAAAAATCACCGATGCAGGCAGCGGCCTCGCCATTCCCCCCGGTGCAGCCATCATTGACCTGCCCGCAGCCACCCTCCTTCCCGGCCTCATCGACGCCCACACCCACCTGATGGCCCGCATGGCCGAGGGCAACCAAAATGAGAAATACATCCTGCAACTTGCAGGCAAGTCCGAGGCCTACCGCGCCCTCGAAGGCGCAGCCAGCGCTCGCGACACCCTGCGTGCCGGCTTCACCACCGTGCGCGATGTCGAAAACGAAGGTTCCGGCTACGCCGACGTCGCCCTGCGCGACGCCATCATCCGCGGCCTTGTTGAAGGCCCGCGCATGCAGGTCGCCACCCGTGCCATCGCCGCCACCGGCGGCTACTTTCCCGAACGCCTCTCGCCCGACGTCCCCTCCTTCCCGCGCGGTGCCCAGATGGTGACCGGTGCCGACGAAGCTCGCCGCGCCACCCGCGAGCAAATCTTCTACGGTGCCGACCTCATCAAAGTCTACGCCGATTTTCTCGACATCGCTTCACCCAACACCACTCGCAGTCTGCACGCGACGCTCACGCCCGAAGAACTGCGCGCCATTGTCGATGAGGCGCACAAAGGAGGCCACCGCGTCGCCGCCCACGCCACCACGCGCGAGGGCATCCGCAACGCCGTCGAGGCCGGAGTGGACTCCATCGAGCACGGTACAGACGTCGACCGCGAACTTCTCACCCTGATGTCGCAGCACGGCACATTCCTTGTCCCCACCTCGGCCGCATATTCCGATGGTTACGAAACAGCCACGCCGGCTCGCCAGGCTGAACTGGAACCAACCATGCAGGCGTTACGCGCCGAAATCGCCATGGCGAAGGATGCGCACGTCCGGCTCGCCAGTGGACTGGACGCCTCCACCGGAGTCGAGCAGGGCAAGAACGCGAGCGAACCGGTATCGCTGGTGCGCCTCGGTCTCACGCCACTCGAAGCCATCCGTGCTTCAACAACCAGCGCGGCGGAACTGATGGGCTGGCAGGATCAGGTCGGCTCACTCGAAAAAGGCCGCTTCGCCGACATCATAGCCGTCCGCGGCGACCCGCTGACGGATATCACCGAACTGCGTCGAGTGACATTCGTGATGAAGGGCGGCACCGTAGTGCGGCAGGATTCGGAAACGAAACAGTAGCTTCTGTTTTTCGGGAGGACGCGTTCACCCCGGACCGATCCGAGTTGCCGATTATCAAATTTCTGCGCTGGAGCATGGCATCACGAGCCAGACCCAATTCACCGACCAGGCTCAATGACCCTAAATGACGTTTGTCACAGGGTGACGTCCTCTTTTCCTGGTCCGGCAGCCCGGAAACTTCCATCGGCACATCTCCAGCCGGAACGGCATCTCAAGGATGTTGCGGCCCTGGCACCCATGTATTCTCCTGGCCAGCGTGCAGCGTCGTTTCATGGCCTGCGGCCAAACGTGCCGCGTGAACGGAACTGGCTACCTGTTTGCCGTCTTCAATAACCCGTATACCAGGCTCACCGGCAAACCCACCACATTCGAATACTCGCCTTCAATCCGCGTAATCCAACGCGAAGCAATGCCCTGTATCGCGTAGGCACCGGCTTTATCCATTGGCTCGCCAGATGCTACGTACGCGTTGATTTCCGCTGCCGTCATCGGCCCAAACCAGACGGCGGTGCTCGCGACTTCCTTGCCGAGGCACTTCCCCTGTTGGAGCAGATAAATGCCCGTTAGCACCTCATGCCGGTGTCCTGCGAGCGAGGTCAGCATCCGCACCGCGTCCGCTGCATCCTCCGGTTTCGCAAGAATAGCGTCTCCCAGAACCACCGTCGTATCGGCCGCCAGAACGATTTCTGAATCCGTGGCCTTCACAGCGCGGGCTTTCTCTTCCGCCATGCGTGCAACGTAGTCGCGTGGCTTCTCGCCGGAGCATGGTGTCTCGTCGATATCCGCTGCGCGTACGGTAAACGTTATGCCCGCCGCTGATAATAACTCTGCTCGCCGGGGAGATCGCGAGGCCAATACGAGCGTTCGTACCGCCACGTTAGTGCGTGCCGCGCTCTTAATGTGACCCGCCAGTATGATCGCTGTACTTCTTCTCGCCGGCATTCACGGCAATGGGTAGAATATTCTGCTTCGGCGGCAGCGGACAGGTCGCAAACGCAGTGAACGCGCAAGGCGGGTTATATGCCTGATTGAAGTCCAGAACGACGAAGCCGTCTTTCGGCATGTCCGTATCGAGGAAACGGCCCGGCCCGTACGTCACATTGCCGCTCGTCGTGTCCCTGAACATAAAGGAAAGGCCACCGTCGCCCTCATCCACCGGTTCCAGGCGCAGCGTCTTGCCGGCAATCGTGAACTCCGCGTAACCCGGCGACGGCTCATCGCTGGTCATGCCCAGGATATTGGTGATGCTGATCTTCTTCGGCTCCTTGTACGCTACCCACTTCGCCTTGACTTTCCACGCTGTCGAAGCAGGGAACCACTTGCAGCCGGTGAAACTGCGTCGGGTGGCGGCATCGGGATCGCGCAGACGAATTCCAGTGCGGTCGCTGCGTTTAATTACCGTCAGCGCAATGCTGCCGATCTGCAGCACGTCGGGATGCTCCGCAGTGTCCGGCTGGAGAATCGCCTTGCTGGTTGCGGGCTTCCCGGAAACGGTTGCCCCCACACCAGCAGCCGGTTCGAACGTCACGTTCCCCGCCTGCATGCGCAGCGTGCCCGCATGTTTCGGCGCGCTGGCAGGCAGCACCACGTCGGATTGTGGGTCTGAACCAAGCGCCATCGCGCCATCGTGCAGCCAGAAAAGCCCGGCCACTGAGAGCCAGCCATTCGGCTGCTTCAGACGATCCTCTCGCGCGGCACGCCAATCGGCCTCTTCCTTCATAAACCCCGGTACGGCTGCCATCACCACGGCTGCCACGATAGGAATTCCAACCAGCAAAACAAGACTGAAGCGGAGCATACTACTTCAGCTTAGAATAATCGGTCGGATTCATGAAGTAGCTATCCACCTTATCGATGATTTTGCCGTCTTTTTCCGAATCGGCTTTGGCCTTCACCCAATCCGGATCGGCGTTAAACGCCGCCCAGTTCTTCGTGGCAGCGTCGCGGCTCGGATGTTCCAGCACGTAGATCAGCAGATTCTCGGAATCCGGCTTATCCTGCGGCACCCAGTAACCGACGCTCTTCATGTCGTGCTTATTGAAAATGGAAATCGTGTGTTCGCGGAAGCGCTTCTGCAGGGCGTCCAGCCTTCCCGGACTCGTGTGATACATCCGGAGCTCATAGACGTGGTTCGGTGCCTGTGCCTGCGACTGGCTGACGGAAAAGACGCCCAGCGTGAGCAGGCATCCCGCAACAAAGGAAATCAGGTGGGTAAGTTTCATAGGCGTGAAAGCTACAATATCACGAACCCGGAGCGGCCACAGCCCAGGTCGCCTGCCTACGCCGGCATCGCAACCGTGGTCAGTTCATCCACCAGATCCCGCGCTTCGTCGTCGGTGAGCTTGGCGCCATTCTTCGTGACGTAAAACACGTCGATCGCCTTCCTGGCTTCCGTATCCACCAGCACGACTTCAATGTTGCCGCCGCGCTTCGAAATCACCGTTGCCAGGTCGCAAAGCAGCCCCGGCCTGTCCTGGGTCAGCAATTCGATCAGCGTCGAATTCGGCGAAGCGTCGTTATTAAACGCTACTCTGGCGCTTGCCAGCACGCGCGCATCCGGCTTCACTTTGGGGCGGCGCTGCAGCAGTTGCTCCATGGAGACTTCGCCGCGGACTGCCTTGATGACGGTCTTCACCACGTTCTGCACTTCTTCGGGATTCAGGTCGAGACTGCGATGCTCGTCTGCAAATGCAAACGTGTCGATGACCTTACCCTGAGCGTTGGAAAAAGCCTCCGCCTTCAGGATGTTCAGGCCGAAGCTGGAAATGCCGGCGGCCGCCGATGCGAACAGGAACGGGCGATCGTCCGCCACCACATTCAATGTCCAGACTTCGGTTCGCACCAGAGAGACCGCAATGCCTTTCTCGCCACCGCTGTGGCTGAGCCGCAGGTGTTCCTGCATCTCGGCCTGGTTATGAATCCGCAGATAACGCGGCGGCAGCCCTGCCAGGAAGGCCCGCATTTCGGGTGTTCCCACGTCTTCCGGCGGTGCCACGCGTGCACTGAGTTCGCGCGTCAGTTCGGCGTTCAGCAGCATATGCAGTTTCCACAACAACTGTCGCCGCCAGGGCGTCATCGCCGTGGGATTTACGGCGCTGATATCGGCCCAGGTCAGCAGCGTAAGAAGTCGGAGTCGCTCCACCGTGCCCACGCGTGCCGCAAGATCCCGTACGATCTCCGGATCCGAGAGGTCGCGTCCGCTCATGGCGGCGGAAAGCTCCAGATGCGCGGCGATGAGGAATTTCACAATCTCCCACGCCCGGTCGCTGATACCCACGCGCCGCAGGGCCGGCTCGGCAATTCGCACCGAAACAATGACGTGACTTTCATCCGGTGTGCCCTTGCCCACGTCATGGAACAGCAGCGCAATGGCCAGCAGGTCCAGATCCTGCGTCTCCGCCGCGAGTTCCGCAAACGGGTCGCCCGCCATGCCGCGCAGGTTCAGAACGTTGGTAATGGCCACCAGCGTGTGTTCGTCCACCGTGTAGCGGTGATAGAAATCGCGAATGACCAGCGCTTCCATCTCCAGCAATTCGGGGAAAACAGCTTCCAGCAGACGGCATTCGTGGATGGCCCGCAGCGCGCCGGAGGCGTGTGGCTGCGCCAGCGCGTGCCGGAACGCTGCCAGTAGTTTCGGCTGCTGCTGCGCCCACTTCCCGAAGGTCTCCGCGGAATTCTCCAGCCTCTCCATTGTGTTTCCGGCCAGCGGGATGCCATGAGTGGCCAGGAATTCAAACAGCCGAATTACGATCGCGGGGTCTGTCTCCACCACATTCGAACTCTTCAGGAACAGTTCGCCGCGGACGATGGAAAAATCGGCGTTGGAAAGCCTGGATGTCTTGTCGCGGAACTGCGCGAACAGCGAACTGCCCTTCGCTTCGAACCGATCCAGTCGGCGGTTCGCCAGCCGCGCAATGCCACGCACCGCGCGGTAATAGCGCCGCATCAGGTCTTCCACGGAGGCTGCCCCGATGAGCTTTGTAATCTCATCCTGCCGCTCAAACGTAAACCGGTTGTCGTCGCGTCCCGCCAGATAATGCAGAAAGCAGCGAATCTCAAAAAGCACCGCGGTATCGGGCGGACTCGTCTCGTCCCCGGCTCCCAGCTTCGCCAGCCAGCGCAGCACCTGCATATCCCGCAGACCGCCGGGGGCGTCCTTTACGTTCGGCTCCAGGTGATAAATGGTGTTCTGGTATTCGAGATGGCGTTCTTTCGTCAGCCGGGCGATGTCTTTACCCAATTCCGGACGCGGATCTTTGATGAGTTTGAACAGACTCTCGTCGCCGGCCAGATAGCGACGGTCCAACAGGCTGACCGTGAGCTCCGCGTTGGTGTTGTCGATCCGGTTGCAATCGAGCGGAGTGTGCACGGACTGGCTGACCCGCAGGCCCATGTCCCAAAGATCGCGCAAAAGCAGCGACAGTGGCTCTTTGATGGCTCTCTGCGAAGGCTCGTCGCGCGTGAGTATAAGAAGATCGATATCGGAGCAGGGAAAAAGTTCTGCCCGGCCATACCCGCCCACCGCGGCCAGCGTTACGTCCCGTGGCATCTCCGCCCACCGGTCGCGCACCAGCTTATCCACGAGCGCGGTTCTTGCGGCGAGCATGGCCGCCGCGTCACGCGTCTCGAAAAACCGCTCCCGAATGTCCTGTTCCGTCACTGGCGCTTAGACCGCGGAGTCGCCCCGGTCGCCGTTGCGAATACGAATCGCCTCGGCCACCTCGTACACAAAGATCTTGCCGTCTCCGATTTTGCCTGTGCGCGCCGCCGACGTGATGGCATCCACCACCTCGTCGAGTCGTTCGTTGGCAACCACCAGATCGAACCGAACCTTCGGTAACAGGTCGACGTTGTACTCCTGACCGCGGTATACCTCCTTGTGGCCCTTCTGTCGGCCGTGGCCGCGAACTTCGCTGATGGTCATGCCATCAATGCCGATGTTCTTCAGCGCTTCTTTTACTTCTTCGAGCTTGAACGGCTGTATAATCGCTTCGATTTTTTTCATTTCAGATCTCTCTTGTTACTGCCTGTGAGCCGCTGCCATCATCAGGCTTCAAGAATGTATCCTTCTTCTCCGTGCTGGCTGAGATCGAGTCCCTGCTCTTCGTCTTCCGCATTTACCCTCACGCCAATCACCAGATCGCACACTTTCAGGATAATGAATGTACCTGCGGCGGCGAGAGCGATGGCGATTGCCACGCCGATCGCCTGATTCAGGATCTGCCCCGCATGGCCGTCCACAAGGCCCAGCGGAATCACTTTGCCGTTGATCGGCGAATCGTTAATGGCATTGGTCGCGAACACGCCCGTCAACAGAGCGCCCAGCGTTCCGCCCGCTCCGTGAACGCCGAAGGCGTCGAGTGTGTCGTCGTATTTAAACATGTTCTTGACCGTCGTGACCATCCAGAAGCAAAACACCCCTGCCATCAGTCCAATCGCCAAAGCCGGCATCGGCATCACGAAACCGGAAGCCGGTGTAATGGCGACAAGACCCGCCACGCAACCCGAAATTCCACCCAGCATGCTGGGCTTACCGCTATGCATCCATTCCGCCGCCATCCAGCCCAGCGCCGCAGCGGCCGCCGCCAGATGTGTGGCGACAAACGCGCTCGTAGCCAGCCCGGAGGCAGCCAACGCGCTGCCGGCGTTGAAACCGAACCAGCCCACCCACAGCAGACAGGCGCCAATCACACTCAGCACCATACTGTGCGGCTTGATCGGCTCCGAGGGATAACCCTTCCTTCGCCCCAGATACAGCGCGCACACCAGAGCCGAAACGCCGGAGGTAATGTGAACCACCGTGCCGCCCGCGAAATCCAACGTCGGCACCGCTCCACCCAGATAGGCGTTTAACAATCCACCCTTGCCCCAGACCATATGCGCCATGGGGAAGTACACGATAAAAATCCACAGCGTCGTGAACATCGCCATGGCGCTGAACTTCATCCGCTCCGCATACGCGCCGGAGATGAGCGCGGGGGTGATCACCGCGAACATCATCTGGTAAATCATGAAAGTGCCCTGCGGTATCGTGCCCGCATAGTCCGCATTCGGCTCTTTCCCCACGCCGTTCAGAAACAAATACTTCAGCCCGCCGATAAACGGCGAACCTTCACTGAAAACCAGGCTGTAGCCAACCAGGGCCCAAATGACAGTCACCAGCGCCATCATGACGAAACTGTGCATCATGGTGGACAGCACATTTTTGCGTCGGACCAGACCCCCGTAAAACAGGGCCAGCCCAGGGCCGGTCATCAGCAGCACCAGCGCGGCACTGGTCATCATCCAGGCGTTATCGCCTGCCGACTGCGCGCTTTTGGCCGCAGCCTCCAGCGCTGTAATGCGCGCTGGCAAGTCCGTTGCTGCCTGGAGCAGCAACGCGTAGGGAATCTGCATGGGTTCTTCCTCAGACGTGGAGGTTATTCGACGGCAACAACCATTATTCCTTCACGTTTGGCCTTCCGCTAAATCTATAAAATAGATTTGCCTGATCGAAAAAAGTTATACCATGCGGCGGGGGCTGGAAGGCGAAGCTGTTTGCTACCTGTGGAATCAGGATTTTGTTAGGATGAAGCGGTGAATTTGGGGTGGCAAGGGCGAATCGGTGCGCATGGTCTGGCAACAGCGTTGGTGGCTGCCGGTCTGTTGGCTGCACAACCGGCACCGGAGTTCGAAGTCGCGTCGATTCGGCAGGTGCCGCACAGCAAGGCTCGGTTCCGGGTTGGCGAGCCTTCGCTGGATCTTGTGGGCGGACGGCTGACGACTCAGGATTCCTTAAAAGGGTTGATCGAGGTCGCGCTGGACGTTCGCGGCCACCAGATTGCCGGGCCACCCTGGCTCGATGCGGATACTTTTCTGGTGGAGGCCAAGGCCCCCTCTGAAACCGGTACCGACCAGACTCGTCTGATGTGTTTGGCACTGCTGCGGGAGCGGTTTCACCTGACATTCCATCGCGAGCAGCGGCTACTCTCGGTCGATGCGTTGTTGCCGGCGAAGGGCGGCCCGAAACTCAGAAGTGCGGCGGACGCGGACAACTCCGCCGCCGCGGCCAAAGCCGCGAACAAAAACAAGTCGAAACCGGGACGCATCATTTCGTCGCGTGCCACGATGACCTGGCTGACGGACGCACTGGCTCGTCAGTTGGGGAGGCCGGTCGTCGACAATACCGGGATTTCCGGCGAATACCGAATCCTGCTGGACTGGACCCCCGGGGCAGGGGAAGTGGTTTCCGACAAGCCGGCGAAGACAAAGCCGGGAGATTCCACTGCGAAGAAGAAGGAATCTGCCCCGTCCATCTTCACTGCGATTCAGGAGCAACTCGGTCTGCGACTCGTAGCGCGAAAGGCGTTGGCGGATGTCGTCGTGATCGACCACGTGGACCGCACGCCCACGGAGAACTGAGATTGGCTGTCCGCCAGGCATCGGAAATTGCCTTTAATGATGCTGTAAGATACAAACAGGGTTCATTTGCCGTGTCAGAACAGGTGCAAGCTATCGTTGAGGCGGTCCGAGGCCTTGGTCCGGAGCAGTTCCAGGAGTTGAGGTCCGTCCTTGCGGCTATGGACGCCCCGAGCGACTCTGGCCAACCGGACCGGAAGCAGCTGGTCAATTCCATTAGAGGCAAGTACCGGCATGTCCCGACTACCAGCGAGTCGTTCATGCGCAGGAAAATGGAAGACCTTGAGCTGGAATCGCAGTCGTGATCTTCATCCTCGATGCCAGCGCAATGATCGCGTTTCTGCGGGACGAGCCGGGGGCCGAGGTTGTTGCCAATGCGCTTTTCGACCCGGAATCCACCTGTTACGCACATGCCCTGAATCTATGCGAAGTCTTCTATGACTTTCATCGAACAGCGGGGCTCGAAAATGCCTCCCGAGCCATCGCGGACCTGTCGATTGCAGGCGTCATCCAGGATGCGAATCTCGCTCCCGATGTCTGGCGGGCGGCTGGAATCCTGAAGTCCGTTCTCCGGCGTATTTCATTGGCCGATTGCTTTGCCATCGAGCTCACCGGACGCATACAGGTGTCATCCTGACGGCCGATCATCATGAGTTCGATGTCCTTGCGGCTCGGTCTCTGTGTCAGATCAGATTCATCCGCTGACAGGAATCCCGCTGCCGGTGCCGCTGGCATAGAACCGCGGCACGTTCACGTCGATTTTCAAAAAATCGCTCGTTTCTTTTCAATCCCCTACCGGGTTCGGGCCCCTACCTCCCACTTTCTGCCGGTTATTCTGCGGGCAGGGAGCGAGAGGGATGAAAGGGAATTCGATCAACTGGCCAATGGCCTCCACTGGGGAGTTCGGCACTGCGGGACCGCACACCGGGAGTCCCCGCTGATGCCGCACGAAATCGACTTCCTCGAATCCTACGACTGCGCCTCCATCGCCAATGAACTCCGGCGTATCGCCCGCCTTCTGGGAAAGCGGTCCCTTTCCACGACCGAGATCAACCGCCACGGACGCGTAAGTGCCGACCGCGTTTACCGGAAATTCGGCTCGCTGAACGGCGCGCTCCTCGCCGCGGGCCTCAAGCCGTCGCGCAATCGCCCGGACTCCGAGTTGCTGAAGATCCTCTCTGATCTCTGGGTCCGCACCGAGCGCGACCACGGCCGCAGCCCCGTTATGGCAGACCTCAAGGCCTACGGTATCGACGTGCCGTGGTGGACCTACGGCAATCGATTCGGCTCCTGGAAGGTAGCTCTGTTGCTCGCCAGTCGCCTCGGCAACGTCGAGTCAACTTCCGGCGCACGGATCGCTCGCGATTTGAGAACGCCGGTCTCGGTCAGCAAACGTTTTCGCGTCTTCCAGCGCGACCTCTACCAGTGCCGAATCTGCCATGCATCAGGTGTGCCTCTGGAGGTGGACCACATCATCCCTGTGAGTCGCGGCGGCTCCAATGACATGGCGAATCTTCAGGCGCTGTGCGTGCCATGTAATCGCGGGAAAAGCGACCGGCTGCAGTAGGCTGGCACTTTCAATGCCGCGAACTGACGGATGCATCGCGCTCAGCCTGGCGAACGATACTCGACGACAGTGCCGCCAGATCGGCGGGAAGCCGGACAGATAATGAGGATAGCGTTTGGTCCTCCGGCAGACGGATCTTGTTCAACGAAAATAGCCACTCCCCTGACGGGAAGCTCCGCTGGTTTCAACGGGAAGCCTGTCCCCATTCCCTCAGTTTTCGCAGGCGTTTGGTATTCGACGACTTCGTTACTCTTGTAGCGCAACTTGTCCGCCGGATAAGGACCGGAAGGATACCTGGCTTCCGGCTGCTCAAACAGAGTTCGCACGCCGTCAACAAACGCCTTGTGAGCGGGAAAAACCCGCGCTACGATTTCGGCCACACCAAATCTGCCGCTTGTCTCTCCGTCGTGACGCTCCAATCTGATGATCGGTCCCCTGGCGTCCGGCCAGTTCTGCGAGAACACAACTGATCTGTCAATCGGGCGCGGACTGACATAAATGCCGGCACCACCCGAACCATAAACGCCAAAGCAATACCAACCTCGCGGAGCAAGAACACCCAGTCCAGCTTCCGCCTTATAAAAAGCGAGTCGACTGGCTGCTTTGGTATCGACAGCGACGTTCTGACGTGTGCCCTCTGGTCGTTCCAGCGGCCCGCCCTGGCCATCGGAATCGCATCCTACAAATGGAACAGAGACTATCGTTCGTGGCGGCGCTGACACCCCGGTCCTGACTTGCGCCGTGAGCAAGCTCAGCGCGCAAAGAACCAGAATCACTCCTCTGATGCCGCACATAACGACTTGCGTCGTGAAGGATCGCACGAAACGAAGTTTACATGATTGCTGCCCCAAACCCTGTGCCCTTCGGTGTGAACTCGAGTTACGAACGAGCCGCTCACCCGTTACCCTGCTGGAATCCTGCTAATCCTGACGCAGGAATCTCATGACCACCGAAGCGTCGGGCGAGATCGAACTAATGTCGAGATTCCACGAGGCCCTTGCCGAACGGCTGGCATCTCTGAATGCGGGAATAAGTGTCGATGGCGAGGAAGTCATGGCGCGACTGATCGCGGAACTGGACTGCTGCGACCAGCCTTGGGCATGACGATAAACATCCCCGAAGAGTTGTATCGCCGCGCTGCAGAAGTAGCGGCGTCCGAAAATATCTCTGTTGACGACTTGTTTGCATCGGCCTTTGAGGAACGACTTCTTGAATTTGAGTGACTTAAAGAAAAAGCTTCACGCGGGAGCCATGAGAAGTTCCTGAGCGTGATGTCGAAAGTTCCGGCAACGGAACCGCCGGAGTCCGACCGTCTCTGACATCATTGGCAAAAACTGCCAATCCTGATAAAATGAGGGAAGCAACGAAATTCTATGCCCACCCGCAATGTAAATCTGACCGAACACTTCGATGAGTTCATCGAAACTGGCATCGTGTCCGGCCGCTTTGGTAATGCGAGTGAGGTGGTCCGGGAAGGTCTCCGGCTTCTGGAGCAGCGAGAGCGGGAAGATGCCGCCAGAATCGAGTGGCTCCGCGCGGCGGCGAAGGAAGGTTTTGACGAAGCGAATCGCGGCGAGTACGTTGCGCTCCACTCTGTTGAAGAGTTGGATTCTTTTCTCGACCAGATTCATGCCGAGATTGCGGCGGAAGTTGCCGTGGAACGGCGCGGCGAGTGACCCTGCCGTTCATTCTGTCCTGTGCCGGCTGATCGAAAGAGTGTTCTCCGCTTTCACGTCACAGGTGCCGCCCGCCGCGATATTGCCGACGCATTGAGACGGAGCCTTCGGGAATTCGGGATCGCCGCCTCCCGTCGGTACGGGGCAGTGATCCGGCAGGCATTGCTTGATATCGAAATCGACCACGAGCGTCCCGGATCCAGCGTCCCGAACTTTTAGTGGAGGGAGCGCGGACTTATCACATTTCGCTGAGCCGTATGAGAGTGCCGGGTCTCGCGGTGAAACAGCCTCGCCACCTGCTGCTTTATCGTCGGCGTCCCGACGGAATCATTGAAGTGGCCCGTCTGATTCATGACAGCCAGGATCTCTGTCGACATCTGCCGGACGACTACCGCCGGATCTGAATCCTGTGGCTGCTCATCATTGACACTATAAGTTCGGGAACCCGTCATGAACAGTGAAGAACAGCTTCGCGCGAAACTCCGCAAAATCGCAGCCCTGTTCGAAGGTGCCACAACAGACGGTGAACGAAACGCCGCCGCAGCCGCCATCGACAGGATCAAGCGGACTCTCGGCTCGGCGCTGAAGACCGCCCCGCCGCCAGAATTTCAATTCACGCTGCCGGATCGCTGGCAACGGCGTTTGTTCTCGGCGTTGTGCCGCCGCTACGGCCTGGAACCGTACCGCTACAAACGGCAGCGCTACACAACCGTGATGGTGCGCGTGCCAAAGTCGTTTGTCGACCAGACGCTGTGGCCGGAATATGAAGAGCTGAGGAAGGCGCTCAACGACTATCTCAACGAGGCCACCGAACGGATTATTCGCGAGGAAGTTTACGGCGATGTGGCGGAGGCGTCGGAACGGGCCGGCTAAGCGCCGCAACCCGTGTCACGACCGGCCTACGCCCGGCAATAACAGAATTTGACATTTTATGCGCCTCCCTGTATTCTCGGGCTTAGAATCGCACCGTGACGTGAAACATCACTGGCGATGTGGAGGAACCATGAACGTCTCTTTGCCCGCTGAACTGGAGCAACTGGTCGATGACAAGGTCAGGACCGGCATGTACCAAACGGCCAGTGAAGTCATTCGGGAAGGCCTTCGTCTGCTCCGGGAACGCGATCTGCGCCTGGAAGCCCTCAGACGGGACGTGCGCGCCGGATTTGAAGATCTTGATCGCGGCGAGTTTACAGAGTACGGCGCAGAAAGTATCGGAGAACTGTCGAAGGCGGTCAAGGCGCGCGGACGTAAGCGCCTCGAAGAAGAACTAAGCAACTCCGGCGTGAGATGACGCGCCTCCGTGTTTCGAAGCTCGCCGAGAAGGATCTCGACCGGATCTGGTACGAAATTGCCCTTCGATCCGGGAGTGCTGAAATCGCGAATGGCGTTGTAGATTCCATCACGGAAGTCTTTCCGCTTTTTTTGAGCCGCTCTTTTTGAGCCAACCCGATGCGGGCCGTCGCCGTGACGAAATTGAAACGGGAGTCAGAAGTTTCCCGGTTGGTAGTTACGTGATTTATTATCGTCGGCAGGCAAGGCACGTTGCAATTTCCCGCATCATTCACGGCATGCGAGACCAAGAGGTCGCCTGGGATACGGAGTAAGGCGGTCCATCGCCTGATTCGAGACATCGCTGCATCCGCATCCGCCGATTTCATGGAACTCCCGGCCTGCCATCAGCGTTCTTATCGGTGTCCGCCCATGCGTATCCGTCGCCGTTTCTCTCTCGCCCTCAACACATCGCGCCTGTACGCGCTAAAATAACAACGTCCCCCTATTATGGCCTTAGAGATCATTGATATAGCATTAGCCAAAGTCTTTGGCACGCGTAATGAGCGCGAGATTAAAGCGCTGCGTCCACTGGTGGCGAAGATCAACGATCTGGAACCCGGGCTGCAGCAGCTTTCCGACATTGACCTCGCAGCCAAAACCATTGACTTCAAAGAACGAATCGACCGTGGCACCACGCTCGACGATCTTCTTCCGGAAGCCTTCGCCACCGTCCGCGAAGCCGGTCGCCGCGTCCTCAACATGCGGCATTTTGACGTCCAGATGATCGGCGGCATGGTCCTGCACAAGGGCCAGATCGCCGAAATGAAGACCGGTGAAGGTAAGACCCTGGTCGCCACCGCCCCCACTTATCTGAACGCGCTGTCCGGCAAAGGCGTCCACGTGGTCACGGTCAACGACTACCTCGCCAAACGCGACGCCGAATGGATGGGGCGTCTGCACAAGTTCCTCGGTTTATCGGTTGGCATCATCGTTCACGACCTGGACGATCAGCAGCGCAAAACCTCTTACGCTTCCGATATCACCTACGGCACCAACAACGAATTCGGTTTCGATTACCTCCGCGACAACATGAAGTTCCAGTTGGCCAGTTGTGCCCAGCGCGGCCACAACTTCGCGATTGTCGACGAAGTCGATTCCATCCTCATCGACGAAGCCCGCACGCCGCTCATCATCTCCGGCCCGAGCGAGGAATCCACCGACAAGTACTACAAGGCCAACAAGGTCATCCCGCATCTGGTTCGCGGCGAAGTGATCGAGGGTAAAGAGCCGGGCGAGAAGTACACCACCGGCGATTACACGGTGGACGAGAAGCACCGCAGTTGCGCCCTCACCGAAGAAGGCGTCCTGCGCGTGGAGAAACTACTCGGCATCGGCAACATGTATGAGCCGCAGAATGTGGAGTGGAACCACCACATCCAGCAGGCGCTCAAGGCCCACGTCACTTTCCAGAAGGACAAAGACTATGTCGTGAAGGACGGCGAAGTCATCATCGTCGATGAATTTACCGGTCGTCTGATGGCGGGCCGCCGCTGGTCGGATGGTCTGCACCAGGCGGTGGAAGCGAAGGAAGGCGTCAAGATCGAACGCGAAACGCAGACGCTCGCGACCATTTCTTTCCAGAACTATTTCCGTCTGTACAGCAAGCTCTCCGGCATGACCGGTACCGCCGAAACCGAAGCGGCCGAATTCCAGAAGATTTATAAGCTCGATGTGACCGTGATTCCGACGCACCGCCCGATGATCCGCAAGGAAAATCAGGACGTCGTCTTCCGCACGGAAGAGGAAAAATTCCGTAACGCCGCGAAGGAAATCAAGGAATATCAGGAGCGCGGGCAGCCCGTACTCGTTGGCACCATCTCGGTGGAGAAGTCCGAACATCTTTCCAAAATGCTCGCGAAGATGGGCGTGCGGCACGAAGTTCTGAACGCGAAGAATCACGAACGTGAAGCGCACATCGTGTCGCAGGCGGGTCGTCGCGGTGCCGTGACGGTTTCCACCAACATGGCGGGTCGCGGTACCGATATTCTGCTGGGCGGTAACCCGGAATCGATGGCGCGTGACGCCATGCGGAAGAAAGGCATGGATCCCGACCGCGAGGAATACAAAGCGGATTGGGAACGCACCCTCGAAGAAGTCAAAGCGGCCTGCAAACTGGAACACGACGCAGTGACCGCGCTCGGCGGGTTGCACATCACGGGCACCGAGCGGCACGATTCACGGCGTATCGATAATCAGCTTCGCGGTCGCGCCGGACGTCAGGGCGATCCCGGCAGTTCGCGTTTCTATCTTTCGTTGCAGGACGATCTGCTGCGCATTTTCGGCGGAGACCGCATGCAGAATCTCATGCTGAAGCTCGGCATGGAAGAAGACGTGCCGATCGAGTCGAACCTGATCACGAAACGTATCGCCGCCGCGCAAAAAGCCGTCGAAGCCCAGAACTTCGATTCCCGCAAACATCTGCTCGAATACGACGACGTGATGAACAAACAGCGCAAGGCGGTTTACAGCCTGCGCCGCGGCCTGCTTGAAGGCGTGGACCAGAAGGAACGCGTGATGGAGATGACGCGCGGCGTCATTTCCGGTGCGGTGGAGATCGCATGCCCGCCGGATGCGCGGGTGACCGAATGGGACCTCACGGCGTTGCAGACGGATCTGCTGAGCAAGCTCGGGTTGCGCATGAATCCGAACGAGTTTTCCGGCCTGACTGCGGATCAGATTGAAGACACACTGTTCCAGCGCGCTGCCGAGATGTACACCGCCAAGGAAGAACTGGTGGGTCTCAGCCTGATGCGAGAGGCGGAGCGCAACATCATGCTCCACATCATTGACGACCAGTGGAAAGACCACCTGCTCTCGATGGATCACCTGAAAGAGGGGATCGGGCTGCGCGGGTATGGGCAGAAAGATCCGCTCGTCGAGTACAAGAAGGAATCGTTTGTCCTCTTCCAGGACATGATGGACCGTATTGAAGACGAGACCGTCCGTTACCTTTACTTCCTGCGGTTCGAGCAGCGCACGGAATTGCCTTTCCCCGAAGATGTGGACGAAGAGCTCGAGGGCGATGACGACGCAGCGGCCGCCCTTGAAGAGCAGCGCCAGTTGCTGGAATCGCAGGCGGCTGCCGAAGAGCGCAAACGAGCGGCGCAGAGCGCGGTCCAGGATCTGACTCGTGGCTTGCAGCGCAAGCACGAAAAAGAGCTGAAAGAACTCCAGTTTGGCGCGCCGGGCGAAGGCACGGCCGCACAGACCGTTTCCAACGGCGGCCCGAAGGTGGGTCGCAACGATCCCTGCCCCTGCGGCAGCGGCAAGAAATATAAGAAGTGCCACGGAGCGGCGTAGGCCTGCATTCGATGTTGACAAAATTTACAGGATCAATTTGGCCGCTCCGCGCGTCCAACTCAGCAATGCTTCCGCGCGCCGCACTGCTCCTGATCCTGCCTGCCCTCGCTTTTTCCGCCATTCTGCCGGAGACCATCGGCCAATGGAAGCGCGGTGACACCATCGCCGCTCCGGCACCGGACGAGAAAGTTTGGACCGAATACGGCCTGAAAGAGTCGGAAGAGGTTTCCTACGCGGACCCGGCCACCAACAAAGCATTTTCGCTCGCGGCGTGGCGCTTCAGCGATTCTACGGGTGCTTTTGCCGCGTGGAACTCCTTCCGCCCCGCCGATGCGAAAAAAGTCGACGTGGACGGCCTCGGCGTGGAAACCGTGGCCGGCGAAAAGCCCACGCAGTACATCGCGGTGGGCAATTTCGTGTTCGTATTCAAGGGCTACCGGCCGAACAAAGAAGAGCTGGCCCACGTCTTCCTGACGGCCCCGCATTACTCTAACGCGCAGCTTTCCATTCTGCCCAAATACATGCCGCCTGGCGCGATTCCCAATTCCGAGCGCTACGTCCTCGGCCCGGAAAGTCTGGCGAAGTATGCCCCGGGCATTCCGCCCTCCACCGCTGCTTTCCACTTCAGTTCGGAGGCCGAGACGGCCGATTACCCGGCGACAGGTGCAAAGGCCAGCGGAAAGGCCACGGCTAAGACTACGGTCGTAGTGTTTAACTTCCCGGGCATCGAGATGGCCCAGAAGCAGCTCCCGGCGTTTGAGGCGGTCCCCGGTGCCGTCGTGAAGCGCTCTGGCCCGCTGGTCGCCATCGCCCTGCACCCGACCAGCCCTGACGACGCCGAACGCCTGCTTTCGCAGGTGAAATATCAGGCCGAAGTCACCGTTTCCGAGCCCGTCCCCACGCAGAAGGATAATCCGGCTAACTTGTTTCTTAACATCATCATCCTGTGCGGCGTGCTGATCGCATTTTGCGTGGTTTCCGGCCTTGTGTTCGGCACCATTCGGCACGTGTGGCGGCGCAAGGGATCGGCCAATGAGGCGGATGAAATGATCTCTTTGCACCTCACTGGACCTGCTGTCAATGACGGTAAGTCCCCTGTCTCTTAGGTTTTACATCGTTTTCGAACCCACCGTTGGGGTCGATGCACGATACGAACCCAAATTCAAGTCATTTTCCACAGTTTTCGCAACACGCTGGAACTCATGGGTTTAGACTGTGGAGAATTGGCTTTGTTTTTGAGCTTGACGAAGGGTCCACAGAAGCTTTAATATCCAATCACAAAGTTTTTGCCGGTTGTGTAGCCGTCGAAAATTCTCCCAATCGAAAACCCCGAGGAATCGGGGTGCGTGCAAAAGCCCACTTCGTGAGAAGTGGGCTTTTCTGCGTTCAGGCGGTTTTTTTGGCGCGCGGCGTCTCTTGGCCCGCCGGAAGTGGCCGCGGCCCGCTACGCGGGCCTTTCCGGGCCAAACAGCGCACGTCCAGCGGCTGTCTTAAAGCGCCGCCGGGGTGCCAAACTCCCCCGTAAACACGATTTCCGAGAGCGGTTTCCGCGTCCGGCCGGCTGGCGGAGCCCCGTCCCCGTCCAAATAGCCGATGGCGAAAGCCGCCCCGATCTCAAAATCCTCGGGCACGCCGAACTCGGTTCTGGCCCGGGCCGCGTCAAAACCGCCCATGCCGTGGACCTGAAGGCCCAAGGCGACAGCCTGAAGGCTGAGCTGGCCGAAAGCGGTTCCCGCGTCGTGAATGGCAAAACGGTTGGGTGCGCCGTTCTGGGTGAAGGTTTTCTTTGTTACAGAGATGGCCAGCGCGCCAGCGTGTTTCGCCCAATCCTGATTCTTCGGGACCAGCAGGCCCAGCAGGCGCTCGAACTGCGCGGTGTCCGAACGGGAGGCCACCATAAAACGCCAGGGCGTTTCGCCGAAGCAGGAGGCAGCCCAGTTGGCGGCGTCAAAAAGCGTGCGGAGTTTCCAGGTTTCCACGGCGGCGCCGTTGTAAGAACGGGGGCTCCAGCGGCGGGAAATCAGTTCGTGTAATTGGTGGGTTTCTGGCATGTCGTTTCCTTCGATGCACGCTTCTGGCCAATGGTCGCGGTAGAATCTGATTTGCTCTCATTTCCTTCCGGATCAGAAAATGTCCGATAAAAAACTTCAGATAGTAGCGCTTGGCGGACTCGGCGAGTTCGGCAAAAACATGATGTGCATCCGCTACGGCGACGACATCGTGGTGATCGATTCGGGCATGATGTTTCCCGAGGATGAATTGCTCGGCGTCGACATCGTCACCCCGGATCTCACGTTCCTCAAAGAGAATCGCCAGCACGTCAAGGCATTGCTGCTGACGCACGGCCACGAAGATCACATCGGTGCCGTTGCCTTTTTCCTCACTGAGTTCGACGTCCCCGTTTACGGCACCGCGTTCACGCTGTCGCTGGTGGAGCGGCGACTGGAAGAGTACGACGTGGAAAAGCCCGATCTGCGGGCGAAGAAGCCGAAAGACATTTTTGACGTCGGCCCTTTTAAAATCGAGTTCATCCACGTCACGCACAGCATTGTCAGCGCGGTGGCAATTGCGATCACCACTCCGCTCGGCGTCATCATCCACACGGGCGATTTCAAAGTTGACCCGACGCCGATCGATAACGAGCTTTTCGATCTGCACACCCTGGCGGATTACGGCAAGCGCGGTGTGCTGCTGCTGCTTTCCGATTCCACCAACGCGGACCGGCCAGGCTATTCGGATTCCGAGCGCGCGGTACGTCCCCGCCTGGAAGACGTGTTCCATCGCGCCGAGAGCAAACTGTTTGTTTCCTGTTTCAGTTCCTCGATTCACCGTTTGCAGGTGATTCTGGATCTTTCGCACGAGAACGGGCGCAAAGTCGCGCTGGTGGGCCGCAGTATGAATTCGGTGACGGAGATCGCGCACCGTCACGGACTGCTTTCGATTCCCGATGGCGTGCTGATTCGTCCGCAGGACGTCGCGAACACAAAACCGTCAAAGGTGACGGTGCTGATTTCCGGTACGCAGGGTGAGCCGATGTCGGCATTGTCGCGTGTGGCGGTGGATAGCCACAAGCACATCTCAGTGAATCCCGGCGACATGGTGGTGCTGAGTTCGCGCATCATCCCCGGTAACGAGAAGACGATCTTCCGCATGATTGATCACCTGTCGCGGCGCGGCGCGGACGTGATTTACGGCAGCATGAATCCGCCGCTGCACGTTTCCGGTCACGGGTCGATGGAAGAGTTACGGCTGGTGCTGAATCTGGTGCGACCGAAGTATTTCGTGCCGGTGCATGGCGAGTATCGCCAGCTTTCGAAGCACGCGCGGCTGGCGGAGCATCTCCGTCCCCACGGTCTCAAGGAAACGTTCATTCTGGAAACCGGCGATCTGCTGGAGTTCGATAAACAGGGTGCGCGTCGCGCGGGTCGCGTGACAGTGGGCCGTGTCTGCATTGACTCGGGCGCGGTAGGCGAGATAGTCGGCGATATGGTGATCCGCGACCGCAAAGTGATTTCGGAGGACGGCATTGTCATCCCGATCATTGCGATCAATCAGCTGACTGGCAAGATCGAGTCGACGGAAATTGTCAGCCGCGGTTTCGGGCTGGACGACGATCCGGATTTCATGGCGCGGGCGAAGGCTTCTGTGGAGCATACGCTCGAAGGTTCGAGCGACGAAGAGAAATCGGACTGGGGTGTGGTGAAGGAAAAGATCCGCGCGGATCTGAAGCGGTTCATCAGCAGGGAAGCGCAGCGGCGACCTTTGATCATGCCGGTGATTCTGGAGATCTGAGGCACGGTTATTGATTGGTACTGCGGCTGGGCAAACGCAGGGGTTGTTTTAACGGAGTTCAGGAATGAGCGATCGAATTCAGACGATCATGTTTTTCCTGCTGGCTCCTCCAGCCGGGGCTGTGTTCGTGTATCTTCGTAGCCGGAACGCTGCCCAAATGTTTGAAGACGGAAGCCCCAGCAAAGACACCATGAGATGGCTGCGGAAATCGTTCTGGCTCCAACTGGCAGTGATGTATTGCATAGAACGCGGTATGGCCGGTTATTACTATTTCTACCGGTAACCTATGATCCCCACTGAGTGGAAACGACCTTATAGTGAGCGCTACTCCACTACGGCCAGAAGGTCTTTTGCTTCGACCTGCATGCCGATGTGGGCTACCAGCTTTGTGATCTTGCCGTCGCTCGGTACGTAGACTGTGCTCTGCATCTTCATTGCTTCGATGACCAGCAGTTTGTCGCCCTTCTTCACTGCATCGCCTTGACTGACGGCTACTGCCGTCACTAAACCTGGCAGTGGTGCGCCAACCTGGCCCAGGTCTGCCGGATCTGCTTTCACGCGGGCGGCGACTGTCGACAGCAGGCTCTTATCGCGCACATCGACTTCACGCGGCTGGCCGTTGATTTCGAAGAAGACTGTCCTTGTGCCATCGGGATGCGGCTCGCTCACTGCGAGGAACTTCACCACCAGCGTCTTGCCTGGCTCGATGTCGATCGCCACTTCATCGCCCTTCTGCATGCCGTAGAAAAACGGCGGCGTCGGGAGTACGTCCACATCGCTGTATGCCGCGCGGGCCTTGGCGAACTTCAGGAAAACCTCGGGATACATCAGGTAGCTGAGGACTTCGTCATCCGCCGGTTTGCGACCGATGGCCGCTTCCACTTTGGTGCGAACCGCATCGAAATCGACAGGTGCGAGGTGTTCGCCGGGACGTCCGGCGCGCGCGTGGCGACCGTTGAGTACGATCTGCTTCACGTGCTCCGGCCAACCGCCTTCGGGCTCGCCGAGAGAACCTTCAAACATGTCGACAACGGAGTGCGGAATGGAAACACTATGGCCTGGTTCCAGACTGAGGAACTGCTGGATCGTCATGTCATGGCTGATCAGGAACAACGCCATGTCGCCGACCACTTTGCTCGACGGCGTGACCTTGACGATGTCGCCAAAAGCCATGTTCACGTCGCGGTACATGCGGGCGATTTCCGGCCACTTGGGGCCAAGGCCCAGCGACTCGGCCTGTTCCTTGAGATTGGTGAACTGGCCGCCGGGCATTTCGTGGAGATAGACTTCGGCGGTGCCGCTCTTCGGGCTCGTATCGAAGGGCGAGTACCAGGTGCGAACGGTTTCCCAGTAATCGGCGCACTGGTTGAGGGCGTCGAGATCGAGACCGGTAGCGCGCGGCGTGTTTTGCAGCGCGGCGACGATGGAGTTGAGATTGGGCTGGCTGGTCTGGCCGCTCATGGAGGAGATGGCGGCATCAGCGACGTGAACGCCGGCGTCGGCGGCCTTGAGGATGGAGGCCGCGCTCACGCCGCTGGTATCGTGCGTGTGGAAGTGGATCGGAATGCCGATTTCATTGCGCAGCGCGCCCACCAGAACTTCGGCGGCGTAGGGACGCAGCAGACCGGCCATGTCCTTGATGGCGAGGGTGTGCGCACCCATCTTTTCGAGCTCTTTCGCCATGCGGACGTAGTAGTTGAGCGAGTATTTGGTGCGCGAGGGATCGAGAATGTCGGCGGTGTAGCAGATGGCCGCTTCGCAGAGGCGGTCAGTATCCTGCACCGCTTCCATGGCGACGCGCATATTGGGGAGCCAGTTCAGCGAATCGAAAATGCGGAAGATATCCATGCCCTGGCGGGCTGATTCGAGGACGAATTCGCGCACTACGTTATCGGGATATGCGGTGTAGCCGACGGCGTTCGAAGCGCGGAACAGCATCTGGAAACAGATGTTCGGGACGGCTTCGCGGAGCTTGCGGAGACGCAGCCACGGGTCTTCCAGCAGGAAGCGCATGGACACGTCAAACGTCGCGCCGCCCCACATTTCGAGACTGAAGAGATTGGGCAGACGGTGCGAAACGTGGTTGGCGATAGCCAGCATGTCCGCGCCGCGCATGCGGGTGGCCATGAGGGACTGGTGGGCATCGCGGAAGGTGGTGTCGGTGATGAGGAGACCGGGTTGCGCGGTCATCCAATGCGCGAATTTCTTCGGGCCGAGTTCGTCGAGAAGCTGCTTCGTGCCCCGGGGCGCGGGCGTTGCGATGTGCGGTGGAACTGGCGCGGCGCGGAACTCTTTCGGATGCGGTTTGCCGGCTACTTCGGGATTGCCATTGACAATGGTTTAGCCAAGATAAGTCAGCAGACGCGTCGCGCGATCTTTGCGTAGCGAGAACGCGAAGAGCGCCGGGGTCTGATCGATGAATCCCGTGGTGACGTTGCCCGCGCGGAAATCCGGGTGGTTGACGACGTTTTCAAGAAACGGGATGTTGGTCTTGACGCCACGGACGCGGAACTCGCGGAGAGCGCGGTCGGCACGGTTGCAGGTCTGGTCGAACTCAGCGGCCCAGGCGCTGATTTTGACGAGCAGGGAATCGTAATAGGGCGTGATGGTCGCGCCGCTGTAAGCCGAGCCGCCATCGAGGCGGACGCCGAAGCCGGCGGGGGAACGGTAGGTCTGGAGGCGGCCATAATCGGGCGTGAAATTGTTAGTGGGATCTTCCGTGGTGACGCGGCATTGCAGGGCGTAACCGTAGAGCGGGATGTCCTTCTGCTGCGGGAGACCGATGGGGGCTTCGTGTAGTTTGTGGCCCTGCGCGGCGAGAATCTGGCAGCGCACGAGGTCGATGCCGGTGACCAGTTCGGTGACGGTGTGTTCCACCTGGATGCGCGGATTGACCTCGATGAAGTAGAACTCGCCGGATTCGGCGTCGACCAGGAATTCGACGGTGCCCGCGTTGTAATAACCGGCTTCGCGGGCGAGTTTGAGGGCGGCTTCGGCGAGGGCGTCGCGAACTTTTTGCGGGAGCGCGACGGCCGGGGCGACTTCGACGACTTTCTGGTGGCGGCGCTGAACAGAGCAATCGCGTTCGTAGAGGTGGACGATGTTGCCGTGGCGGTCGCCAAGGATCTGGACTTCGATGTGTTTGGCGCGGCGGATGAAACGTTCGAGGAAGACGGCACCGTTGCCAAAAGCGGCCGCGGCCTCGCGGGTGGCCTCTTCGAGTTTGCCCTGAAACTGGTCCTGCGATTCGACGACGCGCATGCCGCGACCGCCGCCGCCGAACGACGCTTTGATGATGAGCGGGAAGCCGATTTTGGCTACGTTGGCGGGGTCATCGGTGCCGGGGACGACGGGGACGCCGGCGCGTTCGGCGAGTTTGCGGGCGGCGGTTTTGTCACCGAGGAGTTCGAGGAGTTCGGCGGACGGGCCTACGAAGGTGATGCCGGCGCGTTCGCAGGCGCGGGGCAGGGCAGGGTTTTCGGAGAGGAAGCCGTAGCCGGGGTGAATGAGGTTGACGCCTTTTTCTTTGGCGAGTGCGACGATGCCTTCGACGTCGAGGTAGGCCTGGACGGGGCCGAGACCTTCTCCGATGAGGTAGGCCTCGTCGGCTTTGAAGCGATGGAGGCTGAGGCGGTCTTCTTTGGAGTAGACGGCGACGGTGCGAAGGCCGAGTTCGGTGGCGGCGCGCATGATACGGATCGCGATTTCACCACGGTTCAGGGCGAGAAGTTTGAGCATCTATTTCAGGATTCCATATCGGGTTGCGTGGCGAGGGAGGGGGGTGGAAGGGGGCAGGCAGAGCGCGCGTAGGACACAGAGGAAAAGGGGAAAGGGGCAACTCAGGTTACGGGCATTTCAAAATTGCTTCGGGATACCGGCCTGCCGCAGCACCGCGTTTGCCGTATGGCGGGACAGAATCTTGCCATCTACAGGGAAACGCCGTTGCGTGAGCGGACTGTACCAGATATCGTGGTCGCCTTTGCCTGGCCGCTCGAAGTAACATCCGTGTGCACGAAGAACCTCCTTCACGCCGGGGGTGTAACTGGCCATCAGAAGGTCAGAACGCCACTGTCTTCATGCTGGTACAGCACGCGGAAATTAGTGGACTGGCTGCGGGCGACGCCGTTCAGTTCCAACAACTCGGGGATCAGGGTTCTCAGCTTTTGAAGGAGCGCCTTCGGTGAATCGGCCTCGGCAACCAAGCCTGGCACGTCGTCGCTCTCAGCCACCCAGACGCCTGCCTCACCGTCCCACTGGGCACGGATTTCATATACGCCGGATCGGGTCGATTTGTCCACTGCCCGGATTTTATCACGAAACGCTTCCGTCATCCTTGATTTTGCCGCGGTTCCGAACGAGGCGCGCACGGAACCGCGGCGAATCATTGGGTAAGTTGGCTACGGTTTGCTGCAACCCGGGTGGTCGCAGTTACAGGCGATTTCGGTCATCGGACCGGCGTCTTTACAGGAAGTGCTGCAATGGTCTTTGCCTTCTTCGACGAGGCATTTGCAGGCGGGATGGGCGCATCTCTTCGGTTCTGTTGTTGTCATTTTGGGTATGGCCTTTCGGGGTAATGCAGGCACGTGTGTGGCCAGACTCCGGTAGGATGGTTTGACATGAAGAGCATCCTCGTCATCGGCGGGACCGGGACAGTGGGACGGCAGGTGGTGGGGCAGCTGGTCGATGCCGGTGAGCGCGTGCGGGCGCTGGTGAGGAAGGCGGATATTGCGCGACTGCCTTCGGAAGTGGAAATCTTTTCCGGAGACCTGACCAGGCCGGAAACTCTGGACGCGGGGGTGCTGGAGGGCGTGGACGCGGTGTTTCTGGTCTGGACGGCTCCGGCGGAGACAGTGGGGCGGGTGCTGGAACGCCTTGTCAGGCACGCGCCCCGGATTGTGTTTCTCTCGTCCCCGTACAAGACGCAGCACCCATTTTTTCAGGCGGCGCAGCCAAATCCGCTCTCGGCGCTGCATGCGCAGATTGAGGGAATTATAGAAAAGTCAGGCCGGGAGTGCGCTTTCGTGCGCCCCGGAATGTTTGCTGCGAATTGGCTGCACATGTGGGCACCGCGGATCCGCGCGGGGGCTGATGCGATTCGCTGGCCTTATGCTGATGCGATGACCGCACCTGTTGATGAGCGGGATATTGCGGCGGTGGCAGTGCGCGCGCTGTGCGACGACGGTCATGCAAGCCAGGAGTATCTGGTGACAGGTCCGGAATCGCTGAGCCAGGCGGAACAGTTGGCGATCATCGGCGAGGTTGTTGGGCGCCCGCTGCGTTTCGAGGAACTGTCGCCGGAACAAGCGATGGTCGAATTGCCGGGCGGATTGCCGCCACCAGTGATGCAGATGCTCCTGCGCGCATGGTCGGGCGCGGTTGGGCAACCGGCTCTGGTTACTCAGACGGTGGAGCCGGTTACCGGTAAGCCTGCGCGAACATTTCGGGAATGGGCGAGCGAACATGCGGCGGAATTTGGGAGGATAGGGAGATCGTGAGAAATCCATTGTGGCGGGTGTTGTTGCTTTGTGTGGCGGGCATCTCGCTGGCGGGCGTCGTGTTGTCTTTCGCCGGGGCTTCGGATGACGAATGGCCTGTTTACGGGTATGATGCGGGCGGGCAGCGGTTTTCGCCACTCGCGGTGATCAATCGCTCGAACGTGGCAACGCTCCAGGTGGTATGGACATATCGCACCGGCGATGGCTATCAGCCCGAGCACGGCAGACCGACGGCGTTTGAAGCGACGCCGCTTTATGTGGGCGGCACGCTTTATCTGGCGACGCCCCTTGGTCACGTGGTCGCGCTGGACCCGCTGACTGGCGGGGTGCGATGGTCGTACGACGCCAAGGTCCCGCGCGATAAGGGTTACGGGGATTTTGCCAGTCGCGGGGTTTCCCTCTGGAAGGGGTCGCGGGTCTTTGTGGCGACGATTGACGCCCGGCTGATCGCACTGGATGCGGCTACGGGTAAAGCGGTGGCGGGCTTCGGGGATAACGGCGAAGTGAATCTGCGTAATGGCCTTCGCATCGCATCGCGCGGGTTTTCGGATTACGAAGAGACGTCGCCACCCGCGATTGTGGGGGATACGGTGATTGTGGGGTCCGGGATTGCGGATAATGCGGCGACCGATCAGGCGAGCGGCGAGGTGCGTGGATTTGACGCGGCTACCGGGAAGCTGAAATGGACGTGGGATCCGCTGCCGGGGCTGCCGAAGACGGGGGCGGCGAATGCGTGGTCGGTGATTGTGTCGGACCCGGCGCGGAATCTTGTATTTGTGCCGACCGGCAGCGCGAGTCCGGACTACTACGGGGGCGAGCGGCTGGGCGATAACCTGTTTGCGAATTCCGTGGTGGCGCTGAATGCGCAAACCGGCAAGCGGGTGTGGCATTTCCAGACGGTGCATCACGATCTTTGGGATTACGATGTGGCCGCGCCGCCGATCTTGTTCGATGTGAGGCGGGGTGGGCAGAATGTCGCGGCGGTGGGTGTCGGGTCAAAGAGCGGCAACTTCTTTGTGCTGGATCGGGCGACAGGGAAGCCGGTTTTTGGGGTAGAGGAGCGGGCGGTGCCGCAGTCGAATATTGCTGGAGAGAAGAGTTCGGCGAAGCAGCCGTTTCCTGTCGCGCCGAGGGGACTGGCTCCGCAGGGCGCGGGTGTGCCGTGGGGGGCGACCGAGGCGGACCGGGCGTTTTGCGCGGCGGAGATGGGGAAGCTGCGCAATGAGGGCGTTTTCACGCCTCCGAGTTTGCAGGGAACTTACGTGTTGCCCGGGAATGTTGGCGGCATGGCTTGGGGTGGGGCGGCGTATGATCCGTCGCACCGGCTGCTGCTGATTCCGACGAACAACCTTGGCGCGGAAGTGCGCTTGATTCCGCGGGCGGATTTCGACAAGGAGAAGGAGACGGAGGGTCGCAACATGAATGGCGACTGGGAGTTTGCGGAGCAGAAAGGGACGCCTTACGGCATGGCCAGGCGGTTGCTGCGCTCGCCGAGCGGGTTGCCTTGTGTGGCGCCGCCGTGGGGCGTTTTGAATGGCGTGGATGCGGACACAGGGGCGGTAAAGTGGACGGTGCCGACCGGGTCGTTCAAGTACGGGGTGACGCCGCCGGGGTCGCTGGCGCTGGGCGGACCGATTGCGACGGCGGGTGGGCTGGTGTTTATGGCGGGAGTGCTGGATTCGGCGATTTACGCGTTCGATGTGGAGACGGGGAAACAGTTGTGGCGCGGTGAACTGCCGACGAGCGCGCGGGCGACGCCGATGACGTATCGGGGGAAGGATGGGCGGCAGTATCTGGTGATTGCGGCGGGTGGGCACGGGATTCCGGGGATGGGGCCTTTGGGGGATTATCTGGTGGCGTTTGCTTTGCCGGGGGCACGTTGAGGATGGGGTTGGTATAATACCAACTAAGTGGAAGGCCAAGCGCTCGGGAAAGATCAGGCGAAGGCGAAGCTCAACGCCTGCATCGAAGACGGGGTTGTGACCTACTCGCGGCACTTTCGCGAAGAACTTGCCAATGACGATCTGAGCATGCAGGATGTGCTGCGGGTGTGCAATTCCGGCGCGGTCACGATGGCGCCGGAATTGGATATCAAGACCGGCCGGTGGAAGTACCGGATCGAAGGGCTGACGGCGGATCGGCGTCGGGTGGCTGTGGTGTTTACGTTTCGGCCGGGACAAGCGGTTCTTATCACGGCATTCGAAAGGAAGCAGATCATATGATCGGAACGGGAATTCACGAATGCACGAACTGCGGCACGGCGGTGACTCCGGCGTTGCGCAATTATCGCGACCGGGAGAGCGGGCTCCCGAATGTCGTGCTGCAAGGCGTTGAGGTGGCGGATTGCCCGAAGTGCGGAAATTCGGACGTCATGATTCCGCGACTGGCGAAGGTCCACCGGGCGATTGCCCAGGCTCTTGTGAACAGCCCGGCGCGATTGACTGGCGAGCAACTGCGGTTTCTGCGGAAGCACCTTGGTTTGAGTGGCGATCAGATGGGTAGTTATCTGCATACGGATCGTACGAAGATTTCGAAGTGGGAGAACGGGGTGGATCGCATCGGCCCAACGATGGATCGGTTGATCCGGCTGGTGGCGGCGACGCTTGATAGCGAACTTCTTCCCGGGGCATCGGCGGTGGCCGAACATTTGCCGCAGATATCGGACAAGCCGGGGAATTTGCTGGAACTTCATGTGGACGTCGTGACGCTTCGCACGGCATTTTCGTCTGTGGCGCGGGCTGCGTAATAATTTCTCTTGACTCGGAATGTTGATTTAGACTATTTTGTAGTTTAAATGTCTTCACCACATGTACTCGGGGAGTTCGAACAGATTGTACTGCTGGCGATTTTGCGGCTGGACGAGAATGCTTACGGTGTGACGATTCGGGCGGAGATCAGGGAATGCACGGGGCGGGAAGTGGCTCCGGGTGCGCTTTATACGACGCTGGATCGGCTGGAAGAGAAGGGGCTGGTGACTTCGCGGATGGGCGATCCGACCCCGGAGCGCGGCGGGCGGGCGAAACGGTTCTTTGCGGTGAGTGCGACGGGGGTGCAGGCTGTCGCGCAGGCGCAGCAGGGGTTTCGGCGGCTGTTGATGGGGCTGCAATTGCCGGGAGTTGCTAATGCGTAACGGCGCGGTGGCGGAGTGGGTCCTGTCGCTGGTTGTGAGTCCGGAACGTTCGGCGGCGATTGTCGGCGATTTGATTGAGGGCGGGTCCGGGTCAGTGTCTTTCTGGATACAGATAGCGCGCATGTTTGTGTCGATGTTGTGGAGGGGAATGGCGGAGAGTCCGTGGCGGATTGCGGGGTTGGCGCTCTTTGGTCTGTTGACCGGGTTTTGGTGGGCATATTTCATTGCGCTACTGTTGGCCGGCGTTACCCGCTTTTCGTGGGGAATCTTTCTGAACACTTCAGCGTTGGCGAACATCCTGCTCACACTTGCCATTGGATTCCTGGTTGGAAGATCGATAGCTCGGCGGGGGATGTGTCAAGACTTTTGTGTAAACGACGGTTCCGAAGTGTCTTTTGTCTCCCGCCGCACCTCAACGTCCCGGCCCGATGACTGAGCCTTGCATTTTCTCTTACCCAGGCCGTTCAGCCATGATGGCGGAGGCTGTCAGG
>CAIQWJ010000027.1 GCA_903875575.1 uncultured Acidobacteriia bacterium | reverse complement strand
TTCGAAGGAAGAAGGCGGACGCCACACCCCGTTCTTTAAGGGTTATCGGCCGCAGTTCTACTTCCGCACCACGGACGTTACCGGTGTGGCACAGTTGCCGGAAGGCACGGAAATGGTTATGCCGGGCGACAGTGTGAGCCTAGTTGTGGAGCTGATTACGCCGGTCGCCATGGATAAGGGTCTGCGCTTCGCCATTCGCGAAGGCGGTCGCACCGTTGGCGCTGGTACGGTGGCGGAGATTCTGAGCTAAAAAGGGTAGCCTTCGGGCGGCCCCGTAGTCATCCGGTCCCGCGTGGAACTCCCGCCGGGACCGGATTGTTGTGAATAGTCTGCAAAAGAGGTAAGTTGAATGCCGAGAGAAATCATTACGTTCCAGTGCGGTGAATGCAAGAACCGGAACTACACGACAACCAAGAACAAGAAGACGACCACCGAACGTCTGGAAATGAAGAAGTTTTGCCCGTACTGCCGGAAGCATCATCCGCACAAAGAAACCAAGTAGGGTAAAATAGCTTTGCGCTCCAACCCTGCGTAACGGCAGCGGCTGAAATGCCGGTGTGGGAGCGAGAGTGGCCGGCGAAAGTCGGCAGGGTACAATTAGGGGCGTAGGCTAACGGTAAACCAGCGGTCTCCAAAACCGCCTTTGGGGGTTCGAATCCCTCCGCCCCTGCCAGATTCCCCTTACATCTGAGCGTAGTTTGGCGATGTAGTAGTGTGCTGTTTCGTGAGCGACGGTAGAAGAGAGTAGAGCCATGGCCGACGAATTAGAAGTTAAGAAAGAAAGTTTTATCGAGAACACCCGCCAGTATCTTACCGATATTCGCGGCGAGATGAAGCGCGTCACCTGGCCGAGCCGGCAGAAAGTGGAGTCCACCACTCTCGTCGTCGTTGTCAGCGTGTTTGCCTTCGCGGCTTACTTCAGCATTCTCGATAAGGTGATTCAGGCCACGGTTGTGGCTGGCTACGACAAGCTGGTGAAGTAAATGATGACCGAACCGGAAGATACACTCGAAGAAGCAGTGGACGGGGCTCCGCAGGCAATTGCCGATGGTACGGGCGAACCCGCGTCGGAACCGGTTGCGGAAGAGTCGGCAGCGGAAGAATTGCCGCTCGAAACCAAGCAGTGGTACATCATTCACACCTACTCTGGTTTTGAACGTAAGGTTGCCGAGTCTTTGAAGACCCGCGCCGAAGCCTTCGGTTTCGATTCCTCAATCGGACAGATTCTGATTCCGGAAGAAGAAGTAGTCGAATTGCGCAATGGTAAGAAGGTCACCAGCAAGCGGCTGCTGTATCCCGGTTACGTTGTCGTGCAGATGGATATGAACGACGAATTGTGGCACCGCGTGAAGGATACTCCGCGCGTGACCGGATTCGTTGGTGGCGGGACGACGCCGGTGCCGCTGAGCGCCGACGAAATCAACAAGATGCTCTATCGTCAGACGACAAGTGCCGAAAGGCCGCGTCCGAAGATGAACTTCGAGAAGAACGAAACCGTACGTATTATCGACGGACCGTTCGCGAACTTCCAGGGCAAGGTGGACGAAATCAATCCGGAGCGCAATACGCTTCGCGTGCTGGTCACGATTTTTGGCCGCGCGACTCCGGTGGAGCTGGACTTCCTGCAGGTGGAGAAGTCGGCGTAATACAAGGGAACTAGAGAGAAATTATGGCAAAGAAAGTTACTGGTCAGGTTAAGTTGCAAATCCCCGCGGGCAAGGCCACTCCGGCGCCTCCCGTCGGTACGGCGCTCGGTCCGCAGGGCGTCAACATCATGGAGTTCTGCAAGGCGTTCAACGCAAAGACTTCGGCGAAGGACCAGGAAGGTCTCATCATCCCCGTGGTGATCACGATCTTCTCGGATCGCTCATTCACGTTCATCACCAAGACTCCTCCGGTGCCGGTGCTGATCAAGCGCGCGGTGGGTGTGGCCAAGGGTTCGGCCGAACCGCACAAGGCCAAGGTCGGCAAGATCACCCTCAAGCAGGTTGAGGAAATCGCCAAGATCAAGATGCCGGATCTGAACTGCTTCGATGTGGAAGCGGCCATGCGTTCGGTCAAGGGCACGGCACGCTCGATGGGTATCGACGTCGTCTAACTGAACCGGACTTACGAATTGCGAAGGGCGCTGGAGAGAGATCTCCAGCGCCCTTTTTGTCTTACCCGGCTGCAGGCCCGGTCACGTAAGCGAGATGCGGCGGAGCAATATCCATGCCGTCACGCCGACGGGCCCGAAGATAATTGCCGCAATGATCCTCTGCAGCAGCCCGTGGTAGTGATTGAGGAAGTACTGATAGCCGGAAAGGTCCACGCCAGAGTTCATACCCCAGCGCTGGATCAGACTGCTCATCACGACGGCCAAAGGGATGATCGCGAGCAGGTTCGCAATGAAGTAGATCTTGCCTTGCCCACGAGACAGCAGCTTCCATAAGGCGACCGGAAGCAGCAACGGCAATAGAAACGTACCGCTGGCGGCAGCCGAGAGCAAGCCGCTGCTGTGTCGCGGATCCGGCAACGGAAACAGACTGGCATTGATGCTGCCAAGCCCGCTGGAGAAAACGGCCAATGAAGCGAGGCATGCCATTGCCACACTGGCACCGCACGCTCTCAAACCGCGCAGGAACCCCCACGCGGAAAGCAGCGTGACCACGCCCAGCAACATCGCGCCGTCGTCGAAAATTGCGGGATGGGTCGATCCGGCCGAGCCAAGGGTGCTTGCATCCCGGCTCAGAAAACTGTAGCCGGGATAGAACGGAGCAGCCGCGAGTTGAATGCCAAAGTAGAGGAAAGGCACGGCAAGACCAAGTCGCAGCGCCAACACGGAGAGTCTGTCAGTACTTTCCATCTAATTCGCCGCCGGCCGTTCCGCTTTGTCGATCACAATCGTCGTCACCGGAATCTTCTTGCTCTCCAGATGCAAACCGATCTTCTGCAGCGCTTCGAAAATGTTGGGGCCGTCGGTATCGAGCGAATCGGGCATCGCGGCACCGGGCGAGTCTCCGCCTGGCTTCCGCCGGATTGTTCCGACCTCAAACTGAAAATCGTAGCTTCCCTTCAACCCTGTCTGGTCTGAGACCGGAAGAACGATGCCGATCCCTCCGGTCGCGGGCAGTTCTTTGGCGAAGTCTGCCATCGTCAGGTTCTGGCACTCCCGCCTGCGCATGCCGCCCTCGAGTTCGGTCCAGTGACACTGCGATACTCCTGCGCTGGCGGCGGGCTGTAGCGGCGGGTTCTTCGCCAGCGTCAGAACATAAGCCGGCATCGGTTTATCCTCCCGATGTGTCGTCAGCCCAAACCGTTCCGCCAGCAGCGTCTGCAGCATCAGACGCAAGGCGCTGTTGGGTGCGTCCGCAGGTGCCTTAGCGACGATATTGAAGCGATCTTCGTTGACCCACTTCGGGCCTCCGGAGATCATGTCATCCGTTACCCCATACGCGAACATGACGAGGTCCCTGACCGTGTAACCCGGCACCTCGATCCTGCCGCCGGGAAGCATCCTTCCCTTCCCCGTCTTCGTGACGGACAGATCGCTCGGCTTGATATCGGCAACCTCAAATGACGGTGCACCGTTGGCGGGTGCCGCCGTCGGCTGCGCAGGCAAAAGCGCTGCGAACAATAGCCCCAGTGATACGGGAAGATAATATCGCTTCATATTCACTCTCACTTTCTAGTTCGTGGACGGGCGCTCCGCCCCGTCAATCACGATGGTTTCCACCTGCCCCTTCGCCGATTCCAGCTTCAGACCGAGTTGTTCCTGGACGGCGGTGAAGAGCGTCGGACCCGACATGCCGAGATCGGCCTGCAGACTGGTCAGCAGCGACTGCATCAAAGGTTCGCCCTGACGCTCCTCCGCCCAGTCGAGCTTGAGATCGTAGTTGCCCTTCAGCCCGGTACGGTCAATCACGGTGCGGTCGAGATGCCCGCCCAGGATATCGGCAAGCTTCGCCGTCGATATCTTCACCGCCTGCAGGCTGGATTTGGTGCCGGATGTGCGACCACTGACGGTCGCTTCATCTTTGCCGCCGTCTTTGAGGTCGGCAGGGAGAGCATGGTCCTTCAGCTTCGGCCCGCCTTTGGCCGTCACCAGCGCATAGACGGGAAGCTGCGCGGCCACGCGATGGAATCTGAACCTGAAGCGGTCGGCGAGAAGAGGCTGGAGGAGTTGCCAGAGTTGGTCGTCGCTGATGGTGGCATCCTCCGTCTTCGCGACAATATCAAAGCGTTCATCCGCAAGCCACGCCGGTCCGCCCGTGAGTTGAAAATCCTTGATGTGAAAAGCCTGAAGGATCAGAGCGCGGACCGAGACGTTGGTGGCGGTCAGACGACCGTGCGAGGTCCCCATGCTGAAGCCGCCTCCACCGCCGGCATTGGGCTTCACAGAGGCGACATCGAAAGCCCGCAGCGCAGCGGGTTTCGGCGGAGACTGCGCAAATGCGAAACAGGCCAGAAACGAAAGCAACACGGTGTTTCTCAAAGCGATTGGCATATCCACTGTTACGCAATGGAAGAGGTCTGGTTCACACCACACAAACTCAGTTTTCAGAAGCCCGTTCGGCACTGTCCACGACGATGATCTCCACCGGACCCTTCGCGGACTCCACCTTCAGACCAAGCTGTTCCTGCAATGCCGTGAAGATCGACGGACCCGAGGAAACGCCGTTCTGCTCGGTAGACCATTCGAGCCGGAGATCGTATTCGCCGGTAAGGCCGGTCTTGTCGATGACCGGACGATCCGCTTTGCCCGCCAGGTGGTCGGCGAGTCTGTCCATAGAGACCTTAGAGCCTTCAATGCTGGCCACGCCCGCACCCGACGAACCGCTGATTCCTGTCATGCCTCCCGTGCCGACATGCAGCTTGAGTTTGGGGCCCCCCTTCGCAATCATCAACTGATAGACCGAACCTTCCTTCGTTTCGCGATGAAGCTTCAACTGGAAGCGCTCGGCGAGGAGTGACTGGAGATAAGGGGCCACCTCCTGCCGGGTCATTTCTTTTGGTGTATTGGCTTTGGCCTGGATATCATAGCGGTCGGAATCGAGCAGGCCGGGTCCGCGCGTTACCTGGAAGTCGCGGATCAGGTAGGCGTAAGCGATGAGTTCCCGCAGGGTCAGATTGCTGGCTGAGAATTTCCCGCCGGGGTCAGTCCCCGCGCCGCTGCTGTGGCTACCACTCAGATTAGGCTTGATGGAGGCCACGTCAAAAGTGAGCATCTGGGCGTGGGCGACGACGGCAATCGCAAGGAGCAGAAAAGTTCGCATTACCCAATACATACGGCGCGTGGCCGGGTAAGTTCACTTGCCGAAGATTGAGCTTTCATTAAAAGGCGAACCCCCGCGAATACTGCCGCGTCGGACTTCCTGCGGAAAGGTACCCCATGAAAGGCAAAGTTCTTTTTCTGCTCTCCATGCTATGGCTCGGACAAGCCGCGCGTGCGGCAACGCCGCCGGACGCCGCCGACCAGAAGGCCATCATCGCCCGAATGAGGGTCGCCGCCCTGAGCTACGCCGACCACCTCCAGGACTTTCTCTGCACTGAATTCCTGACCCGCACCGTGGATCCATCGGGCACCGGAAAACACTGGAAGCTGCTCGAAACACAGGAACTCGAACTGGGCTACATCTCGCATCAGGAGCATTCCAAGACTCTGAAGGTGAACGGCAAAACCACGAATCTGGACAAACGAGTGAAGCGGGCCTACTGGATGCCAGGTGGCGAGTTCGGCTCGGCGCTCCTGGGTGTCTTTGAGCCCAGGGTCGCCGCGGAGTTCGAGTGGGATCACGAAGAAACATCGGAAGGCAGGCGAACCTGTGTTTTCCGGTTTCATGTCCCGGTGACCACCAGTTCCTATGTGATTCAGGCCGATCAGGACCATGTGCGGATGGCTTTGCGCGGCGCGGTCACGGCGGTCTGCGAAACCGGATCGGTCACGCGGCTTCAGGTGGAAACAGAACCCGCTTCAGTCAAGCGCGGCGGGCGCGACATCGCAATCGGGATGCAACTCGATGTTCGGTATGGAACGGTCCATATCGCTGAGAGAGAGTATCTGTTGCCGCTCACCGCTACCGAGACCGCACCTTTCGGTAAGACGCTTACTAAAGTGGAGATCCGCTTCGATCAATACCGCAAATACGACTCGAGCTCCAACATCGTCTTCGACGACGGCAAATGAACGGCCGGCTACTCTTTGCCGATCGCCAGATAAACGGCGACCGGAACCACGAACACCATCGCCACCATGCAGGCGACTAACAGCCCGTGCGATGCGATGAGCGCTGTGGCGTAAGGTACCACAGTGGCCGGATCAAAGCTGGTCACTTCGCCCCAGGCCCACTTCAGCGCGGACTGAAACCAACTCGACGTAGCGCCAATGCAGGCACCCATCAGCGCGATGGTGCAGGCAAATGCGGCGATCTGAATCGCGGTGATCGGCCGGCCGACCGCTTCTACGGCTTCACGGCGGGCCCGCATCTGCGCCTTCCACCAGACACGGCCGGAATCCGGAAGGGCAGGCACTTCCTCGCGAGCACATTCGATCGCACCAGCAACGGCGGCGACATCCGCACAGATTTCGCAGGACTTCGCGTGCTCTCGTAATTCCGCCTCCACGCGATCCGGCCAGCGCGACTGGATGACAGCAGAGAGGACGTCGGCTTCAAAGGCACATTCGATCTGTTTCATTTGCCCGCCTCCGCTCCACCGAGAATCTTCGCCATCTTCTGCCTGGCCCGAAACAAGAGCAACTTCATACTGGAAGACTGCACGCCGATCACCGTGGCAATCTCTTCGTGAGAAGCACCCTCGGCATACGCGAGCCACAACATGGCGCGGTCCCGTGGGCGCAATTGCGCCATGGCGCGATTGACGTCGGTACGGCGGTCGGAGTCGTCTCCGTGATCGCCGCGACCACTGTCTGAGAGATGTTCTACGTCGTCGCCGGTCACGACGGCGGCGGGCCTTGTAAAGCTACGGCGGCGGGCATCCTTCGCCAGGTTGGTGGCGATCCGGTACAGGGAGTTGCGCCGGTGCGCGTCGCTATCGAAGCGGTCCTGATCTGCTGGCCCGTTCGAGGCGGCGCGCAGGAAGCGGTAAAAAGTTTCCTGGAGCAGATCGTCCGCCAGTTGCCGGTCGCCGGTAACGCGTGAGAGATAAGCCCAGACGCCGCGGGCGTTCCTGTCGTAGAAGCCGCGGAAGGCCTCCTCGTCCATCACGAACGTGGCCTCGGCGTCGGCAATCGCTTTGGCGCGGCTGACATCGCTATAGGTCAATTCACGGAACACGATAGTATTTTACCTCCATTTAGCGGCTCTCTGTCGGAGCATCCGTCTCGGCCGTAGCCTTCCTGCGCGGCGTCGGCTCAATGAGTCCCATTTTGTGGGACAGGAAGAAAGATACGGCGGCCGAGATGGCGAAACCTACGCCGAGGGCCACCGCGAGAATGCCCATGATTTCAAGCGGCAGGTAGGAGTCGTCGCTCATGCGTCCGCTGGCGAGCATGAAGCCGCAACCAGCGGCCACCAGCACGAGGCCCGCCTGGAGTGACCACAGGATTCGGCTGAGCGGCGCGTTCATGGTTCGCGTGCCGGTATCGAGCGAGATAGGGGCGGACTGGAGAAACTTCGAGCCGGCCGGAGTTGCGATGTAGGCCATGAGTTCCTCGTTGGAACTGAACCGGTCCAGCAGCTTGGTGTGAACTTCAGACTGCACTTTCGACAGGCGGTTCCAACGACGGTAATCGAGAAAGGTGCGGATGAGCCACGTGAGCAACCCGATCGCCATGCCGAAGCCCGCAAAGGCGACAACATCCCGCAGGAAGTTGTCCCACATGCCGACCATCCGGGAGGAGCGGTCCTGCGGTTCTTCCCGGCGGTTGTCGCCCAACCCGCCCAGGTAGTATTCGGGATTGAGCGCGATCTCAGGATGGATACTGAGGAAGTTCCAGAGCACCGGGTAGGGCTTCAGGTACGCGTCCGAGCTCAGGAGAGTTGGATCCTGTTTGAAGACCCCGCGGACATTGGGGGGATACTTGTTGAGAAGTTTTTCAAACTCGGTTCGGGTGCGCTGCGCGTCTGGTTCCGGAACAACCGAGAACTGAGAAGGGCCCGCTTGCGCCCTCTGCATCGTCTCCTTTTCCTGTGTGGAGAGCCCCACCGACTCCCGTAGGTTTCCCTTCAGACTCTTCTGGGCCAGTGCCAAGCCGGACGGCCAGACGCCGAACATGATGGGCAAAAGGCCCGTTACCAGTGTTTTCTTCCAATCGAAAGTCATCGTTATTCCTCTGCCCGGTAATACGTGGACTGGCCCGCAGGGTTAACAGTCCCGCATTTTCGGGTACTGTTACCGAAGGGATTACTATCCAAGGACATATCTTCGATACTCAACTCAGTTCACGGCAGTTTTGGCCGATGAGTACGAGGGAGAGCAATCGTGTCGGGCGTTCGGCTTCGCATAGTGGGATGTGTGGCGTTGGTAACGGGGCTCCTCGCGGTGTCCGTGTTCGCCCAGGGTTCCGGCGGGACCGGCCTGGTCATCCGCGTCGTTCCCGAAGCCCATCTGGATACCCCCGTAGCCACCGTCACGTTCCCCGTCGCGAATCCGGGACAAGTTGTTTATAGTCAACCGATTACCTTCACCGCCTGGGTACGTTCTCTGCCCAACCAGCAGATTCAGGTGAACGCGCAGGCAGTCAAAATTCAGGCTCCTGATGGCTCCACCCCAACAGGGGCGCTCAGCGCCATCCGCTGGTCAGGATCCATGGCCAACGCCACCGGCGGAGCGGCCACAGCTGTCTGTACCAGCGGGGACTTCAGCACAGGCCAACCACAGCCGCTGATCGGCAACTGGAACCAGTCGGGAATCGCGAAGTGCAGTGTTACGTTCGCTTTGGCAACCGATCCCTACTGGCAAACCGGCAACTACACCAGCGAGATCGACCTCAGTTTACTGGTTCAGTAGTGTCCATTTCCATCCCGCACCGTACCAAAAAGAACTAGTTAACACTAACCTTGTATAGTGTTTTTTCGCACAGTCCCTCCGCTATACTCGTCTTCGAATCCTGCATAAGGATCGTGAGATATGGCGAGAAATCCACACAAATCGGTCGCGGCGACAGTCCTTCTGGTGTTCGGTTACCTGAACCTGCCGTCTCGCATACAGGCCGACACCCTCACGATTTCGAACAGTCTGAACGCCAATATCGTTGCACTGGGCGCGCTTTCCGTGCCCGGTGCCGCCAGCCTGACCAATACCGGAAAGGTATTTAACACCTTTTCGGGTGCCGTGTCCGTACAATACCGGGCGCGCACCTCGGCTTCAGGCGGGGGCAATCTGACCCTGAAGGTCACTCAGGATTTTCAAACCGGGGGGCCCTCCGTCGCCGGAGGCGACCTCACGTATGTCTGCGGGGCGGCTGGGCTCGGCTCAGCCTGCGGTACCTCGACAGCCAGTACATCGTCGGCGACATCCGTGGTTACGCTGCCTGCTTCCGCCTGTACGGGCGGAGGAGCGCCGTGCAGCGCGACCGATCCCAATAGCGTGGTTGTGACGTTCAGCCTGGCAGACAGACCCGTGGTCAAAACGGGCACGTTTACAGCGAACGTTCAATTCACGATCAGTGCAACGTAATGAAGTGAAGACTACAAATTAAAAGTGGAGGAACACATGAAAAATCAATTATTCAGAAGCTCAATACTCTCAACTGCCCTGCTGCTTGGCGGTGGCGCGGCCCAGGCCTTCGCCCAGTTCGCGGCAACCGGAACCACCACGGTTTCCGTGGCAGTCGCGCCCGAATCGGCCATCCAGGTGAATACGGCCACCACCAGTCTGACGGAAGCCAGCGGACCCACCATCTTCGGCGCACCGTTCACGGGCACGACAAATTTCGCGTACAAAATCCGCACCACGAAGGTTGGCGGAACAGGCGCGATCACGGTAAAGATCACGGCCGACTTCGGCGCGGGCGGCCCCTCAGTGACCACGCCGCCCACCGGTGACGCGATGACTTATAGCTGCACGGCAACCTCGGGCACAGCCTGCACGGGGCCGATCACCGCCAGTGCGGCTGCCGCAACCAACGTAGCGACCTTCGGTACGGATGCCCACAGCGCGGCCGGTGCCGCTGCCTCGGACAGCGGTACCGTGGTTTGGTCGCTGCCCAACGATCCGATCTATAAGACCGGTACGTACACGGCGACCGCGACGTTTACCATCAGCGCCACATAAGGAATACGGACGAGACAGATGCTGTCATTATTGCTGCCAGGACTGTTGCTCGGGATGGCGTCGGTGTCGGGAGTTCCGGCACCGGCGCAGTCCGCCGCAATCGTCGCAAAACCGAAGCCGAAAGCAACGGCAATATCGACAGCATCCGTAGCGCCGGCTGCCATCACATTTCTCGCTTCCGATCCTTCCGGTACGCCGGTTGTGAATGGTTCGGCAAGCGCGGTAGTCACGTGGACGACCACGGGCTTATTCCTGGGAAACTGGACGCTCAATGTCAGTTCACCCGCCGCTTTCGGTGCCTGTTCTACCGTGCCCGCGAGCGCAGTCACCGTCACGTGCGGCTCGGTTACAGGAGGCTTCGGTGGCGCCTGCAGCACGGCCACGGGGCTCTCCACAACATCCACAAAAATTGCCGGTGGCTCTGAAGGCATCGGTACAACGAACTATTCGGTCACTCTGAATTTCACGCTTCAGGACAGCTGGAAATATATCGCATCGTCATCATGCTCACTCTCCGTTTCTTACACCATTACCGCAAACTAACGCTGGCAGGGCTGGCGCTGGGTCTCACCGCTTTCCCGCAGACCGTTCACGCGCAGTTCGGGCTTGCCTTATCTCCTATGCGAACCGAGTTGAATCTCTCGGCGGGGGCGCAGCGCAACGGTTCGCTCTCACTCGCGAACGAGGATCAGGACACCGGCCGCTACCGCGTCGAGATCCTGGATCTTTCCATCGATAAGGAAGCTGTGCCGCAGTTTGAGAAAGAAATTCCGGGCGAAAAGGAATTCTCCTGCAAAGACTGGGTGACCGTCAATCCCATGGAGGGAGAGGTTCCCGGCAGAGGCCAGACCATCGTCCGGTATACGTTCCGGGTACCGCCCAATTCGCCGACGCGGACTTATCACTGCGCGCTGGGCTTTACGTCGCTGGCTGACCCGAAGAAGCAGGATTCCATGATGGGCATCGTTTCCCTGTTGCGTCTGGCCAGTACGTTCTACATCACAGTCGGCAATCCCGCGCCAACAGGCGAAGTGAAGAAGATCGCCATTGAAAAACTGAACGCACCCGATACCTCCGGCTACCGAGCCGTCATCAGCGTGGAAAATGCCGGGCTCACCAATCTGCGCGGCGCGGGCAAGATCGAAGTCGCCAACGATACCGGCGAGGTGGTGCAGTCTTCCGAATTCCCAACAGTCGTCATCCTGCCGAGCCGGACACAGCGCCTGCCCCTGGTGCTGGGCAAGAAACTCACCGACGGGAACTACACCATGCGCACCCGGGTTAACCTGGGGAATGGCGAGATTCAGGAAGCGGTTTTCCGATTCCGCTTGCCGATGAATCCCCAATAGCGGTATGACTTGCCGGGCATTGCTGCCGCAATTACTGCTGCTGGCTTTCACGCCCGGACTGTTTGCGCAGGACCCGGCACAGCTGGCGACGCCCGCGCCCCTGCTATCCGGCGGTACCGCCGACATCGCCCTTCAGGGCTACTATCTTGGTGGCATCTCGCAGCCGTTGAGCGCACTCTCCGGCATGAACCTTTCATTCCGTGAGTTCGTGCCCCGTCTCGGCCTCCTTACCGGAAACATCGAAGGCTACGCCGATTCCACGCGCGGACGCATAGGCCAGAATTCCGCAACTCTGCACGGCCTGAAATGGATGGGCCGCCGATGGACGATTACCGGCGGCGATTTCGGTTTTCACACAGGTCTGGTGCCGCTCCCTTTCACCAACTATTCGTATCCGGAACTCGGAGCGCGCGGCGTGAAGGTCGAAATGACCGACGGCCCGCGGCAGTTCACTCTGTTCGCCGGCGAAGAAACGCTGCAGGAAGGCCCGCGCATGACGTTCCGTCTGCGGGCGCAACAGTTCGCCACCGGCGCTTCCGTGACGCAGCATCTGGGCAGCAGAGTCATGCTCGGCGTGCGCTATCTGGGGCTTTCCAGTTCGCAGGAGCAACTGGCAGCCAACCCCGCGGTGTTCCCCGCAGGCTCCGCGTTTCTGCGTGCGGACTCGCTCGCGTTGCAGTCGCTGTGGTTCGTGGGACGCGGGCTCACTTTTTACGCCGACACTGGTCTCACCCGCACGGAGTCACCCGTTGGGATGGCCTTCGACCATTCCCTGCCCTTTTCCTGGCTGACAGGAGCAAAATGGAAAACGAAGAGACTTACGGTGACCGCAAATTATGGGAGCCTGAGCCGTTCCGCTCTGCCAGTCGCCGGCAACTATTTCGGAGACAGGCAGGGTGCCTTTGCGGACATGAGATACAAGCTCCTCGGTTCCGTGGAAGTCTTCGCTTCGGCGGCGCGTTCGCAGAATAATCTGGAAAAGAACCCCGCGATCGTGAACTTTGTGACCGATAGCGCCAGCGCCGGAGTCAATGCAACACTGCCAGGGAAGGTAGTGTTTTCCGGCCAGTATTCGAAGATCGGCCTCACCGGCGAACTGGCCTCAGATCCTACGCAAAACCAATCGCAGCGCAACAGCCAGTATCAGGTTTCACTGACGAAGTCACTGGCCCGCCACAGCCTGAGTCTGACGGCGCGCGATCTCAATCTGGCAGGTATGAGCTACGCGCAGAAACAGAAGAGCGCCGAATTGCAGGACGACATGAACTTCTGGATCTTCGGGGTAGGCGGCGCAGTGCGAATGCAACAGCAAACGGGAGGCGGCCTGCTCCAGAATTCCATGTTCGTGAAAGGCTCCGGACGTGTGCGGCTGGGAAGCGTATCCCTTTATGGCCAGTTCGAAGTCGGGAATGATCTGGTGAACAAGACTCTGTTCGCCACCAACAGCGTGAAGACTTCGGTGATCGGTGCCGAGATTCCACTGAACCGTTTGCTCGCGCATGGCTGGACGCTGCGGGCGGAGGCCTTCCGGACCACGCTGCTCTCCACGCTGAATCCAGCCAGTATCCTCGCGCTGCAATCGCAGGGTTCCGACGTGACGCAGGTACTGAACGATTTCAATCAGTGGAGTTTCTACGTTCGCCTGAACCACAGGGCCCATTGGGGAACACCTCCTCCGGAGACCGAGGAAGCGAATAACCAGGTGGTCTACGGAGCCATTGAGGGTTTTGTTTATGACGATGCGACGGGGTCGCACGGCGCGGCGGAGGTATCAGTGCAACTGGATAAGACACGCACCGCGACCACGGACGCGACCGGGCGCTATCGCTTCGAGAATGTGCCGGAAGGAGTGCATGCGGTGACGCTGAATATCGCGGAGCTGGAAGCGGACTATTCACCGGGGCCGCCGCCACCGGCGTCATCACGCGTGAAGCCAAGGGCCACGGAGCGGGTGGATCTGCGCGTGGTGAAAACGGGATCGTTCGTGAGGGGTTCAGTCCGGGGTTTGGCGGAAGACGACAAGGGCATTGTCCGACTGGAGGCCATCATCGTCAACCTGGTGCCTGTGGATGGCGGCGACGGCTCGTCATACACGACGTGCGACGGCGACGGGGAGTTTGGCTTCTACAATCTCAAGGCGGGCAGGTACCGTGTGTCAGTGGATCGGTCGTCGCTGCCGGAGGATTACGTGGTGGTGACGGCGGGGGAGATCGAGGTGGATCCGGGCGCGAACGGCGGCGCGCTGCTGTTCCGGATGGAGAAGCATGTGAAGGAACTGCCTGTACGGAAAGTGCTCGAGATTTCGGAGTAGCGGGACTATCTGCCGCGAAGATCTTCGATGTATTCATCCACGGATTTGTCGCCGAAGCTGGCAAAGTCGGCGGCACATATGCCGCGCCATTGGCGGATTTGGGAAGTGGCGGGCGCGTGCCGTTCCGCGAGATCTCCGTCTTCGTCCGGGATGCAACCGGCAAGGCTGAGGTGCGGGCCCGAAATCCTGTCAGAGAGCAGCGCTTCCGCAGCGGCTTCGGGGCTCTCACCGCGAGCACTTGCGGCGCGAAGAAGATCCTGCCAGGCCTCTTCGGACAGGTTCAGGGTGATGGAGTCTGCCACGAATTCAGGTTAGCCAATTCGCGGACGGATGCAGCCTTCCCGAACTGGTCTACAATAAAACCATGGTGAATGCGGAGATCCAGATCGTTTCCAACGAGAGCGGCCAGCCAACCGCCGTCATCGTTCCGATCGGGATTTCGCGTGAAATGGCCTCCGAGCGGGAGACCGATTGTCTGCTGAAATCTGAGAACATGAAGCGCCGTCTGCTGGATGCATTGGCCAGCAGGGAAAGTATTCCGTTCGGGGACGCGCTTGTGAAGCTTGGAATTTGAACCCCGGGCATTCGAAGATCTTGTCTGGTGGATTGAGCAGGATCGCGCCCAGGCACTTCGGATCGTCAAGCTCATTCGCTAAGTCATTCGTGAACCGTTTACCGGCATCGGTAAGCCTGAGCCGCTGAAACGCGAACTGAGCGGATGCTGGTCGAGGCGTATCAATCAGGAAGATCGCCTGGTTTACCACGTCACGGTCGACAAGATTCGCATTCTCGCGTGCCGGTATCATTATTGAGGCAGTAATCATGAACAGCGACAAGAAAAGGCGTTTGGAAACGGCTGGCTGGCTGGTTGACGACGCAACCGGATTCCTGCAACTGAGCGAGGAAGAGATCCGCCTTCTGGACCTGTCCCTGACAGATCACAGCCCTTTCAATCCTCGTCTGGCTGCGGAAGCAAGTCCGCCCCGACGTACTCGTCGTGACGTTTCGCGATGTCCGCGTAGGGCATCGACAGGCAGCTGGAAAGACGTATTACCGGATCGGTGAGCCTGTCTGCGAGGATACCAGCGGCAATTCGCTCCGGGGCCTGCCCGTACCGGCTGGCGCTTCGAACGAGTTCATCGTACGCATCTTCCGGCGTTTCGATGCACCGTTGAAAGCGCCGTTATAGCTCGCCCGCCCGAACGAGAAGCTCCCGGTAGACGCGCGGTGAGATATGGAATTCTGCGGCCATCAGCCCTTCCATCTCGCCGCGAACAGAACTTATGAACCCGAGTTGTTTTGCACTCAGCAAAATTCCCAGTACCCCGATCACCCGCAAATGATGTCCTCTTGCGACCGCTCTGGCTGCCCCATCGTCAAGAACAATCCGCTCGGCCGCGAGCTGGATCGCGGGGGCAATCGCATCGGGTTCCCCGGCACCCAACTCATCCCGCATGATTGGAGCAATCTCCGGGCGCGGCTCCGGTACAATCGTAATCCACGCGGGCGAACCAAACCGCTGTATCTCTCGCGCCACTGCGGGCGGAACGATGACATTCCCGAAAAGCGCATCGAGGATGTCGAGACGTCCGATCGCGTGAAGCCCGATGAGCGGGCTGGAATCACATACGGTGCTCAATCGTCAGTTTCCCGGCTTCCGCTATCTCGGTTTCCAGTTCGTCCGCGGCAAGATCAAAGTACGCGACTCCGAGCGCAGAAGCCCGTTGGATGAAGTCGAGCCGAGGCAGGTGCAGAAGCTCCGCCGCCCGCCCGCTTGAAATCCGGCGCTGGCGATAAAGTTCGAGCACGATTAGTTCGCGGGCCGCTTCGTCCGCCGACTGGTCGCCAGACTGGAGGAGGTGCGTCAGGTCGTCTTCCAACTGCAACGTCATAGTGCTCTCCTTAATCTCTATTGTCTCTCAGACCGTATGTCAGTCATCCAAAGGTGATTCAGGCGCAGGTGGCCGCTGCGGGGGTGCAGGCATCAACACACGCGCTTTACCTGACGGTGCAGCACCCGGGGACTTTTGCCATACGGGGCGACGGAAAGCTCGCTCACAGGTACTGGCTGACAAAATTCGGCGCACCGATTTTGGGGCAGTAAAGCAAAAAGCCGGGCAACCCTTTCGGGTTGCCCGGCTTTCTTGTTCTAACTGGAACTAACTACTCAGCCAGCGTCTCTTCCGGCCCAGTCTCACTCAACCCGCCGGTATACGTCAGACGAGCTTCGTCCTCATAACCAGCCAGCGCATCGAGCGTCGGCTCCGGAATCGGCTCTTCCACTATGTCCTCGCCCGCGATCTTGACCTGACGGTAGAACTGCATACCCGTACCAGCCGGAACCAGACGACCCATAATCACGTTTTCCTTCAGGCCGCGCAGGTAATCCACCTTGCCGTTGATCGCAGCTTCGGTACTTGCGCTGACCGCCCGGACCCTTGACCTGCGATTGGCTACTGCGGTCGCAGAAGACGAGTGAAACCGGCCTGTTCGAAATGCCTATCCGTTGTCAGTGCAACTCCAATGGAGTATTCCCGCATGATTACGAAGCTGGCACAATCCACCAGGCTCCAGGCCTTGTCCTCATGACGGGCCAGAAGATTCCAAGCAGCGCGTTCCTGAATGGAGTCAACATGAAGAATCCTTATCCAACCGGCGGAACGCAGCGTACCGACAATTCTGATTTGGTCGCAGCAACGCGGACGCGTATCGGACTGGTCAGGAGAGCAATGAGTTCGGCTATTACATAACTGGTGGTCAGGATAGGCTGCCCGTTCTCCCGTGCGTGCTCCAGCAGAAAGACAGCCTGATCGTGAAATGCTTCGGATCTGACGAGAAATGCCGCCCAGCCAGCGGTGTCGACAAAGAGACCCTTCACTGTTCGTCTGGTTGCGGAAGTAACCCTGCGCCTATGTACTCGTCGTGGCGTTTCGCGATGTCGGCGTAGGGCATTGAGAGGCAACCGGCAAGGCGCATCACCGGATCGGAAAACCTGTCGGCGAGGATCTCGACGGCAACGCGCTCGGGGGGCTGTCCCTTCCGGCTTGCGGTTCTCACAAGTTCATCGTATGCGTCTTCCGGGATTTCGAGCGTTAGAGTGCGGCTCATGTCTATACGGTACCAGATCGGCGTCCACGTTTCTCCTTCATGGCGGGTAAGGGGTAAGGAGCCTTAAATCCTGAAATCCTATTCGTGGCCGCCAGCTTGGCGCAGCAACCTGGCGACGTCTTGGTGCCCGCTGGTGACTGCCATATGCAACGGCGTCGAATACTTAGCCGATGCGGCATTGATTGGTGCCTTATGTGATATCAGAAGGTTAACTATGGCAACTCGTCCGTAGCCGACTGCATAATGCAATGGCGTCATCCCCTTATCAGGACCGTCAGGAAAGGCAACATCTGGTCTCGCGCCTTTTTGAATCAGCAACGTTACCATTGACCAATTCCTCGCTCTGCACGCCTGCAAGAGCGGAGCCTTTTGGACGAAAGCGCTGTCACCATTGATATTCGCACCATTTGCGATCAGCAACGCCGCAATGAGCAATGAAGGATCGTTCGCCTTCACAGCCGCAGAGTGCGCTGTGGCCGTCGTTCCGTAACTGCTGCCGAACGAAAGCTCCATGTCAGCCCTTTCTGCCAAGTCCTCTAGCGCGTCGCCGGCCACAACACGTTCGCCTTCCTGCACATTGATATGCACGCCGCGGGGGAGCAAGTATTCGCGCTCTTCGCCATCGTCGCCCACAATGTAGATGCGGCGGAGGCTCTTCGCCAGTTCGCCGTACTTCACAATGCGGAGTGGAGTATGTCATATTGGACATAGCTTCAGAATGACAACGCGACGGGACAAGCCGCTGGTTTGGTTGAAGGGGCAAGTCAGGACGCCTCCATTCAGCGCAGCGGCCCGCCTGGAAGCTGGGTTTCTTCTCAGGCAGCTTCAGCAGGGGCAGGTACTGGGGTTGCCGCATTCGCGCCCGATGCCTGCAATAGGCGCGCAATGCCATGAGTTGCGAATCATTGACCGCGACCGGGGGTGGCGAATCGTTTATTATTTAGCCCCGGATGCAATTGTAATCCTCGACGTCTTCGGCAAGACGACTCAAACAACCCCGGCTAAGACCCTGGAGGTCTGCCGGAGACGCCTGTCAGCTTATCTGCGGGCGGTCGCTGGCAAGGAGTGAACATGGACAAGAACAAGAAGAAGCGGTTAGAACTCGCTGGCTGGGTGGTTGGCGATACCAGCGGGTTTCTGCAACTGAGCGAAGAAGAGAGCAGGTTCCTGGAACTGAAGCTTGCCCTCGCTGGCGGAGTGCGTGAACTTCGCGAACGCAGGGGGCTTACACAGGCCGCGCTGGCCGATCGACTGGGATCGAGCCAGTCCCGCGTGGCGAAGATGGAAGCCGGCGACCGCTCAGTGTCGCTTGACCTCATGATGCGGTCGCTGGTGACGATCGGCGCCACTGCAACCGAAATCGCAAAATGGATCAGGCGCGCCGAAACGAATCGAGCCGCGTAGTTTCGCACCGGCGAAACGCTGGCACGGCGTGTGCCGCCGTACTGATGCCATCACATTTCGTCCAACGCCCAGGAATGCAACTGCCTTGTCGCATTGGTGGACAGTCCGCTAACTAAATTGTTCGTCCTGCGGCGGAGTAATCCAGCGCGAATCTTCTCATCGTGCCGTAAGGCAATATCAGCGGGCGGAATCGGCAGGCAGCCGGCGCGACCCGATTCCGGGGCTGGGGAAGCCGCAAGACTGACAGCCGTTGCCTGGATCGGTTCGACCCCTGTCAGTTCGATGATGGAGCAAGAGATCTTAAATGAGCTTCTGTCACGGCCAGTAGCCCCTCAGCCAGTTGGGTCTCATCGACTAACCCGAGCACGGCTGATTCGAGTTTCGTTAGCTCAATGCCCTTTACCTTCAATAGGAAATTGTTTAGGGAATCCGCAGGGGCGCCGGCAAAATTCAAAGCGAATGGCAACTGAACCTCGCCGACCCTTACGAAATCAGTGAGACCGTCCGGCCCGCACCGCAGGACTAAGTGTTCCGAAGAAATTACCTGGGGACCTTCCGTTGACGGCTGATTGCGTTCCGTCGTTACGTCGTTGGAAGCCTTTACCAGTTGTAGCAGTGAGCCAAGTGATTGATCGGGATCTACAGACAATGCTGCTGTCGCCAGCACCGGAAGGACACAAACAAGTTCATTTGCCGGCAACTTCTCAGCACTTCTTGCGGCCATTCGCACCAAATCCGAAGACAACTCCTTCGTGCCGGCACCTCGGGCCAGACCGGAATACACCAGCGTTCGCACTGAGGCTGGGTATGACGCCAGATCCCGGTCCCATTGAGGGTTGGCGCCGTTCGGATGCAGGGACTGAGAAACCGCTGCAACACTGATCAGTTCCTCAATGTGTCGTCGGGTTCCTTCGTTGCTGACCCTCGAGAGGACGGCTCGCGCCGAATCGGTGCGGCCGCTGCGTAGATGTGAGAGAGCCTGGCCTGCAAATACCACATCGTCTGGTGTCTCGGTGGCGGACAGCGGTCCCAATGCCGCACGGATGGTATTGGCACCAGCCCCCAGCGTCTGCTCGAGTCCCGTGAGAGGCAACCGGAAGGCGTAGTCATCGACGCCGAGTTTTCGTGCCGGGAAAGGCATTTGACTGGCGAGAGCGAAAGCGCTCAGAGCGTCGATCCTGTAACGCTGAATCGTCTCGGCGACATCACCGAGGAAGGTCACCGCAAGATCGAAGTCTCCCTTAAGTTCCGAACGTAGAAAATAGTCCACGGGCAAGCCTCCGGCCGGACGGATATCCCAGCGGGGATTCACCGGCAATTCGATCGATGCCCCCCCGGAGAAGAGATATTTGCCCATTTCACCCAACTCCGCGGCCGTCCTGGGGGTTTCGGCCATCATCATTCCGAGGACCTTCTGAAACAGTTGATCCGCCACGTCCGGAGCGGATTGGAGGATCTTCGCGAGAACGCGGACGAGGAGAGACAGATCAAGCGCCTCGGGAGGAATTACGTAGACGTTGCCAATAGCTGGTGGTGTGTCGTAATACGCGCCGTTGTAGATGAGGGCCTTGATTCGAAGCTGGCTTCCATGATTTGACAACTGGAAAGCAGCGTCTGCCAATTGAGCTGCGCGCGCTGGATCTTGCGTCTCGAGTGCCCGATTGAGCCAGACGTTCGCCTTCCGCCACTCGCCGACCAATTTCAAGTCAAGCTCGCGGTCATCAAGAACTCTTGACGCTGAACCGCAGGCCCTGGCCGCCTCCAGCACATGTTCCCGGAGAGCGTGGAGGCTTGCCACGGGCAGCCGTGCGGGCGACAGATCAAAGGCGTCATTCGAGAGACCAGCTAATTTCGCGTAGGCATCACTGGCAAACTTGTTGCCGGTCGGTTGATCCACCCCACAGACTAATTTCCCCAATCCGGCGAGCCCAAACGTCACAATGACAGGGTCACGCATTTGAATGAACCGCTCGTGAACGGTATTCGCCCATCGGACCGTCTCCGCCCGTCCTTCTGCTTTCAGCGGAGGGGGCGCGGCCTCTTGTCCGCTGCATTTACACACGACTGCGAGGAGCAATGTTGCTGTCAGCGGGATCGTGCCGGCCATTGTCTACTCACCTCTGCACCATGAGATCTCAAACATGAAAGACGCAAAGAACCTGCGATCCGTGCAGGTGTTTGGCCGACTACAAGAAGTTAGTGGACCGCGACAAATCGTCCCCAGTTAATTCGCCGTCGGAATTCGATCCGCGTGGTCGACTATCAAGAGCTTCGTGGGAACGACCCGGCGCTCCAGTTCAAGCCCGGTCTTGCTTCGCAGCGCATCGACAAACGAAGGGAGGAGCGGCTCGCTCATCGGCGGTGCGCCCTCATTGCCGTCGGCAGCAGGGGGTACAGACCTCGTCGAGGGGTCGAGCGAATACTCCACGGTAAAGCTGAAGGCCCCCGGAGTGCCGGTCCTGTTGTGCACCGGGCCGCCAACACTCACGTAATGAATCAGGTCGTCCATGGTTATGGAATCAAAGCTATTCCGGCGCCCGCCTGGAATAGGCCTAACGGAAGATGTAGGTCGCTTGCCTGAATCTGTCGAAACCGGCGCGATCTTCAGGCCACTCTTTCCTACTACAAGTTCGTATTCGGGGCGTTGCTTCTCTTCCCAATGCACTTTCAGATGAAAACGTTCCGCCAACAGCCGTTGCCACATCAGCTCGACTTGCTCCTTGGATGCAGGCTGCGGAATCGTGACCTGGATGTCATATCGCTCCGACCATATCGACTCAGGTCCGGTGCCATTCTCAAGCTGCCATGTGACTCCATACGCCTCACGGATCGCCGTCACCAATGGAATGTTCAGGTAGTCGAGCCTTCCGGCATTGGAACTTATGTGCATTCCGGGATTCACGGTGGGACCCGGAGCAGGGGCCAGCCTGACCGATGCGACTTCAAATGCCGGAATCGCGGTGACATCCTGCGCGATCGCGGGGCACGACCATGCGATGAATACCACGCTGCCGACTACCAGCGTCCGTAAGGCGGCGCGCGGCTTGCTAACAGTCATCATCTGGCCTGCCTGAACCATGTCAAGGATGCTACCACAAGCGCGCACCGGGACAAGGGACTCACGAAGACTGAGGCACGCCATTCAGACGCGAAAAAGCCGGGCAACCCTTTCGGGCTGCCCGGCTTTTCTTGTCCTAATTGACTGAAGCTAACTACTCCGCCAGAGTTTCTTCCGGCCCGGTCTCGCTTAACCCACCGGTATACGTCAGACGAGCTTCGTCCTCATAACCAGCAAGCGCATCGAGCGTCGGCTCCGGAATCGGCTCTTCCACAATGTCCTCGCCCGCGATCTTGACCTGACGGTAGAACTGCATACCCGTACCGGCCGGAACCAGACGACCCATAATCACGTTTTCCTTCAGGCCGCGCAGGTAATCCACCTTGCCGTTGATCGCAGCTTCGGTAAGAACCCTGGTCGTTTCCTGGAAGGATGCGGCCGAAATGAACGAATCGGTCGAAAGCGACGCCTTCGTGATGCCGAGCAACACTGCCTTGCCCTGCGCCGGCTTGCCGCCCGCTTCTTCCACCCTGGCGTTTTCGAGGCGGAACTTGAATTTATCCACCACTTCTTCCGGCAGGAATTCCGAATCGCCGATATCTTCCACGCGAATCCAGCGCATCATCTGGCGCGAAATGACTTCCAGATGCTTGTCGTTGATGTTCACGCCCTGAAGACGATAAACTTCCTGAATTTCGTTGACGAGATACTTCTGCAGTTCCTTCTCGCCACGAACGTCCAGAATGTCATGCGGGTTGCGCGGACCATCCATCAGCGGATCGCCGGCCACAACGCGTTCGCCTTCCTGCACATTGATATGCACGCCGCGGGGGAGCGAGTATTCGCGCTCTTCTCCGTCGTCGCCCACAATGTAGATGCGGCGGAGGCCCTTCGCCAGTTCGCCGTACTTCACAATGCCGTTGATTTCCGCCATGATGGCGGCTTCACGCGGCTTGCGCGCTTCGAACAATTCCACAACGCGCGGCAGACCGCCCGTGATGTCCTTGGTCTTTGTTGTTTCGCGCGGGATCTTCGCCAGCACGTCGCCGGCGTGAACGTCGTCGCCGTCGCGAACCATGAGGTGAGCATGGGTCGGCATCAGATACTTGCGCTGACCGCCGGGACCCTTGACCTGCACCATCGGCTGCCGCTTTTCGTCCGGCGAATCCGTGACGACCAGCTGCGACATACCGGTGACTTCGTCAACCTGTTCGGCGAGCGTAATGCCCTCCTGCAGATCCTTGAAGTGCACGATACCGGAGACTTCGGTGAGGATGGAGAACGTGTACGGATCCCATTCGAGCAGATCCATGTTCTGTTTCACCGGAGCGCCGTCGGCAACCGTAATGCGGGCGCCGTAGTTGATCGGATAGCGTTCCTTTTCACGGCCGCGATCATCGACGATCGCGATAAAGCCGCTGCGGTTCATCGAAATGATCTCGCCCTTTTCGTTATGCACGAACTGGACGTTGATGTATTTCGCGAAACCGTCGGACTTGGCATCCTGCTTGGACTGCTCGGAAATCCGCGACGCCGTACCACCGATGTGGAACGTACGCATGGTGAGCTGAGTACCCGGTTCGCCGATGGACTGCGCGGCGATAACACCGACAGCTTCACCGCGTTCCACCAGCCGGCCCGTTGCCAGGTTACGACCGTAGCAGGCGACGCAAACGCCGCGCTTCGATTCGCAGGTCAGCACCGAGCGAATCTTGACTCGCTCAATGCCGGAAGCCTGAATCTGTTCGGCCAGAGCTTCCGTGATTTCCTGATTCACGCCAACGATCAGGTTGTTCTCGTAATCGCGCTGATCTTCGAGCGCCACGCGGCCCACAATGCGGTCGCGCAACGGTTCGATGGTTTCGCCGGATTCGATGATCGGTTCCACCACAATGCCTTCTGTGGTGCCGCAATCGTTTTCGGTAATGATCACGTCCTGCGCCACGTCGACCAGGCGGCGGGTCAGATAACCGGAATCGGCCGTCTTGAGCGCCGTATCGGCCAGACCCTTACGGGCGCCGTGCGTCGAGATGAAGTACTGCAGCACGTTCAGACCTTCGCGGAAGTTCGCGGTAATCGGGGTCTCGATGATTTCGCCCGAGGGCTTGGCCATCAGACCGCGCATACCGGACAGCTGACGAATCTGCTGTTTGGAACCGCGGGCGCCGGAATCGGCCATGATGTAAATCGGATTGAGGTAGCGGCCTGTACGGTCGTCCTCTTCCATGGCGCTGAACATCTCGTCGGAAACCTTTTCGGTAACTCGCGACCAGATTTCGATGATCTTGTTGTAGCGTTCGCCGTGGGTGATGGCACCGTCCTGATACTGGGCTTCGACGGCGATCACTTCCGTCTCGGCATTGGCCACCAGTTCCTTCTTCACGCCCGGCACCACCATGTCGTCGACGCCGATGGAAATACCGGCGAGCGTTGCATAGAGGAAGCCGAGGTTCTTAACCTTATCCAGCATGTCGACCGTGGTCTTCAGGCCGAACTGGAGGTAGCAGAAGTGGACCAGGTTGCCCAGACCCTTCTTCTTCAGCAGACCGTTGATAAACGGCATCTGCTCCGGAAGATTGGAGTTCATGATGACGCGGCCAACCGTCGTATCCATGTACTGCTTCACGTACTCGATCGGTACGCTGTGGATGATGTCCTGATTGTCGAAGGCCTTCGTGAGATCGATCACTTTGCCGGTGTAGCGCAGCTTGATCGGCGTCAGCGTCTGGACTTCGCCCATTTCGAGGGCGATCAAAACGTCGTCGGTGGAGGCGAAAGTACGGCCTTCACCCTTGGCACCGGGACGCTGCTTGGTCAGGTAGTAGCAACCGAGCACCATGTCCTGCGTGGGAACCGCAACCGGTCCGCCGTGCGCGGGCGACAGAATGTTGTTGGCCGCGAGCATCAGTGTTGCGGCTTCAATCTGGGCTTCGGGCGAAAGCGGGATGTGGACCGCCATCTGATCGCCGTCAAAGTCGGCGTTGAATGCGGTACAAACCAGCGGGTGAATCTTGAGCGCTTTGCCTTCGACGAGCACGGGCTCGAAAGCCTGAATGCCGAGGCGGTGAAGCGTTGGGGCGCGGTTGAGCAGAATCGGATGGTCTTTGATGACCTCTTCCAGAATGTCCCAAACGACGGGATCCTGCTGTTCGACCAGCTCCTTCGCCTGTTTGATGGTGGTGCAATGGCCGCGCTGTTCCAGACGATGATAAATGAACGGCTTGAACAGTTCGAGCGCCATCTTCTTCGGCAGACCGCACTGGTGCAGCTTCAGTTCGGGACCGACCACGATGACGGAACGGCCGGAGTAATCGACGCGTTTCCCGAGCAGATTCTGACGGAAGCGGCCCTGCTTGCCCTTGAGGGTATCGGACAGCGACTTCAGCGGACGGTTGTTCGCGCCTCGCAGCACGCGACCACGACGACCGTTATCAAACAGAGCGTCGACAGCTTCCTGGAGCATGCGCTTTTCGTTGCGGACAATGACGTCCGGCGCATGAAGCTCCATCAGCTTCTTGAGACGATTGTTGCGGTTGATGACGCGACGATAAAGATCGTTGAGATCCGAAGTGGCGAAACGACCGCCATCGAGAGGAACCAGCGGACGCAGCTCCGGCGGAATCACTGGCAGCACGTCCAGAATCATCCACTCCGGCTTGTTGCCGGACTTGCGGAAGCTTTCCACCACGCGAAGACGCTTGGCAAACTTCAGCTTCTTCTGCTGCGAAGTTTCCGTCTTCATCTTCTCGCGAATTTCGAGGCTGAGGGTTTCAACGTCGATCTTCTTGAGCAGTTCCTTGATGCCTTCGGCGCCCATCATCGCGACGTACTTGCCGCTGAATTCGAGCTCAAGCTGACGCTTGCGTTCGTCCGAAATGACTTCGCCGAGAGTTAATTCGGCGACTTCACCTGGATCGACCACCACAAACGCTTCAAAGTAGAGGACGCGTTCGAGTTCACGCAGCGTGATATCGAGCAGGTGACCGATGCGCGACGGCAGGCCCTTAAAGAACCAGACGTGCGAGCAGGGGCTGGCCAGTTCGATGTGGCCCAGACGTTCACGGCGCACGCGCGCCAGAGTCACTTCCACGCCGCACTTATCGCAGATAACGCCGCGATGCTTCATGCGCTTGTACTTGCCGCAGAGGCATTCCCAGTCGGTTACCGGTCCAAAGATACGTGCACAGAAAAGACCGTCGCGTTCCGGCTTGAACGTTCGGTAATTGATGGTTTCCGGCTTGGTGACTTCGCCAAAGCTCCAACTTCGGATCTTTTCCGGGCTCGCCAGAGAGATGCGGATGGAATCGAAGTCCGGTGCCAGATTTGCCCGTTCGTAGGGTGAGGATCTCATAGTTTTGGTCTCCAGTTTTCCTTATCGTTTACGTAGCAACCCACCACTAATCAGCCGCGAGAGCGGTGTCTTCCGGTATCTCGCCCTGTTTTTTCTGCAGTTCCACGTCGAGGCAAAGCGACTGCAATTCGCGAATCAGCACGTTGAACGATTCCGGTACTCCGGGTTCAATAGCCGCCTCGCCCTTCACAATGGCTTCGTAAATCTTGGCTCTGCCGTACACATCGTCCGACTTGGCCGTCAGCAATTCCTGGAGGATGTAAGCCGCGCCGTATGCTTCGAGCGCCCAGACTTCCATTTCTCCGAAACGCTGTCCGCCGAACTGCGCCTTGCCGCCCAAAGGCTGCTGCGTGATCAGCGAATACGGTCCGATAGAACGTGCGTGGATCTTATCGTCAACCAGGTGCGAGAGCTTCAGCATATAGATGTAGCCCACCGTCACCGGCTGTTCGAACATCATGCCGGTCATACCGTCATACAGCTTGGTCTTACCCGAAGTGGGCAGGCCAGCCGCAGTCAGCTGTTTCTTGATCTCTTTTTCGGTTGCACCATCGAAGACAGGGGTTGCAAACTGCACGCCCAGCGCCTTCGCCGCCCAACCCAAATGAGTTTCCAGAATCTGACCGACGTTCATACGCGAAGGAACACCCAGCGGATTCAGTACAATTTCCACCGGCGTGCCATCCGGAAGATACGGCATATCTTCTTCCGGCAGAATGCGCGCGATCACACCCTTGTTACCGTGACGGCCGGCCATCTTATCGCCGACGGAAAGCTTGCGCTTCATCGCGATATAGACTTTGACCAGCTTGATCACGCCGGGAGGAAGTTCGTCGCCCTTGCGCAGTTTGACCGTCTTCTCTTCGGTGATCTTTTCGAGCACCGCGATCTGACGCGACGTCATCTCTTCGATTTCGTCGATCTGTTCGTTGACGCGGGCATCGCGGTTGGCGAGACGCGCACGCTTCAGATCGCGCGACTTCGTCTTTTCAATGATGTCGCGGGTCAGCGCTTCACCCTTGCCGAGGAGCTTCTTGTTCGTCTTTTCATCGTGCAGGTCGGCAAGAACTTCCTTGCCTTCGAGCAGAGTCACAAGACGCTTGGCGCGCTCATCGGTGAGGATGCGGATTTCGTCGTTGAGATTGCGCTGCAGACGCGCAATCTGAGATTCTTCGATCCGGCGGGACCGCTCATCCTTCTCCTGGCCTTTGCGGGAGAAGATTTTGCAATCGACAACCGTACCTTCAATACCAGGGGGGCAGTAGAGCGAGGCGTCTTTGACGTCGCCGGCCTTTTCGCCGAAGATCGCGCGAAGAAGTTTCTCTTCCGGCGTCAGCTGCGTTTCACCCTTCGGGGTGACCTTGCCGACCAGAATGTCGCCCGGCTTCACCGTGGCACCGATCCGGATCACGCCGCTTTCGTCCAGATTGCGGAGGAAAGTGTCGGCGATGTTCGGAATGTCGCGGGTGATTTCCTCCGGTCCAAGCTTCGTATCGCGGGCTTCGATTTCGAACTCTTCGATGTGGATCGAAGTGTAGTAGTCTTCCTTGATCAGCTTCTCGCTGACCAGGATGGCGTCTTCGAAGTTATAACCGCGCCACGGCATGAACGCGACCAGCACATTGCGACCGAGGGCCAATTCACCCATATCGGTGCAGGGGCCGTCGGCCAGAACCTGACCCTTCACAACCCGCTGACCCTGGAATGCGATCGGCTTCTGGTTGATGCAGGTGTTCTGGTTCGAACGCTTGAACTTCGTCATCTGGTAGATATCCGCGCCAACTTCGCGCGACATCTGACCTTCATGAGCGGTGCCATCCACGCGAACAATGATGCGTTCGGAATCGACGGAATCGACAATACCGGAGCGTTTGCAGAGTACGACGGCACCGGAATCGCGCGCCGTGACATACTCCATACCCGTGCCGACGTACGGAGCGTCGCCACGCAGCAGCGGAACGGCCTGGCGTTGCATGTTCGATCCCATCAACGCGCGGTTCGCGTCATCGTTTTCAAGGAACGGGATCAAACTGGCGGCCACAGACACAAGCTGTTTCGGGCTAACGTCCATGTACTGAATTTCGTCGCGCGATTTCAGCACGAAGTTACCGGCCTGGCGGGCGTTGGCGAGATCCGGCACAATGCGTCCGGTCGCATCCAGTTCCACGTTGGCCTGCGCGGTGATGTATTTGTCTTCTTCCCACGCCGAAAGATAATCGCAGTGAGATTCGAACTCCGCAGCCTGCTTCTTACCGCTCAGCGCGGCGTTGGCCTTGGTGACATCGTCGCGGCGGATAATGTCGTTGACTTTGTAGCTGGTGTCGCCCGGATTCAGAATCCGGACATCGTCCACCACCGTGCCGTTGATCACGCGCTTGTACGGGCTCTCAATGAAGCCGTAGCTGTTGATACGCGCAAAGCACGAAAGCGACGAGATCAGGCCGATGTTCGGGCCTTCCGGCGTTTCAATCGGGCAGATACGGCCGTAGTGCGTCGGATGGACGTCGCGGACTTCGAAGCCTGCGCGTTCCCGCGACAGACCACCAGGTCCAAGGGCTGACAGACGGCGCTTGTGGGTGATTTCCGAAAGCGGATTCGTCTGATCCATGAACTGCGAAAGCTGGCTGCTTCCGAAGAATTCGCGGATGGCCGCCATTACGGGCTTCGCGTTCACCAGGTCGTGCGGCATCGCCGTCGACATTTCCTGGTAGACCGACATCTTTTCCTTGATCGCGCGTTCCATGCGGACCAGACCGATGCGGAACTGATTTTCCAGCAGTTCACCCACCGCGCGGACGCGGCGATTGCCCAGGTGATCGATGTCGTCGACCACGCCAATGCCCTTGCGGAGCTTCAGCAGGTAACGGATCGTATCGTGGAAATCTTCCCGGTGCAGAATGCGCGGATCGTAAACCTTCGTGCCGTCCGCGGTCATGCGCTTCGGCGACTCGGGCGCGTCGTAGATCTTGATCGAGAACTTCATGCGACCCACGCGCGAGAAATCGTACTTGCGCGGGTCAAAGAACATGCCTTCGAACAGCTGTGTCGCCGTGTCCACGGTGGGCGGATCGCCCGGACGCAGCTTGCGGTAGATTTCGATCAGCGCTTCCTTGCGCGTCTTGACCGGATCCTTCTTCAGCGTCGTCGAAATCACCGTGCCGACTTCGTCGCGTTCCGGGAAGAAAACCTCGAAGCTCGTGATGCCGGCGTCGATGAGTTTACTAAGTGCGGTGGCGGTCAGTTCCTGGTTGGCGTCGATCAGGACTTCGCCGGTGGACATATCCACCACGTCGGCGGCGATGAAAGCGCCTTCCAGATCGTTGACAGCAACTTCCACCTGCGAAATCTTCGCCTTGACGATTTCCTTCATCAGGCTGGGCGTAATCTTGCGGCCCTGCGGGACCACCGGATCGCCGGCCTTGGTGGTGATGGCGTGCGAAAGCTTGAGCCCGGTCAGGCTGTCGTCCACCTGCCACATCAGCTTGGCATCGGCGACGGCAATCTTCGTGATGCGATAGAACGTCTTGATGATCTGCTCGTCGCTCTCGAGGCCGAGAGCGCGCAGGAAGACCGAACCGTAGAACTTACGCTTACGGTCAATGCGGACGTGCAGCAGATTCTTGTTGTCGTATTCGAATTCGACCCAGCTGCCGCGATACGGGATGATCTTCCCCAGGAAGTAACCCTGCGCCGGAACGCGTTCAAAGAAGACGCCCGGGGAGCGGTGCAACTGGCTGACAATGACGCGTTCGGTGCCGTTGACGATGAAGGTACCGTTGTTCGTCATCAGCGGAATTTCGCCGAAGAAGACTTCCTGTTCCTTGATGTCGCGCACGCTCTTGGCACCGGTTTCGGCATCCTTGGCGTAAACGGTGAGCCGAATCGTGACCTTAAGCGGGGCGGCGTAAGTCATACCGCGCTCTTCGCACTCCGCCTGATCGTACTTCAACTGCAGACCAACCGGATCGCCGCACTTATTACAGAAGGTGACGATGTTCTTATTAAACGTTCCGCAATGGTGACAGAGAACGTCGCCCGGGTGGAACGGATCCGTCTTGATCGCGGCTCCGCAGGAGGGGTTGCGGCAGGTTGAACGAAGGTGATGCAAACCCTTCAAATTGCCGCACTTGCACTCCCAGTTGCCGATCGAGTAATCGACGAATTCCAGCTGGCTCACGCCGCGGAAATCGGAGATCGGAAACACCGAGGTAAACACAGTCTGCAGACCGATGTCGTCGCGCTCATTGGGCAACAAATCCATCTGCAGAAACTGCTCATAAGAATTACGCTGGACTTCGATCAGATTCGGGATCGGTATCGAAGTCTTGATCTTGGAAAAATCAACGCGATCGGGGGCCAGACCGTTTTCAGAAGACATAAGGATTCGGGAGCTCCGTTGCAACAGGTGCCACTACGACGCGGCTACCTGGAAACCAAACACTCAAGCGGACCGCTGACGCCAGGTTCCTGAGAACCCAACATCAAACGCTCCGCCAAAAATAAACCTGTTCCGGGTGGAAAAAAATTGCCTGAAAGCCTGCTGGATGACGTACCCTGTGAAGGTACAAAGGTAAGATCGCATGGAAGATCCATCGGACCCGTGTGAGCCGAAGCACCGCAAGATGGACCGCAATACGAAGAAAATACGGTGCGACTGAACCTGTCGCCAAACGCAGCAACGCGCCGCGAAGACATGGAGTCCCCACGCGTTGGCACGACCGGCTTGCAATACAAGTTCCAGGGTTCCAGCGCCACCGTCACCTATTCCCAGTCAAGAATCCAATGCTTACCTCAGTGGCGCGGATTACACCACATTGGCGCATACCCCGCCAACGTTAAGAGGATAGCACTGAATCGTCAACCCGTCAAACCCATCAAAAACAAAGCTCAATGGCGGCCGGCGGGCTTTGGGCCCGCCGTACCGCCAATTCATCCCCACCAAAGGGACCGCAACTGCTACAAACGTATGAACTTAATAGTCGGGATAAATCCCAGACTACTTCACTTCTACGGTTGCGCCAGCGTCGGTGAACTTTTTGCTGATGGTGGCAGCTTCGTCCTTGCTGACACCTTCCTTGATGGCCTTGGGTGCCGCATCAACCAGGTCCTTGGCTTCTTTCAAGCCCAGGCTGGTGACTTCGCGAACAACCTTGATGACGTTAATCTTGTTGGCACCCGCGCCGGTGAGCACAACCGTGAATTCGGTCTTCTCTTCCGCCGCCGGGGCCGCTGCTGCTCCGCCGCCAGCTGCCGCTACCGGTGCCGCCGCTGCCGCCGAAACACCCAACTTCTCTTCGAGCAACTTTACGAGCTGCGATGCTTCGAGCAGCGTCAAGCCCTGAATCTGATCCGCAATTGCGTTAATGTCCGCCATGTTAGAAACTCCCTGGAAAATGTAAACTTTTAGACCTTACTGCTGAAACTTGTTGTTCTGAACGCCCTGGTCGACCACAACCGCCAGATCCCGCCCAACCGCACCGATCGTCGTCACCAGCCGCTGGGCCGGGGCGTTGATCACATAAAGCAACTTGGCAAAAACCACTTCTTTCGAAGGCAGATTTGCCAGTTCGCCGATCGCCTTGATGTCGACGGCGGTACCTTCCACCAATCCCGCTTTGAAGGTGAACGCCGGAGTCGTTTTCGCATAGGCGGTGAGCGCCTTGGCCAGAGCCACCGGATCGCCCGAGGTCCAGGCGATAGACGTCATACCCTTCAAACCCTGCAGCACCGCTTCAGACGGCAGACCCACCGACGCCTTTTCGGCGACGTTGTTCTTGACCACCTTGTACGAACCACCCGCGCTGCGAATCGTCTTGCGCAGATTGAAGTCCTGATCCACGGTGATCTTCTCGTAGCCGGTCACAAACACATTGCGCACGGTTTCGAGCGACTTGCGCAGCTCTTCGAAATCTTTTTTCTTATCTTCTCTTTTTTTCATGTCGGCCTACCCTGTTGCTTGCAACCGCGATTGCTCGCCTGCTATGCAACCGCGACTACTCGCGGGCTGCTTCCTTCGCCGTCAACTCCACCACATCCAGAGCAATACCCGGGCTCATCGTCGAGCAGAGGGTCGCGCTCTTCACGTACTTGCCCTTGGCGGCCGAAGGCTTCGCCTTCAGAACGGCCGTAATGAGCGAGGACGCATTCTCCACCAGCTTGATCGCCGTGAAGCTGAGCTTGCCAACCGGAGCGTGAATGATACCGGTCTTATCGACGCGGAATTCCACTTTACCGGCCTTGGTCTCGAGAACGGCTTTCGCCACATCCACAGTGACCGTGCCTGTCTTGGGATTCGGCATCAAACCGCGGGGACCGAGCACTTTGCCGAGCTTACCGACCGAGCGCATCATGTCCGGCGTGGCGATGACGGCATCAAAAGCCGTCCAGCCTTCCGACTGAATCTTATTGACCATGTCTTCGCCGCCCACAAAATCAGCGCCCGCTTCGGTCGCTTCACGCAGCTTGTCGCCGCTGGCGATGACGAGGACGATCTTGGACTTGCCGAGGCCGTTGGGCATCAGCACAGTGCCGCGAACCATCTGGTCGGCATGCTTGGGGTCGACACCGAGGCGCATGTGAACTTCGACAGTTTCGTCGAACTTCGCAAACTTGATTTTCTGGAGGAGCGGAACTGCCTGATCGAGGGGGTAATCGCGCGTTTCAACTTGCTTCAACGCAGCGGTATATTTCTTGCCTGGTTTTTTTGCCATATTTTCTCATTGGTACTAGCGGTTGCGCCTATCCAATTGACTCAACCGTTACCGGCGAAGCCGAAGCGCACACCTCCCACTGAGCCTTCCGAAGGGGTACGTAACGATAGTAACACGTGGGTTTGGTTCGCGCAACCGTGCGACGAGAGACCAAAGGGGAACACCGGTTTGCGGTGGTTTGCTGGATCGCCGTTCCCCCTGCTCCCCGTCTGTTAGCCGCTTACCTAATAAGACCGCGCCGACCGGGATTCCCCTCGGTGAGCCTGCACGGCGGCCTGGCCCGAGGCGTCAATGCTATTGAATGCGGTAAAGGATGGAAAAAATGATGAGGACGTTTGCATATTTCTTCGCATCTATTGGTGTTTTCGCTCTTCTGCCGGGCGCGGCATCGGGCCAATCTTTCGAAGTTGCCGATGTCCACGTAAGCGCGCCTGCCACGAATTCGGTTATGAGAGGCGGGTTCTACCGCGGTGGCCGGTATGAGGTGCGAACCGCCAACATGGTGGGCCTTATCTCCATGGCCTTTGGCGTGGATGCCGATAAGGTTGTAGGTGGGCCGGGCTGGCTGGACAATGACCGATTCGACGTGATCGCGAAAGCCCCGGCTGATGCGACACCGGAGGCGCTCAGGACAATGCTCCGAACGCTGCTGGCGGAGCGCTTCAGGCTGATGGTTCACAACGATACCAGGCCGCTGCCGGCGTATGTCTTGACTGCTGGCAAAAAGCCGCAGATGAAGCAAGCAGATGGCTCGGGTGACTCCGGATGCAGGTTCCAGCCACCGCCTACCGGTGTAATGATCGGGCCTGGCTCGCTGATATCTTATTCCTGCCGCAACATGACCCTCGCGGCGTTCGCGGAAGCAATTCGCACGATGATATCCGGGACGTTGTACCTGAACGGCTACCGGATCGTGGACCGGACGGAACTACAGGGCATCTGGAATTTCGACGTGAAATACACCCTGACCACCATGCCGGGACCTGTCGCTGGACCGCCCGGAGCCGACGTTGTGACGCTTTTCGACGCCGTGGAGAAGCAACTGGGACTGAAGCTGGAATTGACCAGGGTGCCAATGCCCGTCCTAACGGTGGACAGTGTGGACGAAAAGCCGACGGAAAACCTGCCCGGTGTGGGGGAAAAGCTGCCGGTGGCACCGACAGAGTTTGAGGTAGCGGACATTAAACCGAGCGACCCGGGGGCACCGGGGTTCCAGAAAGGTAACGCATTTCAACCCGGCGGCAGGGTCGATCTGCAGAACTACACTCTGAGAAGTCTGATCGGGCTGGCGTGGAACATACCGAGGAATCTGGACACCATGATCGCGGGAGGGCCGAAATTCCTGGATACCGATCACTTCGATATCGTGGCCAAGGCGTCGACCGGAACGTCTCTGACGGCATCGCCAAATGGGTCGGCGCCGGCGCAGACAGTCGATCCGGACTCCATTCGGGTGATGATGCGGGCGCTGCTGAAGGATCGATTCCGGCTGGCACTTCACAATGAAGAACGACCGTTACCGGGATGGGCTCTGGTGTCGGCAAAGCCGAAGCTCAGGAAAGCGGATCCGTCGAATCGGACGGGGTGTAAGGAGGGTCCGGGAATGGACGGGAAGGATCCCCGGACTCCGGTGGCGTCTCGGCTTGTGACGTGCCTGAATATGACACTGGCGCAGTATGCGCAACAGCTTCCGCTCTATGCCGCGGGCGTTCTTGTGGGAGCGGGTGGTGGGATTGTGGATGAGACCGGTTTGGACGGCGCTTACGACATGACGTTGAATTTCAGTCTGCCTGGCGGGGGACAATCTGGCGCAGGACGAAGTGGAGACGCTGGCGGGGCACCCGCAGCAGCGGATCCCGGGGTCATCACGCTGTTCGACGCTGTTGAAAAGCAACTCGGGCTCAAACTGGAACCGCGGAAGAACCCGGCGACTGTGCTCGTAATCGATCACGTGGAGGAGAAGCCGACGGACAATTAGCTCCGAATTTTCTGTTTCAAAGAGGCATCAGAGCCAGCCGGCAGACGGCCGTCCCGGTTCGAGCGGGAGACGGACAAAAAGCGGGCGGTCGAAGCCTTTCGCGCGCGCCTCGTCACGAACGGCGCGGGCGTTCCGTCCATGGCTGATGAGTTCACTGCCCTGAAGCGCAACCCACTGTCCGCGAAAATCCGAGCCGTGAGTTCGTATCCACTCCTGTTCCTGCAACCGAGCGGAGCCAGTTGGCAAATCATCCGGCAAGTCGGTAATCGTCAGGAGCACGTGCTGGCGTTCATTGAGAGACAGCGGCTGAAGTGGCCGCAGAACCCCCTGCTCGAATACGGCTTCCAGATGTTGCACCATCACTCAATTGTAGCCAGGTTACTGTTGTTCGGCGGAATGAATGGCTGCGTGGGCAAACGATTCCGCGGTGCCCACACTCGGCGCAAAAGGCTGCATCGCGGCGGACCGGGTTTTTGCGCACCGCAACCGCTAGCACCGAACTCGCGGACGATTTGCGGACGAGGATACGCTCCTGGCTTCCCGATCAGCACGGATAAAACAGGCACACTTTGTGCCAGAATAGAAGTGGAGATTCCTATGACCGTCGAGCAAGAGATTCTGGAAAAAGTCCTGGCTTTGCCTGCCGCGCAGAAGACCGAGGTGCTGCAGTACGTCTCTGGCCTCCAGACCGCAAAGCGCCCGCCGTTTCGGAGTCCTGAAGGCATTCTGGCGGATTTGGACTTCACGCTTACAGAAGAGGATCTTGCCGAGGCCCGGCGCGAAATGTGGGCGAACTTTCCCCACGACGACATTGCATGACGGTCAATGGGCCGTGTCCGCTGGTTGCCGATACCCACGCCGCAGTCTGGTTTCTTCAACGCGATGTTCGGTTGTCGTCGAGGGCGAGGGATTGCATGCGTACAGCGCTGGCGGCGGGCCATGTAATTCACGTACCCTCGATCTGCCTCGTCGAACTGGTCTACCTCATCGAGAAACGAAGGCTTCCCGCCGTCGTACTGGAGCGTCTCGACGGGGTTCTTCGCGATGGAGAATCGGGTTTCCGGCTTGCGCCGCTGGATTTGGCAGTGGCGGAGACCGTTCGGCGGATTTCGCGAAGCGAGGTTCCAGATCTGCCGGATCGGGTGATCGCCGCGACTGCCGTGGCGATGGACTTGCCTTTGGTAACCCGCGACGGAAAGATCCGGTCGGCGAACGTTCAGACGATCTGGTGAGGCCGGGAGCAGTAGTCAACAAACGCTGCAAGGCAGAACTGATCCTCCTTGAGGTCGTCGCCGATTTGCCGAAGCAACTCCCTGCTCAGTTCCGCCGCGCGCTGATCGTATGCGGTAAAGGCACCCGTTCCCCGAATCTCCTGCGGCAACTCGTTCAGAAACTGTGGGAGATCGGTCAATTCTTCCCGAACGAGCGTTGCATCGCGGAATTCCGCTGCACTTGTCATTTAAACCTTGCCACGGCTCATTCCAGCAGGATGTGAAACCAACGCTCTCACAGGTCTTCCCCGTTTCCGCCCTGAACCCACCACTCCACCACCCCGCCAACCCGCTACACTAATCCTGTGCCCGCCGCACGCAAATCCGCCGCCCCGGCCGTCGAGCGCTTCTTCCAGTTCTCCCTCCTCGGCCTGGTCGCCTGCGCCTTCTGCGCCCTCGCCGACACCGGCCGCCTCGACCTCCCCTCCCTCGCCTTCCTCCTCGCCGGCGTCTTCTGGCGCGGTCTCATGGCCGCCGGCCTCGTCAAAATCAACATCCCCCAGCGCATCATCACCATCGTCGCTACCCTCTACCTCGTCTTCTACCCCCTCGACTACTACTTCATCTCCCGCGACTTCTTCGCCGCCACCGCCCACGGCGTCTGCTTCCTCGGCGTCGCCCGCATCCTCGCCGCCCGCACCAATCGCGACTACCTCTATACCGGCGCCCTCGCCTTCGTCGCCCTCCTCGGCGCCTCCGCCCTCTCCACCCAGATCCGCTTCTTCGGCTGGCTCGTCGCCGCCATCGTCTTCGGTCTCGGCGTCCTCACCAGCGGCGAAATCCGCCGCGGCTTCCAGCGCACCACCCGCGTCGTCGCCCCCGTCAGCACCCGCAACGTCTGGCGACTCGCCCTTGTCGTCGCCTGCGCCGCCTGCGGCGTCGTCCTCCTCACCTCCGGCCTCTTCCTGCTCATCCCGCGCACCGCCCGCGCCGCCGCCAACCTCTTCCCCTCCGGCCCCCGCGTCACCGGCTTCACCAACTCCATCGACCTCGGCGGTTTCGGCGACATCGCCCGCATCGCCAAAGACACCCGACCCGTCCTCCGCATCAAGCCCTACAACACCACGCTGCCGCCGAACCTGAAATGGCGCGGCACCGCCCTCGCCGATTTCGACGGCCGCCGCTGGTCCGAACACCCTACCCGCGACCTCATCGTTCCCGCCCAGGGCACCACCATGGTGGCCGACCAGTTGCAGCGTTCCCGCCTCGATGGCCGCCGCCTCGTCTACCGGGTCGATATGACCGACTCCGATAACGGCACCCTCTTTATCGCCGGCGTCCCCGAGTACATCAACCTCGTCGTCACTCCCGGCGAAATGCCCCGCCTCGCGCGCGACAGCGAGGATTCCTTCCGCGCCCTCCCCGCCCTGCGCACCCCGCTCGGCTACGAAGTCTCCGCGCAAAACGGAGCGCCGCTTCCCTACCCCCTCTCCGCCGGTGCCCGCCAGACCTACACCCGCCTCCCGCGCTGGCTCGATAAGCGAATTCCCGAACTCGCCGCGCGCTGGGTGGCTGGCGATGACCGTGAACCCGGCGTGCCGGCAGAGGTCGGCACAGATCTCCAGAGCGCCCGCCGCATTGAAGCCCGACTACATCGCGATTTCACTTATGAACTGGTGAGATCGTCCAACGTGCGCGACCCTCTGGCCGATTTCCTGTTCCGCACGAAGCGCGGCTACTGCGAGTATTTTGCCTCCGCCATGGCGGTCCTGCTGCGCACGCAGAAGATTCCCGCCCGCGTCGTGACCGGCTTCCAGAGCGGCTATTATAACGACGTTTCCGCCACCTGGGTCATGCGCGCTTCCGACGCCCATGCCTGGGTGGAAGCCTGGATCGAAGGGCACGGCTGGATGACGTTTGACCCCACGCCGCCGGCCACGGAACCGCTGACCGCGGGCTTCTGGCAGCACATGGCGATGTATCTCGACGCGGCGGATTCCGTCTGGCAGCAGTGGGTGCTCGCCTACAACCCCGGGCAGCAGATTGCTCTGGCATTTTCCTTCCGCAACAAGCTGAAAGCGATGGGAGCGGATGGATTTTCCGGCTGGCCGTCGTTGGGCGCGGCGTTCTCGGCAATCCCGAGGGCCTGGCTCATGACGCTGGTGGCAGTACCGGTGCTGGCGCTGCTCGCGTGGTTCGGCCCGAGCCTCTGGCGAAGCTGGATGGCCGGTCATCGGATGCGAAAGATTCGTCGGGGCGAGGGTTCGGTGGACGACGCGGTCATCCTCTACGAACGGATGGTCGATTCGCTGGCCAAGAGGGGCTTCCAGAAACCGGCATGGTTTACGCCGAATGAATTTGCGAAGAATCTGCCAGGTGGTGAGCGGGAAGCAGTGGACGTGTTCACTCGGACTTACAATGAAGTCCGGTTCGGCGGCAATGCCTCCGCGATGCAGCAGTTGGCTGATCTACTCAAAGGAATCGAAACCGGCCCGGCACGGTAAGCGACCGGTGATCGCGATTTGCCGTATCGGGCCGCCGATCTGCGCAACCGGCTGAGACGACGACCCGCCCGGCGGCATCCCGGAGCAAGCCACGGGTTTCCTGATGGATACTTTTCGGGTGACCGCGCGTCTGAGTAGAAGTCGTTTACGGTGCACCAGTTGATTTGCATGACCGGATCCGCAACGATGCTTCCATATCTGAATTGAGGTAAAGCCCGCAATGACTATTCGCGGAAACGCAACTCGCCGCTCATTTCTTCAGACCGCCGCCGCAATGGGTGCCGTGGCAGCATGGGCGCGAGGGACGGCGAGGGGAGCGGGGCGCGCGGCGAATCGCCCGCCGGCAAAGTGGCACCCACGCCCGGAACTGTTTCCGGAAGGCGTCGCATCGGGAGATCCGGATCATCACAGCGTGATTCTATGGACCCGCGTTGCCGATCCTGCTGTCGACAGGCTGTACGTCGAGATCGCGGAGGATGAGCGCTTCACGAAGATCGTCAGCAATGCCGCTGCTCCCGTCTCAGCGGACTCCGACTGGACCACTCGCGTTCTGGTCGGTGGCCTGAAGCCTGCGCGCGTCTACTGGTATCGGTTCCTGACGAAGGATGGCTCAGGCAGCCGCATCGGCCGCACCATCACGGCACCCGATCCCTCTGATCCACGCCCCGTGCGGTTTGCGTTCGTCAGTTGCCAAAACGCGAATCTGGGCGCGCAGAATGCCTATCGGCGGATGATCTATGAAGACGAGCGCGCTCCGGAGAGCGAACAACTCGGCTTCGTGCTGCACCTTGGCGACTTCATCTATGAGATGGTCTGGTATCCCGAAGACCGCAAGATGTACTACGACCGCCTCACCCGCGACATCGTGCGCTATGCAGATGGCGAGAAGATAGACGACTTTCACGTTCCGACAACGCTGGCCGATTATCGCGCCGTGTACAAAGCGTACCTTCACGATCCCGAGCTGCAGGACGCGCGGGCGCGCTGGCCCTTCGTGCCGATGTGGGATAACCACGAGTTCAGTTGGCAGGGCTTTCAGGGGATGCAGCGGTTCTCGGGAAAAACGCGGCCGGCGCAGACCATGAAGGTTGCCGCGAACCAGGCATTCTTCGAGTTTCAGCCTGCGAGAATGGCGCGTCCATCAAGCAAATCGCCCAAGTCGCTCGATGCGTTTGAGCCGCCGGCCGTGAAGGACACGCCGGTCACGAAATACGATGAGCACGGACTGGGAGAAGAGCCGAACAATCTGACGGCGATCAACAGCCTGCGGGGCTATCGCACGCTGCGGTGGGGCAAGCATGTCGAGCTGATCATCACGGATCAGCGCAGCTACGCGTCATTGGACCGCGGCGCACTGCCGGAGTCCGACCCGCTGGACATCCCGGAGTATCCCGGGCTTTATCCGGAAGAGGATTTACGGGCCCTGGATGCGGGGCAGCCCATTGCCGATTTCAAGGAGCCTGCCCCGCCGAGGACGGTTTTGGGCGCGACGCAGAAGGCATGGTTTCTGGAGCAACTCCGCGTGTCGAAGGCGACATGGAAGATTTGGGGAAATACTATCGCGACGCTGGAGATGCGGGCGGATCCGCAGAATCTGCCGGAAGGACTCACGAAGAAATGGCGCGGTGCCGGATTTGCCGTGTTGGCCAGCGGCGACTTCAGTAGCGCGTTTTCCGAGCGCGGCGAAATCTACGATTTCATTGAGCAGCACGGCATCACGGGGTTTGCGGTTGTTTCGGGGGATCGCCACGCTTTTCTGGCGGGTCTCGCGGCGAAGGCGCTCCCACGGCACGAGTTCAAGCCTGTTGGTCTGGCGTTCGTTACCGGGTCGCTTTCGGCTCCGGGCACGATCGAAGCTTATGAACACAAGTTTCCAAAGGAGCATCCGCTGCGGGCGTTGTACGTGCCTGGAATCAATATGCTGCTGAAGCACGGCGTTCGGTCGTGTCTGGAGTATGCTCGCAGCGGCGATGTTGTGAAGGCTCGCGAGATGTCGAATCCCGAGTTGGCGCCGCATGTTTCGTTTGTCGATATGGGCGGGCATGGGTATGCCGTGGTTCGGGCGGGGTCGGATTCGCTGGAGACTGAGTTTGTGGGGATTCCGCGGCCGGTGGAACGGAGCGCGCGTGCGGATGGCGGGCCGTTGAATTACCGGGTGCGGTCGAGCGCGAAGTTGTGGGGGAGGGGGGAACGGCCGAGGCTTAAGGTTGAGGTTTTGGAGGGGGATGCGAAGCTGTCGATTTGAGAGGTTGGTGTGGTGGTAGGGCGATAGTCGGTGCCGCTTTGCGAGTGGCGTATCATGAGCTTGTCATGCCCATGAAAGTGCGCGAAGTGATCCGTTTGCTGGAAAAACATGGATGGGTGGAAATGCGGATCAGGGGAAGCCATCGTCATTTCAAGCACCCGGAGCAGTCCTCCGTGATCACGGTGCCCGGTAATGAAGGAAAGGAACTCGCACCGGGTACGCTGAACGATATACTGAAGAAGGCAGGATTGAAATGACCGACAGACGCTATCCCGTCATCATTGAACAAACAGGCACCGGCTATTCCGCGTATTCACCGGATGTTTCCGGATGCGCCGCCGTCGGCGATACCAAAGAAGAGACGCGGCGCAACTTCCAGGACGCTCTGTCCGCTCACTTTGAGGCGATGCGAGAGGTCGGTGAGCCAATCCCACAACCCAACAGTTTAGTCGACTACGTGGAAGTCGCGGCGTAGAGAAGAAATACGCCGTCCTCTGTCGTTCCAAGACCGATCAGAGGAGACTCACCTGTGCCGTGGTGCTCCACCAAACCGCTTCCCCGCCGGTGGACTATTCCCCGCCCCAAAACGCTTCCCCGCCGGTGGGCCATTTCCACCGCCGAAATGCTTACCCGCAGGTGTCGGGCCGGCGGGTCTGCCGAAGCGCTTGCCCTGCGGGTCATCAGACTGCGGAAGATTGCCCATTCGGGGCGCGACCGGTGCGACCGGCGCCGCCGCTGACGGGTGCGACGCGAACGCGGAGTTCTTGAAGCCGCCCGATTGCACGTATCTGCTGTCGGCGTACCGCTGTTGGGTAAAGGTCCCGTGCGTCCCGTACTGCGGCGGAGCGGCGGGCGAGGTTTCGCCGTACCAGGTGCGGCCCTGGCGGGCATACGTGTTGTAGCTGTTGTAATCGTTAACTACGATGGGCCGGTAACTATTGCCCCAGAACAGCTCCCGCATGATCAGGTACTGCGGGAGGAAGGTCCAGAAGCTGCCCTGTTCGTTGTGCGTCCAGTAACCGTATTGATTCGAGCCCACCGACGGCGGCGCGATGTACGCATAACCCGCCGGTTGCGCGGTGGTGATCGCGTCGCTATCGTACTGCCCGGTGTCTTTGTGGGCGATCGACATGCCGATATTGTTTTCCACCGCCCGATAGGTGGCCGGCTCCACGTCGATCCAGTCGATGTCCGTTGAAGTCTGCGGGGATTTATCGCCCGGTGCCGCGAACTGCGTGCGGACGGTTTTGACCTTCTCGCGATACACGAGCGTCAGGCCCCGGTGCTCCTGATCGAGATCTTCGAGCACCTTATCCGAGGCGTAATACAACTGGCCGCACAGGGCTTTGAGTTGCTGCGCCTGGGCCGGGAGGCTGGCGGTGCCTTCGATGACGTCATCGGCCTGAATGAGCGTGGCGACCTGCGCGCCAGATGCCTTGCCATCGGCAGCAGCCCGGCGCTCGACCTCGGTGGCCTGCCATTGCTGTTCGATGCGATCGGGCGCGGTTCTCAGTGCCTGGAGTCGCTGGTCGAGGTCTGCCTTTTTTGCGGGCCAGTCGCGCCCGGCCTTTTCGACGGTGCCTGCGATTGCGGTCAGATCGACCGCGTGCACGGAGTCGTGCGCGTCCTTCATCTTCGCCAGATAGTGAGGGAGATTGCGCTGGAAATCGAGCCACCGATTCGCCTGCCCCTCAATGGTGTCGGCTTCCTTCAGGGCAGTCTGGCTGAGGCGGTCCTCTTCGGCGAGAAGCTGGCGCACTCGCGAGGGGTTGTTGCGAAGGGAATCGTCCAGGCGTTTCAGTTCGCGGCGGTCGGTTTCGGCGGCGTCGAGGCGGGATTTGGCGGCTTTGAGGCGGCCGGTCCAGTCGGAGGAGACGGTTTTGAAGAGATCGGGCGAATAGTTGAGGGCCGCTTTGACCTCGTCGGCGTTCTTCTGGAATTGCTTCTCGGACTGCAGGAGGCGTGTGTCGGCATCCTCAATCTGGCGACTCAATTCTCGGGGCACCGAAGCGCAGCCTGTCAAAAGCAAAAACGCGGTGATCGCGACTTGGTGTTTCATCAGGCCCCCCGGAAAACAGTGACGTCGTGTGGTTCGACTTTGAGCCATATCGCAGCGGTGAAGGGTTCGCCTTCGAACTTGCGGACTCTCAGAAAGCGCGTGCCGCCCTGCTCCTGGAACTGCCAGCAGTAGAGGCCGCGGCCGGTGTCGTGACCCTCGCCAAAGATGCCGAGCTCGCGACTGAAGCGATAGAGCCAGAACTTGCCTTCGAAGTCGACGAAGTCGCTCTGGTTCTGACGCTGGTCGAGTTCGCTCATGTCGGCTTCGTTGAGTCCGAAATCGTCGAGCGTGAGGCGGCGGCCGTCGAAGTTACCCAGCACCTCAGTGTTGTCGCCGGTGTGGACTTCCAGATACACGCGGCGATCGCGCCATGTGCCCGAGACTTCGAACCACTGGTTGCTGCCGGCCTCATAACCGTCGCGCCGATCGACGGTGAAATCGAGATCGCTGAGATCGTCAGCGGCCCCCAGAACCGAAAGGGTGTCCCGCACCCTGGCGTCGGCAACTGTGAGGTGCGCAAGATCGGGTTGCGGTGCCGGCTTCTTATCCCAGAACATATTTCTCAGCGGACGCTTAGTGGCCTGGCGCGGGCGGGAGTTCCTTCTGGATCTCCACCTGCGGCAGTGCGCGCTCGCGCTTCATCGCTTCCAGTTCAGCATCCACCGTGTGCCCCTGAAGCTGAGCGAACTCCTGCTCCAGTCCGGCGTCAGTACCGGCGCTGGCGCTGGCGAGTTCGTCAAAGGCTTTGGCCGTGGCTTCTTCCTTCGAGACGGACTTCTCGAAGCCCGCGAGCGTGGCGAAGGCATTATCCGCCTTGCCAACGCCGGCCAGAGCTTCCGAAACCTTTTGCTGGGCCATGGCCGCGTTCTTGCGGGCCACCAGCGTGGTCGCGGTACGCTCGCCATCGTCAATCCTGTGCTTCAGATCGGTGACCTGCTGCTTGAGCTTGTCACTCGCAGCACGGGCCGCCTGCACCGCAGTCTCCATGGACGCGACCTGCTTGTCGGATTCGGCCTTGCGGGCCAGCGCTTTGCGCGCAAGATCTTCGTTATTGGCGTCCAGCGCCTGACCAGCGCGCGCCTTCCACTCGGCCGACTGGCTGACGTACTTCTGGTATTCGGCATCCAGCTGATTGTAATTGCTCATCGCCATGGCCGAGGCGCGCACAACGTTATTGAGCTCGGTCTTCATATCCGCCACCGTCTGATTGACGGTAGCTTCGAAAGTGGCGTCTTCAAGCGCGCTCACCCCCTGATTGGCCTGGCCGCGGACCACGCGTCCGGTGCGGTTGAACATGTCTGAAAAGAATCCCATGGTGTTTGGTCTCTGCTCTCTTATCGATATTTACCGCTCTTACTGCAGATCGTGGCCTATCAGTTCACGCGCGCGCACCACGTCGGCCATCAGGAAGCCAACACAGGACAGAATGTCGTCTTCATCGTCCGCGCCCAGTTCCTGCAGCTTACAGAAGTTGTTGAGGGTAATGCTGACGTTCCCGTCCGTGCCGGCGTAAAGCTGGAAGTGCGACGTCGAGATCCCGTTGTCAGAAGCGAGCATCCGGCGCATCACGTCGGGCGTAATGCGGTCGCCCGGCACGGTCGCGCAGTTCAGCGAGAAGAATAGGATATCGCCCTGAAGGGCGCTCTGAATGGTCAGGCCGCTGTCGACCTCCGTGATGCTCAGGGTACCGTGAGCGCTCTCAGCCACCGAGTAACGGTGGGCGGCGAGCAATTCGTGAATTTGTCCGAGGGTGGCGCTGGCTGTTTGGCTCATAGATTTGACAATCCTATTCTAGATACGCAGACGTTGCGGATTTGTTCCATGGCTTGCGGTTGCCCCCTACCGGAACGAATACTGCTGAAAAACATAGAAATACCGCGGGTTGATCCCCTTCGTAGTCTCCTCAACAAACTGCCCCTTGAAAAAGTGACCGACCCCCGCCCCAAAAAGGTGACCGCCCCGCTGATACGTCACAAAGCCATCCACTTCCTGGCCAACGCGCGTTCCCGCGCTACCCGTTTTGGAACTGGCAATCACGTTCCCTGCGCCGTTGTAAAGCGAGTCAAACGCGCTGTCCAGCCAATGATCGGTGTACATAAAGTTCAGCGCAAGCGTCTTCGTAATCCCAAGCGTCTCCAGGCTCTTCAGCGTCCGAATATTCCTCCAGCCAAACAAATCCTCATGCCCGAATTTGTCGTGATTCGCCGGAGACAGCTGATCGAACGTCGCGCTGTACGTCTGCCCCTGTCTGGTGCCCGACGCCACCTTATACTCCGCCGAAAGACCAAGCGGCCTCGAAAACAACGTCGTCTTTCGCGTCACGCCCGTGAACCATGCATAAGCCCGCTGCTCCAGCACCCCGGCGTGCCCCCCCTGACCAACCCCCTCAACGCTGTACGCAAAGCCAGCCGGCAGCGGCCCATAGATCCGCCCCCCAAACGTATCCGTCCCCAGTGTGCCTGCCACCGTCCACCCCCCAATCCTGTTTTGCGAATGCCGCAGCGCATAAGCGTCCACCGAAGCCCCATGCCATACACTCGAAAACGTGTCGTACATCCCCCAGATCCTCTCGCCCAGATCCGGCGCATTGAACGAATCCGTCACCACTTTCACCGGCGAAACCATCAGCACCTCGAATCGAGCCTTCCCCGCCCGGTAATACACCCGACCCGCATCGTAAGTCCGCGAAACATTACTCCACTGCGGCGTGCCAATCAGCCTCGCCTCCCCGAAATTGAGCATCTCGCGCCCGAATTCCGCCCCAAAACCCGCCTTTCGCTTCCCGAAAAACCGGACCCAGGCCTCCTGCAGATCCATCGTGTCCCGCATCGTGTTCGGCGCAACTGCCCCATAAAACGGAACCCGCGCATCCTGCCCCATCGCGCTCATCGTGAACCACGAAACCGGAGTCACGTCCGCGCCAATTCGCAGCCGACTCAGCATATCCTGCTGATTCACCTGCTTGCCGAAGCTCACCCCGTCCTTCTCTTCCCACCGCGTCCGCTCCTCAAACGTGAAGCCGAAAATATCGCGTGTCCCCGCACGCAGCTCTTTGTTGAGCTTCGCCAGTGGATCCTGCTGAGCCGACCCGCCCCCCGCAAAACCGGCAATCAGCGTGGCAGCGGTAAACAAACAGCGCTTCCATAACATGAGATCTAAATGGTATCCCCTGCGACTTTCTGCGCATCTCTGCGCCTCCACGTGAAATCCGCCATCCCTTGCGCCGAAGTGTCAGACCGGTTAACCTCAATCCATGCGCCTCAGAACTTTCCTCGCCGCTCTCGCCCTGACCCTGATCCTGGCCTTTTACGCCGTGGCCCAGACCCTGCCGCCAGGAGTGCAGAAGAAAGCCTCCGAAGGCGGCATCACCGAATACGTCTTCCCCAACGGCCTCCGCGTCCTCCTCTATCCCGACCCCGCTTCCCCCAAAATCACCGTCAACGTCACCTATCTCGTCGGCTCCCGCAACGAAGGCTACGGCGAAACCGGCATGGCACACCTGCTCGAACACCTCGATTTCATCGAAACCACCAACGGCCGCCAGATCAAAAATGAAATCGTCGCTCGCGGCGCAGCCTGGAACGGAACTACCTCGGAAGACCGCACCAACTACTACGAAACCGTCCCCGCCAATGACGACAACCTGAAATGGGCTCTGAGCCTCGAATCCGACCGCATGGTCAACGTCAAATTCACCAAACAAATCCTCGATACCGAAATGACCGTCGTCCGCAACGAATTCGAGCGCGGCGAGAATAGCCCCCAAAGCATCCTGAGTGAACGCGTCGCCGCCACCGCCTACCTGTGGCACAACTACGGCAAATCCACCATCGGCTCCAAAGACGATATCGAAAAGGTTCCCGTCGAACGCCTCGCCGCCTTCTACAAAATGTACTATCAGCCCGATAACGCCGTCCTCATCCTGACCGGCCGTCTGGACGAAACCAAAACCCTCCAGCAGGTTGCCGACTCCATGGGAAAAATCCCCCGCCCCACTCGCAAGCTCGACCCCGACTACACCGTCGAACCGGCCCAGGACGGCGAACGCTTCGTGAAACTCAGCCGCGTCGGCGAAGGCCAGGATCTCATGATCGCCTTTCACGGTCCCTCCGCCGGCCATCCCGATTCGGCTGCGTTGCAGGTTCTGGCGGCCGTTCTGAGCGGCGGTGGCCGCGGCGGCCGTGGCGGCGGTGGCAATGACGGACGCCTCACCAAAGCCCTCGTGGATACCAAACTGGCCAACTCCGCGAGCATGAGCTTTCGCGGCCGCCATGACCCCGGCCTCATCACCCTGAGCGCCAGCCTGAGCAACGATCAGTCGCTCGATCAGGTTCGCGATAAAATCCTCCAGGTTCTTGCCGACGTCGTCAAAAACCCACCCACTGCCCAGGAAATGGAGCGTGCCACCACCGGCCTCCAGCGCACCCTCGAAAACAGCCTGGCCGATCCCCAGGCCATAGCCACCGGAGCCCTCAACGAAGCTGTCGCCGATGGCGACTGGCGCCTCATGTTCCTCCAGCATGACCGTCTGGCGGATATCAGCGCTCAGGACGTCGTCCGCGTCGCCAAAGCCTACCTGAAACAATCCAACATGACGGTCGGCTATTACGTGCCCGACTCGTCGCCTGATCGCACCGTGGTTCCGCCCACGCCCGATCTGGAAGCGCTGCTGAAAAACCACGTCAGCAGCGTCACCATCACACATGCCGAGGTGTTTGATCCCACCCCTTCGAACATCGAAAAACGCGTGGTCCGCTCCAGTCTGCCAAACGGCATGAAGGTCGTGATGCTGCCGAAGCAGACCGAGGCGGCCAGGGTCCAGGCCACCATTGAACTGCGCTTTGGCGATGCCACCAGTCTGGCCGGCAAGAACGCCGCGGCCCAGATCGCAGGTTCTCTTCTGAACGCCGGAACCAAAACAAAAACACGCGAACAGTTGGCGGATGAGATGCGCAAGTTAAACGCCACCATCCAGGTCAGCGGCGGAGCCGGTGCCGGCGGCGGCAGAGGAGGCGGCCGCGGAGGCGCGGCTACAGGCGCGATCAACACGGCCACCGCCACCATTACCGCGCCCGCCGGGAACTTCGTCGCCGCACTGCGTCTTGCCGTCGGCATGCTCAAAGAGCCCGCCTATCCCCAGGATGAGTTCGATCGCCTGCTTCAGCCCCGCATCAAGGCGCTCGAAGTGGCCCAGACAGAGCCAACCCAGCTCTCGGCGGAAACCCTGTCGCGCTACCTCAGCCCCTGGAAGAAGGGCGACGTTCTCTACAGCCGCACTCGCGAAGAACAACTCGCCGAGTTAAAGACCGTCACTCTTGACGACGCCAAAAAGTTCCACGATCAGTTCTACGGTGCCGATTCCGGCGTGTTCGCGGTCGTGGGTCCCGTCGACGTCAACGCCATCAAGGCCGTCGCCACGGAACTCCTCGGCAACTGGAACACGTCGATGAAGTACAAACCCATCGTGCCGGAATTCAGAGCCGTGCCTGCAATGAATCAAAAGATCGAGACGCCCGATAAAGCCAACGCGCAGTTCGAGGCCGGCGTGCCCCTGAAAATGTCCCAAAATGATCCCGACTACCCAGCCATGGTGCTGGCAGGCTACATGTTCGGCGTCCCCATCACTTCCCATATCTCCGATCGCATTCGCAACCGCGAAGGCCTCAGCTATGGTGCCAACGCACGCATAGCGGTCCCCGCCGAAGGCGATTCTGCCCTGCTTTCCGGCACCGTCAGCCTCAACCCGGCAAACGGGCCGAAGGTCGAATTCAGCTTTAAAGACGAATTGATCAAAACGCTGAAAGAAGGCTTCAGCGCGAACGAAGTCGCCGAGGCGAAGAAAGCTTATCTCGATTCGCGCATGGTGTCACGCTCGCAGGACGCCGCCTTGCTGACCCTTCTCGCCTCCAGCGAGCAACTCGGCCGCACGCTCGACTGGGATGACCAGTTGGAAAAGAAAATCGCGGCCCTGACTCCAACGCAGATCAGCGACGCCTTCCGGCGCCATGTGGACGCCGCCGCGCTCACCATAGTCAAAGCAGGCGACTTTAAAGCCGCCGGTGTTTACCAGTAAACGCCGCAGGCCTGTGAGCCGTGTTACTTGCGTACGCGACCCATGAATTCATTTTTTGGAGAGCCGCGACCGCAAGGGAGCGTTTCTCATTCCCAGTGCCTGCAACTATTCCAGTCCGCAGGCCCTGAATAGGGCCATTCTCTGCGTCCTTCTGCGAATCTCTGCGCCTCCGCGTGCAATCCGGCCAGTCGTCCGTGTTCCACTGGAACGGAGGAAATCGCATGATACAAGGTTCTTCCCGTCGAAATCTCCGGGGCGGCCTTGCCGCCGTTGCAGCCGGCTCAACCGTGGCAGGCGGTCGTCCGCTTGCCGCCCAAACAGCCCGCGCCGCCACCCCCGCCCGACCCGCCAACGAGCCCTTCGGCCATTCCCTCAACACCAGCACCCTTCGCGGTCACCAGCTCGACATCGTAGCCGAAATCGCGCTCGCCGCCAAAGTGGGCTACCACGCCATCGAACCCTGCCCGACATTGTCCATCTCTATCGGCCGTCAGAAAAGCGCTCTCATAATCTGCGCTCGTCTCTGCGTCTTTCTGCGAATCTCCTCGCCTCTGCGTGCACTTCCTCTACTCGCTACAACTCGTCGGGCAGCGAATTGCTCCCGGATACGCCGAATGCTGTACCTATCGGAGTCTGATCACCTGACCGGGTTCGATCGAACTGAGCGAACGAAGCGCCGCGGGTGCCAGAAGCTTCAGATCCGCAAGGCGGTTGGTCGGAGCGCACAAAATGAGGATCGAAATCCGTCGACCGCCGAGATTCTGCTGGTACGGAATCTCCTGGTCGGTGGTGATCATGATCTCGAAATCGGCGTCTTCGGCCGCAGCCAGCAACGCGCCATTCTTCAGGCCTGCCAACTGAGCGTACGCCGCCGTTTGGCAGTCATGTTCGGCAAACGCGACCCGCAACTTTTGGTCAACGCACTCATCCAGGAGGATCTTCATCAGACGATTGGTGCTTCAAACCCGGGCGAGACGAAGTTCCTTGCATTCCTCCAGAACCTGTACCGCAAGTTCCCGGCTGATCGTGGGGAAGCCTTCCAGAAACTCATCGAGCGATTCGCCATTCTCGATGTAATCGAAAAGCGTCTGCACCGGTACACGTGTCCCGCGAAATACCGGCGTCCCATGCATCACTTCCGGGTCGCGTGTGATGATTTCCTGCATGACCCATTGTCGCGCAGATCCCGCAACTGGCGGTAGCCCCACCGATAGGGCCGCCTCTGCGTCCCTCTGCGGATCTCTGCGCCTCTGCGTGCAATCCGTCTACTCACTCCAAATCATAGCCACATGATCCCGGTCCGCACTATTCCGGTTATCCCTATAAATCCGCCCCTCCCCGTCCCACGCAGACGACCCCTCCACGCCCCAATTCGTCACCAGATAATTCGTCAGGTCCGACCCTCTCTGGTCCACATCCTTCACCCAAACCCCGCCAAACGCCTCCCGAAACGACGCCAGCACATTCCGCGCGAATTCCGACTCCAGCTCCGTATCCAGAATCATGTTCGCCGCCACCTTGCCGGAAACCGCCCGCACACCCCGAAAAAACTCCGCCGTAACCAACTCATCCGGAATCCCCTCCCCGTTGTAAGCATCCAGCAGCGTAAAGTCGTAATGCCTGCCCTGCCTCTGAAACTCCCGCAATGCCGACCTTGCCGAAACCGGATAAAACCGCACCTTCGCCGGCAACGGCTCCAGCAGAAAATACCGTTCCGCGATCTCCTTCACCGAGGGGTCCACATCCACCGTATCCACCCTTTTAACGAAGGCCATCGCCGCCGCATCGCGCGGAAACGTGAACCCGGCCGCGCCAATCGCCAGCACCGTTTCGCTGCGCGTCTCCGCCAGCACCCGGTCCGCCTCGCGCACGTAAGCGAAGAAACTCTCCCGCGTATCGGCATAGACACCCGAGGCGCGCGCGCCATTCAGCGTCATGACCCGCTCCAGCCGACCCTGCTCGTTCCGGCTTTCCAGCACCCGAATCGACTGATGCGCGCTGTCGAAGGCGAAACGATACGGAACGCGCGACATAAAGGACCGCTCAATCACCACTGCCCCCGCCCCCGCCACCAGCAGGCCCAGCACAAGCAACCCCGTTTCCCCCCGCGGCAGTCGTGGCCGACCCCACGCCATCCAGCCCGCAATCGCCACCAGCGACCCGCCCACCACATACGTCGACGCCTGCACGCCCAGCCACGGAAACAAATAAACCGGCGTGACAATCCCGCCCGCCACCGAGCCCAGCGTGGAGCAGAACAGTACTTTTCCGGAAGCCTTGCCCGCTTTGCCGTCAGTGTTGATCAGTTCGGCGAGCATCGGTACCGTTTGCGATGCCAGATAGACGGGCAGGATAAACAGAGCAGCGGCAGTTGCGCCCAAAGCCACCGGCAAACTCAGGCCCAGATCGAGCGCTTTTTCCAGCAGCGTCGCTTCGAACGGAAAAGTCAGGCAGACATAGAAAGCAGCCGCGAGCAGGAGATTCCGGGCCAGAGCCGCGTGTATTTTCGGCACCGTCCAGCGTGACGACAATTCACCCCCGCGCCAGTAGCCCGCGCTCAGGGCGAACAGGACAACACCGAGCACAATCCCCGTAAGAGTCATGCTTGACCCAACCACCGGGATGGCCAGCCGAATAGCGATGACCTCCACAGAAAGCGTCGAGAAGCCCTCCACGAAGGCAACACTCCAAATCCGCAGCTTGTCCCGTGTTTCGTCCAACTTGCATTGTAGATGGGTAGTGGCGGTAAGGACTGGCACCCTGATTTGACACAACGATGAAGGCTCAAAATCCATCTTGCGGGCGCGCGCCGGCAGGAAAACGGCCATGGATTCGACGCTTCTTACCGAACCGCGACTGGAAGGAGCGGCACTCAAATCTGCTTTTTCGGCACCCGGCCAGAACATGCACGTCCACGTCGAGTTGCCTGAAGACATCGCGCGGGCCATGATCGCGGGCGGTCATGATCTGCCCCTTGTCACAGAGCAGAGCATCGCGCTCGAAGCTTACCGAAGTGGCAGGTTTTCCGAAGAACAGGTCTTCCCCCGGCGGCCTCGACCCCCACAATCGCTATCGCATTCGCCGGATTCGCAGCTTTCACCATGCACTTGACATGCCTCCGGTGCCCCTCTACGCTGAAAACATGCAAGTGAATTTCTCCCCGGACGTTGAGACTCGCCTTCAGCAGGTGGCATTTGCCACAGGCAGGGATGCCGAGCAAATCGTAAGGGACACGGTCAATCGGATGCTCGACGACCAGGCCAGCTTCGTTGCCGGAGTGCGAAATGGCATTGCCCAGGCGGAACGGGGAGAACTGGTGGAACACGAAGATGTCAGACGTCGCATCGGCGGCCTGTTCCAGCTTTGAGGCGTATTCGCTGGACGACTGGTGCGGCTGACCAATTGGAAGTCGCAATCAAATACATTCAGAGGGACAGCCCCGCCGCCGCTCAGAAGGTAGCGAGCACGGCTTTGGATCGAATCGACCAATTGGCCATATTCCCCGGCCTCGGCCGCCCGGGCGAAATTGCAGGCACAAGAGAACTGGTCAGTCCGCCGCTCGTGATCGTCTATTCGTACTCCGCTGAAATTGTTGAAATCCTGCATGTTTGGCACGGTGCCCAAAACTGGCGCTGAATCGCAGGCTAATTTGATTTTGAGTGAGTCAGCCATAGGGGTCGTATGGTTTTGCGCGAAGCGCAAAACTGGCTGAAGGTAGCCGCGAGCAGTAGACTCCGGGCCAGAGCCGCGCGACAGATTTCGATGGCGACGGTACGATCGAGAGGGGCCTCCCAGACTTCGCCCATGCCCCCCGACGCCGACGCGGCAGACGCAATGAATAGCCCTACCACCCAGGCCTCATTTCGTCGTGATTCCGAGTATTGACGCCACCGCCTTCCTCACCTCCGCGATCGTCGCCGGATCCCGGAAACTGGCCTTCGCATCGCCACCCCGCACATTGATGGTGAATATCCTGCCTTTTAACACAGGAAATCGTCGCTCCGCATTCTGTACCCAATCGTGCCGGAACGCGGTTTCTGCCCATCCTCCGGCCGCACCTCTGGAATAAATCAGGAATCTGGTCTTCAGATTCGATAGCCCCGCATAACCCAGGAATGCCTGTAGCCGGATGAGCGCTGAAGTGTTGAGGTGATCGTACAGGAAAGCTCGGGACAGCGGTTGCTCCGTTTCCGGCGTTTGCGCGCCCGATGCCTGCACCGCGGTCTCCCCGAACGGAGGATAACCGATTCGGAAGTCGAGATCCATGGAATGAAAAAACGCCGAGCGATGGATCACAATCAGGTCGGGCATCTGTTTGACGATCTGATCTTCCCTGTCCCAGCTGGCGCCGACAGTCTCTTTATGGAGTTCCACCGGCAAATCCCGCAAGTCGTCGCTCAGATCGTCGGCGTTCGTCCCGCTGTTTTGCCGCGTATTGGCGTCATACACGCCACCCGGTGCACTCGTGTCCATCAGGACGATCACCGGTGGTCTGGCGGATCGGGCACTCGATTTGCTCCATGCCAACGCGAGCCAGCCCATCGCCGCCAGCAGTGCCACACCGGACGCCAGTGCCACCAGCTTCTTCCCCCGTGCCGGCTTCCTGATTTGCACCTCCGCCTGAGCAACCGGAAATGTGGCCGAATCCTATTCTTCCTTCAATTCGAGCAAGGCCACTTTCAGATCGCCGGTATGCTGGAACCGTCGGTCGCGATTCTTGCGCAGACAGCGGGCGATCAACTTTTCCAGCTCAGGCGGGGAACCCGGGGCGATCTGGCGCAACGGCTTCGGCTCCTGATGCAGGATCGCCGCCAGTGTGGCGACAACGGAATCGCCCTGGAACGCGCGCTGACCGGTAACCATCTCGTACAACACGGCGCCGAAAGCGAAAATGTCGGAACGCGCATCCACCTTCTTCCCTTCGGCCTGTTCCGGAGACATATAGGACACGGTGCCGACGATGGCACCCTCTTCTGTTTCGCGACGGATGGTTTGCGTTTCGTCTTCCGCGGAGTCTGCCATTTCGGTCAGCTTCGCCAGGCCGAAATCCAAAACTTTGACACTCCCCTCGTCATTGACCAGGATGTTGTCGGGCTTCAGATCCCGGTGTACGATTCCGGCAGCGTGCGCCGCAGTCAACGCGTCGGCGATTTGCAGGGCGTACTTCAGGCTGTCGCGAATTCCCACGCCTGTTCGCCCGATCAGGTGGCCAAGGGTGTGGCCGGGTACATACTCCATCGCGATGATATCGACGCCATCCTCACAGGTAATCTCATAAATGGTGACGATGTTTGGATGGTTCAGCGCAGAGGCTGCCCTCGCCTCCTGGGCGAAACGGCGTTTGCGTTCAGAATCGGCTACTTTATCGGCCGGCAGGACCTTGAGCGCGACAGTGCGGCCCAGACGCGTATCCCGCGCCTTCCACACTTCTCCCATCCCTCCTTTCCCAAGGGGCGTGAGGATAGAGTATGGGCCGAGTTTATCGCCTGGTTTCAGTTCCATGGGACCGGATGGATGACTGATTCATTCTATATTGAAGGGCGATCCAGTTCCGTCTCCCGGAGTCCGCCCGTATGACGGGCATTCCCGAAGTTGTCGAAGGGCATAATACCCGTAACAGTCATGCTCCGCCCGACCACCGGGCTGGCCAGCCGAATGGCGATGACCTCCACGGAAAGCGCCGAGAAGCCCTCGACGAAGGCAACACTCCAAATCCGCAGCTTGTCCCGGGGTTGGGGTCAACTTGCATTGTAGATGGATAATGACTGCGAGTTTGTATGAGTGAACGTTAACACCGAGCGGTCCACATCAACCGTGTCGACTCGTTTGACGAACGGCATCGCGGCCGCATCGCCCGTGAACATGAAACCGGCGGCGTTAAATCGCCGTCCCGCCGCCAGCACTGTCCGAGTGGCTGGCTATCCGGACGAACGACTGCTGCGCAAGTTGGAGTAGATGGCGATTGGCGCGATGACACATCTGCCGTTTTCGGGACTTCTAATGGGCCAACGTGGACGAGTGGTTTGTGGATGTAAAGGTTGCGAGTGGACTGCCGGTGGGACTCAAATGGAGAGATCGGCTGGAGACCGCCAACTGACGTAGGGCGTGAATTGTCGGAAGACTTCCGGGACTGAGCTACGTCTGCGAGCTAATTGTCAGCGCAACCGAAAAAACTTCGGCGGGTTGCGCTACGACAGAAAATGTCACTCTGGCATTTTGTCACGCGAATCCTCACTTAACACCAAGCCGACCTAAATTCTCCGCACCGTAGATTTCCTTGAGACGAGATGTGAACGACGGCTCCACGGCGTGAACATGAGCCATCCATCCCCGGAGCGACGCGCATTCATCCTCCGGAAGCCCTCTAGTGATGAATCGATGAACCATCGCGCGAAGCTGTCGTTTGCGGTCCCGACCGAGCGAAACCTTCCCGTCGTTTGTCAGTACGAGTCCAGTAACCCGACGGCTGGACTTTTTTGAAACGTGGACTGTTTTCGAAGCGTTAATTCGAAGACGCGGCGAGGCTGTTCCATCAAGTAACCGAGAAACCCACTGTTCTATCTCTCTCAACCGCCAAGGCTCGTCGCACGAAAACGTCATATCGTCCGCGTAGCGCGTGTAAGTGACTCCGAATGCCGCACAGTGGGTAGCAACCGCCACATCGAAATCATAGAGCAAAACATTACACAAGCTTGGCGAACTGGGTGCGCCTATGGACATCACCAAGTCCGGCGTGTTCTTGCGTCTCCAAAACAGAATTCGGCATAACAGTTGGCGGTCCTTATCGCTAAAGCTCACCTGCTTACGGTCAAAAAACGCCAAGAGATCATGGCTAGTTATGGAATTGAAAAAATTCTCAAAATCCAGTTTCAATAAAAACCTGCTGTTCCGGTGGGCCGTCGCATTCTCCAGAATGCTGGAGGCTTTCTTATAGGCGGTCGCCGCCCGATGAACGTCGTAGGTTGCGAGAACCCTGTCAGCCACCCACCGCTGCAATTCCTTGACGGCCGGAGTTGGCTGTGCAATGACGCGAAAGCCGTTCCCATTCCGCTTTGGTATTGAATACACCTTGTAGCGCATAGGTGCACTCTGAATCAGCGAGCGCAAGGAATTCGGCGGCAAGAACAGGTCGCGTGCCATCCGATTGAGCAGATCACTCATGGTCTTGGACCCCGGTGCCCTGCTGGAATATCAAGGTCAACGCGCCAAGGCGCTTGGCTGTCCCAGGCTCAGATGTTTTAGCCCGGGTGTATTCATCCCGAATGTGGCGACGCCAGTCGAGTGTGGTCTTTTGCGGGCTGCCCTCGAGAAAACTCCATTCCACCAGACTCCGGCTGGAAAAGTACCACCATTTATTTGAATACAAGACACGATCAACCAGTTTGAGTCTTCGGAGAACATAAAGGTAGCGACTGATTTTCTGACCCGAGGAAGGCGTTGCGAATAACAGCAGTATTTCTTCAATCTCTGCAAGACCGAGCGTTAAGAACACGTCGAGGAGCCCTGTGATTAGACACATCATCTCGCCTTCATTTGGCTCAGGATCTCCCCTTGCGGCGGAGAGGAGCGCCGTGTCTCCATTGCGTTTTTGATAAGCGGGCAGCGACTGCGCTAGACCGGCGGCCATCGTCTCCGCCAACTGTTCGTCGATTACCGGCGGATCGCCCTCGTCACTAAGCCAAGTTTCATACCGCAGCGACTGCTCGTACTGATTGATCAGGCGCTTCAGCGGGCCCCGATAGATGAAAGACCTCGTATTCTCGCGAAATGAATTGTCGATTACCACAACGAGACGTCGCAGAATTGTTGGGTTTTCCGTGAAAGCCCCTAGTTCCGCATACGATCCCGGGCTTTCCACAAAGAGCAGTACAACGCCAACTATTTCAGCCACTAGCCGTTCAAGTTCGAGAAGATCTTTGAACCCGTGTTCGTCCTGTTCACGGTCCTCAACGATCACCTCGGCGAGAACGATGTCCGCCAGGAGGGGTGCCGTCGTTTTACGCAAGTAGTTGCAGAATGCGTGGCGCGCAGATTTTGGAGAGGCTAAGACGTCGGATGTCAGTATGTCTCCCCCACACAGAAATATCTGTGTGGGACGTTTGACACGAACCTCCTGCAGCCTTACTGCAGCCTTAAACTCGGCGAACAGGCGCGAAATCATTGCAGCTCTTTACCTAAGAGCGTGGCGGAATGAGGCCACGGCTCGACGGCGAATTCGCCGGCGGGTCGTGGACTCATTCCGCCGAGAATACCGTTCAAAATTAACAGTCCGTCGAAGCAACAGACCAGAGACCCTTGCGTCTCACAACGCGTAAAGAGCTGACTTCAACAATACTCCAATAATGTCCGCGGGTCAAGTCTAAACCTGTTACGTCTAAATCGGTTACGTGATGTTGGGTGAAGTTGCGTGAACCTGTTGCGGTGTCTAAACCTGTGGCAAAAACCTGTGGCATGAAGTTACGGCGTGAGTTTGCTCAGTGTGACTTTACGGCTAAAGTCTGGGACCTAACCGGAGCAACACCACAAAGTACGCGGAAATCAATATTTAGCTCGGAATTGGCAGCCCAAGAGCGTAAACCGCCGGATCTGAGCGATAATACTATTCTGGTAGTCTGAAAGTGCACTTGTGAACTCGTAGGGAGGCGCAGCCGTGATACTCGACCAAATTCAAATAAAGAATCTTCGCTCCTGCCGCGATGTTACGGTGTTGCTGAATGCCTATACTTCCTTGGTCGGCGCTAATGGTGCCGGCAAATCGACCGTCCTCTGTGCGCTAAACGTTTTTTTTCGGGAAGTGCAGCAAGGCGGCGGGGACTTCTCGCGCCTAGTCGAAGAGGACTTCCACCAGAAGGATATTAAGGACCCGATCAACGTCACGCTCACGTTTTCGAAGCTGAGCCCGGAAGCGCAGGCCGACTTCAGCGCTTACTATCGAGACGGCAAGCTCATTATAACGGCCGAAGCAGCGTTCGACCTCGGAAGTCGCCGCGCCGAGGTAAAACACTACGGCATCCGCATGGTGATGCCGGAGTTCAGTGAATTCTTCAAGGCTTACGGCGACAACGCTAAGGTGCCGGAACTGAAAGACATGTTCGGAAGAATAAGAGAATCGTTCCCGGAATTGCCAAAAGAGACGACAAAGGACGCAATGGCCAAGGCGTTGCGAGACTTCGAAGCGGCCCACCCTCAAAGGCTCTCTCCACATCGAAGCAGCGATGAATTTTATGGTTTTTCGAAAGGGGCCAATCGGCTGGCCAAGTATATTCAGTGGGTCTACGTCCCGGCTGTGAAGGATGCCAGTTCTGAACAGAGCGATGCCCGCAACACCGCCCTCGGACGCCTTCTCGCTCGCACGGTAAACGCAAAGATGCAATTTGCGGACCAAGTCGAGACTATCCGCCGCCGGGCACACGATGATTACCAGGGACTACTTCGCGACAGCCAAAACGTCCTCGATGGCATCACCAGTTCCCTTCAGAATCGACTAACGGAGTGGGCGCACCCCGACGCGAGGGTCCGCTTAGAATGGTGGCAGGATCCGGAAAAAGCGGTCACGATTCAGGAGCCGACGGCGCAAATAATCGCAGGCGAGGATCGTTTCGAAGGCCAGCTCTGCCGACTAGGCCATGGGCTCCAGCGATCATACCTTCTCGCGCTACTGCAAGAGTTGGCATCTAGCGGGACCGGCACGGGGCCGCGACTACTGCTGGGCTGCGAGGAGCCAGAACTCTACCAGCACCCCCCTCAAGCACGACATTTATTCGATGTGTTCCAGTCGCTCAGCACCGTCGATGCCCAAGTCGTGGTTTCCACTCATAGCCCCGTGTTCGTCAGTGGTGCCGCGTTCGAAGATGTTCGATTGGTACGGAAGGACCAGACCACGAAGGAAAGTCTTGTCACATGGACCAGCTTTGACGCGGTCGCCACCGCAGTAGCGGCAGCCGCGGGCGAGACACCAGTCAAGCCGCAGGGTCTCCGTGCAAAACTCCACCAAACTCTTCAGTCGAATCTCAACGAGATGTTCTTCACTCAGCGACTAATACTGGTAGAGGGGCTAGAAGACATCGCGTATATCACGGCATACCTTCACTTATCCGGTCGTTGGAATGAATATCGACGTCTCGGCTGCCACATGGTGGCGGCCAACGGCAAGGACCAGATCATTCAACCTCTGGCGGTGGCCAATGCAATGGGAATTCGGACTTTCGTCGTCTTCGATTCCGACGCCAGTAAGTATGGGGTCATAGACCCAGTTGCCGATGCTACCGGCACGCAAACTCAGCGCCGCACGCTACATCTGCGCGACAACACAGCAATTCTGAAGCTTTGCGGAATACCACAGGCGGAGCCATTTCCGACAGAGTCACTTTTTACGGAACGCGTAGTGATGTGGCACTCAGAAATAGGGGGCATCGTCGAAGAAGATATCGGCGAACCGGATTGGTCCAGATTCAAGAACGAGGCACTTCGAGAACTGGGGCAGCCGGGAGGTCTCCAAAAGAATACGATCCAGATCGCGCTCTCACTGTCAAAGGCATGGGACGCCGGTAAGCGACCCGTGCACCTTGAGCGCCTTTGCGAATACATGCTTAACACCGCAACCTTGCCCGCAATCGCGGTCACCCCGGGTCGCGCGCTTACTGCGTGACCGAAACACCATTTCAGGGTTCTAGCACAGCCACAATCTGGAGCACCGCTCCGATCAGATACTCTTGTCTGCCTGCCCACTAGTCTAACCGCCCCCCGCCGACCGCGTTCGTTCTGTGCCTCGGGTATCCGCCGTCGGATTCGTAAGTTCCTGTAGACTTAGTTCCCGCGCGCCCAGCCGACCAAAAAGCCGTTTTCGACACGTAAGAACGAGCACCTGCAACTGCTCCCCTGCGTGCATCAAGATATCAAACATCCGCTCGATTCGCACATCGTCGCTGAACGCCAGTGCGTCATCAAGAATGACTGTCGCCGGGTGACCCTGCGCCATCAGCAATTCCGCGAAGGCAAGGCGTGTGAGCACCGCAAGCTGTTCCTGTGTTCCATCGCTCAGGCTTCCGAAAGCTTCAGCACTTCCATTTCGCTCAATGGCGCTGATACTCAGATTTTCATCCAGCACCAGGTCCGTACCCGGCAGAAGCATCCTGAGATAGGGCGCGACGCGGCTCGCGACGGGGGCAAGGTAAAGTGCCTTGGCTTCCCGCTCGGCATCGCGCAGTGCCTTCTGGAGCAGTTGAAGAACGGCCACCTCTTCCTCGTATCGCCGGGCGACCGCCTCAAGTCTCGATTGCTCGGCCAGCGAAACATCAAAGGCCTCGTCAATGCCCATCCCCTCGTTGGCCTCAATCAGCGCAGTCAAGCGTGTTATCTCGTTGTTTAGCTGCACGAGCGCTTCATGATGATTCCTGCCCGCCGTCTCCAGACGCTTGATGCGTATCTCAATGACCGCGACCGTCTCACCCTGCCCTGCCTCTAATTCCCGCAGCAACTGCGCGTGTGTAGCTGCTGCCAGTGCCAGTTCGTCCGCACGGGCCGAAAGCTCTTCGTCGCCGACTTCCGCCCTGCCCGCTGCCAGCGAAGCCTGCTTCTCTTCCAGAGTTCCCCGGCGACCCGCGAGGCGCTGCTGCAGAGACTGAAGCGTGGCCGTTGCCTGAACCAGCGCAGTTCGCGGACCTTCGAGCGCGGCCTCTGCCAAACCAATTTCGATGGAGAGGCGTTCAGCCTCCTGATGAGTCTCCGCAATCTCCAGCGCGACGTCCTCCGCCGTGGGAAACGTGGCACTACCGAGCACCTCCAATTCGGCCTTCAGTCGGCCGCGCAGTTCCATGACGCGAGTCTGCCGGGAATCAAGGCCGGCAGCCAGTTTATTGGCTGCATCTTTCGGCGCCAGGCCGACAATCTCACGCTGAATTGCCATCAGTTGAGCCTGCAGTTCGCGCTTCTGCGCGAGCGCGAAACGCGCAGCCCGTAGTGTGTCCGCTCCGGCGGCCTGAAGAGCCGCCCGCAACTCGCCTTCCGCGCTTCGGAGCCGCTCGGCGATCACGTCGCGTCCCCGGATCTGCGGCTCAATTGAGATTGACCCGATGCCTTCGATTCCCACGGTCGTCCTGGATAAGACGGCACGGCACATGGTGGGCAAATCCAGGGGCGCGCCGTCGAGCCGAACGAGGCCTAAAGCAGCCGGCTCGATGGTCAGGGACACGGTCGTAGCAACCGCGTTCAAAGCAGCGTTGGCACCGGAAAGCTCGGTCTCCGCCACCTCAATGCGCGTAACGGCTTCCTCGGTGGCAACCACTTCGCCAAGAAGCGTGGAGATGCGTCCCGACTGAGCCTGGAGGTCGACCGCCTTCGCCAATGTGGCCTCATGTCTGGCAATTTCTTGGGAAAGAGAAATGGCCGCACGAACACGCTCCAGCCGACGGCCCTGCTCACCGTTGGCACGGACAGAATCCCGCAACCGGGCAATTTGGTTACTACCAGCCTCTACGAGCGCAACGGCGGCTTTGTGGTCTGCCAGCGTCCCGTTTAGTTGTTCGACAAGCCCGGCGATCTCCACCTCTATTGGCTTAACTTCCGCCGCCAACTTCTGCCGTCCCGCGACGGCATCGCGGTCCGCCGTTGCCCGCTCTAGCGCGAGATGCGCAGCGCTCCGCGCAGCAGCGAGGTTGGCGGCCCTGGTGGCTGCAGCAGTGTGCCCATCCCTCGCTTCCTGGAGGTCGGCCCGGTATGCGGCTTCGTCCCAGTCGGCTTCGACTTCGCGCCGCTCGCGGCGCCGAGTCGAGAGATTATCCATATGGCGAAAGATACCCGCCTTCTTTTGTGCCAGTTGCTCAGACTGCGTTATCACCTCAGCGAGCCGGTCTTTTGCTTCCTTATAGCCGCCGCGCGGCCCGCGAGTGCTCACCAGTTCACCGAGTGCCTGATCGACCGCGAGCGGGATCTTCCTACCCCTCTCGCCGCCTGTCACTACGCCTACCTGCTCCTCGATGCAGCCCCGCAGTGTCTGCCGCCCCGCATCGCTGAGGCCTGGCTCGCCAAATGAGAGGCGCTGGCGAACCCAGAGTGTTCCCCAGATGCCGGGTTCGCTCCCGCCACGGCGGCTTCCGAGGCCGAGGAGTCGCTGGAGCTCCAGTTCCGCGGCCTCATCCTCGAATCGGCGGCCATCAGAAGACGTCAGTACCGCCTTCCCCGATTGCAGGGCAAAGCGCTTATGGATTGTCCAGGTATTACCGTCAAGGTCGAAGGTCAGCTTGACCTCTGGCACCGTGCCGTTTACGAAATGCCGAAAGCTTTTCACCAGTTCGGTTTGCGATTTCGCCTTCTCGAAGATCACGGCATTAATGGCTTCGAGGAGGGTCGATTTACCGAGTTCGTTCTGGCCCACGAGGAGGTTGACACCGTCGCCGATCCCCTCAACGCCGTAAGTGCCGACAAATTTCCTGAAATTCGTCAGGTAAACGGAACGCAGCTTCATGCAACACCCGCCTGGCGCAGATGCTCCACGTAGAGTCGCCGGAGCGCCAACGCCGCAATCCGCGCCTGGGCCGGATCGCTATGGTCGTCAGCTATTTCCTTCAGCCTGTCGGCTGCCACCCGGACGAAGCCCGCGCGATCAATACTGTCGAGATCCGCCTCGCTTGGTTCTAGAACGAGGCCGCTGTCTTCGAATCGGATGCCGCAGAACGCAGAGCCCACGCCATGGATGATGGTTTCCTCAAATTGCCTGCGGCCGGCGAGCGAGAGGGTACCCGATACCTGAAGGTCGAGCACGATTCTGCTGAGATCCGTTTCCAGAGCACGAAGATCCGCTTCCAGCAACGCGATCTGGGAGTCATCGGTCAAAGTTCTGACTAGCTGGTGCCAGCGATAGCGACCCACATCAAGGGGAGTGACCCGAGGCACAGCGCGCGGGTCATCAACATCTACAAGGAGGGCGAGTCCGCCATTGCAGCGAGTTCCGGTGGCATCGGCGGGGCGCTTGAAAAAATCCGGCTCCGGCGTCCCTGAGTACCAGACCCTGTCACTGACTCGCATCTGTCGATGCCAATCGCCCAGCGCCAGATAGGCCAGTCCGGCAGATTCGGCCCGCGTCGGCAGGATGTAATTCGATGCGTCGCCATCGGAGCCGAAGCCCTGAATGGAACCGTGGGCCAGACCTATGCGAATGGCGCCGTTGGGCGTGGCTGCACTGTCCATATAGCTGGTGAGATCGTCCACGTTCGCGATGTGAGAGAGAGGCGCAGGCAGAAGATATACGGGCGTACCGTCGTCATCCATAATCTGAACGGCACCCGATTCGACGTGAAGATGTACGTTTGGCGGCATGTTGGCCCGCGAAAGCCGGTCCCACAGTCCCTTCTCACGCCAATGGTCGTGGTTGCCAGGCAAAAGGTGCCAATGGACCCTGGGGAACTGGCGCATCGCCTCAATCGGCTTTGCCAGCGTTTGCTGCGAGAGCTGCTGTTTGTCGTAAATATCCCCCGCTAAGAGGACGGCGGAGGCACCGTGTTGAAGTGCCAGTTCGCCGAGCGTGCGAATCACGGCTTGCCGGGCATCCTGAAGCAACGCCGCCACCGAAGGTTCGAAGTAAGTAAAGACTTTGCCAATCTGAAGATCGGACGAATGGATCAGTCGCATTCTTATGTGGTCTCGACTGCCACATTCTCTTCGGATAAGATTCGTTGCAGTTCGGCGACTAGGTGGGCCGCCTCAGACGCAGGCATCGACGAAAACGTCGGGGTATCCTGCGCGAGAGTTTCCGGAAATAATTCGGACAACTCACTGACCCGAATCCACGCATCCGATTCCGTCCATTCCAGACGAATGAGGAGATCCCGCAAGGCGGACAGGCCAGCGTCGGTGAAAATGGCATCGGGCATTTCCTTAGTATATGCGTTTTTTACACGCGCCACCCGGAGAATGGGGCCGCTGGCGCTTCCGGAACGCCACTTAACGGAACGTCGATGCTAAGTCTCCAAGGCTCGCCCACAGCACACCCAAATAGCCTACTACCTCCGTCCCCACCACCACCGCCCCCACCACACCAACGAACCCGTTACCGACAGCACCGCCAGCATAAAGCTAAAAAACCCAGCAATCCAGCGCGTAGGTGCCCCAAGAAAATCCCCGGTGTGAACATCGCGCACCCGGACCCGCACAACCCTCTCCGCAAACGTGAAACTCCGCGGAACCTCCTTCCGTTCCACCCTGCCAGTCCCAGGCTCCACGCGAACACGGCCCTCCACCTCCCTGTCCCCGCCCACCGCCTGATAGAAAAAGTAAACATCCCCGTTATTCACCCGACCCACCGCCGTGAAACGCGCATCCGCCGGCCGAACCTGCATCGCCGCGCGCATCGCTTCGTCCAGATCCAGACGCCGGGCACCCCGCGGCAAAGCCACCGAAGTGCCAAACCCGAAACGGACGGCATCGCCGGAGTGTGGGTGATCCGCGCCAGCACGCCGATCGCAGGACCCGAATAGATCATGATCACCGACGTCACCGAGAAGATGACAAGAATAAGCGAGGAATAGAACCCAACCGCACCGTGAACTTCTTGGCGCTCTTTGCGTCTTTGCGCCTTTGCGTGTAAGTTTGTGCACCCAAATCTCCAGCTGTTGCAACAACACACAATCAGTCCGTTGATTTAGATTCCAGCGCGCTTTCCAATTCCCGCCGCAATTCGGGGAGAGCGAGTGTCACAGTAGACCAGACGATCGACAGGTCGACTTCGGCATAAGCGTGGATCAGCCTGTTCCTGATTCCGACCACCTTGGGCCATGGGATTCCAGGAAGGCTCTTTCGTGTGTCATCAGAAATGCGGCCCGCCGCCTCGCCGATGATCTCGATTTCCTTGACCAGTGCGAGGAAGAACATGCGGTCGAGGCTGAGATCGTCGACTGTCCGTCCCTCCGTAAACGACAGTGCCTCGCACACAGCATCCAGCATGTGGCGGAGCCGAATGCGGTCATTCCCGCTCATATTGAAGAGCCGCAGCAGCTACGACCTCATCACGAAAGTAGCGACTCAGGTCGCCAGGAGTACGGAGGTCCACCTTGCGTCCGAGCTTTTCGCCAAGTTCCTGTTCCATAGCGACAACATCGAACAGGGTGGGAGCGCTTTCCGGTTCGAATTCGACCAGTACGTCGATATCGCTTTCTGGCCTGAAGCGCGGCGTCAGGATAGAGCCAAACAGGGAGAGCCTGCGGATGTGGTTCCGCTGGCAGAACTGTTCGACTTCGTTTCGCGGCATTGCGAGGACTGCGCCGGGCATATAGCTTGAGTATTTCACACCGCAGGCTAACCCAGCCTAAGGCTGCCTACTCCCGCCGCCCATCAGGATCTTCATCGCAAACGGCACTTCATCGGGATGCGTCGTGCACCACGCCACAATCTGTTCGAACTTCGTCAGGTCATCCGCGATAGACGAAATCTCAATCAATTCTTCCTCAACAATAGCTGGATCTCTCATAGCAGCACCCCTTCGGCTCCAAGCGTATCACCCGTTAGCCCCCAAACAGTGAGTCTCTGTGCTCTCTGTGAACCCTCTGTGGCCTCTGTGTGAAAGTCCGGGCACGCTACCCCAACCGCAGATCGTAATTGCGCTGCAGATTCATCCACAGCTCAGCGGTGTTGGAGAAATAACGACCGAGGCGCAGCGCGGTATCGCCGGTGGATGGACGGGTGGCTTAGCTGGCCTCATAGTCTTTCTCAGTCGAGATTATCATTCCAGTATCGAAATGTTCCTCTTGGCGTCCTTTGCGCCCCTTTGCGGCTTGGCGTGAAATCCGGTGAACTAAACCGCTGCGCGGTAAACGGCTGCGGGTGAAGAGCGCGGTTGGAGGGTGTCTTTAAGAGAAGAAAGCGTAAGCAGGTGATGGTGTGGGGTTCCGTCTGGAACACTGGATCAGGTTATATCCCAATAGCCA
>CAIQWJ010000026.1 GCA_903875575.1 uncultured Acidobacteriia bacterium | reverse complement strand
GACGCCACTGGAGCACGGAAGCGAAGACAAAGCTTTTGCGCCGACACCTGATCGAGCGGATACCGATTTCGAAGATTTGCGAAGAAGAGCGCCTGGCCCCGAGCCTGTTTCACCGCTGGCAGGAACAGTTGTTCGGTAACGCCGCACTGGCACTGGAAGGCAAACGCGGCCCGGAGCGCGGGAAAGATCAGGAACGGATCGTAAAGCTGGAACAGAAGATCCAGCAGAAGAACGAAGTTCTTGCCGAGCTGATGACGGAGCATGTTGCACTAAAAAAAGCACTTGGGGAACTCTGAACGGATGCTGGGTAGAGCCGGACAAACGCGACTCGGTAGTCGAGTTCGTCCGGCGCTGGGCCGAAAAGACCGGCCTGGCGATTGAGCGATTGCTCAAAGGGCTGGATCTGAGCGTGGGCAAGTTTTACGACTGGTGCCAGCGCGCAGGACAACCCAACCGGCATAACGGCGGAGCTCCCCGGGGGTTCTGGCTCCATGAATGGGAAAAGCAGGCAATCCTGAAGTTTCAGGAACTGTTTTCGCAGGAAGGCTACCGGCGTCTGACGTACATGATGATGGACGCCAACGTGGTGGCAGTCAGTCCGTCGAGCGTGTTCCGGGTCCTGCATGATGCAGGACGTTTGCGCAAGTGGTCGCCGAAGCCGAGCAAAAAGGGGACGGGGTTCGAGCAGCCGCTGAAACCGCATGAGCACTGGCATATCGATATCGCGCACATCAACATCCACGGCACTTTTTACTATCTGTGCGCGGTGCTGGATGGGGCCAGCCGGTATCTGCTGAACTGGAGCCTTCGCGATTCGATGAAGGAAACCGATGTGGAGATCCTGCTGGAAGGGACCAAAGAGCGGTTCCCGTACGCGAGGCCGCGGATCATCTCCGACAACGGGCCTCAGTTCATCGCGAAGGACTTCAAGGAGTTCATTCGGATATCGGGCATGACGCACGTTCGCACAGCGCCCTATTACCCTCAATCCAACGGCAAACTGGAGCGCTGGAACAAGTCGATCAAAAGCGAGTGCATCCGTCCCGGCGTGCCGCTGTCGCTGGAAGATGCCGAACGCCTGATTGCGCAGTATGTGGCGGTCTACAACGAGCAGCGACTGCACAGCGCCATCGGCTACATCACGCCGAAGGACATGCTGGAAGGGCGGCAGTCCGAGATCCACGCGGCACGGGATCGCAAGCTGGAAGTGGCACGTGTGCAGCGAGAAGCCGCCGAAAGAAAACAACCGGCGGTCACACTGGAAAACTCAACTTCAGCCGCGGCTTAGCCGAAGAGTGTGTTGTCGGGTGAAACGGAAGCCGGCTCTGCGGGGACGCAACCGGCCGAGGGATAACCCGGCGGGCTCATCGGAACGATGTCAGATAAGGGCGGTGCGAGCGTTGCGCCGCCCATAAAAACCAATCTTAAAAACCTGATATCGGAACGGTAGACCCTGATGCCTTGAAAATCCCCGCCCGAAGGGCGGAATCTCCCCTTCGGCTGGATCTCACCCTCATCTTCACGCTGAACCAATACAACGGCGGCATAGCAAACGCTGGCTATCGCCCGGAGTGACCTTGGTATCGGCAACCGACTCCAACTTGGAACCTCATTTTGCCACGCCACGCTGGACACGCTGGCGACCAACCAGAATCATCTGGACGAAGCACTTACTACGCTCACCGAGGCCCAAATCCGCACGCAGGAGCAATTTCGCGAGACGGGTCGGCGCATTGCCAATCTCACGAGCGCCATTGGCGAACTGATTCAGCAGATGAAGTCGCCGAAGAACTAACCAGACCCGGCAGTCGCGCGGCGGCCATATCCCCAGTGCTTTCAGCCTGAGACGGCCGCCTCAGCGGTGGCGCACCGGTACCTTTTTGACGTTCAACGGTACCCCACCAACCCCGTTATCGTCGATTTTCACCTTTATTCCCAATAGAATCAACAAACCTCCCCGCCACCCGGATTTCCCCGTTGTACTCTACTCTCGTATGCAACTCCACCATCACATTCCCGCCGCGCCGCCTCCCGCCAGCGCCCCGGCCGCCGCAAAAACAGTAATTTTGCCATGCGATCCCATTTATCTCAATGAAAACAAACACACTCCCTCCAAAGGTGATCCCATTTTAAAGCCCTGTGAACCCATTTTCAGCGCCCCCAAACCCATCCTGCACCACCGCCATACGGCCCACCCAGCGCACCCCGCCCGCGTCCCAAATCCCACCCCCACCCCCCAAATCCCCGCAAAAAATACGTTTTTGCAACTAGAACCCAAGCTTTTGAACAAAACAAAGCACTTAACCGAAATCCACAACCCGAGCGCAACCCACCAAAACCTGAGAATAACCCACCAAAACCCACCAAACCGCCCAAAAACCCGACCCGAACCCGAGCTCCCAGGCCTTCCCAGCCCTCCGTCCAGCCGCCGCTACCCCCAAAGACAACACATCCATACCCGCACAACCTAAACTCCTGCTAAAATAAGACTTAACCCAAAAACATGGCTGATCAGGACAATCCCGTACAGGGCACACCCCCGCCCCCTCCTCCCAACGCCCCAGGAGACTTGCGCAAAGCCGCAAATCCCGATGGCGGCATCATGGTCCCCGTCAATATCGAAGACGAAATGAAGCGCTCCTACCTCGATTACGCCATGAGCGTGATCGTGGGCCGAGCCCTCCCCGACGTTCGCGACGGCCTCAAGCCCGTCCATCGCCGCATTCTCTTCGGCATGAACGAAATGGGCCTCACCTCCAGCCGGCCCACCCGTAAGTGCGCCAAGATCGTCGGCGAAGTCCTCGGTAAATTCCACCCGCACGGCGACGCCCCCGTTTACGATTCTTTGGTCCGCATGGCCCAGCCCTTCTCCCTGCGCTACCCGCTCGTTGATGGTCAGGGTAACTTCGGTTCCGTCGATGGCGATCCGCCCGCGGCCATGCGATACACCGAAGCGCGCCTCTCCAAAATTGCCGGTGCGCTCCTCGAAGATATCGACAAGGAAACCGTCGACTTCCGTCCCAATTACGACGAATCCGAAGTCGAGCCCGACGTCCTCCCCACCCGCATCCCGAACCTGCTCGTCAACGGTTCCGAAGGCATCGCCGTCGGCATGGCGACCCGCATCCCGCCCCACAATCTCACCGAGATCGTGGAAGCCGCCATCCTCCTCGTCCGCCATCCCGAAACGCCCCTCGCGAAGATTCTCGAAATCGTGCAGGGTCCCGATTTCCCCACCGGCGCCTTCATCCTCGGCCGCCAGGGCATCATCGACGCCTATACAAAAGGTCGCGGCTCCCTCAAAATCCGCGCCAAAGCCTTCATCGAAAAGATGGGCAAGGGCGATCGCGAACAGATCGTTGTCACCGAAATTCCTTTTCAGGTCAACAAGTCGCGGCTCATTGAATCCACCGCCGCCCTCGTCAACGAAAAGAAGCTCGAAGGCATCTCCGAAATTCGCGATGAGAGCGATCGCGATGGCATGCGCATCGTCTACGAACTCAAGCGCGGCGAACAGGCCGAGGTCATCCTCAACAACCTGTACAAAAACACCCAGCTCCAGATCAGCTTCGGCATCATCAACCTTTCGATCGTCAACGGTCAGCCCCGCGAACTCAGCCTGATCCAGACCATCAAGTACTTCATTGAGCATCGTGCCGACGTCGTGCGCAGACGTACCGATTACGAATTGCGCAAAGCCCGCGAGCGCGAACACATCCTGCTCGGCTTCCGTCTCGCGCTCGATAATATCGATGAAGTCATCCGCCTCATCCGCGCTTCCAAGTCGCCCCGCGAAGCGCGCGAATCGCTGATCGAAGCCTCCGTCAATTTCGTTTTCAACCGCGTCTATCTGATGGCCGCCGGGGCCGCCGAACCGCTCTCCAAACTGAGCGAACGTCAGGCCCAGTCCATCATCGAGCTCCAGTTGCAGCGCCTCACCGGCATGGAACAGGAGAAGATCGCCAACGAACTGGCCGATATCCAGCGCCGCATCACCGAGTACCTCGAAATCCTCGGCTCCGAAAAGGTCCTCAAAGAAGTCATCATCAAGGAACTCAAGGAAGTCCAGAAGGAGTTCGGCAACGAGCGCCGCACCCAGATTATTGAGGATACGGGCGAGATCAATCTCGAAGACCTCGTGCAGATGGAAGACGTCGCCGTCACCGTGACGCATGGCGGCTACCTCAAGCGCACCGCGGTCGATACCTATCGGCGCCAGACCCGTGGCGGCAAGGGCCGCATCGGCATGGGCACGCGCAATGAGGATTTCGTCGAGTACTTCCTCGTCGCCTCCACCCACGCCTACCTGCTGATCTTTACCAATAAGGGCCGCGTCTACTGGCTCAAGATTTATGAGATCCCGGATGCCGGCACCATCGGCAAGGGCAAACACATCAGCAATCTGATCAACCTGATGCCGGATGAAACCGTGAAGGCCTTCCTGCCGGTCAAGACGTTCACGCCCGATCAGTTCATCGTGATGGTCACCAAATTCGGTGTCATCAAGAAGTGCGAACTGACCGAGTTCGATAACCCGATGTCGCGCGGCATCATCGCCCTCGGTGTCGATGACGGCGATGAACTGATCGCCGCCCGCCTCACCTCGGGCAAGGATTACATCTTCCTCGGCTCGCACGATGGCCAGGCGATCCGCTTTACGGAGGACAAGGTTCGCGCCATGGGACGTCCCGCGCGCGGTGTGCGCGGTATGGACCTCGCGGCGGACGACTTTATTGTGGGTGCCGAAGTGATCGTGGAAGACGGCCTGGTGCTCTCCATCTCCGAACACGGCTACGGCAAGCGCACCAAGGTGACGGATTACCGTCTCACCAACCGCGGTGTGAAGGGCGTCATCAATATGAAGACGACCAAGAAGACCGGCAAGGTGATCGGCATCCTCTCAGTAAAGGAAGATTCCGAACTGATGATCGTCACCAAAGAAGGCAAGATGATCCGCATCGATTCCGGCGAAATCCGCCAGGCTGGCCGCTCCACACAGGGCGTCCGACTGGTCCGCATGGAAGAACCCGACGCCGTAGCCGCCGCCTGCCTGATCCCCGAAGCCGATCAGAAGGAAGACAAGGAAGAGGACGGCACCCCCGTCCAGTAGCAAGCAAATGCTGCCGAACCGCCCAACCCGCTCGACGTCGCGACGCTTAACAAGTCGCGACGTCCCCCCGGCAAGCGCGGCCGTGCCAGCTAAATTCGCCCATCCACTACTCGACGATCCCCGTTCGCCGCGCTCCGTCTTCTCGACTCGCGCCGCCCTCTCGACTTGCCCCGCCCGTTCGCCGCGCCCCGCCTTCTCGACTCGCGTCGCCCTTTCGACTCGATCCACACGTTCGACCCGCGCCGCCCATTCGACCAGCGTCGCCCTCCCGACCCGCGCCACCCTCCCGACCTGCGTCGCCCGCTCGACTCGATCCACCCTCCCGACTCGCGTCGTCTTCTCGCCCCAATCCGCCCGTTCGACTCGCCCCGCCCGTTCGACCCGAGCCGCCCGCTCGACTCGCGCCGCCCGTTCGCCGCGCCCCGCCTTCTCGACTCGCGTCGCCCTCCCGACCCGCGTCGCCCTCTCGACTCGAACCGCCCGTTCGCCGCGCCCCGCCTTCTCGATTCGCGTCGCCCTCCCGACCCGCGTCGCCCTCCCGACCCGCGTCGCCCTCCCGACTCGTGTCGCTCTCACGAGCCGCGTCGCCCGTTCGACTCGCGTCGCCCTCCCGACTCGTGTCGCTCTCACGACCCGCGTCGCCCGTTCGACTCGCGTCGTCTTCTCGCCCCAATCCGCCCGTTCGACTCGCCCCGCCTTTCTGAGCCGTGACCGTAAGGGAGCGGTAGCACAATATGCAACCTAGCGCGATGCCCTCCAAGCAAACTCATCTCCTCACCACCCTCCGCCAAATGGGCCGCGTAATCGTAGCCTACTCCGGAGGCACCGACTCCGCCTATCTCGCCTGGGCCGCCGCACAAGCCCTCGGCGACAACGCCATCGCCGTAACCGCCGATTCCGCTTCCATCCCGGAATCCCACAAGCGTGACGCCGAAGCCTTCGCTCGCCAGTTCAACATCCGCCACGAATACATCGCCACCAACGAATTCGAAAACCCCGACTACGCCAAGAACGGCCCGGACCGCTGCTTCCACTGCAAAGACGAACTCTTCTCAGTCCTCTCGCAATACGCCCAAACAAGAGGCATCTCCCACATCGTCTACGGCGTCAACAAAGACGACCTCGGCGACTACCGCCCCGGCCAACGCGCCGCCAAACTACACGACGTCGAAGCCCCCCTCGTCGATGCCGACCTCACGAAAGCCGAGATCCGCGAACTCTCCCGCACCGCCGGCCTCCCCACCTGGGACCGACCCGCTGCCGCCTGCCTGAGTTCCCGAATCCCCTACGGCACCCCGGTCACCATCCAGAACGTGAAGCAGGTCGAAGTCGGCGAAGAAGAACTGAAGGCCCTTGGCTTCCGCCAGTTCCGCACCCGCTTCCACGGCGAAATGGTCCGCATCGAAGTCGCCCGCGAAGAACTCCCCCGTGCCATGACCATCGAGATGGCGGACAAGATGACAGCCATCTTCAAGCGCCTCGGCTACAAGTATGTGGCGCTCGATCTGGAAGGCTACCGCCAGGGCTCGCTGAACGAAGTCCTTACAACGCTCCAAGCGTCCGGATCTCCGACACCCCTAATACCCGTATCCCCGTTGCCGGTATCTCCACCGAATGCGCCAGCGTCCCCACCATCTGGGGCAGGGTGACCAGCCCCAGTCGCCGCGCACCCTCGCGGGTTGCAGGCAGTGCTTCCGCCAACTTGTAGAAGGGCAGAAGCAGATAAGGCCATCGATGGTCCGGTCCCGTGACGTACCAGGGTCGCAGGATGGTGGCATCCATGCCGCTCTCCTGGATCGCGAACTCCACCCGCCGTCGCGCATCGATATAAGCCTGCATCATCGGTGCCGGATGCGCGACGCTGACATATACGAACTGCCGAACTCCGGTCGCCCGCGCCACCCGCACGGCTTCGAGACCCGACTTCATGTCGACCTCGACAAACTCCTGCGCCTTCGCAGGGCCCGGATGCGCCACCCCGACCAGTTGCACGAAGGTGTCAGAATCCCCGATCAGGTGCCCGTAGGAGTCACCGTCCAGCGCGTTACCGATGGCGACCGAGCACCCCGTCGGCACTCGTGACCGCGATGCCTCGCGGGCCAGCGCGGTGACCCGGTGTCCGCCACTCAGCAGCCGCGGGATCAATCGGCTACCCATGTAACCGGTCGCGCCGGTGATAAAGACGTTGGCCATCAGTGCTGGATCGGGGTGCCCTGAGAGGCCACCACCTGCCACTTGCCGGCCACGTTGCGCCACGTATCAGTGAACCGGAAGTCACCCGAGACGTCGCTCGGGCCGTACTTCCCTTTGGTGATCGAAACCTTGTATGCCACTACCGCTATGCTGCCAAACGACTGCACTTTGAAGTCGCTCAGGTCGATCGCCTTCGCCGTCAGCTTGCGGCTGCGCACGTCCTCCATATCCTGGCTCTTCGTAGCGACCGATCCATCGGGCAGGGTGTTAAAGATGCCATCCGCTTCCATCCGCTCGATGATTGTGGCGTCGCCAATCACAGGCGAACGCCACCACTCCTTCTCCATCCGGGTCACCTTGCTCTCCACCGAGGCGGCGGCCTGGCTCCACATCATCAGGGCGCCCGTGCTGAGCGAGAGTGCCACCACGACAATTGTCTTCTTCACAATTCCTCTCCTTCCTCCCCTATCTACGGACCGGCCGCTGTCCCGGATTGGCGGCGATGCCATCTTTTTTTCGCCACCACCCAATCCATCCGCGCCGACGCCGCGTACCTCAATCAGGGAGGCCCGGGACAGGGCGCGCATGGTAGCTTTACAAAAGAGCGGGGAGATGCGGGAAGTGTCGGCAGAACCAGATCTTGTGACAGTCTCCGAGCGTGACTTGCGCTGGCGCAACTGGATTTCTGAGGTGGCCTCGGGCGATTCACAGGCACTCGCCCGGCTCTACGACGATTCATCGTCCACACTCTACGGACTGGCCTTGAGAATCATGAAGAACGATGCGGATGCCGAGGAAGTGATTCTCGAAGTATATGAAAAGGTCTGGCGGACGGCGTCGACTTTCGACCCGGTACGCGGCAGCGCCTCGCGCTGGCTCACGCTGCTGACCCGAAGCAAGGCGCTGGATCGCCTCCGCTCCGCGGCCTCGCGACGCGACCGCCAGCACTTTTCCATCGCGGAAGACTGGGATCTCGCCAGCGCGGACCCGTCGCCCGATAGCGCAACCCTCTTCCAGGAAGAACGCCTTCGGCTCCGAAGCGCGATGCAGAAACTACCGCCCGAGCAGAGGCAGGCCCTGGAACTGGCCTTCTTTTCAGGCCTCACCCATGCCGAAGTTGCCGTGAGCCTCAGCCTGCCGCTCGGCACCGTGAAGACCCGTATTCGCTCGGCAATGGATAAGTTGCGCAACTCTTTTACCCAGGACGATTTCGTCCCAGCGGGGTCCATCCGATGAACAAAGCCAAAGATCTGCGAAACGAGATGGAAGGCTGCGCGGCGGATGCCGCCAATTACGCGCTGGGCACATTGACACAGGAAGAGGCGCACGCCTTCGAACAGCGGCTTCGGAGCGGCTGTCCGTTCTGCCTCGCACAGGCGGAGCAGTATGCAGTCGTCACGGAGCAACTGTCAGTGTCCGTCGATCCGGTGCAGCCCGCCGCAGCGCTGAAGACCCGCCTGATGGATCGCATCCAGCCGAAGACAGTTCCCGTGCCCTCCCCGCATATGACCATCGTGCGCGGTTCCGACTCCCCCTGGGTCAAGCTCCCGTTCCCCGGCGTGGAGGTGCGGTCGCTCATTCGCGACAAGACCGGTGCTAAGACTCTGATGCTGCGCATGCAGCCAGGCGCGGTTTTCCCGCAGCATCCGCATCCGGTCGCCGAACAGTGCTATGTGCTGGAGGGGACGATCACGGATTCCGATGGGATTACTCTTCGCGCCGGCGACTTTGTCGTGATGTCGGGCGGCATTGTTCACGATCCCATCCATACCGATACCGGTTGCACCCTTCTGATCGCCTACGCGGAGTGATGGCCCGTCGCTTGCTAGTCTGAATCGGATGACCCGACGCGACTTCCTCGCTTCCGCAACTGCCCTGACACTCCCTTCAGTCGCAGCGGCACAGGATGTTATCAAACTTCGCATCGCACCGGTCACGCTCGATATCGGCCTGAAACACACCGTCCGCACGATCGCCTACAACGGCCAGGTTCCGGGGCCGCTGTTCCGCTGGAAGGAAGGCCAAAACGTCACGATCGAAGTCACCAATGACTCCGACGAAGCCGACCTGGTCCACTGGCACGGCTTTCACATCCCGCCTGAAGTGGATGGTGCCATGGAAGAAGGTACTCCCATGGTGGAAGCCCACGCCACGCAGCGATATCAGTTCACCGTGACTCCGTCCGGGACCCGCTGGTATCACTCCCACATGGGCGATGGCCATAACTTCAGGCGCGGCACCTACACGGGTCAGTTCGGCATGGCCATCGTCAAAGGAAAGTACGAACCCGGTGCCTACGATCAGGACATCCCCATCGTGCTCCACGAATGGGAGCCGTCGCTCGTGGGCGAAGAGCCGGCCTACAAGCTGCAAACCATCAACAGCAAGATGCTTGGTGCGGGCGAACCGGTGAAGGTGAAGACCGGCCAGAAAGTGCTGTTCCGCATACTGAACGCCTCCGCCACGCTGACGCACCGAATCGCACTCGCGGGCCATACTCTGACCGTCATCACTCTCGATGGCAACGCCGTCGCGACTCCGCGCGCCGTCCTCATGGTAGAACTCGGCCCCGGCGAGCGCGCTGATTGCATCGTCGATATGAAAGCCCCCGGCGTCTGGATCATGGGTGAAACACGTGATGCTCAGCGCCTCGCCGGCATGGGTATCGTGATCGAATATGCTGGTGCGACAGGCCCCGCCCGATGGGTGCGCCCCGCTGTGCACCCATGGGACTACACGGAGTTCGGCGCTGTCAGAACAGTAGCGCAGCCAGACGCCACCGTCCGGCTCGAATTCAAATCCGTCGGCGAACACGGCTGGAGCATCAACGGCAAGTCCTGGCCAAACACGGACCCGATCATGGTGAAAGCTGGCGGCCGCTATCGGCTGATCTTCGACAACCAGAGCTCGATGGACCACCCGGTACACCTCCATCGCCACAACTTCGAACTAACAAAGGTCGTTGGTAAACCGACGGGCGGAGTCTTTAAAGATGTCGTGATGGTGCCTGGCTGGAAGGCTGTCGAAGTCGAACTGATCGCCGATCATCCGGGTCCGAGCCTCTTCCATTGTCACCACCAGTTCCACATGGACATGGGTTTCATGACGTTGCTCCAGTACACGTGAACCCGGATCGGCATGGTTGCTAGAATTGGCTGCTATGTCCGCCGACCCGGAAATACACCAGCCCGCTACGCTTCAAAATCCGCCGTGGCTTTTCGGTGTGCTTGCTCTTTCCAAAGGCCTGGTAGGCGGCGTGACGAGTCTTCTGCTGCCCTACCTTTTGCGGAAGACAGGTGTCCCGGTGGACCGGATCGCCAGCATTGTCGCTATAGGAATGAGTCCGGCGGTATGGTTCTTTCTCTGGTCGCCGCTCGCCGACATGGGCTTCCGCCGGCGCGATTGGGCATTGTCTTCCGCGCTGGGTGGCGGCCTTTCGCTCGGTATCGCGATCCTCGGGATCCATGGCTCGCAATTCATGCTCACGACACTGGTCTTCCTTGCCTGCGTTTTCAGAGGACTCTTCACCGCCGCAGTGGGCGGTTTGCTCACAGGGATGCCGGTATCGCGCCGCGGTCGGGCGGCGGGCTGGTATCAGGCCGGCAACATTGGCGGCGGCGCAGTGGGTGGGGGAATGGTGATCTGGCTGGCGGACCACGCATCGCTCCCCATAGTGGGCGCGGCCATCAGCGTTGCGATTACTCTGCCCGCGCTGGCTGTCGTTCTGATTGACGAGCCACTACCTGTGAGAACTGCGATCGGCAGGCAATTCGCCGTCATGTTCCACGATATTCGCGATCTATTTCGCTCCGCGCGCACATGGCTGGCCCTGCTGTTCTTCCTCTCTCCTGTGGGGGCCGCAGCCTTGCTGTACCTGATTTCCGGCCTGGCACCCGAGTATCATGCCTCGAATAACCAGGTCCTGTGGGTGACCGGCATTGGGGGTGGTTTACTCACTGCGGTCGGTTGCTTCGCCGGTGGACTACTGGCGGACCGAATGAACCGCATGGTCGCCTACGCGCTTTCCGGCATTCCCCTCGCCGCGTGCGCGCTGTATCTTGGTCTGGCGCACCCAACGCCCACCACGTTCGCAGCGGGCTACTCCCTCTACTGCGTGGCGGCCGGCGTTGCCTATGCTGTGTTCACAGCATTAGTGCTGGACGTCATCGGGCATCGCAGAGGCGGAGTTTGCACGGCCTATGCGGTGCTCAATTCATCCGGCAACTTTCCGGTTTCCTATATGACCTGGCTCGATGGCGTGGGATACAAACACTGGGGCCTGCACGGGCTGATGGGAACTGACGCACTATCAAACGGCGGCTTCGCGATTCTCCTGCTGCTGATTGTGGCATTTGTCGGACGCTCCGGAACTGCGCCCGATCCGTCAGTGAACTGCGCCTGATTGCGTCTCATCACGCAGCCGTCAATGCTGGCCGCCATCGCTGATCAATTCGTCGGCAGGGAACACGATCCGCAACGCGTTCAGCACGGCCAGAACGTCAATGACTTCCTGAGTAATCGCTCCTGCCACCGGAGGCAGGTAACCCATCGCCGCCAGGAGCATTCCGATCAGGCTGACGGCCATCCCACCGATCGCACTTTGCATCGCGATCCGCCGCATGCGCCGTCCGATGTGAATCAGCTCATCCACTTTGCCGAGCGACGGCTCCAGAATGACGGCGTCGGCCGCCTCGGCCGTGATGTCGCTGTTCTGCCCGAACGCCAGACCTACGGTAGCCGCCTTCATGGCGGGAGCGTCGTTGATGCCATCGCCGATGAACATGGTCTTCGCGAGTTTCGCCTCGGCCGCCACCACCGCTACTTTGTCTTCCGGACTCTGACCGGAGAGAACGTCGGTGATGCCCACTTCGCCGGCCAGGTAACGGACTTCGGCGTCACGATCTCCCGACAGCAGCAGGACCCGATTCATCTGATGCTTCGGTCCCAGGTGCGCAATGAATGACCGGCTTTCGCGGCGCGGCTCATCGCGGAAACGCAGCCTCGCCACGTAGGCCCCATCCACCAGGAGAAGGCACTCCATACCGGCGGAGATCGGCGGCAGTTCGGAATAAATGTCGCTGTTCGATTCGCGGATATTCTTTCTTCCCGTGATCTGAACGCGCCGCCCGTCTATGATTCCGTTCAGGCCCTGGCCCGGTTTCTCTCCCATCTCGGTCACGGCCAGCAGCGGAATTCCTTCGTTCTTCGCTGCTGCGCAGATGGTCGCAGCAAGCGGGTGTTTCGAATACTGCTCCAGACTTGCCGCCATCTGCAGGGCGGTTTCGCGGACGGCATCCACCGCGCAGTCCACGTCAGTGAGAGCCGGCCTGCCGTAGGTGAGCGTGCCTGTTTTATCGAAAACCACGCTGCGGCAGGTATCGATTCGCTCCAGCATGGAAGGGTCTTTAATGATGATGCCCCGGCTTGCTGCCAGGGAAATCGCGCCGACGATCGCAATCGGGATGGCCAGGAGCAGCGGGCAGGGCGTCGCGATGACCAGTACCGAGAGAAAACGTCCGGAATCGCCGCCCAATATCCAACCGGTAACGGCCACGGCCAAAGCCACCACCGTGTACCACGCGCCGAGCCGGTCAGCGACACGCCGCATAGGGGGCCGGTTGGCTTCTGCCTCCTGCATGACGCGCATGATCTTCGCGTAACGTGAATCGGAAGGATGTACGGAGACCGCGATGGTCAGGACGGTATCGCCGTTGATCGCACCCGAAAGCACCGTGGACCCCGGTACCTTTTCGGTCTGGAAGGGCTCGCCTGTGAGATACGACTCATCCATGGAGCCGCGCCCTTCTTCCACCACGCCATCCGCCGGACAAATCTCATGGGGGAAAATGACCAGTTGCTCACCTACCTTGATGGTTGCGACATCCGCCTCCACCAGTTGCGTACCCTGTTTCCGGTGCGCGATTCGCGGCATGCGCTTCGCCAGTGCATCCAGCGCGGAAGAGGCGCGACGCGTGGCATACTCTTCGAAGGCCGCTCCGCCAGAGAGCATCAGAACGACAATAGCGCCCGCCAGATACTCGCCCAGAACCACGGAGGTCACGATGGACATTCCGGCCAGAAGATCTGAGCCGAAATTGCCTTCGAGCACTTTCTTTCCGAGGTCGATTAGCAGCGGTGTGCCGCCAACGGCAAGCACCACGATGAGGATCCAGCGGCTCTGAGTGGTCGGCCAGGCGAGCAGATAGCGGGCGATCAGATACAGGGCGATTCCCGCCACGGCAAACATCGGAATGATGTTCGTGCGGGAGAAAAACTGCTTTTCGGCGGGCGCGGTGCTCACCGGATTCCAACTCCGTTAGTAGACGACGACAAATCCGCCATCGGGACGGGCGAAAGCTGCGACCAGACTCCAGACGGGCACGCCATACGCGTGGTTGGTGCCGGTTCCGGCATCCGTGATCGGGCGGCCGTCCGCGCCATAAACCTGCCAGGCGACAGAGCCGCCCTTCTTCCATGCCATACCTTCCGTCCATGCGAGAAGAGTTTCATTGCGATTGTTCACTGCCAGCGCCGGATACTTCTGGTTATTCGCCGGACCCGGAACTGCTACCGGTGTTGTGATCTGGCCCGTGCCGGCTTTCACACGGCCAAACCAAACCTGCTTCTCGGTTTCCCATGCAGTTACGATGCCATCCGTGGTTTGTGCCATGGCTTCGGAACTCATGACGCAGATACCGATATTCCACTTCGAGATGCTTTCGCCGGAGAACGTGCGCCCGTGGTCCGTGGAGGTCATCAGATACATGTCACGATGGACCATCTCGGTAGCCGAGCGGAAGATCGCGTATACATTGCCCGCGCGGTCCGCGAAGGCTCGCAGGCCGCAACAGCCGCAGGTGCCGACTGGCGGCGTGTACGCCATGGTTTCCGCCGCGAAGGTCTTGCCATTGTCGGTGGATTTCGCCATCCAGACGCGACGGTTCTCTTCGCCGCGTTTGCCAGGAATCGGTGCGTGCCAGAAGACATAGACATTGCCCTGACCATCGGCCGCCAGGGAACCGCCGCCATCAATGCCATAGGCGGAGTGGATGACGTTCTTTTCCGTCTCGAATGCCGTACCCGCGTCATTGAGTCGCGCGTACAGCATCGGCAGCTTCATGAAATGTTCGGGGACGTCGGCCCGTTCGATTTCGTAGGTGCCGTTCCACGCCACGTGGACCCGGCCGTTGCGTCCGATGGCCAGTTGCGCGCCGCGAATGTTGCCGACCGCGATGGCGCTGTTTTCGTGGTTGCTTACGGAAATCGGTTTGGTGAAGGTTTTGCCGTAGTCCTTCGAACGCACGTAAAAAAGATTGCCATTTTCCGGGGTGCCGGAGAAGTAGACCATGTGGAGGATGCCGTCTTGCTCGACGACTTGGGGCTGAATTCCACCGTTGGGCACGCGAATCGTGGTGACGATTTGGTGCGCAGCAGGTGGAGTGCTTCCGAGGCAGCAAATGGCGGCGGCGACCAGAGTGAGCAGAGAAAACTTCATCTGTATCAAGGATAAACCCCGCAGCATGTATGCGGGGTGTCAGGCCGGGAGCGGAGAAAACCGGAACTCGTGTGCAAGGTGACTGGCATACGCGAGGCATGCGAGCAAATCATCACGCGTCAGGCGAGGATAGCTGTATAGCAGTTCACTTTCGGTCTGTCCGGCGGCCAGGAGTTCGAGGATCAGTTCCACGGCCAGTCGTGTTCCCCGCGCAACCGGCTTCCCGACCAGTACGACCAGGTCAATCTCGATGCGATCCCGCCAATCCATGTACTCAGGATACAGCGGATTTCGCCACGAATCCCGATTTGTCGCGGCGAGCCCTGGAATTAGCGCGGAGAAACGCCTGGGCCGCTAAGAAACCTCACGCAGACTGCAGGACGGAGTGATCCGCATGATGGGCAGCGTAGTCAATCGCTGCCAGAATATCCTCGCGTTCCAGACACGGATAGTCTTCGAGGATTTCCTCAAAGCCTGCGCCAGAACTCAGAAGCTGCACAACATCAGTTACGCGGATGCGCATCCCGCGGATGCAGGGGCGTCCGCCGCATTGGCCTGGGTCGAAAGTAATGCGACTGAGTCGATCCGGACGCATAAACAGGATGCTCCGAAGGACAGTTTACCGCGTATATCAGGTATTCTTAATCGCTAACGGTCATCGTCGGCCCGGTCACCGCAGCTGCCACTTTCGCGCGCTCCATCACGGTCTTCGCCAACTCGTAATAAATTCCGCCGACCTTGTCTTCCGGCCCCGCCGTGGCCACCGGGTGCCCGGTATCGCCGCCGATCCGCACCTTTGGATCCAGTGGTAATGCGCCCAGGAAATCCACGCTCATCGCATCGGCCGTCCGCTTGCCGCCGCCGTTGCTGAACACGTCGATCCGCTCATCGCAATGCGGGCATTGCAGATAACTCATGTTCTCCACAATGCCCAGGACCGGCACCTTCACCTGCTGGAACATGAGGATCGCTTTGCGCGCGTCCTCGAGCGACACCGCCGAAGGCGTGGTCACCACAATGGCTCCGGTCACCGGCGCAGTCTGGATCAGCGACAACTGCACGTCGCCCGTGCCGGGAGGCAGATCGATGATGAGGTAATCGAGATCGCCCCAATCGACGCCGCGCAGGAATTGCTGGATCACGCTGTGCAGCATGGGTCCGCGCCAGACCAGCGGCTTGTCGCCGGGGTTCAGAAAGCCCATCGACATCAGCTTCACGCCGTAATTCTCCAGCGGCTGGATGCGCTCGCCCGCCGCAGTCGGCGTTGAGTTGGTGCCCATCATCAGCGGAACGTTGGGACCGTAAACGTCGGCATCAAGCAAGCCGGTCTTGTAACCGAGGTGAGCCAGCGCGATCGCCAGATTCACCGAAACGGTGGTCTTACCGACTCCGCCCTTTCCACTACCGACTGCAATCAGATTCTTCACGCCTGCGATGGGCAGCTTCGGCTGCGCCTGTTGTCCGGGACTCATGTACTCTCATATTAGCGTTCAGCTGTCAGCTATCAGCTTTCAGCTCTCTTTTCTCTCAGTGGGGATCGGCCTTAATAATGAAGAAGCACGAATATACAATCCATCTGAACTGGACGGGAAACCACGGCACGGGGACGTCCGATTACCGTGCCTACGGTCGCGATCACGATGTCTCCTCGCCACTCAAAGCAGTAGGCCTGGCGCTTTCCTCCGATCCGCACTTCCGCGGCGACGCCTCGCGCTACAACCCGGAAGATCTGCTTGTTGCGAGCCTTTCGTCGTGTCATCTGCTGAGTTATCTGCACCTCTGCGCTGTGAATCAGATCGTAGTGACGGCTTATGAAGATGACGCGACCGGCACTATGCCCGAAGACGAAATCTCGGCCCGCTTTACCGAAGTCACGCTGCGTCCACGCGTGACGATCACGCCGGAATCCGACGCCAGGCGTGCCATGGAGCTACACGAAGAAGCGGCGAAACTCTGCTTCATCGCCCGAAGCGTCAATTTCCCGGTGCATCACGAGCCAACCGTGGTAACCGGAAATGTAAACTAGAACTGCACCCCAAATGTCAACCACTGACCCCCAAGCGCTCGAAAACCTGTGTATCAACACGATCAGAATTCTGTCGGCCGACGCCATCCAGCAGGCGAATTCCGGCCACCCCGGCATGCCCATGGGCGCGGCCGCCATGGCCTACACGCTCTGGACGAAGTACCTGAAGCACAATCCGCAGGACCCCGCCTGGGTGGACCGCGACCGCTTCGTGCTCTCCGCCGGACACGGCTCCATGCTCCTTTACAGCCTGCTGCACCTGACGGGCTACGATCTTTCGCTCGATGAAATCAAGCGCTTTCGGCAGTGGGGCAGCAAGACGCCCGGGCATCCGGAGCGCGGGCACACCGCTGGCGTGGAAGTGGCGACCGGTCCGCTGGGCCAGGGTTTCAGCAACGGCGTGGGCATGGCGATTGCCGAAGCCTGGCTGGCGGCGAAGTTCAACAAGCCGGGCCACACCGTTGTGGATCACCATACATATGCAATCTGCGGCGATGGCGATCTGATGGAAGGCATCACGCAGGAAGCGGCGTCGCTCGCCGGGCATCTGCAGTTGGGAAAGCTGATTTATCTGTACGACCACAATCGCATTACGCTCGCCGGTGGCACCGATCTTTGTTTTACCGAAGATGTGGCGAAGCGGTTCGAAGGCTACGGCTGGCAGACGATCGCCGTGGAAGATGGCAATGACACAGCGGCGGTCGCCGCGGCGATTGAACAGGCCAAAGCGGAGACGTCGCGTCCTTCGCTCATTCTGGTGAAAACGCACATCGGTTTCGGCAGTCCCAGGAAACACGACAATTTCTCTTCGCACGGCAGTCCGCTCGGTGAAGATGAATTGCTGGCGACGAAGAAGAATCTCGGCTGGCCGTCGACAGAGAAGTTCTTCCTGCCGGAGGAATCCGTGGCGCACTTCCGTGAGGCGGTTCCCGCGGGTGCTGCGGCAGAGGCAGAGTGGAAGACGCGGTTTGAAGCTTATCGCGCGGCGTTTCCGGCTGAAGCGGCGGAATTCGAACTCTTCTTCTCCGGTAAGTTGCCCGAAGACTGGGCGGCCGATCTGCCGAAGTGGACTCCGGCGGACAAAGCCATGGCAACACGCGTGGCGGGCGGGGAAGTGCTCAACGCGCTGGCGAAGCGCATCCATAACATCATGGGCGGCTCGGCCGATCTGAACCCCTCCACGAACACTGCGCTCAAGGGCGAAGGCGATTTCCAGCCGGTTGTGGAAGGTGCCTCGAACATGGGCGCAGTGGGTGGTGTGTGGGGGTATGGCGGACGCAATGTTGCCTTCGGCGTGCGCGAACACGCCATGGGCGCGGCGGTCAACGGTATGGCGGCGCACGGCGGCATTCTGCCATTTGCCGCGACCTTCATGGTGTTTTCCGACTACGTGAAGCCGTCCATTCGGCTGGCCGCGCTGAGTCAGTTGAAGACCTTCTGGGTGTTTACGCATGACAGTATCGGGGTGGGCGAAGACGGCCCTACGCATGAGCCGGTGGAGCAACTGGCGGGGCTGCGGTCGATTCCCGGCCTGACGGTGATTCGTCCGGCGGATGCCACGGAAACCGCCGAGGCGTGGTCTTTCGCGGTGCAGCACAACGGACCCACGCTCTTTGCGCTAAGCCGACAGAATCTGCCGCATCTCGACCGAAGCAGTGCGAAGGCGGGCGGGGTTGCGAATGGCGCTTATGTGCTGGCGGATTCTGAGGGTTCGCCCGATGTGATCCTGATCGGTACGGGTTCTGAAGTTCAGCTTTGCGTTGCGGCACAGGCGAAGCTGAAGACGTACGGCGTGAAGGCGCGCGTGGTCAGCATGGCCTCGATGAATCTGTTTGAAGCGCAGGACACGGCTTATCGCGAGAGCGTGCTGCCGAAAGCGATTCGCGCGCGGGTCACGGTGGAAGCCGGCACCACGTTTGGTTGGGATCGCTGGGCCGGTACGGATGGCGCGATGATCGGGCTGAACCGTTACGGTGCTTCGGCGCCGGGTGACGAGATCATGAAGCGACTTGGCTTCCGCGCGGAGAACGTGACGGCGGCGGCGCTGCGCGTGCTGGGCCGTAATGAGGAAGCGGAGAAGGAAGCGAACGCGGATCTGGAGTTCGCTGTTGTCGCACCCATGCACCATGCGTAAGTTGTTTTTAGTTGTGGCGGGGTTGGCCGCGCTCGGACTCAGTCCGGCGCGCGCCGCCTCGGTAATTGCCGCGGAAGTTGCCGCACCTGCGAAGGCGGGCGACTTTGTCACGGCGGGAAAAATTCTGGCTCAATACCGCGCGCAGCACGGCACCGACGCCCCCTATATTGAGGCCGATTCCTGGCTTGGCCGCGGCCAACTCGCTGCGAAGAACTACAAAGCGGCGCTGGAGAATGCGGCCGAGGTGCGCGAGCTTTGCCTGAAGCAACTGGCGAAACGGAAGCTCGATGTGGAGCCCAGTCTACCGCTCGCGCTGGGCGCGTCGATTGAAGTTACCGGGCAGGCGCTGGCGGCGCAGGGGCAACTCGATCAGGCGGTTGGTTTCCTGCGCGCGGAACTGGCAAAATATCGTGCCACGTCCATCGGGATGCGCATTGAGAAGAACATCAACCTGCTGTCGCTGGAGGGTAAGCCCGCGCCGCCACTCGAAGTCACGCAGGGTATTGCGGGGCCGCACCCCCGGCCGCTGAGCGCCCATACGGGGCATCCGGTGCTGCTGTTTTTCTGGGCGCACTGGTGCTCGGATTGTAAGCAGGAAATCGCCATCGTTCAGAAAATTCAGGCTGCTCACAAAGACCTGGAAGTGATCGCGCCCACGCAGCATTATGGTTATATCGGTGGCGGGGAGGACGCGCCACTCGCGCTGGAGACTCCGTATATCGCCAGGATTTTTGCGCAGTATTATTCCGGTCTGGGCAAAGTGGAGACTCCGCTCAGCGAGGCAAACTTCCTGCGCTATGGCGTGAGCACCACGCCAACGATGGTGTTGCTCAACGCCGCAGGCAACGTCACGGTTTATCACCCCGGGCTGATGACGTTTGAAGAGCTGACCGCCGCGTTGCGACGGTAGACCAGCCAGCCGGCGCCGACGAAGCCCGCCGTTCCGAGCAACAGCTTGCCTTCAAACAGCAGATGCCGCGCCCCAGCGGCGGCCTGCGAGCCGAGTACGCCTAAACATGCAGATGCAGGGACGGAACCGACGATAACCGTCAGCGACATGAGCGCGTCGACTACGTGCCGGTTACGCCAGCAGCGCGGTAATTTTCTCTGCGTCGTTCGGAACCACGATGGGCGCATTGCCAAACGTCGGTGTGATGGTTGAGCCATCTGGCGCCTTCAGTTCGCCCGTGTGATAGCGATAGATGTAATCCGGGTCCTTGAGCACGTTGCCTGTGAGTACGGCGACTACGTCGGCATCGCGATCCAGTTTGAGTTTGCGGATACCCGCGAGCGTCGCGGCTGAAGCCGGTTCGCAGCCGATGCCGCTGTGTCCGATGACGGCCTTCGCATCGGCAATTTCCTGCTCGGTGACGCTTTCCACCACGCCATTCGAGGTTTCGATTTCCAGTTGCGCCTTGGGCCAGCTGACAGGGTCGCCAATCTTGATGGCGGTGGCGAGAGTCTCCGGATGCCCCTGCGCAGCAAAAGGTTTCTGTCCCTTGTCGCGCATGTATTCGTAAAACGGCGACGCGCCCGCGGCCTGAATCACGGCGAGACGCGGCAGTTTATCGATGAAACCCAGCGAGTGCAATTCGCGCAGGCCTTTGCCGAACGCCGAGACGTTGCCGAGATTGCCACCCGGCAGCACGATCCAGTCCGGCACTTTCCAATCGCGCTGGTCCATCATTTCGATGACTATGGATTTCTGGCCTTCGATGCGGAATGGGTTGATGGAATTCAGCAGGTAAATGCCAAGCCGTTCGGTGAGCACGCGCACCAGCGCGAGGATCTGGTCGAAGTTGGCGTCCACCTGAAAGGTCTTCGCGCCGTATTCCAGCGCCTGCGCGAGCTTGCCGTAAGAGATGTTGCCGTTCGGGATGAAGATGAGCGGATCCAGACCGCCGGCGCTGGCATAGGCCGCCATGGATGCCGAAGTGTTACCGGTGGAAACGCAGGCCACGCGTTTCATGCCGAGCCGCCGCGCCTGGGCCACGCCGGCCGTCATGCCGTTGTCCTTGAACGAGCCGGTGGGGTTGAAGCCCTGGTGCTTGAAAGTGATATTGGCGAGGCCGCCGTATGCTGCTGCGCGCGTGGATTGCAGCAGCGGCGTATTGCCTTCACGCAGAGTCACCACGTGGGAATAGTCGTCGAGGAACGGGAACAGTTCGCGATAGCGCCAGACGCCGCTCTGTTCCAGCGGGGCGTTAGACATGCGGCGTTCGCGCCATGTGCGCTTCAGCGCCGGGGCGTCGATGCCGGAAGTATCGTACTGCGCTTCCAGGAGGCCGCCGCATTTCGGGCAGTTGTAGATGACTTCGTTGATGTCGAATTGCGCACGACAAGCGGGCTCAAAGCAGGTGAGGCAGGATTGCATGGGAACTACCAGTTTAACTGGTAGCCCTGCAATGCCGGCCTAACGCGTTTCCCAGTCGGTTTCGAACTTCTGATCGAGCGTCAGAGTCTTCTTATAAACGATGTAAAACGCGCCGCCGGCAGGGCGCAGTTTCGCCAGTTCGCCGGGAGTGGTGGGGTTATCGTGCGCGGTCTGATCGCCATCGTCAATCGGGGTCAGCGAGATGGCTTGTTCCATGGCCTGCGTACCCGTGCCGCTCTCCAGAGTTTCAAAAACGATGCCGACCTGCCACTTCGGGTCAATGCCTTCGCGCACCGCGCCTACTTTTTCATAGGGCAGCGTATACTCCTCGAATCTCGCGATACGGCCATGCAGTCGGTCTCCTGCATGCACCAAAACCGTGCTGCTGGTTTTGTCTTTGACGTCGCTCTTCACTACGGCAGTGACCGCGTCGCCTATTGCAGATGTGTTGCCGTCAATCACGGTCTGTAGTTTCGCGTTGATGCGTAATCCGGCGGGCGGGGGCGTGGTCTTCGGTGCCGGTGGCGCGGGCTTCTTCGCTTCCGGCAGGTTCCAGCCCGAGTAGTGAGTCTCGCTGCGCGATTCTGTGCCGTCGGTGTAGATCCCTTCCATGACGGAACTTTGCGGGAGTATCAGATTGCGGTCGCCGACCTTCACGGGTGCGTAATCGAGCGTGTATTGCAGCAGACAGGCATCGCCAGTGTTCTCCGCCACCATGATCAGGCGCTTCAGTTCGCCCGAATCCGGGCTGGCCAGAAAGGAACCCTTATATGCAATTGGCGCGGCACCTTTGCCCTCGGCGGCGTACATCCAGTGGCTCTTCGATGCGGGCACGCTGAAACCGACCGCAGCCAGTTGCCCGAGCGAAGTCTGCTGCATGGCCACGGGCTGGAAATCGTTGGCATCGCCGCTCATCAGGTTTTGCAGGAACACGCTGTATTCGCCGCTCGAGGTGGCCCCCGGGCGCAGGAGGCCGGATGGGTCGGCAGGTTCGAAGCGGCCCGGCGAGATCAGTGAAAATGTCTGGCCGTTGAGGTCGGAAGCCACATTGAGCCGTAGCCTGTCATGCCACGTGACAAGACCTTTCGACGCTTCGATGCCGGCGGATAGCAGCGCTGCGCAGGTCTGGTTCTTCTTCTTTTTATCGAAATTCGTGCGCTCCACCACTTCAGAGGCGGCGATGCCTCTGGAAGCCGCCACGTCCGCACCGATGCCGGAGAGTATCTTATCGGCGGTTACCGGTTCCGCGGCGAAAGCTGCGGTAGCCAGACCGAGACTAATGGCCAGCGGCACCAGATATCCGAACATAACAGGGCATTGTCTTTTCGTTGCCCGAAGACCCGAAGGTATTCGAGCCTGGTTTGATATCATTCCAGTCGATTCACTATCTCCGAGGTCTGTTATGTTGCGCCGCACCGTCATTGTCATCACCTTCATCTTAGCCGCTCTTCCACAGTTGCATGCCATGACGGAGGCGGAACGCCGTGAATACCTCACCAAACTCCAGGCGATTATTCCCGATGTGCCGTCTTTCAAACAATGGCAGGAAAAGACCGGTGAACTTCCGCCGGATTTCGATGCGCTGCCTCGAGTCAACGGCCTTCCGGATCCGCTGAAATTTCTAAATGGCAAGGCGGTCACGACGCCGCAGGAATGGACCTCGCGCCGCGCCGAGATCCGCAAATTGTTTGAGAAATACCAGACCGGCACTTTCCCGCAGCGGCCGAAACTGGACCGCGCTGTTCTATTGGATGAGACTCGCGGCAAGGGTTATCTCATCCGCAACGTCCGGCTCGAATTCGGCCCCGGCGGCAAAGGCACCATGAGGGTCCAGGTCATGATCCCCGATGGCAAAGGACCATTCCCCGCGCTGTTGGCCCCGGGTCTGGCCGGCTGGGGCCCGTCGCTGCTGCGGCGCGGCTACATCTCTGCCGGTTTCGCCGCCAGCGACTTCATGGATGACGCCGCCGCGCTCGCGCAGCTGTATCCCGATTACGATTTCGCGCTGTTGCCGCGCCGTGGCTGGGCCGCCGGCATGGTAGTGGACTACCTGGCCACCCTCCCGGAAACCGACATGAAACACATCGGGCTCTTCGGTTATTCGCGCGATGGCAAGATGGCGGCCTTCGGCGCGGCACTGGATGATCGCATCTCCGCCGTGATCCCGGCGAGCACTGGCGTTGGCGGCGTGGTGCCGTGGCGGCAGGCCGGCGAGCGCAATGCGGGAGAAAGCGTCGAGACAACCACGCGATCTTTCCCCACCTGGTTCATCCCGCGTCTGCGTTTTTTCTCAGGACGTGAAGACAGGCTGCCGGTGGATGGCAATCTGCTGATCGCATGGATCGCGCCGCGTTCCGTGCTCATTGAATACGGACTCAACGACGAAGTTTCCAACACCTGGGGAGACGAGCAGGCTTATTATTCGGCGCTAAAGGTTTATAAGCTGCTGGGGCATCCGGAACGTCTGGGCCTGCTGCGTGTGCCGGGTTTCCACGGTTCGAACGATCAGGAAGCCTGTCTCGACTGGCTCGATATTCAGTTCGGGCGCTCCACGCGTGTTTGGGATAACCATTTGCTGTTCCCCTGGGATCTCGATAAGTGGCGTGTCAACAGTAAAGAGACGCTGGATCTGACGAAGTATCCCCGTCAGGCGGCGAACGCGATTCTCTCTACCATGGCGTCGGTGACGGATTGGGCAGGGAAGGCGGAAGGCATTCGGAAATCGATCACCTGGATGTTGGGCAATGAGCCGGCCATGATGTCGCCTGCCGGTCGTGGCGGGTTCGCAGTGGGCGGACGCGGAGTTTCTGGCACGCCGCTCGCAGCGGGGCGTGGCGGATCAGGAGGGCCTGGTCGGGCCGCAACTCCCGCAGCCCCCGGACGCGGCGCGGTCACGAATTCGAATCCCGGGCAACTGGTGCCTGATCTTGTCCAGTGGGTGATTCAGCGCGGCGGAACGTCGTTCGGCTGGTTGCAGCCGCAGGCGAGCCAAACCACTTCGCGCAGCGTGAGCTTCGGCTACAACGTGCGCGGTGATCTCTACTATCCGGCCAATACACCTCCCGGCAAGAAGCTTCCCACGGTGATCTGGCTGCATGGCTACAGTTATCCGCTGGGTTACATGTGGGTCTATCGCGCGGACCTGCATCCGATTCTCGCGCTGGCGCAGGCCGGATACGCGGTACTGGCATTTGACCAGAGCGGTTTCGGCAGTCGCATGGCGGAGACTGGTCCTTTCTATGACCGCTACCCGCACTGGTCGCAGATGGGGCGCATGGTGGAAGACGCGCGTGCCGCGATTGACGTGCTGGAGAAAGATCCAATGGTCGACGCGCAGCACATTTCGATCTTCGGGTATTCCATGGGTGGTGCGGTCGGCCTCTACACGGCGGCGCTGGATTCACGCGTGAATGGCGTGGTTTCTATCTCCGGCTTTACCCCGATGCGCACGGATACGGCGGCGAAAGGCACCGGCGGGATTGCGCGTTACAGTGTGGAGCGCGGTCTGATGCCTCGGCTTGGTTTCTTCATCGGTCACGAGCAGCAGTTGCCGTACGACTACAACGAATTGATTGCGACCATCGCGCCGCGTCCGGCGTTAATTGTGGAGCCACAACTGGACCGCGACGGCACCCCCGCGGATGTTCGCTCGGCGGTGGAACAGGCGAAGAAAATCTACGCGCTGCACGGGGCAGAAGAGAAGCTCGGGTTGTATGAACCCTGGGACTTCACGCGCCTGCCGGCGGCGACACAGGACTGGATTGTGCAGTGGATGGCGAAGTCGCTGAAGTAGGCGCGTGCGCCTTTTGGAGGGTGCTTTGAAGTCACGACTGCTCTGCCTCATCTTTGTGCTGGCCGGGTATGGGGCGGCACAACCGAATACCAAACACCTCGCATTTGGGCAGGTCTACGGTTCTGTCGGTTTTCTGAGTTCGGCAGTCAACGGGGATATGATTGACGCGCCGAATACTGTACTCATCTTCAGTGCAGGGAGTGGGCGCCGGCACTTGCAACTCTCTCGGGACAACGGGGACTATGTCGCCCTGCTTGAACCCGGCCGCTATTGCCTTACGGCTCTCACCCGAGCGGGAAAACAATTGCGGTTAGCGCAAAACCAGCTAAGATGCGTTGATATTCATGCTGGATCGGATACACGCCTGGATGTCATGCTGCGGGACAGCGGTCAATGAAATGACAGTTTCTCCGGAGGCAACAAGGTGCTTCGGCCAGTTCCTCCGGATGCCTCCCGTGTGAATCCAGACCTTCATTCAGAGTGGACCTGATGTGGGTCTGCTTGTGCTGAAGCCTCGCTCGGCGAAGTCAACCGCGCCAGCAGTTTCGCCTTCGTCAACACCTGAGCATCGCCGCTCCGTACGGCAGCCAGAAGTTCCCTTCCGTGTTTGTGGCGATTCCGGTACCACCACTCGGCCTCTTCGGCTTCGGTGTCAAATTTCGGCGTTGTCCGCTCAGCCTTCTTCATTAGGTTCATCCCGTTTACCCCGGAAGCCGGCACCACGCCGCTACCAGCGGCGCGATCGGCATCGCGTAGCCGACGAATTCCATCTCATCGCGGATCTTTCCGGCCAGTGTCGCCAGATCGAAATCGCCGTCCTTCACCACCCCGTGTTCGATGGCCTTCGGCAATGTACTTTCCACGGTATCTGCCACATACTGATATAGCGGCGAATCGGGGCCGCCATCCATCATCGCCTCCCATCGCATTTTCGGCATCGGCAGCCCGGCCTTCATGTAAATCCGATGCAGCCGCGGCCCCAGATCGATATGCGCGCCGGTTTTGCGTAAGGTCTCAATGATGCAGGTACTCGCCCGTTTGATGTGGCTTTCCGGGCCGCCCGGCATCTGGAACCACGGCTCCTGAAACGCCACCGCGCCACCCGGGCGCAGGCTCGGCACAACACCTGCCAGAGCCGCCGCGGGATCGGGTATATACATCAGAACCAGGCGGCCAACAATCGCGTCAATCGAGTTCGCCGGGAAGACTCCGGAGAGGTCAGACAAATTAGCCCGGAGGAATTCCACATTGGTGCGACCGGCGGCAGCCATGCGTTCGCGGGCGTGCTCGATTACCTCCCCATCCAAGTCAACGCCCACTACGGAACCCTGCGGCCCCACCATTTCCGAAAGCAATGCAGTGATATCGCCCGCGCCGCAGCCGAATTCGACCACACGCTTCCCGGGGCCGATGCCGGCATCCGAATACAGACGTCGTGTCAGTGGTTCAAACAACGCGGCCTGACGGGTAAGGCGTGCATATTCTCTGGGGGTGCGGCCCATGGCGTATTCGGACATAAGGGTACATTACCGCACCGCAGTTCGTGATTTGTGCGAACCTTGCCGGCTTAAGTATCGTATTCACGGTAATGAAGCCATGTGCTGCGCTCTTCGGTGCCACCCTCCTGTTCTCCGCCATTTGCCAGGCCGCCGCGTTCGATGTGGCAACTATCAAGCCGAGCCAGGCGCCGGGCGGTGGCAATCAGGTCGGCATGACCGCGGACACGCTGACCATGAACAACGTGACGCTCTCCATCTGCATCAAATTCGCCTATGACCTGCAGGACGGGCAAATCGTTGGGCCCGAGTCGCTTCGCCTCGACCGCTTCGACATCGTGGCGAAAGCAGCCACTCCCTTTACGGATCAGGGCCAGGTGAAGGCCATGCTCCAGATGCTGCTCACGGAGCGCTTCCACATGACGATCCATCGCGAAACGCGGGATCAGACCGTATTCGCGCTGGTGGTCACGAAGGGCGGGCCGAAGTTTCAGAAGTCCGTCGGAGAAGGGAAGAGCAACCTCATGGGTAAGCAAACGGTGATTGCCCAGCGGATTCCCATGCCGATGTTCGCGCAGTTTCTATCCGGCCCCATGGGCAAGCCCGTGACGGACATGACGGGGCTGGAGGGAGTGTATGATTTCAAACTCGATCTCACGTCGTTCCTGCCAACTGATCTCGCGCCGGGCCGTGAACCGGATGTGGCGTCCATGGTGCTGAGCGCTCTGCCCGAGCAACTGGGCCTGCGGCTGGAGGCCAGAAAGATGCCCGTGGAGATGCTGGTGATTGACTACGTGGAGCCGCCCACAGCGAATTAATCCTGTATGCTGTACCAGTGAACTCATCGCTGACTCGCCGGACATTTCTGCTGGGTACCGGTGCCGCCGCCATGATATCGGCGCACGCTTCGCAGCCGGCTACGCCCGTGAACTTCACTGTGCCTCCGGACGCCTGCGATTGTCACACGCACATCTTCGGCGATCCCGCCACGTTTCCTTTCTATTCCGGCCGTACCTACACGCCGGAGCGCGCGCTGCCTGCCGAGATGGCGCGCCTGCATCGGGCACTTCATATTCGACGCGTGGTGATCGTAACGCCCAGTGTCTATGGCACCGACAATTCATGCGCCCTTTACGGCATGAAAGCCCGCGGTGCCGACGCCCGCGGCATTGCCGTGGTCGACGAGAACGCACCCCGATTGGAGTTAATACGCCTGAGAAATGCCGGATTCCGCGGGCTTCGGCTCAATCTGGCCACGGCAGGGCAGAACGATCCGGCGGCAGCCCGCGTGCGACTGCAGGCCGCTCTCGGGCAGGCGAAGAGCATCGGTTGGCACGTCCAGATGTTTATCAACAGCGTTGTACTTAACGGCATGAAAGACCTGGTGCTCGCCTCCGACGTTCCAGTCGTCTTCGATCATTTCGGCGGCCTGAAGACGGCCCAGGGTTTCGACCAGTCCGGTTTCAGCAGCCTCGTCGAATTACTTCGGGCAGGGAAGGCTTACGTCAAGATTTCCGGCGCGTACCGCGCCTCGATACAGGGGCCGGACTATGCCGATGCCGCGCCACTCGCGCGTGCACTGATCGCCGCGAACCCCGACCGCGTTCTTTGGGGTACCGATTGGCCGCACACGGACAACACCGGATCCGTCAACACAGTCACGCCGCTGCTGCAGGTCGACGATGGACGTTTACTGAATCAACTCCCGGTCTGGGCCCCGGACGCGGCCGTGCGCAGGAAAATACTCGTGGATAATCCGGCGCGGTTATACGGGTTCTGAGTTACAGGGCGGCGAAGACTCTCTCCGCATACTCCCGGCTGCGCTTCAGGTTCTCCACCAGCGTGCGCGTGCGCTTCGTCGTCGGGTCCCAGGCCAGTTCCACCGTCAGCCAGCCCTTGTAATGAAGCTTCTTCAGTTCCGCCGCTGCGGCCTTGTAGTCCACATCCCCATCGGCGAGTTCTTCCAGCCAGATCTTATCCGCGGAGTTTCGCAGGTGGACATCGCCGATCCGTGTGCCCGCTTCTTTCAGAATGTCCATCACGTTTTCGCCGCCCCGGAAAACCCAGTGCGTGTCCAGGCAGATTCCCACATGCGCCGGTGTCGTGTGGTGGAAGAAATATCGCCACTCGCGGGCATGATCGGCCATCTCCGGCGCGTGCGCGTGCACCAGCAGTTTCAGTCCGCGTGACTTCAGGTCTGTGCCCAGTTGCTCCAGCGCAAGCGCCTCCGTCACCAGTTCGGCCTCCGTCTTCGCCTCGCTCTTCGGCTTCGGATCGCAATTGAAACTGATCGCTTCCAGTCCCTTGTGCGGCTTCAGGCGGTCAGCATAAGCCAGCGCGTTTTCGTGAGTCTTGTGCCAGCGGTCGTCATGCATCGGGCCACCGATGTACGCGATAGGCAGCGCGAGTTTGTGCTTATCGAGCAGCGCCAGCGAATCATTCGTCTTCTCTGGTGGAAAAAACGTAGTTGTGAGTTCCACCGCGTGGAACCCGGCGGCCACCACATCCGTCAGAATGTCTTCCACATGATCGATGGTCTTCTCTTTCCTCTCCCCATACTGTTGCTCGAAGACATAGGTCTGGCACGCGATTCGACCGCCATTGGCTTTCGCGAAGGCAAAGGGTGCGGCGGCGGCAAGCATCATCAGGTCGCGGCGCGTGAATTGTGTCAAGCTGGAAGGCATAAGTGATTCCCCACCGTAAGAGTCTATATCAACGTGGCACGCGCGCCGGGGCGCTGCTGGCATTGTGTGCCGCAGCACTCGCGCAGGCTCAGGCCCCGCTTCCCGACGCCACCGCCTTGCTGAAAGAGGTACAGGAGCACCAGCACAAGACCGATGCTATTCGGGAAAACTATACTTTCCATGAAATCATTCGCACCGACAGTCTGGACAGTAACGGTAAGGTAACCGAAACGAAAACCCAGGAATCTGAGATCTTCTTTGTGAACGGACACCGCATCATCCGGCTTCTGAAAAAGGACGGCGTGGAACTCAGCGCGCACGATCAGGAGAAGGAACTCGAACGCGTCCGCAAAGAGATCGAAGGCTACACGAAAGCCGCCCATGGCACGGATCGGGGTCGCGGTGGCGGTCGCGCCAGGATCATCAGTCAGATCCTCGCCGTCGCGAAGACTTCCAACCCGCGGCGGGAAGTACTCCGGGACAGAGCAACGCTGGTCTTCGATTTCGAAGGCGACCCCAAAGCGAAAGCCAGCGGCATGGACCAAAGCGCGGCAAAGAAGCTCGCCGGGACGGTCTGGATTGATGAAGCCGAGCGTCAGGTGGCGCGTCTCGAAGTGCATTTCTACGACAACTTCCGCATCGGTGGTGGCTTGTTAGCCAGCGTCCAGAAAGGCACCAGCATGATCGTGGACCAGTCGCCGCTGGGTGAAGGCCTCTGGATGCAGGTTTCCAGCGAAGATCATCTGGCCGCGCGGATCGTGGTGAAGAATCTTCGGATGAACGTCCACATCCAGGATCTGGATTTTAAGAGATTCGATATCGGCATGGCGGAGAAGATCGGCACCACGCGTTGAAAGCGGTTCTTAAGAGTCCCGCCGCTTCGCGATCACGATCAATGACATGGGCTGCCAGGGCAGGGCACCGTCGATCTTCCGCCAGAGCCAGACCAGCCGGTCAAACAATTTCAAGCCGATCGCCGAAACCGTTTTCGCACCCAGTATCTTCCCCGTGATCCGCCAGCCCGGCATGGAAATGCGGTTGTACTCCAGTACTCTTTCCACTTCGAAACCAGCATCCGTGACCAGACCGGTCACCTGCGCGCGCGTGTAGCGCCGCAAATGGCCCAGCGCGTTATCCAGACTCCCGAAGGCTCGCGGATCATTGGGCACCAGCAGGATCAGGCGTCCCGCAGGCTCCAGCAGTGTTCTGATATCCCGCAGGACTTCCGCATCGTCGGCCACATGCTCCAGCTTATTCAGACACACTACGGTATCCACGGATCCTGCAAACGGCTGAAAATCCCCCGCCTGCTGGCAATCGAGACTTGCCACCTGGATCAGCGGCCGGTGCCGGAACGCCATCCCCAGGTGCTCCAGGAAATACGGCACGGAGTCCGTCGCCACGTAGCGTTTCCGCCGCCGACATAGCAACCTGGTCAGATTCCCCATGCCCGCGCCGATTTCCAGGACTCGCAGACCCACGTAAGGCGCGATCGTCTCCGCCGTCCAGCGATTGAAGCGTGGCGCTTCAGACAGCGTCTCCAGCACGTGCGGTGTGGCGTCCTTATAGATCTGGCTGGTGAAGGTCGATTTCAGAATCACCCAAAGCGCTTCAAAAGCGTCTTTCAGCCCGATCTTCTTGCCTTCCTCGTAAGTCCGGCCATGATAGCTGATCGCGGTCTCATAGATTCTGGCCTTGCGTCGCGCCAGCTTGATAGTGAGTTCCGGCTCCATCCCAAAGCGCTCGCTGGTCAAGGGGATCGTCTTCACCAGCGACGTCCGAAACGCCTTATAGCAGGTCTCCATATCGGTCAGATTCAGATCCGACGCAATATTCGCCAGCAGCGTCAGCCAGCCATTCGCCACGGAATGCCAAAAATAGAGCACACGCGTTTCGTGTGCCACCAAAAAGCGCGAACCGAAGACCGCATCTGCGTCGCCCCGCAGCAGCGGCCCCATAAGCTTGCCGATTTCGGCCGGATTGTATTCCAGATCCGCGTCCTGCACCACCGCGAATTCTCCCACGGAGGCTTCCAGCGCCCTGCGGATGGCCGCGCCCTTCCCCTGGTTCGGCGTCTGCCGCAGCAACCGCATCCGCACCTCGGGATGGGCCGCGATGAATGCCTCCGCCAGTTCGGGCGAATCGTCCTTCGAGGAATCGTCCACAATCACGATCTCGCGGTCCAGACCCTCGGGCAGGGGCGCAGCCACCACGCGGCTGAGGAGTTCCACAATGAACTCCTCCTCGTTGTAGAGGGGAATGAGAATCGATAGAGTGGTGTTGGCCATGCGCGCGACCGGAAACCCGGAGCTATTCCATCATAATGTCCCGCGACACCTGACACCCGAAACGGGCTACACTGATATCCAATACCGCGCCCGATAAAACCATGATGCCGAGTCTCAAACGCTGCTTCGCCCTTTCGGCGATCCTGCTTTCCAGCCAACTTCTCAGTCCGGCCGCCACCTGGACTTCGCTCGCTAATTCCGCACCCTCCGGCGCGGGCACTATGATTCTGCTGACAGACGGCACCGTCATGATTGAGCACTCGGATCACACCCACTGGATGCGCCTGACTCCCGATGCTCAGGGCAGCTATGTCAATGGCACATGGACCCAGAACGCCATCAATCCGATGAACACCGGTCGCCTTTATTTTGCTTCCAATGTTCTGCCTGACGGGCGCGTGTGGGTGTTCGGCGGTGAGTCACTCGGGTCCCGCGAACGTCCTCAACGAAACCGGCACCGGTGAAATCTGGGACCCCGTTGCCAACGTCTGGACCCCGGTTGCGCCCTTTCCGAATCAATCCTGCGGTGCCACCACTTTTGCCGGCAGCCTCACCAACGGTTCGCCCGTGGTGACATCTCTCCCCGCGAGCGTGAACTGGCAAGTGGGCTGGAACGTGGCGGGTTCCGGCGTTCCAACCGGGGCGACCATTCTGAGTGTCGATTCGCCTACTCAGATTCATCTTTCCGCCAATGCCACCATTACCGTCGGCAGCGTACTGACCGTCACCGTGGTAACCACGGGAAATCTCGCCAAAGGTTCGAATATCATCACAGGGATTCCCTCCACCACGGGGTTCCAGTCGGGCTGGCTTGTTGCTGGTACGGGTCTCGCCGGCACCACCATTTCCAGCATTGACTCCGCGGGCGTTCATGTAGCTGCCAGCGCCACCGCCGACGCCACCGCAGTTGCCCTCACTTTTACCGTAAGATCGACGGCCCCCACCTGCTTCGGCGATCAGCCCTCCATGCTCCTGCCTGGCGGTAAGATTCTGGCCGGCAGCAACAGCGGCGCGGGGAATAGCTATTTTTACAACTACCTTGCTGACACCTGGGCCGTCACGGCCGCAAGGAAGTACGGTTCTTCGGGTGAGACAGGCTGGGTGCTGCTCGATGACGGCACCGTGCTGACGTACGATATTTTCAAGAGCAACAGCGCGGGCAAAGGCTATGCAGAGCGTTATGATCCGGTCGCAAATTTGTGGTCCGGCATCTCCCCGGCGGATGGCACGGCCAACGGGACGCTTCCGTTGCTTAGCAGTTCCGCGGTGGGCTCCGAACTCGGCCCGGCCCTGCGCCTTGCGGATGGGCGCATTTTCATCATCGGCGCATCCGGCCACACCGCCCTCTACACGCCTTCCACGAACACCTGGGCCGCAGGACCCGACATTATGGGCACCATCGGCGGCACCCCGTTCCTCTTCGCAGCTGACGATGCACCCGCAGCCGTGCTTCCCAATGGTCACGTGATCCTCGCCGCCGATGCCGGCCTGGGTGTCTCGACCACAGGCACAACAACTACAGGCTCTCCCATCGTGACCGATATTCCCTCTACCGCGCAGTTGCTGGCGAATTGGGCCGTCAGCGGAACTGGCATAGCTTCCAGTGCAGCCATCAAAACCGTCGACTCCGCCACCCAGGTGACCCTGAACGCCAACGCAACCGCGACCGGCGCATTGGTCGCCCTTAAATTCGGCGCCACTTTTTCCTTTCCCACTCAGTTGTTCGACTTCGACCCCTCCACGAACCAGATCTCGCCGGTCGCACCCGCTATTCCGAACACCCGTATCGCGACCGGTTCCGCTTACGTCACCCGTATGCTCATGCTGCCCGTCGGCCAGCTATTGTTCGCCGATGGTTCCAATAAACTCTGGGTCTATACTCCCGACGGCGAAGCTGACCCCTCGCTCCAGCCCGTCGTCTCCACAATCACCGCCAACACCAACGGCCTGTTCACGCTTGGCGGCACCGGCCTGTCTGGCCAATCCGCCGGGGCCACTTACGGTGACGACGCGGAGATGGATGAGAACTATCCCATCGTCAGCCTCGCCAACGCCGCCGGTTCCGTCTACTACGCCCGCACCACCAACTGGAGTTACATCGGTGTTGGCGGCGGCACCACGCCGCAAACGGTCGATTTTGCGCTGCCTGCCGGCATGCCCTCAGGCACCTATTCCATCACTGTCAGCGCGGCGGGTATTGCGTCCACCCCTGTTGCGGTAAACGTCGGTGCCGGACTCACGAAAATAACGGTCCTGCCCACAGTCCGCAGCGTGCAGGGTGCCGAAAGCGCCCGCAAATCGGTGGTGGCGGGGCAATGGACCGCCATTTACGGCCTCGGTCTCGCCAACTCATCCCGCATCTGGACCAATGCCGATTTTCCCTCCGGCATTTCACCGGGTAGTCCGCTCCCCACCACTCTCGATGGCGTGCAGGTGACCGTCGGCGGCCTGTCCGCGCCCATACTGTACATCAGCCCAAGTCAGATTGACATCCAGATTCCTGCCAATGTGAAGAACGGCAATGCCGATGTGATCGTGAAGAACGGAACGAGCCTTAGTGCCGCCATCCCGGTGACGATTGTCGACTCGGCCCCGGAATTCTTCTCCTATGGCGCTGGTGGCACGCTCTTTCCCTCTGCCGTGCACCTGAGCGCGAAGCTCATCGGTGACCCCGCCATCTCCGGTGCGTCCGTGGAAAAAGCGCATCCGAATGAAACCATCGTGATGTACGCCAGCGGACTCGCGGCTTCGCAAGCCGGGGTTATTGTGACGGGGGCCACCTTCACGCCTGCGATTACCATGTCCGCTGGTACCTACACTCTGAAGGTTCTGGGCGCAGCACTGGTTTCCGCCGGCGAATTCCAGATCAACGTTCAACTGCCGCCGGATATTCAGCCGGGCAATTACAACCTGACGCTGACGTTGCCCAACGGCTCCAGTTCCACGTCAGGCGTCACTGTGGTGTTGCCGGTAGGTCCGTAACGCTGCGGAACAACTCCAGCAGTTCCGCCACGCTGAGTTGTTCGGCGCGTTTTCCCAGTGCCGGCGCTTCCAGTCGTTCTTTGGCGTAAAGCCCGTTCAGGTTATTCCGCAGGGTCTTTCGCTTCTGGCGGAAACAGGCCGAGGCGAAATGCAGAAAGCCTTCTGCTTCACGGGTGAATTCCGCCGCGCGCGGCGTCAGGCGAATCACGGCCGAATCCACTTTGGGCGGCGGTCGGAAAGCCCCCGGGGGCACGCTGAACAGATACTCCGCATCCGCCAGATACTGGCACTCTACTGAGAGATAGCCAAAGTCCCGCGTACCCGGCTTTGCCGTGATTCGCTCGGCGACTTCTTTCTGAATCAGGAAGACCGCCTGGCTCAACTCCCCAGGCTTTGCCAGATATTTTGAAATGATTGCGGTCGAAACGTAGTAAGGCAGGTTCCCCGCGAGCACGCCGGGGCCCCACTGCGTCCAGTCGTAGTTGAGCGCATTGCCTTCCGCCAGTTGAAACTGCGGCGAATCCGGCCAGCGTTCCCGCAGATGCGCGGCCAGTTCCTGGTCCATCTCAATCGCCACCACGCGCGGCGCGTGCGCCAGCAGTCGCTCTGTCAGCGCACCCTGGCCGGGGCCGATTTCAATGACTTGTTTCGTGTTTTCCGGGCAGGCGGCGGTCGCAATACGCTCCAGAACGCGTTCGCTCGCAAGGAAATGTTGCCCCAGCTTTTGCCGTGCCATCTAAGCGCGATCCCGCATTGTTTTTGCAGTGGCACCCGCCGGTTGCAGTCGCGCCGGGCTCAATCGCGCACTTCGAAATGACGAATCGCCAGGAGTCGCTTGCTCGCAACCTTCTGGCCCGCCCTGGTAGCCGGCGTGAACGTGCTGTAAAGGACCAGATTGGCGATCTGATTCAGCTCTTCGGCGGTGGGCTTGTTGCCGCTTTGCGGCATCGGCGTGACGTTCGTCACCGCGCCTGTGGCGTCTACGGCAACTTCCATCGTCACATCCTGACGCGAGAGACTGAAAGGCGAAACGTCGTTGATCGTCATCTCCGTATAGAGCCCGATTGGCATGTCGTCCCCGGGAACATACGGCCGCAACTGGAGGGTGTGTGCAATCAGCGAAAAACAGAAGCAGGAGGCCAGCAACCCACCGGTGGCAGGCACCGCCAGCGGTCGCAGGAAGTTGTCGAACCGCATTACCGCGCTGCTGATCTTATCGCGGAGCCACAGCGCCGGGTTCAGCCGCATCATCTGGCGAGAACGCTCCCGTGAAGCAATCACGCGCAGTTTCGTCGCCAGTAGCGGCGGTACAGGTTGCGCGGGCAGATGACGGAAACCGTTGCGCAGTGATGAGACGTCGGAAAGGCAGCGGTCGCAATTCCGGCAAACATCCAGATGGGAATCCACCGCGGCGCGCTCAGACTCCGGCAGCGCCCGGGCAGCGTAGTCCCACAGGCTGGAACGAACGTTTTTGCAGCGTAGTTCCGTCATCCCTTCACCTGCCCCGGCACCAGTTGCAGCGCCCCGACCGGCTTTAGCCGATCCGCCAGATACCCGCGCAATGCCTCGCGACCGCGGACAATCCGCGACTTCACAGTACCAATGGAAATGTCCAGTACCGCCGCAATCTCTTCGTAACTCATCTCTTCCATTTCACGGAGCACCAGTGCCGCGCGAAACGACGGACTGATCGCCGCCAAACCCTCTTCCAGCAGCACCTGCGCCTCGCGGTTCATCGTAAAATCGAACGGCGTCTCCCCGGAATCCACCAGCGGAACTTCCCGGCAGTCTTCGCCCGCGTAGACTTCTTCAATCCCTGTCTCGCCCTTCCGATGCCGGAACAGCCAGCGCCTGCGATTGTGAGACTCATTGACGGTAATGCGGTAGATCCAGGTGCGAAGTGTCGAATCGCCCCGAAAACTATCCACATTACGGAATACCTTGAGGAACACTTCCTGCACCACATCGCCCGCGTCACCCGGATCGTCCAGCAATCGCCATGCGAGGTTGTACACCGGCGCCTGGAAGCGGCTGATCAGAGTTTCGTAGGCATTGGGCTCGGCCCGCTGGAGGGCCGAAAGAAGGATCTGGTCTTCGAGCGAGGCCTGCTGCTCGGAGTTGAGACTCGCGTTTATGTTGAGCGAACAGGAGGCTGACATCGGTACCTCGAACATTCCTACATAATATATGACGCCGGATGCCGCAGAATTGTTCCGAAGGTCGTTTTCCGGGGGTGCGTTCCCGGACGTCCGCCAAACCGGCACAAATCAGGTGTCGCCCGGCATCGGGTTCGGGTAGTATATTGCAACGAGGAGAGCGGGGACTGTAGATGAGCAAGATAGCCAGACGCGAGTTCGTCAAATTGTCCGGTGCCGCAGTTGCCAGCCTGGCTGCGGTTCCACCCGGGAGCCTGGGCGCACGAACCGTTGGGCGGCCCGCGCAGCGCCCCAACATCGTCTTCATCCTTTGCGATGACCTCGGCTTCGGTGATATCGGCGCTTTTTATCAAAACCAGCGCGCCGCGCTCCATGATCGCGCTGTGCCAGCCTTCAGCACACCCAATATCGATTCCCTGGCCCGCGATGGCGTGAAAGTAGTACAGCATTACAGCGCCGCACCCGTCTGCGCGCCGTCGCGGGCGTCTTTGCTCTCCGGTCTGACGCAGGGCAACGCCAATGTCCGGGACAACCAGTTCGACAAGGCGCTGGCCGATTCACATACGCTGGGAACAGTGCTGCAACAGGCGGGCTACGCCACGGCCGCGATCGGGAAATGGGGTCTCCAGGGCGGCGACTGGGAAAGCCAGCAGAACAAGAACCCCTCCATCAACGCCCCGGCTTCCGAAAAGGCCGCAGAATACGCCACATGGGACGCCTATCCGACCCGGCGCGGCTTTGATTACTTCTTCGGCTACGTCCGTCACATTGACGGCCACTTCCACTACCCCAAAGAAGACGGGCGCGAAGTCTGGCAGAATGACCGCGAGATTGCCGCCGATCTGGATAAGTGCTACACCACCGACCTGTGGACGGCACAGGCGAAAAAGTGGATCACAGACAAGACTGCCGCGAATCCCGCGAAGCCGTTTTTCGTGTATCTGGCGTATGACACGCCGCACGCGAAACTACAGAATCCGCCGTGTCCGTACCCGGCGGGCGGCGGTCTCAAGGGCGGCGTGCAATGGACCGGCAAACCCCACGCGATGCTCAATACCGCCGAGGGTTCGCTGGACAGCTACATGTTTCCGGAGTACGCGCAGAGCACCTGGGATGACGACCATAATCCTGCGACGCCGGAAGTACCGTGGCCGGACGTGCAGCAGCGTTATGCCAACGATGTGCGCCGCATTGATTCCGGTGTGGGCGATATTCTTCAGCTTCTGAAGGATCTGAAAATCGATAACAATACGATGGTTGTTTTTACTTCCGACAATGGGCCTTCCATCGAATCGTATCTGGATGGCGAACCCTACGCCCCTACTTTCTTTCGCGGCTACGGGCCGTTCGATGGCATCAAGCGCGACACGTGGGAAGGCGGGATGCGCGAACCAACGCTGGTGAGGTGGCCCGCGATGATACCGGCCGGTCGCGTGGACAGCCAGCCTTCCGGCCAATGGGATTGGCTCGCCACGTTCGCCGAAGCGGCGGGTTTGCCGGTGCCGGCGGCGTCGGATGGCGTATCGTTGCTGCCGTCTCTCACGGGGCGCGGCCAGCGACGTCAGAGCACGATCTATCTGGAGTATTTCGAGGGCGGCACCACACCAAAATTTTCCGATTTTTCGCCAGCGCACCGGGGCCGCAAACGCGGGCAGATGCAGAACGTTTATCTGAACGGTTATATGGGTGTCCGTTACGACGTGAAATCGGTGGATGACGATTTTGAGATCTATGATCTGGATAAAGATATTCAGGAAGCCCACGACCTTGGAAAAGATCCGAAGTTTGCGCGCCTCCAGACGGCGATGAAAGCGCGCGTGCTGCAGTTGCGCGTTCCGAATGCGACTACACCGCGCCCCTACGACAATGCGCTGGTGCCGCCTGCGACGAGAACACCTGGCGGTAAGCCGGGGCTGACTCGTTCGATCTTCAAGGGCGATTGGCCCTGGTTGCCTGATTTCCGAACTCTCAAGCCAGCCCGCCGCGGAGAGACGAAAACTCTCGATCTGGGCCAGGGCAGCGGGCGGTTTGGTGTCGCCTTCGAAGGTTATTTCTATGCGGCGCAGCCCGGCGAATACACGTTCGCCCTGGAGAGCGATACCGGCGCGATGCTGTTTCTCCATGACATTCGGGTGATTGGCGAGCCGCTGAAGAATGCCGCCGCTCTGCACACCGGCAGCGTGCGGTTGGAGGCTGGGTGGCATCCATTCCGCCTTTACTACCGGCACGCGGGCATCGCGAACCCCCGTCTGGAATTGACTTGCCAGCTTGACGGAAAAGGCGAATACAAGCTGTCGCCGGAAGTCTTCCGGCCTGCTGTACTTACGCCAGTATTGGGTTGACCACTTCGCCCGCGACATCCGTCAGCCGGAAATCCCGCCCCTGGAATCGATATGTTAGTCGCTTGTGGTCGATCCCCAGACAATGCAGAATCGTCGCCTGCAGATCATGCACGTGCACGGGATCTTTGACCACGTTATAACCGTAATCGTCCGTCTCCCCGTAACTCAGGCCCGGCCGCATGCCGCCGCCCGCCATCCACACCGTAAAGCAACGTCCATGATGGTCGCGGCCATAATCGGTCGCAGTCAGACGACCCTGGCAATAAACCGTGCGCCCGAATTCGCCGCCCCAGACCACCAGCGTGTCGTCGAGCATGCCTCGCTGTTTCAGGTCCGTCACCAGCGCTGCTGAAGCCTGGTCCACATCCTTGCACCGCTTGGGCAGATTAGCGGGCAACCCGCCGTGGTGATCCCAATCGCGATGGTAAAGCTGGATGAATCGCACGCCGCGCTCCGCCAGTCTGCGGGCCAGCAGACAATTCGCCGCGAACGTTCCGGGCTTCTTCGCATCCTGCCCGTAAAGGTCGAACGTGCTCGCGGGCTCCTTCGAAATGTCCGTCAGTTCGGGAACAGACGATTGCATCCGGAACGCCATTTCGTACTGCGAAACGCGGGCGCTGGTTTCGGGATCGCCGAACTCCTCTTCTGTCGCCTGATTCATCTCGCCCAGCGCATCCAGATAGGTGCGACGGTTCTTCTCGGAGAAACCTGGCGGGTTGGATAGATACAGCACCGGATCGCCGCCCGAGCGAAACTTTACACCCTGATAGCGGCTCGGCAGGAAGGCGCTCCCCCACAACCGGTCATAGAGAGGCTGGCCGCCGCCATTGGTGGAGATCATGACGCAGAAGGCGGGCAGATCTTCCGTCTCGCTGCCAAGACCGTAGGAAACCCAAGCCCCCATACTCGGCCTGCCGCCCAGACGAAAGCCGGTCTGGAACATGGTGACCGCGGGATCGTGATTGATCTCTTCGGTGTGAACTGCTTTCACGAAAGTCAGTTGATCCGCAATCTTTGCTGTGAACGGCAGTAACTCGCTGACCCACGCGCCAGATTGCCCGCGGCGCTCGAACGAGAACTTCGACGGCACCACAGGGAAAGTCGCCTGCGAGGCGGACATACCGGTGAGCCGCTGGCCGTTGCGAATCGAGTCCGGCAGATCCTGCCCCTGGTAATCGACCAGCTTCGGCTTGTAATCGAATAGCTCCATCTGCGACGGCCCGCCCGATTGGAACAGGTAAATAATGCGTTTGGCTTTGGGCGCAAAGTGCGGCAGTCCCGGTAGACCGGCCTGCATGCGTTCCGCCGCCGTCAGCTTACGGCCCAGCAGGGAGTTGAGCGCCGCCAGCCCTACGCCAGTCGAATTGATGCCAAAGAAGTGTCGCCTGGTCATGGTCTACTCTTTCGTAATCGTCTCATCCAGATTCAGAATCAGACTGGCAACCCCGGTATATGCCGCCAACTGCGCCTCGTTGAGGCTGGCGGGCACCGGTGACGCACCCTGATGAATAAACGCCGTCGCAGCTTTCGGGTCAGCCGTGTAGTTGGTTTCCAGATCGCCGAGCAACCGCAGCATCACCTGGCTTTGGCGTGCCGAAGGTTTCCTCGCCAGTGCCAGGGAGTAGCCGTAAGCGAGACGTGCTTCCGGCGCCGTGCCGCCTTCGGTCATCATGCGCTCGGCCAGTTTGCGCGAAGCCTCAACGAACGTCACCTCGTTCATGAGATCCAGCGCCTGGAGCGGCGAGTTTGTCCGGTTCTCATACACCGCGCACTGCTCGCGGTTGGGAGAATCGAAATTCATCATGTACGGGTGAGGGATGGTGCGCTTCCAATAAGTGTAGAGGCTGCGACGCCAGAGGCCTTCGCCAGTTTCCTGCACGTAGCCGTTGTTGCTGGAGAGTTCCTGCCACAAGCCGGCCGGCTGGTAGGGTTTCACCGACGGACCACCCTGCTGATCCACCAGCAGGCCTGAAACCGCCAGCGCCTGATCGCGAATCGCTTCCGGCCCTAAACGCAGCCTGGGGCCGCGCGTGAGCAGACGGTTGTCAGGATCGGTTTCGAGCAGCGCCGGCGATACGGCGGAGGCTTGCCGGTACGCGGCGCTCATCACGATCAGCTTCTGCATGGCCTTCACGTTCCAGCCGCTGTCCATGAATTCCACCGCCAGCCAGTCCAGCAATTCGGGGTTCACCGGCCATTCGCCTTGTGAACCGAAATCGTCCACGGTCTTGACAATGCCGGTCCCAAAGTACGATTGCCAGAAGCGATTCACGGTGACGCGTGCCAGCAGCGGATTGCCGCGATCAATGATCCAGTTCGCCAGGGCTAATCGGTTGTTCGCGGTACCGTCGGGCAATTTCGGCAGCGACCCCTGCAGCAGGATCTGCGGCACGGACGCGGTGACCTTCTCGCCGGGTGCATCGTAAGCGCCCCGCTTGAGCAGGAACGTATCGCGGTTCGCCCCATCGGCCATCACCATCACGGTTGGAATGGAATCGTAGAACTTATCGCGTTCCGCCTGGTAGCTGGCCGTTTGCGCGCGCGCCTCGCGAATGTTCTTTGGGGCGTCTGTGGCGAGAAACGCCAGATTGAGCTTTACCTGCTGCGCCTTCGTGCGGCCTGTGGCCGGAATACGGCTGATGGGTTCCGCAACGGAAAGGGCCGCCACTTCATCGGAAGTCAGAGCACGATTGTAGACGCGCGCGTCGCCGATCGAGCCCGTGAACCGCAGACCGCCGCCTGCGCCGATGCGGATGGGAGTGTTCTTCTTGTGGAACGGTTCCGTATTCTGATCGAACAGAATGTTGACCGGTTGCGACTCGCCGTTCACATAGAATTTCACGCCGCGCGCCAGGCGCTTGCCGTCATAAGTCACCACCACATGCTGCCACTCGTTGATCTTCACGGCATCGGTGGTTTCCACACGCAGCCCGAGATCCGTGAAACGCTGCGTCAGATGCAGTCGCAGCTTCCCGCCGATCAGATACAGCCCATGTCCCTGGCTCTCAATGAAATCGTCGAGCCGCGTGAGAATCGAGCCGTCGGTCGTTTCCGGCTTGATCCACGCAGAAAACGTAAACGGATCCAGATACGAAAAATCGGCCGCATCCCCGTTCGTTTCCAGAAACTGTTTGCCATCGTACTGCCGCGCTTTCCCTGCCGGGCCTTCATCTGCGGGAAGCGTTGAGGCTGCCCAGTCGGAACGGAAAATCAATCCGTCGGTTGGAGTCCAATCCGGCAGATGCGCGGCATTACGTTCCCATTTGGCTTGTGCCGCCTCAATCAAAGGCTGGAAGGCGCTGAATGTCTGGCGCGCCGTCGCAAGCTGAGCGTCCATGGCCTCCAGCTTCTTCTGCTGTTCCGGCAGCGGAGCTTTCACAAATGGTTCTTCCGGACCGTAGTTCCAGGTGAAACCGCGTTCGCCGGGGATCTGATTGAAGTACGCGTAAAACCGGTAGAAATCTTTCTGCGTGAGCGGATCGAATTTATGATCGTGGCATCGCGCACACCCCAGAGTCAGCCCCAGGAAGACGGTGGACGTGGTCTGCGCGCGGTCGACAACGTACTCGACGCGATACTCCTCATCGATGATGCCGCCCTCACCTGTAGTGCGGTGATTGCGGTTAAAGCCGGAAGCGATCTTCTGGTCGAGCGTGGCATTCGGCAGCAGATCACCCGCCAGTTGCTCCACCGTGAAGCGGTCCCACGGCATGTTGCCGTTGAAAGCGTTGATCACCCAATCGCGCCAGCGCCACATGTCGCGCGGCCCGTCGGTCTGGTAACCGTTGCTGTCGCCGTAGCGCGCGGCTTCCATCCAGCGGAAGGCCATGCGCTCGCCGTAGCGGGGCGAGGCGAGTAGCCGATCCACCAGTTTCTCCCAGGCGTTCGGCGACTGGTCGGCGATGAAAGCATCCACCTCAGCGGGCGTGGGAGGCAGACCGGTCAGATCCAGCGTCACGCGTCGGATCAGAATTCGCTTATCGGCTTCGGGCGAAGGGTGCAGGCCGTCGCGTTCGAGGCGCGACAGAATGAATTTGTCGATTGGATTCCGCACCCATGCGTCGTTCTTCACAGTGGGTAAGGCCGGTCGCGTGGGTGGAATGAAAGACCAGAACGGCTGATACTTCGCACCCTGCGCAATCCATTGCCGGATCAGTTCAGCCTCATGCGGTGTGATCGGTTTCTTGCCTGAAGTTGTTGGCGGCATCTGATCGCCGTCGGTCGCGGTGATGCGGCGGATGATTTCGCTTTGCTCCGGGTGACCGGGCACGATGACGGCAGCCGGCCCGTCTGGAGTATCGAAACGCAATCCGGCCTGCCGATGCGTGGCATCAGGGCCGTGGCACATGAAGCAGTGGTCGGAAAGGATAGGGCGGATGTCTTTGTTGAATTCGACGACCTGACCGGGCGCGGTTTGGCCGCACAGTGCGGTGACCAGGAAAAGCGGCGCAGATAAAAGAAGGCCGGTGCGGGGCATCGGAATCGCTATCTGGCAGTTTACTCCAACTCGCCCATCGTGCGCGGGTGTCTACGACCAGGCGACACTGGAACGATGGAAGTACGGCCATACTCCGAGGGCGATCTGGCAGCTTGTCTCGCTCTCTTCGATTCGAACGTCCCGGATTTCTTCCACGCCTCCGAGCGTGCGGGCTTTGCGGCGTTTCTCGCAGGGAACGGATGGCCTTATGTCGTGATGGAGCACGAGGGCGGGATCGTCGGCTGCGGCGGTTGGGCACCGGAAGAGGGTGACGCGCTGGTGAGCCTGACGTGGGGCATGGTGCGACGGGACCTGCACGGCAGCGGGCTGGGGCGGTTTCTGTTACTGTATCGGTTGCGGGAGGCGGCGAAGGTGCCCGGAGTGGAACGTGCGCGGCTCTCCACTTCGCAACATACGGCACCGTTCTTTCAGAAGCAGGGCTTCCGGTTGACAGAGACGGTGAAAGATGGGTACGCCACCGGTCTTGATCGCGTTGAGATGGTAATGAAGCTTAAGGTTTGCCCGTAGTTATCCGCCTGAACATTCATACAAAACCGTGACATTCAGCGCCGGGCATCCACGTTACGATAGCCTTGCATGAAGAAGCTGCGGCCCGCACAACTCGCATGGATCGGACAGGCTGCACTGATCGTGCTGCCGGTGGCCGTGCTGTCTGGTGTTGCTTTCCATTTTCTTCATGAAGACCGGGCCGCGATCGACCAGGATGCGAGGAAACTGGCCAATTCGATTGCCCCTGATGTGGCGCGGCAGCTTGGGGATCAGATCGGCGTATTGCTTGCCGCGAGCCTGAAGGATGGGCACCTTGTGCAGGGAGAGATCGTCGATGGCCAGGCGAGGGCGGTCCCCGACTACCCCCGCCTTCCGACGCCCCCCGACTGGGCTGGAAAGCTGCATACGCGCGAGACAGACCTGTGGCGGACCGCGCAGGCTGCCAGATTCCAACATCCGAATGCGGAAGCTGCGAACAAAGCGCTCACGACCCTGAGCGAGCCTGGCAACGCGACACCCGCGCGCGCCAATGCGCAACTGGGTTTGCTGATTGCCGCCGAACCGCATAGTGATCGCGATACGTTGGCTCGACAGGCCATCGCAATCGCGCAACAGTACCCCGGCGAGGTTACCGAATCAGGCACCCCCGTTGCGGATCTGGCGCTGCTTCTCGCCCTGCGACATACCGCAAAAGGCGATCTGCCCCAGAACCTCGCAGCTGCGATTGAGCACAACCTCGCCGCAGCCCCATCCTTCCTTTCCCCAACACTTTTGGATGAGGTTGCCGCCATTGCCACGACCGAATCCGCCAGAACCACGGTCGCCCGGCTCCGCGATAACTGGCAGCAACAGGAAAGCGCTCGCCAGCATACACGCGACACGATGCAGCAGTTTGCTTGGCTTTTGCAAAACCGGCGCACGCCTACAATCCTCTATCCTTACTGGTACGAACGGCAGACGCCCACGCAGAACATGGCTTTGTGTATTCCGCAGGACGGCGGCTGGCGAATCTCGCTTGTCCCGATAGAGCCCCTGCGGCGAGCGCTTCACGCGAATCTGCCCGATTATCTCGGAGTGTGGGTCAATGTGGCGGGAGAGCGGCTGAATGTCGGCCAATGGGGGAAACAGAAATCAACCGCCGTGCTCGCCTACGGCAAGAGCAGCTTCTCATCCGATGCGAAGCACCCGGAGGCGAAGTATGACCCGTTCTACATCGCCATCGATCTCACCAGACCCGACCTTCTCTACGCCCCCTATCGCCGCCGCCTACTCATGACGCAATGGCTCATCATCGCCGCCGTAGCCGCCGCGCTGCTGGGCCTCTGGCGTCTATGGCACACCTACCGGGTCCAGACCCGCCTCAACGAAATGAAATCCAACCTCGTCTCCAGCGTGTCGCACGAATTGCGCGCCCCGCTCGCCGCGGTCCGTTTAATGGCGGAGAGCCTGGAAAGCGGACGTGTCGATGGCGCGGAAAAACAAAAAGACTATTACCGGCTGATCGTGCGCGAGTGCCGCCGACTTTCCTCGCTGGTGGAAAACGTCCTCGATTTCTCGCGGATCGATCAGGGCCGCAAGGAGTACCATCGTGAGCCGCTCGATGCACTGGCGCTCCTGCGTCACACGGTGATGCTGATGGAGCCAGGCGCGGCCGAACGCGGCGTGCGGCTCCGCCTGATCGAGCCGCCGCCGGAGTTTGCCAGCCTGCAACCTTCGTGGGACAGTGAAGCCGTGGAACAAAGCCTGGTGAACCTGCTCGACAACGCCATCAAACATTCCCCTACGGGAGTGGACAACAGCGATGCGGAGGTGCACGTCGAAGTGGAACTCCTGCCCACGGTCGTCCGGTTCTGGGTGGTGGACAACGGTCCCGGAATCCCTGCGGAAGAGCAGAAGAAGATTTTCGATCTCTTCTATCGCTATGGTTCTGAGCTTCGCCGCGAGACGGAAGGTGTCGGCATCGGGTTGAGCATCGTGAAGCACGTCGCCGAAGCGCACTGTGGCCGCGTGATTGTGGAAAGCAGTCCGGGGAAGGGCAGCCGCTTTGGCCTGGAGCTACCTAAATGACCACAGCAACGCCAAATCCGGGAGCGCGCATCCTCATTGTGGAAGACGAGCACGCTATGCGGGTCGTCCTGCGCGACATTCTGGAGTCCGAAGGTTACCGGGCGCAAACTGCCGCCGATGGCGCGGCGGGCCTGGAACTGGCGGTGACGGAGAAACCCGACCTGATCCTGCTCGATGTGATGATGCCGAAGCTCGACGGCTACGCGGTCTGCGCGGAACTGCGACGGCTCGCGATTCGAACTCCCGTCCTCATGGTTACGGCCAAAGGTCAGATTCCTGATCGGGTCACCGGCCTCGACAGCGGTGCGGACGATTATCTGGTGAAACCCTTCAGCACGGAAGAACTGCTGGCGCGGGTGCGGGCGCTGCTGCGACGGTCCCAGTCACTTCGCCGGGTACCGCGTGCCATTACGATGGGCGACATGCGAATCGATCTGGTGAAGCTGACGGCACATAAGGGTAATGAACCTCTGCATCTGGCCGCCAAAGAATTTGCCATGCTGCGTCTGCTCGCCGAGGCGGAAGGCGAGCCGGTATCCCGCCAGCGTTTCCTGGATCTGGTATGGGGCGCGACTGCTTTCCCCACCACGCGGACAGTGGACAACCAGATGGTTGGGCTTCGGGCGAAGGTGGAAGATGACGCGAAAAACCCGCGCTGGATCGTGACGGTGCACGGCGTGGGCTACCGCCTGGAAAATGCTGTTTGTGATTTTGCAGAAGTGTGACATTTGCGAAGACGAAGTGCGACAAACTGCGAACAGGGAGACTTATTGGAATGAAATTCAAAACATTGATCGCGATCCTGCTGACATGTACAGCTGCCGGTTTTGCGCAGGAGCATCTGGCGGACACGCTGCGCAACGGCATCCTGGAGGAGGATGGCAAGCAGAATCCGGGGGCCGCAATCCAGCAATATCAGGCGGTGATGACACAATTTGACACGGCCCGTCAGACTGCGGCGACGGCGCTCTTCCGCATGGCCGAATGCTATCGCAAGCAAGCGAAAAAGCAGCCGGCAATTGCCGCGTACCAGCGATTGTTGAAAGACTTTCCGGATCAGACCAAACTGGCTGCACAAAGCCGCTCTTTGCTGGCGACGGCCTACAGCGTGGCTCCGGCTGAATCACAGGCAGCCGTAAATCTAAACGTTCAGACGAATGTCGAGAACGGGAGGGAGTCGCAAAAGCAACAGCAGGCCTTAGTGGACAATGCGCGGGGACGCTACAGAAACACCATCGTAGAAGAGATGATGCTCGACGAAAGTCAACTGAACGGTCTTAGAGAAAAAGCGGGAGTAGATATCGATACCAATCCCGCCATCGTCGCTTTGCAAGAAAAAGTTCTTCACCTGAAGCGCGACCTCGCCGCCTTCGATGCCGGCATGACACCTCCCGCAAAGTAGGCCTAACATGAAAAAACTCTTCCTCGCAACCGGCCTGGCCACGCTGGCAGGTTTATCGATCCTGGCTTCGGCCGCAGCGCAGTCCTTCGAAGCCGCCATGTTCCGGCTCGAAGACCCGCACTCCACCGTCGATTACAACCGGCCCGACGCCCCCAATCAGAACCACACATACCCGACGAACCGGTTCACCATGTACCACACAATGCTCAAGAGCCTGATCTCGGACGCCTACGGGGTTCCTTACCAGAACATCCTCGGAGGGCCGGACTGGCTGGGTACCCAGCACTACGATGTCAGCGCAAAAGTGGAAGGCGATGCGCGTCTCACCAAAGCGGAGATGCGGCCGATGCTCCAGAACCTGCTGAAGGAACGCGTCCACCTGGAAACGCATAACGAGCGCCGAATTGTCCCGGGCTATGCCCTCACCCTCGCAAAAGGAGGCTCCCGGCTGAAGCCAAACACGGGTGCGCCTTTTAGTGGCATGTCCATGGGCTTCGAGTTCAAATTCCAGAACGCACCCATGGAGCAGATTGCGATCTTAGTCGGATCCGAACTCAAACAGCCGGCGGTCGACAAAACCGGGCTGACGGGCAAGTATGACTTCGACCTGATTTTCACCCGCGACGATCACCCGACCGACGTCCCGCACCCCGACTACGGTTCGATCTTCGTCGCCATCGAGAAGCAACTCGGCCTCAAGCTGGTGCCGGAGAAAATCCCGGTGGATTATCTGATCGTTGACCACGTGGAAAGAATTCCAACGGAGAATTGATATGAAGATAGGCCTTTTCGCGTTCATCGCAATCTCCGCTCTGGCTCAGAACGCTCCCTCTGGCTCAGGCTCTGTTAGCGGATTCAGGTTCGAAGTGGTCTCCATCAAACCCGTCAGTCGTGGGCCAGGCGTGCAACTCGGAGTCGGGAATCCCACGCCGAACGGGTTTACTGCAACGGCCGGTATGTGGCAGTGGCTGGAGTTTGCCTTTGGACCGTCAGCCCCAGCCCTGAGGACAGAGCTGTGGCAGGACACCGAAATGAAAAACGAACCAGGTTGGGTCCACCAGGACCTTTACTCCATCGATGCGCGAGTGTCGCAAAACGACCTGAAAGCGTGGCAAAGCCAAACCAGGAACCAGGATCTGCTCCACTCCGCCCTGCGCGCCGCGCTCAAAGAGCGTTTCAAGCTCGCCCTCCATGAGGAACCAGCCAAGCGAACGATCATTGAACTTGTTGTCTCGAAGCGTGGCCCCCGCTTGAAACCAGCGACACCCGCCGCGAGTCTCCCCACGGGGCTTCCGTTGGAGAGCGGAGGTGTGCGTGCGCTCGGCGGCAAACCCACCGACATGGACATGCGTGGAGCCACGATGCAGGACCTCGCAGATGCGCTTCACTACATATTCTTTGACGGCCCCGTGCGGGACCGGACTGGCTTAACCGGTCGCTACGACTTCTACGTGCCGCGAATTGAGACGCCGGGCGAGGACCGGGGTTTCTCCTATTCCGTCGCCGATCTCGGACTGGAGTTTCGACGCGGCACCGAGAACAGGCCGATCCTGGTCATCGACCACATCGAAAAGCCCACTCCAAACTGATAGTGCCCTGCTCTTGGCGTATTCTGCGTTCTGCATCATCGGTCCGGGTGATTCGTAACATGCGGCTCGTACGCCTTGCGCTCATCGAATAAGGAACGCCCTGCACGCCAACCAGGTTATCTTAATATCTGGTAGCCATATGCCGGTTGCAGCCATTCCCACAATCGACGAACTCCGGTCGCTCGTACCGGAGTTTTGTCGTGCGCACGGCATTTCTCGCCTTGAAGTGTTTGGCTCCATCGCCAGACGGGAAGCGCGCGCGGGCAGCGATGTCGATTTGATGGTTACCTTTCGCCCTGACGTTCATCCGGGACTCGATTTCTTCTCCATGCAGGACGAGCTCCAGGAACTCCTCGGTATCCGAATCGATCTCCTGACCAGGCGATCCGTGGAAAGAGGCGATAACCCGATACGCCGACAGTCTATTCTGGAATCCGCCGTGGATCTCTATGCAGAATAGGCAGCGCGCGTATCTGCTCGATATTCTGAACTCCGCAGAAGTTATTGCCGAATACGTCTCGGGTCACACTTTGGAGCAATTCCTGGGCGATGCCAAAACTCAGGATGCTGTGCTTCGGCGATTGCTCGTCATTGGTGAGGCCGCCGCCCAACTCAATCCGGAGACAAAGGCGCTATTCGCCGAGTTGCCGTTCCGTAAAATCATCGGCATGCGCAATCGGGTCGTCCACGATTATGGGCAAATCGATTTTGAGATCATCTGGGAAACTGTGCAACTGCACCTGCCGCTCGTACGCACTGAACTGAAGCAGTGGCTTGATCGTTCGTAGTTGGCACGATTCTATCGCGTCAAAAACTTCTCCCAAAACGCCAGCTTCTCCGCGCTCCCCGCCACCGGAATCGCCCCCGGTTTATCCCCAATCTCCATCGTCTCGGCCTTCTCCCCCACCGCCGGCCATGTCACTAAACCTTTCCCATTCGGATCGCCGGTGGTCGCAAAATTCACCCAGTACGACGACACCTGATCCGCAATCTTGTGATCCGCTTCCGTAAACGGCCGCTCCGACATATACAACGTATTCAGCGCAAACGGAACTTCCGAAGTATGAAACGCGCCGTAAGTCGCCGCGTCCGGGCCCGGCAACGCGTGATCCCAGAAATAGGTATACGCGTTCGTCTTCGCAGTTTTCGCCCGATTCCGCGCCCACAAATACGCCCCTGTCCTCTGCTGATCCCACGAACTCTCATTCACCGCCACCCGAGCCTGTTCATCGGTAGCCGCCGCATACAACTTCAGAAACTCATCTGCCCGGTCGCCATACCGCTGCTTCGCCTGAGCCTGAAACGCAGCAGCCGTCACGGTCGGATTCGGCGTCGCACCGCCCTCACCCTTGTTCCAGCCCGTCAGTGTCGGCACGTCATTCTGCTTGCCCTGCGCCATCGTTTCCGCCACAGACAAAGGCAGGAAAGACCCATCCACAATCAATCCGCCCCGTCCGCCGCGCCCACCAGCCGGCAGCGGCTCCGTAATCTTCTGCCACGTCATCGCCCGCAATTCAGCAATCGACTTCGCGCCTTTCGCCGTCGCAAATGTCACGCCGCTTTGTTCCGCCTGCTCTAACTTCGTCCCCGCTGCTCCCAGCCCACCCGCCAGCGTCGCGCCGCTTTCCGCAATCGCCCGCACGAACAGCCCTTTCGCCAACGGCGACGCCACCAGTGCATTCACGGAACTCGCACCCGCCGATTGCCCCGCGATCGTGACCTTCGCCGGATCGCCCCCGAACTTCGCGATGTTATCCCGCACCCAGCGCAGCGCCGCCACCTGATCCAGCAGTCCATAGTTCCCGGAAGTCTTCGTCTCCGCTTCCTTCGTCAATTCCGGATGTGCAAAAAATCCGAAAACGCCAACCCGGTAATTGATGGTAACCATGACCAAACCCTTCTTCGCCAGACCCTCGCCGTCATATGACGGCACGGCGGTGGAGCCTTCCGCAAACGCGCCGCCATAGATGTAAACAAGGACGGGGCGCTTCTCGCTCGCACTCTTCGCCGCGGTCCAGACGTTCAGATGCAGGCAGTCTTCGCTCACGTCGTTGTGCGCCATGAATTCGTAAGTCCACGGCTTCTTCTCGGTGACGATCGTCTGGATGCAGCTCGTCCCCAGCTTGTCCGCAACCTTCACGCCGGTCCACGGAATCACCGGCTGTGGTGCATGCCAACGCAGATCTCCAACCGGCGGCGCGGCGAAGGGGATTCCCTTGAACGCCGTGATCGATGCATCACGCGCTGGCACGCCCGATACCTTTCCTCCCGTCACGGAGACGGGCTGTGAAATCGCGGCATGGGCGGAAACAGTCGCCAACAGAAACAGCAGGAAGTTCTTTTGCATAAAGGGACTCGATGAAGAGTGTATCGAATCCCGCAGGCTACTTCAAATCGCCGGCCTGGATGACCGTGAGATTGGCCGGATCCATATAGCGCCGGAATGCAGCGTTGACAGCCTCCGGTGTCAGCGCCGCCACTTTAGCTTCCAGGTCGGCATCGAACTGCATCGTGCGCCCGTTATGTTCATCCAGCACAATTCGTGCCGCTAACGCCGAATCCTGCGCCCGCTGCACCTGCCGCGCATCCGCCCAGCCCTTGCGGGCGGCAGCCACTTCACCTGCGGCAAAACCATCTTTCAGCACGCGTGCGATTTCCTCGCGCAGATCCTGCACCACCTTCGGCGCATTCAACGGATTAGTGATCGCCGCCATGCTCCACTGCGCCCAATTCTCCTGAGAATCGGCCGCCAGTGTGGATGACACCCCGTAACTGTACCCGTCCTGCGTGCGGATACGCAGGTACAGTCGCGACGTCGAGTGCCCACCCAGCATGTAATTCGCCAGCACCAGGGCAGGGAAGTCCGGGTGCGTTTCGCCTACCGGCCACAATTCCCCGGCCACAACGGAAGCATTCGCCTTGTCTTTCAGCGTAATCACGGGCTGCACTACCGGCGTCTTTCGATACGCACGCCGCGACTCCGCATAAGACCGCGGACTGCGCCAGTTGCCGAACAGTTCCAGCGCCAGCTTGCCGATGGAGTCCTTATCCATGTCTCCTGCGATGACCACTTCACCGTTGGAAGCTCCATAGAAGTCGTTGTAAAACTGTTTAGCCGCGTCGAGGGTGGCCGCCTTCAGCGCTGCCGCCGCTTCATCGGCTGTAGGCACATAGCGCGGGTCCGTCGCCGGGTACGGATTCAGCAGACGTGCCAGTTCATTCGGTGCAACAGTGGTAGGCTCGGTGCGCGATGCTTCGAGCGAAGCGAGTTGCGCCAGACGTAACTGCTCAAACTCGTCTGCAGGGAAAGCGGGTTGCCGCAGAACTTCCGCAGCCAGTCGCAGTGCCGGCTCCAGGTTCGCGCCCACGGTCTGCAGCGTGACGGTCGTTATGCCTGCACCGCCCGCTACCGTCATCTGCAGCTTCAAACGTGTCATCTCATCCTGAAGCTGCTGTTTGGTGTGTGCGCTCGTGCCGCGCATCAGAATCCCGCGCGCCAGAGTGGACGCAGCGAAAGTGTCTTTCAGCGAAGCAGTGTCCCCGTAGTTGAGGCGAATCACCGCGCTCACCGCGCCGCCGCGATTCTTCTTCGGCAGCAGTGCGACTCTCATGCCGTTTGGCAGACGCGAGCGAACCAGCCGGCTTTCGATGTTGGCTGTGGAGAGTTCGAATACCTCCCCGGCCGCGAGCGCGGGATCTCCCTTGTAGTCGTGAAGAATCGCAGCCGGATCGGGAGCCGCGGGAATCTCAGAGCGCTGCAGATTATCTTCGGGCTGGAAGATTCCCAGAGTCCGATTGGATGGCTTCAGATAGAGAAGCGCAACGCGCTGTACCTCGGCGGCGGTGGCCTGCCGGATACGATCCCGGAACAGGAAGACCAGCCGCCAGTCGCCGGCGGCGGACCACTCGGTGAGAGACATGGCCAGCGACGTGGAATTAGCCAGTTGCAGATCGGTGGCAGAGAGAAGTTGCGCTTTGGCCCGTTCCACCTCGGCGGGGGTGACCGGGTTGGCGGCCAGACCATCGAGAACAGCGAGCATAGCGTCCTTAGCAACATCGAGCGACGCATCTTTGCGCACAGTTGCGCTGAAGGTCGCAAGCCCGGGCTCACGCAGTTGCGATACATTTCCACCCACGCTGGAGGCCTTTTTCGTTTCCACCAGTGCCTTTTGCAGGCGGCTCGAAGGGCCGGAAGTCAGCACCGCGTTGAGAACTTCCATGAGTGCATTGTCGGGATGCGACGTAGCCGGGACATGATAACCAGCCACGGCGAGTTGAACATCTCCCGCGCGTCGCAGTGCGACAAAGCGTTCGCCATCCTGCACGGGTTCCGCCGTGTAGGTCGCAGGGATTAGTGCAGAAGGAGCACGGACGGCACTGAACTTCGCCGCGAGCAGTCGCACGGTTGCAGCCTCATCCAGTTTGCCGGCAATCACGATGACGGCGTTGTCCGGCCGGTAGTAACGCTTATAGAACTCCTGAAGCCGTTCGATCGGCACATTCTCAATATCCGAGCGGGAGCCAATCGTGCTGCGGCCGTAGTTGTGCCAGAGGAAAGCGGTGGAATAAACGCGCTCCTGCAGGACCCGCGCCGGGCTGTTTTCGCCGGATTCATATTCGTTGCGCACAACCGACATCTGACTTGCCAGGCTTTCCTTCGTGACCAGCGCGTTCAGCATGCGGTCGGCTTCCAGATCCAGCGCCCAGTCCAGATTGGCATCGCTCGCCGGAAACGTCTCGTAGTAGTTGGTGCGGTCAAAGCTCGTGCTGGCATTGCGCGTCGCGCCGTGCTCATTCTGCTCGCGCTTGGCATCGGGGTATTTCGGAGAACCGAAGGACATCAAGTGTTCAATCAGGTGCGCCATGCCGGATTCACCGTAGTTTTCCTGACGCGAACCGGCCAGATAGGTGATGTTGACCGTGATAGTGGTCTTCGAGGTGTCGGAGAAAACTACGGCGCGAAGGCCGTTGGCAAGCCGATATTCCGTGAGGCCTTCCACGCAGGTCACCCGCGTAACTCCCTGAGGAAGCTGGGAGAGCCCTGGTAACGCAGTGATGGCAGCCAACCCGAACAGGAGTAAGTGACGTTTCAAAGAGCACCTCCGGCGCGATGGTTCCATCGCGTAATACCCTTCAATCTAGCACCGCCGGACACAGGCTGCGATCCATTGGTGATATAAATAGCTGCTGTGAATCGACGGACATTTCTCGCAGGAACCAGCGCTATAGCAATTGGACACCTGGATGCAGCCTCTGCCATCCCGATCATCGACTGCCATATCCATCTTTTCGATCCCACGCGGCCGCAAGGTGTGCCCTGGCCGGACAAGGCCGATCCAGTTCTCTATAAAACCGCGCTCCCGGATCGCTTTCGAAAGATCGCCGTACCGCTCGGTGTTGTGGGAGCCATCGAAGTGGAGGCCAGTCCCTGGTTCGACGATAACCAGTGGGTGCTGGACGTCGCCGCGAAAGACAAGATTCTCGTCGGCACCATCGGCAATATGGAACCCGAGAAACCTGAGTTCCCGTCACAACTGGAAAAACTGCATAAGAATCCCTTGTTCCGCGGCATTCGTTACGGAAATCTGTGGAATCGGAATTTCACGTCGGCAATCGATAACCCGGTCTTCATCGCAGGCATCAAACGACTGGCAGATGCCGACCTCGTGATGGATACCGCGAATCCCGATCCCCGACTAATCGCGGACATTGTTCGCCTCACCGACAAAGTACCGTCGCTCCGCGTCGTGCTGGATCACCTGCCGAGACTTGAAAAGCCCACCGATCCCGCCGCACTCCGCGCTTACCAGAACGACCTCAGGGAACTGGGCAAACGCCCGCAGATCTTCGTCAAAGTCTCCGGCGTGGTCCAGCGCGTCAACGGGAATGTCCCGCGAGACCCCGCCTTCTATAAGTCCCACATCGACGAGCTATGGGATATCTTCGGCGAGAACCGTTTGCTCTACGGCAGCGACTGGCCTAATAGTGATCAGTGGGCGGAGTATCCAGTGGAACTGGCCATAGTCCGCGAATACTTCATGTCAAAAGGCCAGGCCGCTGCCGAAAAGTATTTCTGGAAGAACTCCGTCAAGGCCTACAAGTGGGTACGTCGCGACAAAACTCAGCCCGCGTAGTTGGCGAACACGATGCCTCTGACTTCCAGACGCGACTTTATAGCCGTTACCGCGGCCAGCCTCGCGGCCACGCCTCGTCCGCTCATCGCGGCCACCACCCAACCGTGGTACCGCCGCACTTACCGCTGGGGCCAGACCAACATCACAGAGATGGACCCCGTGCGCTACGACGTCGCTTGGTGGCGCGGCTTCTGGAAACGCACCCGCGTTCAGGGAGTCATCATCAACGCCGGCGGCATCGTCGCGTATTACCCCAGTAAATTTCCCCTCCAGCACCGCGCTGAATTTCTGGGCGACCGCGATTTATACGGCGAACTCGCGAAAGCCGCGCATGACGATGGCCTGACCGTGATCGCCCGTATGGACTCCAACAGGGCGGGGGAAGACTTCTTCGCCGCGCATCCCGATTGGTTTGCGCGCACCAGCAACGGCACTCCGTATCGCGCCGCGGACAAATACGTCACCTGCGTCAACAGTCCTTATTACGACGAATACCTTCCCGCCGTCCTGACCGAGATCATCGACCGAAGCCACCCCGATGGGTTCGCCGACAACAGCTGGAGCGGTCTGGGGCGCGACAGCATTTGCTGCTGCGAGAACTGCGCTCGTAAGTTCCGCGACAAAGCTGGCTCGGCGCTGCCCGCAAAGCCTGACTGGAAAGATCCCGTCTACCGGCGCTGGATCGACTGGAATTATGCGCGGCGCATCGAAATCTGGGATCTGAACAATCGCGCGACCAGGTCGGCTGGCGGTCCGGACTGCCTGTGGTTTGGCATGAACAGCGGTTCCGTCACTTCTCAGAGCAGTTCATTCCGGGATTGCAAAGCGATCTTCGGCCGCGCCGAGATGGTCTTCCTGGATCATCAGTCGCGAGGCACGGCAGGCTTTGAAGAAAACGCCGATACCGGCAAGCTGGTGCACGGCGTTCTGGGCTGGGACAAGCTCGCGCCGGAAAGCATGGCCATGTATCAGGCGGGCCGCGGCACCTTCCGTGTAGCCAGCAAGCCGGTTGCGGAAGCCCGCATGTGGATGCTTGAAGGTCTGGCAGGTGGCATCACGCCCTGGTGGCACCACATCGGTGCCTATCATGAGGATCGCCGCATGTACCACACCGCTGAGCCGGTCATGAAGTGGCATGAGACGAACCAGAGGTATCTGCTGAATCGTCGGCCGCTGGCAACGGTAGGGCTCGTTTGGTCGCAACGCAACACGGATTTCTACGGTCAGGACCGCGCCGCCGAATTAGTGGACGCGCCCTATCGCGGTTTTGCCGCCAGCCTGGTTCGCGCGCGCATCCCTTACGTCCCGATTCATATCGACCACATCGAGCGTGACGGCGCGAACCTCAAAGTCCTGATCCTCCCCGCGATCGGTGCCATGTCGGACGAGCAATGCGCCGCCGTGCGGAACTTCGTGAGCAAGGGTGGCGCGCTCATCGCGACCGGCGTTACCAGTCTCTTTAGCGAGTTCGGCGATGCCCGCAGCGACTATGGCCTGGCGGATCTTTTCGGCGCTCACTTCATGGGCACCGCAGGAAACGAACGCCCCAGCACCACTCAGACGCTCCATTCCTATCTGCGCCTTACACCGGAACTGCGAGCAGATGTATGGGGACCGGAAGTCGGTGACGAGCCTCATGAAACCGGCCAGCGCCATCCCGTGCTCAAGGGTTTCGCGGAAACCGATATCCTGCCATTTGGCGGCACGCTATTGCCTCTGAAGCTCGATAGCGGCGTGGCGGTCCCGCTGACTTTCATCCGGCCTTTCCCTGTGCTGCCGCCGGAAACGTCCTGGATGCGTCAACCCAAGACGGACATTCCTGGTCTCATACTGAAAGATCGCGTGGCATTTTTGCCGGCTGAGATCGATCGCCTCTACTCCACCAACAACCTGCCCGATCATGCGACTCTGCTCGCGAACCTTGTACGCTGGGCTGCAAATGGTGCCATCCCACTGCAACTGGATGGCAGGGGCTTGTTCGATTGCAATCTGTACACGCAGCCCGGCCGCGTGATAGCCCATGTTGTCAATCTCACCGCGACTGGACGGATGCCGGTCACAGATGACGACATGGTTCCTTCCGGGCCCCTGAGGTTCGGCGTTCGTCTGCCTGCGGGTGTTCACGGCCGCAGCGCCAGGCTGTTGGTGTCGGGCAAAGTCCTGACGCCAGTCATCGCCAACGGCTGGGCGCGGGTAACGATTCCTTCTGTGCTCGATCACGAAGTGCTCGTCATCGAATAGCCTCGGCCGCGATAAGCGCGGATAATGTAATACATGCTCACGCGTCGTACTTTTCTCGGCACAGCGGCGGCTTGCGCGGTCACCGCCAATGCCGCGACAACTGCTGGCCGGCGCGTCCTTCGTGAGTTCGACTACTCGCAAGTCCGGCTGACCACGGGCCCCATGGCGGAGATGTACCGGCGCACTCAGGCCCACTTTCTCAAACTGGATGAGGACCGCCTGCTGAAGGTCTACCGGCAGCGCGCAGGCATGGTCGCGCCGGGTCTCGATATGGGCGGCTGGTATGACGGCGAAGGTTTCGTGCCTGGGCATCTCCTGGGGCAATTCATCTCCGGGTTGTCGCGCCTCCACGCGTGCACTGGTGATACGGAAGCCGCGGCCAAAGTACGGCGGCTCGTTGCCGGTTACGGAGAAACCTTCGAACGCGATGGCAAACCATATGCCAGCGCGAAGGCTTCCACGTGGGCCTGCTACATCCTCGATAAGTACGAGATCGGCCTGCTCGATGCCGCAAATCTAGCCGGAGTGGATTCGGCCCGCGGACTCCTGCCGAGAGTCATCGAAGCGGCCACTCGCACCATCCCCGACCACACCTTCGACCGAATCGGCGTGAAGAATCCACCGTATGACGAGCCCTTCGTACTGCCTGAAAACCTCTTCAATACCTACGCACTGACCGGCGACAGCCGGTACCTCGATCTCGCAAAACGCTACCTGCTCGATGAGTACTTCGATCCGCTGGCCCGCGGCGAAAACGTCCTGCCAAGCAAGCACGGCTACAGCCACATCATCGCGCTGAGTTCCGCTGCGAAGGCGTATGAAGTGCTCGGCGACCCGAAGTATCTGCGCGCCATTCGCAATGCCTGGGACATGCTGGCCGATGGACAGCAGTTCGCCTCCGGTGCCTGGGCGCCGCAGGAGATGTTTGTGAAGCCCCATTCCGGCGAACTCGCGGCGAGTCTCACTGCAACACGGGATCACTTCGAAACCCCATGCTGTTTCTACGCGCACCAGAAGCTGGCCCGCTATCTCACCAGCTTCAGCGGCGAGTCAAAGTACGGCGATGGCCTCGAACGGCTCCTGTTCAACACGATTCTGGGAGCGCTCGACCCTGACGATGACGGCGGCTACTTCTACTATTCCGACTACCAGGCCCGCGCGCACAAGGGCTACTACAAACAGAAATGGCCCTGCTGCGCGGGGACGTTGCTGCAATCCGTAGCGGACTATCCGCTCGGCGTCTACTTCGGAGACGGGCGCGACATCTGCGTCAATCTCTACGCTGGCAGTGAACTCAATGCCAATGGCGTCCGCCTGGTGCAGGAGACGGACTATCCAGCTTCTGAGCGCATCGTGCTGCGGGTGGAGCCGGAGAAGGCGCAGTCATTCGGGGTGCACCTGCGCATCCCTTCATGGCTGGAGAAACAGCCGGAAGTTCTGGTCAACGGGCGGAAGACCGTTGTCGGCGCGTTGCCCGGCGGCTGGGCCACCATTCGAAGGCAATGGAAGAAGGGCGACCGCATCGAACTCACCCTGCCGTTCACGTTGCGGCGCGAACCGATTGACAAGAGCCAGCCGGACCTGTTCGCGCTGATGAACGGCCCGCTGATGATGGTGGAGGTGGATTCACCGGATCTGCGACCGTTTTATCAGGTGCAGCGCGAGACCTACACCACCTACATGAGAGCGGCCGGATGATCCTGGTAACGGCCTTCACGCCCTTCGGCGGCGCCGAAACGAACCCATCGGCCGACCTGCTGCGCGCGCTCCCGGACGATCCCAACGTGACCCGCGTCATTCTCCCCGTTGAGTACGAGGCAGCTTCCCGCGAAATCGTGCGGCTAATCCGCGAACTGCGTCCGACGGCCGTTATCTGCTTCGGCCTCGCCGCGCGCTCGGACACTTTGCGCCTCGAACGCGTTGCCCGAAACCGCGCGGAATCCCCGGCTCCCGATAACGTTGGAACAATTCGCGAAGGGCAACCGATCAAGCCAGGTGCGCCCGAGCTATACCCGGCGACCCTGCCGTTGGACGCGATCTCCGCCGCGCTGACGGAGCGCGGAATCCCCCACACCTTCTCTGACGACGCCGGTGGTTACGTCTGCAACCACACCTTCTACTGCGCCCGTCACGAAATCGAAGAATCCGGCAACGACACTCTCTGCGGGTTCATCCACGTCCCGCCCATTCAGGGGCCGGAACAATTCGCCAGTCTCCTGGAAGCCGCAGCGCTTTGCATTGCGGCTACTTCGCCACCATCATCCGTACCAGTTCCGACTGGCTCATCGGATACCACATGTGTCCTTGCCTCGCCCCGTAAGTAAACGTCGCCTGCGCCCCGAGTTTCCCCAGCAGCGTCTCCATCCGGTAGACGGCCAGATTTGCAAACCAGTTATCCATGTCGCCCACGTAGAAATGCAGCTTCCCCGTCAGCTTCGGTGCCAGTTCCGTCCAGTGAGCCTCCAGGTACTTCGCCAGATCGTACCCGTGGTCTTTCATATACTGCACGACTTCCTTATCGATCTTCCCGGTCTTGTGATCCCACAGGGGCTTCGGAAACCCGTCGTCCCCAACCGGGTCGAACACCGCATCCCACCCCGCCAACTGGCCGCCCGAGCGGCTCTTACCGCCCACTGCATCTTCCTGCTGACTCTGCTCCCGCAACGTCCGTGTCGTCTGGCCTTCCGGATTCCGCAGCATCGGCCTTTCATCGCTTGCTAAACCCATCCCTGCGCCCGCCTTCACACCTGGCCGGACGAAGGCGTTCTCGTCGTTGTAGATATCCAGAATCAGATACCGACTGAAGTCGATCGAATCCGGACAAAACACCCACGTCCCACCGAACACGTCCGGATAGTAAACCTGAAGCGCCAGCGCTTCCCATCCGCCGGTCGAACCGCCCGTCACCAGTCGCGACTTCGCCTCCGGAATCATCCGGAAATGACTCTCCAGATACGGGATCAGCTCCTGCGTCAGAGCGTCGCCGTATGGGCCGTTGTTCGCCGAATTCGCCGCGTACGAATCGTCGTAGTAAACCGTCGGATGCTGAAACGTCACTCCAATCGCACGCGGAAAATCATCCGCCGTCCAGTCCTTCGCAAACCCGGCCACTGCGGTGTTGCCGTTAAACCCGAACGGAGCCCCCAGGCTGAAGTGGTTCTGCTGGTAAACAGCCGGGTACTTCTGCTCCGGGTGCTGCTCGTAATCCCTGGGCAGCAATACGGTCGCACCGATGTAGATCGGCTGCCCCCAGAACTTCGAGAGCATCGGGCTCTGTATCTTCACGTGCTTCACAAACGCCGTGTCCGCCGGCATAACCACCGGCGGTTGCACCTGCGTCATCGTCATCCGCAGAGTGGAAGGCCGCGACGGATCCACGTGGACCGTTTGCGCCTCGCTCAACAGGTTGCCCGGCGACCCTGTGGGATTCTGCCCTTCCCACTGATCGTTATGCGCCCAGATCACATGCCCATCGGCACGGTGAAACTCCGTGTACGGGCAAATCACCGCCTTCACCGTATAGTCCCCGGCTGGCAGATCCTTCAACGCTGCCAGCGGGAAGCCGTTGGCGCTGCCATCCACCACTGCGACCGCATCGGGGCGCAAACCGCTGACATCGGCCCCGAACAACTGGCCGCCGGGGTTCAGCGAAACCAGCACGCGACCGGTGATCGCCCCAGCGTGCAATGACGCCGGAAACGAGACCTCCACCCGAAGCTGCGCCTCCGCCCCCAGGCTACAACACAGCAGCGTCAGAACGACAGACCAAAAGGCTCTCATAGCGTCCGATTGTATCGGACGCCTACGCCATAGAGCGCCCAACGCTGCGCGAACTGGCGCTTATGCGGGCGGATGGTAGGAGTTCAGCCCCGAGTAGAGGTAGAACACCATGAGAGCCACGCCGTAGATAGCAGTGACCACGGTCAGCGCGATACCGGCGCGATCGATCTTCCGCAGTGACTGCGTCGTTTCCTGTTGATTCCTGAGCAGTTCGCCGCTCGGATCGTCGTCAATGTGAATACAGTCATCCTCGCGGTGAGCCACAATCCACCGATACACGCCGAGGACCGCCATGACTACTGTCAGGCCAACGAGTAACATCACAGATGCTGGCATAGAAGCCTCCTTCTTGCGGTGCTACTCGTGCAATCGAGTAACCAGTTACGCGGCTACCAGGGCTGGCTCGAAGACCAGTTCGTCCTTCGTTTTGTCGTAGTCCACGACGAGCTCTTCGCCATCGTGAACCTTGCCGGCGATGATCATCCGGCCCAGTCTGGTTTCCACCTGCTTCTGGATGGCCCGTTTGAGCGGGCGCGCGCCGTAGACCGGGTCGTAACCCGTCTTCACCAGATGCGTACGGGCCGCATCGGTCAGCGTGAGAAGAATGTGGCGGTCGGCCAGACGAACACGGAGGCCTTCCAACTGGATCTCGACGATCTGCTTGAGGTGCTTCTCGTTGAGCGCGTGGAAGACGATGATCTCGTCGATGCGGTTCAGGAACTCGGGACGGAAACCGCCACGCAGTTCATCGAGCACCGCATTCTTCATGTTGTCGTAAGCCTGCCCGGCGAAGGCACCCCTGTAATCGAGAATCCGATGACTGCCGACGTTGGAAGTCATGATCAGGATCGTGTTCTTGAAGTTCACGGTGCGGCCCTGGCCATCGGTCAGACGCCCGTCGTCCAGAATCTGGAGCATGACGTTGAAGATGTCCGGGTGGGCCTTTTCGATTTCGTCGAACAGGATCACCGAGTAGGGCTTGCGGCGCACAGCCTCAGTCAACTGGCCGCCTTCTTCGAAGCCCACGTAGCCGGGAGGCGCTCCGAGCAGACGCGCCACGGTGTGCTTTTCCTGATACTCGGACATGTCGATGCGCACCATGTTGTGCTCGTCATCGAAAAGGTACTGCGCCAGCGCGCGGGCAAGTTCCGTCTTGCCGACGCCTGTCGGCCCGAGGAAGATGAAGCTGCCGATCGGGCGGTTCGGATCTTTTAAGCCCGCGCGGGCCCGGATCACCGCCTCAGAAACAGCGGTCACTGCTTCGTCCTGGCCGATCACCCGCTTGTGCAGTTCTTCTTCGAGGTGCATGAGCTTCTGCATCTCTCCTTCGAGGAGGCGAGAGACCGGAACGCCGGTCCAGCGGCTGACTACGGCGGCGATATCTTCCTCGCCGACTTCTTCTTTCAGCAGCTTCTTCGGGCTTGCCGCGACGGATTCGGCTGCCGCCAGTTTACTGGTGAGCTCGCGCATCTTACCGTATTTCAGTTCGGCGGCGCGGTTCAGATCATAGGCGCGCTCGGCCTGATCGATCTCGGTTTTCACTTGATCGATCTGCTCGCGGAGGGTGCGCAGGCCCTGGACGGATTCCTTCTCCAGTTGCCAGCGAGCCTTGAGTGCGTCGCCTTCGGCGCGGAGGTTGCCGACCTCGACTTCAATTTTGTGCAGACGCTCCTTTGAAGCGGCGTCTTTCTCTTTCTTCAGCGCCTGGCGCTCGATTTCGAGCTGCATGGTGCGGCGGAGGATTTCGTCGAGTTCGGCCGGCATGGAGTCGATCTCCACGCGCAGCTTGGCGGCGGATTCGTCCACCAGATCGATGGCCTTGTCCGGCAGGAAACGGTCTGAGATGTAGCGGTCAGAGAGTATCGCGGCGCTCACCAGTGCGGCGTCTTTGATGCGCACGCCATGGTGCAGTTCGTAGCGATCCTTCAGGCCGCGCAGGATGGAGATGGTGTCTTCCACCGTGGGTTGATCCACCATGACGGGCTGGAAGCGGCGCTCCAGGGCGGCGTCTTTCTCGATGTACTTGCGGTATTCATCGAGGGTGGTGGCACCGATGCAGTGCAGTTCGCCACGGGCCAGCATCGGCTTCAGCAGATTGCCCGCATCCATGGAGCCTTCGGCTTTGCCTGCGCCAACTACGGTGTGGAGTTCGTCGATGAAGAGAATGATCTCGCCGTTGGAATCGAGAACTTCCTTGAGGACGGCTTTCAGGCGCTCTTCGAATTCGCCGCGGAACTTCGCGCCGGCGATCAGCGCGCCCATATCGAGGGAGACGATCTTCTTTTCCTTGAGGCCTTCGGTGACGTCGCCGCGCACGATGCGCTGGGCGAGACCTTCCACGATGGCGGTTTTGCCGACGCCGGGTTCGCCGATCAGCACCGGATTGTTTTTGGTGCGGCGGGACAGGACCTGGATGACGCGGCGGATCTCTTCGTCGCGGCCGATGACGGGGTCGAGTTTGCCGGCTTCCGCGGCTTTCGTGAGATCGCGACCGTACTTTTCTAGCGCTTCGTAGGTGCCTTCCGGGTTTTTGCTGGTGACGCGCTGGCTGCCGCGGACTTCGCGGAGGGCCTGCATGAGGCGGTCCCGGGTGATACCGAAGTCTTTGAAGGCTTTCGAGTCTTCGACGGCGGCGAGGAGGAAGTGCTCTACGGAGATGAAGTCGTCTTTGAGCTTTTTGGCCTCGTCTTCGGCTCGGGTGAAGAGCTTGTTGAGGCGGGCGGTTACGTAGATCTGGCTCGGGGGGCCAGTGGGGCCGGTGACCTTGGGCAGTCGCTCCAGGTCTTGCTCGAGGGTGGCGGCCAGGGTTTCGACGTTGGCTCCGGCGCGTTTCAGGATGGAGGCGGCGAGGCCTCCTTCCTGGGCGAGGAGTGCGGCGAGGAGATGTTCGACGTCCACCTGTTGGTTGCCGTGTCGTAGGGCGTCGCTTTGGGCGGTTTGCAGGGCTTCCTGGGTTTTTTCGGTTAGACGGTTGATATCCATTTGGTCATTCCTCTCGCGGTTGAAAATCGTTCGCTCCCTTGCGGTCGCGGCTCTCCAAAGGCACCTTTCGCGGGCGAAAACGGCGATCCCGGCGCTTAGGCGGCTACTCGTAACAAGTGCTGCTCGGTGATGCCCGGGATTGCTGCACGTAATACTTCATGCACGTGTCCGGCCAGGATGAATTCCATGTCGGCTCGGGCATCCTCGGGGAGATCGCGCAGGTCCTTTTCGTTCTGCTTCGGGATGATTACCCGCCGGATGCCGAGTCGGCGCGCGGCCAGCATCTTCTCTTTGATCCCGCCTACCGGGAGGACCAGACCCGAAAGGGTTACTTCACCTGTCATCGCGGTATCGCTGCGCACCGGCAGGCCGGTGTAGAGCGAGGTCAGCGCCGTCGTCATGGTGACGCCTGCTGAGGGGCCATCCTTGGGGATCGCTCCCGCCGGGACGTGCACGTGGATGCCGTAGCGACGGAACAGCGACTGGTCGATGCCAAACTCGCTGGCGTGCGACCAGATATAGCTTTGCGCGATGCGGACCGATTCCTGCATCACCTCGCCGAGCTGGCCGGTGAGCTGCAGGCCCTTGCCATCTTTCAGCAGGGCACCTTCGATATAGAGAACGTCGCCGCCGGCCTCGGTCCAGGCCAGACCTGTCGCGACACCTGCGGGCACGTCCTTGCGGGCTTCTTCCGGTGAGAAGCGTTCCGGCCCCAGCAGATCTGTCAGTTCCTGCTTGCCGATTTCCACGGGACCGTTGGTGCCTTCGGCTACTTTGAGGGCGAGTTTCCGCATGATGCGGCCAATCGCGCGTTCGAGTTGCCGAACGCCCGCTTCGCGGGTATAGCGCGAAATGACCAGGCGCAGGGCCTCGTCACTCAGGACGCAGGAGCCTTCCGGCAGACCGGATTCCTTCAATTGCTTGGGAAGCTGGTAGCGGCGGGCGATTTCTACCTTCTCCTCTTCGCTGTAGCCGGCCAGGCGCACGATTTCCATGCGGTCGAGCAGCGGCTGCGGGATAGTGTCGAGCGTGTTGGCCGTCATCACGAAGAAGACCTTCGAGATATCGAACGGGAGATCGAGATAGTTGTCGCGGAACGTCTTGTTCTGTTCGGGATCGAGAACTTCGAGCAGGGCGGCGGCCGGGTCGCCGCGAAAATCGCGACCGAGCTTGTCCATTTCGTCCAGCATGAGGACCGGGTTATTGACGCCGGCGCGTCGGATAGCCTGGATGATGCGGCCGGCCATGGCACCTATATAGGTACGGCGATGGCCGCGGAGTTCGGCCTCATCGTGCATGCCGCCGAGGCTCAGGCGCTCGAATTTGCGGCCGAGGGCGCGGGCGATGGACTGACCGAGCGAGGTTTTGCCTACGCCGGGAGGGCCGACGAAGCAGAGGATCGGGGCTTTCGCGGCCGGGTTCAGCTTCAGGACGCCGAGGTGTTCGAGAATGCGCTCTTTGACGTCTTTCAGGCCGTAATGGTCGTCGGCCAGGGTTTGGCGGGCGGCCGGGATGTCGATGACCGACTCGCTGCCGGTTTTCCATGGTAATTCCAGGATCAGTTCTAGCCACGTGCGGCCGACGTTGTAGTCGGGAGCCTGGGTGGAGAGGCGTTCGAGGCGCGAGAGTTCGCGATCGGCCTCTTTGCGGACTTCGTCGGGCAGGTCGGCTGCTTTGAGGCGTTCGCGGAGCAGATCGAGCTCGGATTCGCCCTCTTTGCCGCCGAGTTCCTGCTGGATGGCGCGGAGTTGCTGGCGGAGGACGTACTCCTTTTGCTCCTTGCCGATCTCATTCTGGGCTTTGGAGGCGATTTTGCCCCGGAGTTCGCGGATCTGGAGCTCATGGGAGATGTGGCCGTGGATCAGCCGAAGCGCTTCGAGGCGGGATTCGGCCGCCAGGAGCGAGTATTCGAGGTTGATATCCATGCTCAGGACGCTGGCGAGCATCCAGACCATCTGGAGGGGGTCCTCCTGGCCGGTGATGGCGCGGGTGAACTCGGCGGGCAGGGCAGCGTTGACCTGTTTGAGGAGGCTGGTGGCGAGTTCGACGACCTCCTGATGGAGGGCTTCCTGTTCCGGGTCTATTTCGATTTCATCTTCGGGGACCGGGACCACGGTGTAGGTGGCGCTGAGGTAGTCTTCGCCGGTAAAGCCTGTGATGGCAACGCGTTCGGTGCCGAGGACGAGGATTTCGACCTTGTCGCCGCTGCGGTTGTGGCGTTTGATGACGGCCCTGGTGGCCATGGGGAAGAGGTCGGCCTCGCCGGGGGCCTCAACGGAGGAATCGCGCTGGGTGACGACGAGGATTTCCTTCGCTTCGGACGCCAGAGCGGCCTGGATGGCGGCGACGGACCTGGGGCGGCCGACGGAGAGGGGCATCAGGAGGTCCGGGAAGAGGACAGAGTTCTTGATGGGGACAACCGGGAGAGTTTGAGTGGTCGGCATGTTATGGTGTTCCTGTTAGAAAAGATGAGTGTGTTTCGCTAAAGGTTTCGGAATTTTAACACAGAGATCACGGAGGCCCACAGAGAGCACAGAGAAGACTTTTGGGCTTAGATTAGTCTTCGGGTCATTTCTCCGCAGGGCGGACGGCTTTTTGCCCGCCAGCAGGCTAAGGCCAGGGCCATGGCCAGATCGTCGTGTTCTCCGGTGCCTTCGGCTCCTATGCGGACGGTGCCCTGGCTGGTTAGTTTTGCTCGCATATCCTTTAGTTCCCGGATCAGTTGGGCTCCTTCCGGCATCTGGCCGATTCGCAGCTTGCGGTGCTCCAGAAGTACCAGCATTTCCGCCATCAGGTCGCGCTTCGGGACTGACGCGTTGGCCGACCACTGGTCGCCTGAGGCTTTTTCGCCACCGGTGATGGTCACAGCGGTCATGGGGCAGCCCAGACGGGCGGCGCGCAGCATGTCGACCACCGGGGCACCGACTCCTGTCGCATCCACGGCGAGGGTGCATTGGCCGTGAAACTCGTTGCTCAGCACGATTTCGCGGATGCGCGCGACCACCGCCGGATAGGGCAGGCCCAGCGGCATCCGTTCCACGTGACGCACGGCTAACCAAGCAGGCATTTTTTCCACTCTTTCCACCATGGCCAGCGCCGAGGGATCGCGTTTCTGGCCGAGGTCCAGTCCTAGGAAAAACATTTCAGAGGCCCCTGTACCCCGGGACACGGAGTTGCGGAATGGAGAGATCGATGGCGTCGTCAATCAGTTGCGGATCGAAGAAGGCGCTATCGGAGACGGTGAAGGCGCACATGTACTCCTGTTCGAAGGTTTCGGGGCGCATTTGGCGGCGCTCGCTTGCGAGGAATTTTGCGGAAATGCGGGAACACTCGGTGGCGGGGACGGTGACGCGGAACCAATCGGGGTCGGCAGAGTGCCAGACGTCGTAGAAGAAACCGCGCTGTCCGTTGGGGGTGCTCATGAGCCAGAGGTCGCCTTCGCCGACGGCGAGCATGGGGCGGAGGCTTTGGTACATCTCATCCTTCACGCGGGAGGCTTCGTCGATGATGAGGAGCGAGACGGCGGAGAAGCCGCGGACGGTGGCCTCGGTACCGGGGAGGCCCACGATGCGGGAGCCATTGGGGAACTGGAGGGAGAGGCTGTTATCGCCATCGCCGCGGACGGGGAGTTTGAGTTTGCGGACCATGGCGGCGGCTTTGCGGAGGAATTCGGCGCTTTGGCGTTCGCCGGGGGTGGCGACGAGGATGAGAGATTCCGGTTGGGTGAAGGCGCGGTGGACGGCTTTGGCGGCGGTGACGGTGGATTTGCCCCATTGGCGGGAGCAATTGAGGATGCCGCGGTTGGCGGTGGACTGGAGGACGGTGGTCTGTTTGGGGTCGGGCTGGAAGTGGAGGCGGGTGCGGGAGAAGGCTACGGGGTCGGAGTGGTCTGGCGTGGGGGTGGCCTGGGTGTGGTGGTGCGGCCAGCCTTTTGCGGTGAATGTCAGATCGGCTGGCATGACTTACGGATAACATGCGGGGTGGTAAGAAACGTGGGGTGTTGGGTTGGGGGTATGGGCGTAAGTTGCAGATAATGCGGCGCTTGTTGGATTAGAAATATTTTGGGGATTCGTGTGACCGGATTTCACACAGAGGCCACAGAGGGTCCACAGAGAGCACAGAGAAAATGGGTTTGCAGGCCCTTAAAATGGGTTTGCAGGGCCTAAAAATGGGTTCACCTTTTTGTGGAGATCGTTTGGTTTCATGGGTTTAGGTGGGACCGTGTGGCGGAATTACGTATTTCCTGGAGGCGGAGGAGGTCGTCGAGGGCTTTGTGGTAGCTCTGGCGGTGACGGTGCTCGTAGCGGGAGGCGAGGTCGGGCCGGCGGGATTCGCTGGAGATGGTGCGGAGGGCGAGCATGGCGCGGGTGGGCGGGTCGGCTGTGAGGGCTTCGCCGGTCTGGCGGCGGATTTCGTATTCGATTTCGGCGGTTTCGATGGACCAGAGGCGCATGAGACGCCAACGGTAGGCGGCCATGTTCTCGACGAGGAGGAGTTCGGCGGGGGTAGCGGGCTGGAACTCGCCGTGGAGGGAGTTGACGAGGGCGGTGAATTCGCTGCGGGATTCGCCCTCGAGGACGATGGATTTGGCGAGCATGCCGTGTCGGAGGCTGTTTTTGGAGCAGGCGGCCTTGCCTGCGGGGGAGGTGGGGCCGAGGGATTTGAGGGCGTTGCGCCGGTTGGCCGCTAGTCTTTTTTCGGAGATGATCATATGCAAGGTTCTAACATGGGGGGATTTGGGGAAATGTGTATGTTGTTGAATTTATTTGGTAAAATGCTTGTGAATCAGAAGGTTGCTTCGGCTGGCGGGGCACGATTCACTGCATGCGGGACACTCTGCGGCCCGACAGGTGATGCAACCGCCGGGTGAACGAAACCGTTGCGCCCCGGGCAGAATTGACCGTCAAAGCCG